>UQMD01000017.1 GCA_900542155.1 uncultured Collinsella sp.
CTCACCAATCTTGGCAACCGTGGCGGACTCGACCGCCATGTCGATCAGCTCTGGCGCAAAGGCACCCCCTTTACCTGCGCCTATATCGATATCGACCGCCTTAAGCATTGCAACGATAAGTTTGGCCACACCGAGGGCAATCGCTACATTCTGAGCATCTGCCGCGCACTCACCGAGACAATGGAGCACGATGAGTTGCTGTTCCGTATCGGTGGAGACGAATTTGTACTTATATCCCCCACGACAGACGAAGCCGAGCTCGAGCAGCGCCTGGAGCGGACGCGCGCCAATCTTATCGAGGCAACATCAGGCGACAAGGCGCCCATGATCGCCAGCTTTAGTTTTGGCTGCTCGCGCGTCGACCCGCTTGCAGGCGATACGCGTCGCCAGATGACAAAGGACGCCGACCGCAAAATGTATCGCTACAAGCTCATGTACCGTGTGCAACAACCGGAAGAAGGCGATGCGCCGCAACGCCCGGTCACCGAACAACCCCCCCCCTGCAACGACCGAGTGTTCCAAGCGATCTCCATGAGCTCCGAGACACGCTATCCGTTCATCATTAACCTCGACACCGGCGAATCGCAATGGTCGGTTAATGCCGTGCGCGATTTTGACCTACCCTCCCAGCATCCCTACAACTCGCTCGATATATGGCTTGCCCGTGTTCACCCCGAGGACCGCGACAACGTACGTGCCGAGCTCGATATGGTGGTAAACGGCACGTGGCACTTCCACTGCATGCAGTATCGCGTCATGAATACCGCCGGAAAATACGCGCTTTGCGACTGCACGGGTTACCGCCTGGACGGCACCGACACCGAGCCCAACATGTATGTGGGCATTGTCACCAACCGAAGCTTGGCAGATACGACCGATTCCGTGACCGGTCTGGGCGATATCCACGCCCTGGTCAACGCCATTGGCGAGATGCGTCGCGTGGCACGAAACGCGGGCTTGATCGCCATTAAAATCGACGACATCGCCAAGGTCAATGCCCGCTTTGGCTTTGATGCAGGCGACCGCGTTTTGGCAGAAAGCGCCGCCTGCCTCATGGATTGCTCGCGTGGCAAGGGTCGTCTGTTCCGCTCGACCGGACCGATGTTCGTGGCGCTCTTTGACGAGCTTGATCCCGAAGAGACCGACGCGGTTGCAGACGAAATCGAACGGTTCTTGGGATCGCCCGTGCTCCTCGGCTCATTTGAATATCAGCCGCCCCTTCGCGTGGCGACGCTTCATCTGGACACCGTCGACCGACAGCCCGTTTCCATTTTGAACGAACTTAATGCGCTGATTAGAGAGGCGCCACAGGTACCGGGCACCAAGCTGGACTAGCGTTATGGGGCGCGATGTGAAACACAGGCCGTTTCGCATCGCGCCCCACGCCATTTGCCCGCTCGTGCGATAATCCTCCGCAGAAGTCACCGACAGCAGAGGGAGTTTGTGATGAAGGTTCTTTTGGTCAATGGCAGCCCCAAGGCAAACGGCAACACGGCCCGCGCACTCGCCGAGGTCGCCGAGCAGCTCAACGCCGAGGGCATCGAGGCCGAGATGTTCCAGCTGGGCGCCAAGCCCATTCGCGACTGCATCGGGTGCGGCCAGTGTGGCAAGCTTGGCGGTCGCTGCACCTTTGACGACGACGTGGTCAACGAGCTGATCGCTGCCGCCGAACAGGCCGACGGCTTTGTCTTTGGCTCGCCCGTCTACTACGCACATCCCAGCGGCCGCATTCTCTCGGCACTCGACCGCGCATTCTATGCAGGCAGCAAGGCCTTTGCGCACAAGCCGGGCGCCGCTGTCGCCGTTGCCCGCCGCGGCGGCACGTCGACCACCTTCGACGTGCTCAACAAGTACTTCACCATCAACCAGATGCCCGTGGTAGCATCCACCTACTGGAACAACGTCTTTGGTGCCATGCCGGGTGAGGCCGCCCAAGACGCCGAAGGCCTTGCCACCATGCGCAATATCGGCAAAAACATAGCCTGGCTCCTGCGCTGCATCGAGGCAGGCAAGGCCGCCGGCATCAATGCGCCCGAGGCAGATCGCGCGCGCACCAACTTTATTCGATAAGTCCAGCGGTGGTCACCTCGATGCTCTATCAATGTCAGCGAAAAGCCAGCTGATGAGGCAAGGTGCCTTGAAAGAGGAGGGCGCTGGGCTTTTGCCCGCGCCCGACGATTGAAAGACAGATTGCCCATCAGATGGCTTTGCAGCGTCGATGTGACCGCCGTTCGTTAGAACGGCGGAACAAATACATGAACGTGCAGATCTTCGGTACCAAAAAGTCCTTCGATACCAAGAAGGCGCAGCGTTATTTTAAGGAGCGCCGTATTAAGGTGCAGTTTATCGACCTTAAGGAAAAGGAGATGAGCAAGGGCGAGCTCACGAGCGTGATGCAGGCGGTCGGCGGCATCGACAAGCTGCTCAACCCCAAGGCTAAGGACGAGGAGACGCTCGCGCTCATCCCGCACCTCACCCCTAGCCAGCGCTTCGATAAACTGCTCGAGAATCAGCAGGTTCTAGCCGAGCCCATCGTGCGCAACGGCAAAAAGGCCACCGTCGGTTATTGCCCCGATGTGTGGGGAGCCTGGGAGTAGCCTGTGTTATTTGCCGGCACGTGGGTATAAGAGCAGGCGTTTGGCATAAGATTTAACTGTAAGCCATGTCTAACAAAGGAGGGCACATGCCCAACAAACCCGTGAAGATCATCATGCTTACCGGATACCTCGGTGCCGGCAAGACCACGCTGCTCAACCACATCCTCGCTAACGACGGCGGCATCCGCGCCGCCGTGATCGTCAACGATATCGGCGAGATCAACGTCGACGCCAGCCTCATCGCCGACGGCGGCCTTTCCGAGACCGACGACCTCATCCCGCTCACCAACGGCTGCATCTGCTGCACGCTTTCGGACGACCTGGCCAACCAGCTGCAGGGCATCGCCGATTCAGGCAAGTTCGACTACATCATCATCGAGGCCTCGGGTATTTGCGAGCCTATCCCCATCGCCTACACCATCTCGAGCTTCTGCGACGAGGCCAAGGTGGGCGGCGAGCCCAAGCTCGCGCTCGACAACATCGTGGCCGTGGTCGACTGCGCCCGCATGTACGACGAGTTCAACGGCGGCCGCGACCTGCTGGCCGAGGATATCGACGAGGACGACATCGAAAGCCTGCTCATCCAGCAGATCGAGTTTTGCTCCACGCTGATCCTCAACAAGACCGATACCGTGAGCCCCGAGCAGATCGCCGAGCTCAAGGCCATCGTCCGCAGCCTGCAGAAGGACGCCGTGATTGTCGAGGCCCAAAACGGCGAGGTCCCCATGGAGGAGTTGCTCGACACCGACCGTTTCGACTTTATGCGCGCCTACAACTCCGCCGCTTGGATCGAGGCCATGGAGCATCCCGAGGAGCACGACGACCCCGAGGTGCTCGAGTACGACATCGAGACCTTTGTGTACTCGCGCCGCAAGCCGTTTGACCTGCAGAAGTTCACCGATTTTGTTGAGCAGGAGTGGCCCGACGAGGTCATTCGCGTCAAGGGCCCGCTGTGGCAGAACGGCAATCCGGACATGTGCTACATGTTTGAGCAGGCCGGCCACCAGATGCGCCTGATGGAGAACGGTCTGTTTGTCGATTCTGCGCCTGAGGGCGAAAAGCAGAAGATTATCGACGAGAACCCCGAGATCATGCAGATTTGGGACGACGAGACGGGCGACCGCATGACGAGCCTGTGCATCATCGGCCGTCACATGGACAAGGACGCGCTCATCGCCGCCCTCGATGCCTGCCTGACCGACTGGCACCGCGCCTAGGGTTATCGAAGCGAGCGTTTTCCGCCCACGTAACCGCCTAACCACCACGAAGGTGCCTGTCCCCTTCGTGGTGGTTTTTCATTCTGAGCCAAGGAGATTCATGTTCAATATCGTGCTGTATGCGCCCGAGATTCCGGCCAATACGGGCAATATCGGCCGCACCTGCGTGGTTACCGGCGCCCGCCTGCATCTGGTGGAGCCACTGGGCTTTTCGCTCGACGACAAGACGGTGCGTCGCGCCGGCCTGGGCTACTGGCAAAACTTGGACGTGACGACCTATGCCGGCTGGGAGGATTTTCTTGCGCGCAACGGCCTCTCCCCCGCCGACGAGTGCCTGCATCTGCTGACCAAAAAGGCACGCCGCACCTATGCGCAAAGCACCTACCGCGACGGTGACTATCTGGTCTTTGGCAGCGAGAGCTCGGGCATTCCCGAGCCACTGCTTGCCGCGGCGCCTGAGCGCTGCGAGCGCATCCCGATGCTGCGCGATTGTGACTCACTCGATAATGCCGAGGTTTGGGAAGCCCACGAGGAATCGCTCGGGCATACCGAGGACAGCCACGAGGCCATCCTTCAGCAGGATATCTGCGGCAACTTCGTCAACCCGGCCGACTACCGTATCAGCGCACTCAACCTCTCCAACAGCGCCGCCATCGTCCTCTACGAGGCCCTGCGTCAGACAGACTTTCCCGGAATGTGACAAAGGGACCGTCCCTTTGTCACATTCGGTTAGAGGTAGCGGCCGGTAATGCTCTTGGGGCAGGCCGCGATGTCGTCCGGCGTGCCGGCGCAGACGATTTGCCCGCCGGCGTCGCCACCGCCCGGGCCCATGTCGATCACGTAATCGGCGTTACGGATAAGGTCGAGGTCGTGTTCGATCACGATGACCGTGGCGCCCTTGGCAACGAGGCCGTCAAACACACTCAGCAGCACCTGAACATCGAGCGGGTGCAGGCCGATCGTGGGCTCATCGAACACGAACACGGCATCATCCTGCACGCGGCCCATCTCGCTCGCAAGCTTAAGTCGCTGCGCCTCGCCGCCCGAGAGCGCCGGCGTGGGCTCGCCAAGTGTCAGGTAGCCCAGACCCAGGCCATGCAAGGTCTGCAGGCGCGCCTGAACTTTCTTGAGTCCCACCGTGGCGTCGAGGGCCTCGTCCACACTCATGTCCATGAGCTGCGGCAACGTGAGCAGACTGCCGTCCTTGCCCTCGCGATGAATATGCGAGGCTGCGTCGGCATAACGCGAGCCGCGGCATGCAGGGCAGACGATCTCGACATCGGGCAAAAACTGCACGTCAAGCGATATCGAACCCGTGCCATCGCACGTAGGACAGCGCAAGGTGCCAGTGTTGTAGCTAAAGGCGCCCGCCTTATACCCTGCCTCCTTGGCCTCGGGCGTACGGGCAAAGGCGCGGCGCAGCTCGTCATGGATGTCGGCATAGGTCGCCACCGTCGAGCGCACGTTGGCACCGATGGGCGTGGCGTCAATCAGGTTGGCGCGCGCGATACCCTCGGCATCGATCCAACGCACGTGCCTGGGCAGGCGCTCGCCGGCTGCCTGCGCCTTGAGTGCCGGGATGAGCGTCTCGAGCACCAGCGTCGTTTTGCCCGAGCCCGAAACACCCGTCACCGCGACAAGGCGACCGCGCGGGATATCGACTTCGAGCGGTTTGACGGTATGGATGGCACCGGTCACCATACGGATATGGCCTTGGTCGAACAGTTCGTCGTCAGTCACCTGCGGGCGCAGACGCTTGGGGTCCGAGCGCAAAAACGGCGCGATGCGGCTACCCTGCGATTGCTCGACCTCGTCTACCGTACCGGCGGCGATTACATGGCCGCCGCCTGCTCCCGCAACGGGGCCCATCTCGACCAGATAGTCGGCTTCTGCCAGCACGCGCGTGTCGTGGTCGACAACAACCACGGTATTGCCGTCGACCACCAGATCGCGCATCACGCCCACCAGACCGTCGACATTGGCAGGATGCAAGCCGATCGAAGGCTCGTCCAGCACATACAGCACACCCGTCGATCGGTTGCGCACCACGCGGGCAAGCTGTACGCGCTGGCGCTCACCCGTAGACAGCGTGGCACCGGCGCGGTCGAGCGAAAGGTAATCGAGGCCCAGGTCGACCAGGCGGCGGGCCGTACTCAAAAACGAATCGCAGATGTCCGTCGCCATGGGCCGCATCTCGGTCGGCAAGGATGCGGGCACCCCGCGCACCCACTCAATCGCCTCGCCCAGCGTCATGGCCGCCGCCTGCGCCAGATTGATACCGCGCACCTGGGGCTGGCGCGCAGCCTCGGAAAGACGCGTGCCCCCGCAATCGCGGCACGGTCCCTCGCGCAAAAAGCGCGCAACGCGCTTGAGCCCCTTATCGTCCTTAACCTTGGCGAGCGCATTCTCGACGGTATAGACGGCGTTGTAATAGGTAAAGTCGAGCGGCGTGGCGCCCTCGCCATTTTTGGGAACGTAGAGAATGTGTTTCTTAACTGCCGGGCCATGGAACACGATGTCGCGCTCTTGAGGCGTGAGCTGGTTAAACGGCACGTCGGTACGCACGCCCATCTCGCCGGCCACCTGCTTCATCAGGTCCCACATGAGCGTGCCCCAGGGAAGCACCGCGCCCTCGTCGATGGTCTTTGACTCGTCGGGCACCAGACTCGCCTCGTCCACTTCGCGCATGACACCGGTTCCGCCGCAGGTAGGACACGCACCGCCGCTGTTAAAGGCAAGATCCTCGGCACTCGGCGCGTAGAACTCGTGACCGCATGCGGGGCACGTGAGCGACAGGCCCGCAGCCACGTTAAGGCTCGGCTCCACAAGCGCCCCGCAGTGCGGGCACACGTGATGGGCACAGCGGCTAAAGAGCAGGCGAAGGCTGTTGTTGAGCTCGGTCATGGTGCCAAAGGTGGAGCGCACGCCCGGCACACTGGGGCGCTGATGCAGTGCGAGTGCCGCCGGCACGTGCAGCACCTCGTCCACCTGGGCGTGCTCGGCCTGCGTCAGCCGACGGCGGGTATAGGTGCTGAGCGCCTCCAGGTAACGGCGCGAACCCTCGGCATACAGAACCCCCAGCGCCAGCGAGCTCTTGCCCGAACCTGACACGCCGGCAATACCCACGAGCCTTCCCAGCGGAATATCGATATCGATGTCCTTGAGGTTATGGACACGTGCGCCGCGCACCTCGATAGCACTTGGTTGTTGCGACACCGTCATCGCTTCCCTTCCTGTTGATCGAATGTGACAAAGGGACAGTCCCTTTGTCACATTACTCGTGCCATAAAACACGATCTCGAATGTACTCGCCCAGCATGGGCACGGTAAACCGGACGAGGCCGTATCCGGCGGCCTCGATGACGCGCTCGCGAATCAGGCTTGCGCGATATTTACTCGCCCAGCTCTGAGTACGGTCGCAGCGCTCAATGACATCCGCCATGCGAGTCGGTTTGCCCTCGTCAACCGCCATAGCCTCGATAAAGAGGCGCTGCGGACTGCGCAGCCCGTAATACAGAGGTGCGTCAACCGCTTCGTAGAACTCAAAGATGGCATCCGCATGGCCATCCTCGACATCGCGTCTTTCAATGACTTGCGAGCCGCGTCGAACGGCAGACCGCCACATGTAATATCCCACCAGCTGAACCATATAGGGATGCCCCATGCTCTTGCGCGCCGCAAGGTCCGCCGTCCCCGCGTCAACGCAAAGACCAGCACATTCGACCGTCTGGATATACGAATCGCGCACCTGGGGCAAAGAAATCGCCCCCAACGTACGCTGCTGGGCACGCCGCAAAAACGTCACGCTCGGCTCTTCGAGCAAATCGTCAACCATGCTGGGCAAGCCGGCAAAAACCAGCGCAAGACCACGCTGGTCGCTATCGGGCAAGCCCGTGGCATCCTGATCTCCCAGCACCTGCTGATAAAGAACGGCAAGGGCCGCCAGCTCCTCAATAGACGCCGATTGAGCCTCGTCAATCGCAAACAGGATGCCCTTACCTGGACCGAGCTTCTTGAGTCTCTCGTTGACCAGCCCCCGCAACGTCTCGCCTTTTGCCCGCGCCGCCTCGACCGACATTCGGCCAAATGACGGCCCAAACTCCATTGACGTCACAACGGGTTTATTCGAGCGAAGCGCGTCGGCCAGGCGGTCGCATAAACCAAGCGAAGCGGAATCGGAGACAACCGCCCATCCGCGCTCGCTGGCCAGACGTTGCAGCTCCCGCAGGAGAACTGTTTTGCCACAGCCGCGGTTTCCCGTAATGAGCATGAGCCTGCCCGGCGCCCCGGCGCCGTTATCGAGCCCTTCCTCGAAATCTTCGATGACCGACTCGCGACCGATGAGTATCGGAGGTCGCTTACCAGCCGTTGGCTTAAAGGGATTTGGATGCATGTCGGCCTCCTCGGATTGGCAAACGCTGATAATAGTTATACCAACTTATACCGAGTTATACCAACTGAATGTGACAAAGGGACTGTCCTTTTGTCACATGTGGCCGAAAAATTCCGCGTCGGCGGAGCGATAGGGGCGGAAGGTGGCGGGATCGATCTTTACGTGCGCCGCGGCGGGTACGTCGTACCATTTGACCGTATAGCCGGCGCCGTGAGCACAAAAGACCGAATCGGGTGTGTTGGGCAGATCGGCCTCGGGCTCATAGGCGGCCGCCTCGATGACGCGCTCGGCATCATGGCAGGCCGCATAACCGGCGAACTCCAGGTACAAATGCCCGCGGCCGCTCGTGTAGGCAGCCACCTCCAGCGCATAATCCTGTACCTCGGATGCCGGCACGCGACCCACAAGCTTCGCCCGGTCGCCCGCCATCGCCGGCGGCTCGTACTCGGCGCCCATGCGCGTGACATCCGAAAGCGCCCTGCCCACGCACTCCCCCGGCACCTCGAGCTCAAAGTGATACCACGGCTCCAACAGCACCGCCGCGCCGGCCTCACGCGCCTGCATCAAACCCTGGCGAATCGCGCGGTACGTTGCCTGACGAAAATCGCCGCCCTCAGTGTGTTTAGCATGCGCACGGCCGCCCGTGAGCGTAATGCGTACATCGGTAATGGGCGAGCCGGTCAGCACGCCCAGGTGATCGCGCTCCATAGCGTTGGTGAGTGCCAGGCGCTGCCAGTTCAGATCGAGCTCGTCAGTCGAGGTAGCGGTACCAAATTGCACGCCTGAGCCCGCCGGCAGCGGCTCCAGGCGCAGGTGCACCTCGGCGTAATGGCGCAGCGGTTCAAAGTGGCCCACACCCTCGACCGGCTGCGAGATAGTCTCCTTATAGAGAATGCCGCCGGGCTCAAACTCGATCGTAAGGCCAAAGCGATCGGCCAACACCCGCTGCACGACTTCGAGTTGCACGGCGCCCATCAACTGCAAGTAAATCTGCTCAAGATGCGTATTCCAGCTTACACCGAGCATGGGGTCTTCGTCCGCCAACTCGGTCAGCGCCTTGAACACCGCATGGACATCGTGTTCGCCCGGTAGCACCGTATAGGTGAGGACCGGCGCAATGACGGGCGCATCGCCCGCGGGCTCGGCGCCCAGGGCGTCCCCTGGGCGAACGTGCGCAAGACCCGTCACGACACAAATACCGCCAGCAGCAACTTCTTGGGCAAGCTCATACTTCTCGCCGTTATAGATGCGCACCTGATCGACCTTTTGCTCCCACGCCTCGGCACCGGAGCGCCCCTCGATCATCTGTTTTGCGCGCAGCGTGCCGCCGGTCACTTTAACCCAAGCCAAGCGCTCGCCACGAACACCTCGGCTGACGCGATAGACGCGCGCGGCGAACTCCGGGGCCCACGCCTGTTCACGCATCAGCGTGCACATGCCATCCAGCAGCTCGCCCACGCCCTGGTCCTTGAGCGCCGAGCCGGCAAAACAGGGAAAGAGCTTGCGCTCGGCAACCATGCGCGACAGCGTTGCGACAGAAAGCTCGCCCGTCTCAAGAAACTCCTCGAGCGCGGCCTCGTCCAGCGCGGCAGCGTCCTCCCAAACGGCACCGCCCGTCAGCAGTTCGTTCGCATCGAGGCAGCCCTCGGAAAGACGCTGCCCAAGTTGTGCCAGCAAAACATCGCGGCCGGGATTCTCCAGATCGATTTTGTTGATAAAGATGAACGTCGGGATGTCATAGCGCGCGAGCAGGCGCCACAGGGTTTCGGTGTGTCCCTGCACGCCGTCGTTGGCGCCCACAACCAAAATCGCGTAGTCGAGCGCGCGCAATGTGCGCTCTGCCTCAGCCGAAAAATCCACGTGACCGGGGGCGTCCACAAGCATGACGTGGGCATCTCCGTGGTCGAGCACGGCCTGCGACGAGAAAATCGTGATGCCGCGCTCGCGTTCGATAGCGTTGGTATCCAGGTGCGAGTCGCCGTCGTCCACACGGCCGCGCTTGCGAATGCGACCTGCGTTGAACAGCATAGCCTCGGCCAGCGTAGTCTTGCCGGCATCGACATGCGCCAAGATTCCAACGACCGCTTGCTTCGACATGGCTCTCCTCTTATTGCAAGCCCGTCGCGCACGGCGACGGGCATTCTCGTTCCACACTGGATGATACAATTTACGGGCCGGCGGGCGAAGCGGGCCCTATCCCCCGACCGAGCTCATCGCCCCGCGTTGCCGCGCGGCGATTTTCGTAGGTTCGCGCCTTACGAAAGCCGGCACCTCCCCTAACAGCGCAGCGGCCAAAAATGGCCCCACCCGGGGCCATTTTCATGTACATGGATTGTTGATACGCGTCCTCGCTCTTATGCCTCGCGCAGCCAGTCGAACGCAACACGCGACGTGCCGTCCGACACATACACAACGCCGGCGCGCTCGAACCCCGCTTTCATGCTCGCGCCCTGCATAGGCAGATTGTCCGCGTGCGTGTCGATACGCAGGTGGTCAGCGCGCGCCTTGGCAAAGGCAAACATCGCGGCCGCGATACCGTGCACGGTGCCGTCGGACGCCACGCGGTGCAGTACGGCGTACGGAGTGTCGCTACGCCACTGACCGTCCTCGATGACGTCATAGCACTCGTCCGGGCCCGGCAAAAAGGCAAACGTCGCCACCACGCGACCGTCGACTTCGCACACATAGCTGCCACCGGCGGCGATATCGGCAGCCAGCTGCTCGGCCGAAGGCGTGCCCTCGGGCCACTGTGTGGCGTTGCCATGCGCGCGCATAAAGGCGCGGGCGGCGTCATAGATAGCCATGACGGCGGGAATGTCGGTCTCGAGGGTTTTTCTGATCATCGCGCGGCGACCTCACGTTTATTGGTATCACTTTGATTGAGCAATGATACCAGCGTTTGGAAAGGGCACGAAGCAGATGGGAAGCAAAAAGCGAGCCGCCTGGTCAAAGGCCAAAAGCGAGTTTTTGGGCGCTGCCACCGGCGGCGAAATAAGCGACCTGTTTGCGCGCGAGGACGAGCGCCGCGACGCCCTGGATGCCGAGCGCGATGAGGCCTGGCGCTACAAGTCGTGCGAGCGCAAAAACCGTTACGACACACGCGCCGAGGCCGAGGCCGTTATGGCCGACTGCGAAAACCGTGGACGACGTGGCTTGGCCTGCTACAAATGTGAATACTGCGGCGGGTGGCACCTGACGTCGCACCCTTGGAAATAGGCGCCGCATCGGCGCGACGCTCACGCAGCGGCACGGCACCGACACATCGCCGACCATCGCACGCAAACTACGGGCGCGGCGGCACCAAAACATCGTAGCGGACGGCCTTGCCCGCAAGCTGATAGCTCGGCTTAACGCCGGCAAGCAGCGGCCCCTTCACCGGCCGCTTGATAACAACCTTGCGCGGGTGCGGTGCAAGCGCAGCTTCGACCAGCGTCTCCTCATCGGCGCACGGCTGCTCCAAATGGTGCAAGAGCTGGAACTTCTTTTTAACCGCCGCGCTCTTGGTGCGCTCGGGAAACATGGGATCCAGATACACCACATCGGGAGCCGCGAGCTCACCGCGCTCGACTAGCTCAGCCGTATGGCGAAGGCCGGCAATGCTGTCCTCGCTCGCATGTAAGCGCATGCGCGCCACGGCAGCCGCAAGCGCCGGATCATCCGCCGCGCGGTCCAAGGCATCCTGCAACAGCGCCGCGATCACGCAGTCTTGTTCATACAGATCGACGGTAAAGCCCGCTGCCGCCAGCAGCAGCGAATCCTCGCCAAAGCCTGCCGTGGCGTCAATCGCCCAGGGGTTCTCGATACCTTTTGTGCGTGCAGCCTTCACCAACAGCTCTTGCTGCAGACGGCCCTGCTTGAGCCGTGGAAGCATGCGGCCAAAATCGGCACGCAACTCCATCGTGCCGTCGGTGAGCGTGAGGCCCTCGGTCTTCCCGGTCAGCTCAAGCCCCGCGGCCCGAGCAACAGAAAAGGGATCGACGACGCCCATGGGCACTCCTTCACAAGCAAAACGGATACGCGGGCGCCGTTAATGTCGGCACCCAACCGTCCGCTATTGTCCCACATGCGACATGGCCCACAGCATCCCAATGCAAAGCACCGCCATCAATCCCGTGCACACGGCAGCGATCACAGAATCGCTCATGCGCCTTCCCAACGATTGCGGCTCGCGCGCCTGCCCTGTTCCGTACATCATGGCTCCTCCTTAGACCAACTCCTTGTTACATCCTCATCATCGCAGCGCCGCACATGAGCTGCCATCGATTTGACTTACGTCCAGCTTTCCTTTTTGAAAGGTTGAGGTGCGCAGGCCTAAAGCGCTTTCAGACGCATGCGCCGCCGCGTTGAACTACAATGTGCTTCACCATATGTGCAGCACAGGGGGTACGCCAGATCGGCCGTACTCGTATCGAAAGGATCCAGCCATGAGCTACGCTCGCAAGACACTCAAAATCCTTGCCCTCATTTACTTTGTTTTGGGCATCGCCAGCCTCGTCATCGCCGGCGTCGGCATCGCCCGAGGCAGTCTCGATTCCACGTACGGGCCGAACGCCATGCTCGCCGCGGCCGTACTTGTCATCAAGGGTCTTGTCGATCTTGCTGCAGGTGTTGCAGGCATCAAGGGCGCCAACAAGCCTTCGCAGGTGGATGGCGCGTTTAAGCTCGGCATCGTCGCCGCAATCGCCACGATTGCGCAGGCCGTGCTCACGCTTCCCGCGTTTGGCGGCGACGCCATCAACTTTGGCGCCTTTGTCATCGTGGTGTACGACCTGTTCTTTGTTCAGCAGGCTCACGCCGTTAAAGCCGAGAACAAGGATCGCCTGTAGGCACTTGCCTTCCACTGACCCCTACATCCAAGCAACTAACAAAGGGCCGATCGCGCAACGACGCGGTCGGCCCTTTACGTTTGCCCAGATAAAACCTGCCAAAATAAACCTGTCCCTTTTTGGTAGGTTAGTGGCGGTACTCGGCGATGATGAAGTCGATATCGGTCTGAAGGGTGTCCAGGTTTGCCAGGCGCTCTTTGTCGGCAGGGCGCGTGCGGTAGTAGTACGGCGTCATCTGGAACACCGCCTCGATGTCGGCCTGCGTCTGGAGCGTAATGTTCGCAGACACCCGTTGCGTTCCCACCAACTCCAGCTCGGTCGTCTTCGGCAACTTCTCATCGTTGAGATATGGCGTGTCGTAGAGCACCTCCTTGAGCCCAAACAGATGCCGAGCACCCGGCACCACGGTGTAGAGCGAGCCCTCGGGTGCCAGCACGCGGGCAAACTCACGCTCGTTAAAGGGGGCAAAGAGCTCGGTCACCATATCAAAGGCACCATCAGCCACGGGGATATCCTTCATGTTGGCCACGAAGTAGGTCGCATCGCCGCGCTTGGCGGCCAGGCGCACCATCTCTTTGCCCAAGTCGAACCCGTAAGCATCCACGCCCGGCACCGCACCCATGGCGCTCGTGTAGTAGCCCTCGCCACAGCAAATATCGAGCAAGGTCATGGGGGTGCCGGTAGATGCCGCACGCCCAGACACCTGTTTGCGCACCAGCTCGACCATCGCATCGCGCAACGGCGCGTAGTATCCACGGTTCAGAAAGTCACGACGGCTGCGTGCCTGCGACTTGGGATCGCCCATGGAGTCGCCGCTCTTGGACGAGCGCGGCAGATATAGATAGCCCTCGCGCGCACGGTCAAATCGATGTCCGCCCGCGCATGCGGCACCGCGCTCGTCGTCCACCAACGGATCATGGCAAACGGGACACAACAACATAGCAACTCCTTGGCGCGGACAACATAACGTCCACCATTGTCGCACGCCTCCCCCGCCTCGTCATTGGGGACGTTCTTGTTCGACTAGTCATTTAAGAACGTCCCCAATGACTACCCGCACCTTGGAAGGAGTGTCCCCAACTGCCGGCAGAAAAGGAACGTCCCCAAGTGCCGCAATGAGTGCTGCGACGTGCTCAGAATGGCAGCGTAGCGGTGGTATCATGCAAACATTCTAGGGCGCGATCTAATCGATCCGGACCAAGATGCCGCCCGCTCGGGCAGCCTTCGGCTGTTCCGCACCAGGACGGCTTACGCCAACAATCGACGCACTACCCGGAATGGACTTGCAAAGCATGTATGAGCAGTTCTGTATACGGGCAGGCCGCCTTCGGTTCGGGAGGAAAAGGGTCGCATGAAGAAGAAACAACTGTGCATCGCTTTTGCACTGCTTGCTGCCATGGTGCTGGGTGTATCCCTGCTGAGCGGCTGCGTCGAAAAAGGCACCGAATCGCAGGAGGCGCAGGAGGATAAAGAGACCATTCAGGTATACCTGTGGACCGCCAACCTGTACGAGAAGTACGCCCCCTATGTGCAGGCGCAGCTGCCGGATGTAAACATTGAGTTCATCGTCGGCAACAACGATTTGGACTTCTATAAGTTCTTGCAGCAAAACGGCGGTTTGCCGGACATTATTACCTGCTGTCGTTTCTCCCTGCACGATGCTGCCCCCTTAAAGGACAGCCTGATGGACCTTGCCGCCACCAACGAGGCAGGCGCCATCTACAACACCTACCTCAACAACTTCAAAAATGAGGACGGTAGCGTAAACTGGCTGCCCGTATGCGCCGATTCCCACGGTCTTGTGGTCAACCGCGACCTTT
This sequence comes from uncultured Collinsella sp., assembly GCA_900542155.1. GTDB lineage: Bacteria > Actinomycetota > Coriobacteriia > Coriobacteriales > Coriobacteriaceae > Collinsella. The sequence continues at coordinate 14,854 of UQMD01000017.1, forward strand.
TTGAGCAGTACGACATTCCGATGCCCACCGATTACGCCAGCTTTGTAGCAGCCTGTAAAGCCTTTGAGGAAGTGGGTATCCGCGGCTATACCGCCGATTATATGTACGACTACACCTGCATGGAAACGCTGCAGGGGCTTTCTGCCGCCGAGCTTACGACCATAGACGGGCGCAAATGGCGCACCGCCTATAGCGACCCCGCCAACGACGCCCGCGTCGGGCTGGACGACACCGTGTGGCCGGGCAACTTCGAGCGCATGGAGCAGTTCATTCAGGACACGGGTCTTACCGCGGCCGATCTAGAGCTCAATTACGATGACGTGACCGAGATGTTCGGCAACGGACAGCTTGCCATGTACTTTAGCAGCTCTGCCGGCGTAAAGATGTTCCAAGACCAAGGCATTGACGCAACCTTTTTGCCAATCTTTGGCCAAAACGGTGAAAAGTGGCTGGTGACCACGCCCTACTTCCAGGTGGCGCTGAACCGTGATTTAGAGCAGAACGACGCGCGGCGCGCAAAGGCGATGCAGGTTTTGAACGTTATGCTGTCGCAGGACGCGCAGGAGCAGATTCTCGCAGAAGGACAGGACCTGCTCAGCTACAGCCAAAACGTCGACTACCGCCTGTCCGACACCATGGAGGATGTGCGCCCGGTGGTAGAAGAAAACCATATGTATATCCGCATCGCCTCCAACGATTTCTTTGCCATCTCGCAGGATGTGGTTTCCAAAATGATTGCGGGCGAGTATGACGCCGCGCAAGCCTACAGCGCGTTCAATGCCGCTCTTTTGTCAGAGGAAACGCCCGACACGGGCGATACTGTGCTGAGCAGCAAAAAGGCCTATTCCAACGTGTTCCACAAAAACGGCGGCAATGAGTCCTTCTCGGTTATGGCAAACACGCTGCGCGGCCTTTACGACACCGACGTGCTGGTGGCAGCCGCCAGCAGCTTTACCGGCAGCGTGCTGCAGGCCGACTATACCCAAACAACGGCACGCGCCATGATCATGCCTAACGGACTTTTGTCGTACCAACGAACCATGACGGGCGCCGAGCTCAAGGACACCCTGCGCGGCTTTGTGAAAGGGTGCGAGGGCGGCTTTACCCCGTTCAACCGCGGCTCTCTGCCGGTGGTCAGCGGTATTACCGTGCAGGTAAAAGAGAACGACGGCAGCTACAAACTGACCGGCGTTACCCGCAACGGAAAGGCCCTGCGAGACGATGACACCGTTACCGTGACCTGCCTAGCGACGGAAAAGCAAATGACGCCGTTGCTACAGGACGAACCCCACGCGTTTGAACGCGGAGAGAATACGGTCAAAGACCTCTGGAGCAAGGCACTTTCCGACGGCGGCGTGGTGCTTGCCGCGCCGGAAAGCTACGTTACGTTGGAGTAAGCGGCGTGGAAGTAGACAAGCGTAAAACTAAAAGAACATGGCACGTACCGCGCAAAGGGTTGACCGTTGCCGCCGTTGTGCTGACGATAACGTGCTTTATCGGCCTTGGCGTACAGTACCTTTCGTTTGTGTCCAAGACCGTCTACGAAGAAAGCACCTCGCATTTAGAGGAAGTTCTGCATAAATCCAACAGCATGCTAAGCATGATCGCCAACAAAAACATCTCTTATCTTCATTTGTGGAACGGCTTTTTAGACAGCAACCCCGACGATGACGGAGTTCAGATGTATCTGGAATCCGCAAAGCAGGAGCTTGGCTTTGCCGAATTCTACTTTCTTTCTTATGACGGCAACTACATGACGCCCCACGGGGAAACGGGCTATCTTGGTTTGCAGAGCAACCTCGACGAAAAGCTTGCCGATCAAAACGACGTTGTGATGAACGCGGCCTTGCCCGGGCAGAAGCCGACACTGGTGTTTATCTGCCCCGAAACAAAGGGCGTCTACCGCGGTTTTTCCTACGATGCCATTGCCATCAGTCGCTACAACGACGATGTGATGAAAGCCGTGGGCAATTCGGCGTTCAGCGGAACTGCCAGCACTTATGTCGTCTACGCGGACGGGCAGGTCGTGATTGAGAATATCGCAGAGGGCGAGCAAAACATCTATAACCTGCTTGCAGTGCTGCGCGAACATTCCGACCTCAGCGAGGCGCAGGTGCAAGACCTCGCCAATGATTTTGCAAAAGGTGCCAGCGGAAACTATGAGGTAACGCTGGGCAGCACAAGATACTATCTGGCGTACGAAAGTACCGGCATCCAGGACTGGATCTTGGTGGAACTTGTCCCCGTGGATGTCGTCAATGCCAGTATGAATCAGCTTTGGCAGAGAACGGTACAAATAATCGTGGGCATTACAGGCGGTCTTTCGCTCATGGCCATTCTGCTGGTTATTAGCAGGGGGCGCGTCAAGCTGCGCCGCAAGAATACTGAGATTTTATACCGCGAAGAGCTGTTCCGGAAGCTGTCCCAAAACGTGAACGACGTCTTTTTGATGCTGGATGCAAAAACCTACAAGGCAGATTATATTAGCCCGAACATGGAACGCTTGCTGGGTCTGACGCAGGAGAGCGTGCGTAAAAACATCGATACGCTGGCCACGCTGCACCCGAAGGATACCGTCGAACCTGCCAAAGACCATCTGGCGGGACTCGCCGGCGGCGAGCAACGCGAATGGGATATGGAATATATCCATCAGCAAACGGGGGAACGCCGCTGGTTCCATGTGGTTGCCATGGGCAGTGAGGTCGAGGGACAAACCAAGTACATTCTGGTTTTGTCTGACCGCACCGCCGACAAACAGGTGAACCAGGCACTTTCGGATGCCGTTGCCGCCGCCGAAAACGCCAACCGCGCCAAAAGCACCTTCCTTTCCAGCATGTCCCACGATATCCGCACGCCTATGAACGCCATCATCGGCTTTGCCACGCTGGCGGTCAGCCATCTGGACGATAAGGAGCGCGTGAAGGACTACCTTGCCAAGATCCTTGCCTCCAGCAACCATCTGCTCTCGCTCATCAATGACATCTTGGATATGAGCCGTATCGAAAGCGGAAAAATACAGCTGGACGAAACCGAGGTCAATCTCTCCGATGTACTGCACGATATTAAAACCATCGTCAGCGGGCAGATTTACGCAAAGCAACTGGAATTGTATATGGACGCGATAGATGTTACCGACGAGGACATCTATTGCGACAAGACCCGGCTCAATCAGATTCTGATGAACCTTTTGTCCAATGCCATCAAGTTCACTCCCGCGGGCGGCACGGTGTCGGTGCGGGTGCGCCAGCTTGCAGGCAAGGTCGGCGGATGCGGGCAGTATGAGTTCCGTGTCAAGGACAGCGGTATCGGTATGGACCCGGATTTTGCCAAAAAGGTATTTGAACCCTTTGAGCGCGAGCGCTCCTCAACGGTAAGCAGAATACAGGGCGCTGGGTTGGGTATGGCCATTACCAAAAACATTGTAGATATGATGGGCGGCACCATTGAGGTACAGTCCGCGCCGGAAAAAGGCTCTGAATTTATCGTCCGTGTTCCGCTGCGCGCCCAGACAGAACGCCGTAGGGAGGTAAAAATCGTCGAGCTGGAAGGGCTGAAGGCGCTGGTGGTTGACGACGATTTCAACACCTGCGACAGCGTGACCAAGATGCTGGTCAAGGTGGGGATGCGCGCCGAATGGACGCTTTCCGGCAAGGAGGCCGTGTTGCGCGCACGGCAGTCCCTCGAGATGGGCGATACCTTTAAGGCCTATATCATCGACTGGCGCCTGCCGGATATGAATGGCATTGAGGTAACCCGCCAGATTCGCGCCCTGAACGACGATACGCCCATTATTATCCTGACCGCCTATGACTGGTCTGACATTGAGGTGGAGGCAAAGGCAGCCGGTGTCACGGCGTTCTGTTCCAAGCCGATGTTTATGTCCGACTTGCGCGACACGCTGATGACCGTCATCGGGCAGGAACAGGCGAAAGAGGAGCAGAGCATATTGCCCCAAAATGCCACCGACCTCAAGGGCATGCATGTTCTGCTTGTCGAGGATAACGAGCTGAACCGCGAGATTGCCGAGGAGATCATGAAGGCCTACGGCCTTGAGGTCGACACCGCCGAAAACGGCGCTATCGCCGTGGATAAAGTCAGCGCTGCAGCGCCCGGGCAGTACGATTTGGTGCTGATGGACGTGCAGATGCCCATCATGGACGGCTACACCGCCACCCGCCGCATCCGCGAACTGGAAAACCCCGCGTTGGCAGGCGTCCCCATTCTTGCCATGACGGCAAACGCCTTTGATGAGGACCGCCGCAACGCCTTGGAAAGCGGTATGAACGGCTTCCTGTCCAAGCCCATTGTGATTACCGACCTCGTACAGGAGATACGCAAGATCAGGTAACTCGGAACAGGGTAGTCTTTTTGGGACGGGGCTCTTTTAGCTGCCCCTGCCGTTAATCGACCAAACCGGTCGCGTTGTCTGCAGGGGTAGCTAAAAGAGCCCCGTCCCAAAAAGACTACCCAATAGGAGTATTATCGTCTGCGCAAATAAGCACGAATGAGCATGTTAGAGATTGAGAGCGTATGACTGAAACCGCGTCCAAGCACATTGACATGACCACCGGCTCGCTGTGGCGCAATATTCCCCTGTTCGCCTTTCCCGTCGCCGCCACGAGCATCCTTGAGCAGCTGTCGAACCTCATCGCCACGGTCATCATCGGTAACTTCTCGGGCGACCAGGGGACCCTCGCCATGGCGGCGGTCGGCTCCAATGTTCCGCTTACCAGTCTTATGCTCAACCTGTTTATTGGGCTGTCGCTTGGCTCCAACGTGGTCATCGCCAACGCCATCGGCCGCAACGATCAGAACATGGTCAAGCGCGCCGTCCATACCTCGATTCTGATGGCACTCGTGGGCTTTGTCGTCATCGCGCTGGGCGAGATCTTTGCCGAGCCCATGCTCGCCGCGCTCAACGTCCCTGACGAAACCATGCCGCTCGCTTCGCTCTACCTGCGCGTCTTTTTGCTCAGCATGCCCTCGATCTTGCTCTACAACTTTGAGGCCGCGATCTTCCGCTCCGTCGGCATCACCCGCATGCCGCTGCAGGCGCTCGCCGTGTCCACCGTCCTCAACATTGGCCTGGATCTCATCTTTGTCCCCGTACTCCACTGGGGCGTCGCGGGCGTCGCCATCGCCACCGCCATCGCCTACACCGTCAGCGCCGCTACGCTCTTTATCCGCCTGCTCAAGACCGACTCCGTCGTCCGCGTCACCCTGCGCGATCTGGCTATCGACCCCGTCGCCCTCAAGCGCATCGTCAAGATCGGCCTGCCCGCCGGCATCCAAAGCGCTGTCTTTGCCGTCGCCAACATCATCATCCAGTCCGCCATCAACAGCTTGGGCACCGAGGTCATGGCGGCATCCAGCGCCGCCATGAGCCTGGAGTATGTGTGTTACAACCTGCTCAACAGCTTTAGCCAGGCTTGCACTACCTTTGTGGGACAAAACCACGGCGCGCGCCAGATCGACCGTTGCACCAAGACGCTCAAGGTCTGCCTGGTCGAAGGCGGCATCGTTGCACTCACCACGATTATCGTCATCGTCGGTCTGGGGCGCGAGATCCTGGCGTTGTTCAACAGCGACCCCAACATCGTCTCGATCGGCTATATCCGCGTGTGCTCGATCTTCCCGGCGTACGCCTTTAGCATGTTCTACGAAAACATGTCCGGTTATCTGCGCGGCTTTGGCATCTCGCTCATGCCCGCCCTCATCACCATGATTTGCGTCTGCGGCATCCGCTTCTATTGGGTGTTCTGCGTGTTCCCGCACTTCCGCACCTTTGCGAACATCATGATGGTCTACCCCATCAGCCTGGGCACCACATCGTTCTTTATGGTCGTGGCGGTATTGCTCTGCCATCCGGCACGCACCTATCGTCTGGCGCAAGCCAAGACTGGGGCGCGCTAGACACATCCAACAAGGTGGCGCATCGGCAACTAGCTCACGATATGCGAGCTCATATAGTCGATAAAGCGCCTCGTGGCGATAGGCATGGTGTCCCAGCTGCGCCAAGCCGCCACGACGTCGCGCGAGGGAGCATGCACGATGGGGCGCACACAAATATCGGCCCGCATGCCCTCGACGGTACGGCGGTAGAGCATGCTCACACCGAGGCCCTCCCCCACCATCGCCATAATGGTGTAGTCATCGGTGACCTCACTCGTCACATGCGGCGATAGCCCGTGCGCGGCAAACGCATCGAGCACCAGACTCTGTTCGCCCTCATCCAGCAGCACAAACGGTTCGGACGCCAGGTCGGCAAGCGTCACCTTTTCCTTTGCCGCCAGTGGATGGACGGCTGGCAACAGCGCCACCAGCTCGTCGTGATAGACCACGCGTTTCTCGAGCCCCTCGGTAAATCCACGCGCTGTAAAGCAAAAGTCGACCATGCCATCGTGCACCCACTGGGCATTGCGCGTGTAATCGCCCTGCTTGAGGGTAAAGCGCACACCCGGATGCAGGGCCCCAAAGTCGCGGATCACACGCGGCAACACAGTACGACTCACGTTGGTAAACGTCGCAATGCGAATGTCGGTCGACGAAAGCCCCAGCAACTCCTGGCGCTTGCCCTCAAGCTCGGCCTCGGCCGTAACGATCTGGCGCAGATACGGCAGATACTGTTTGCCGTCGCGCGTCAGTGAGACGCCCTGCTTGCCACGCTCGATAATCGTGGTGCCCAGCTCGCGCTCGAGCGCCTTGACGGCCTGGCTCACCGCGCTTTGCGTATAGCCCAGCTCGTCGGCGGCACGTTTCAGGCTGCCGCAATCGACCACCATACATACAATCTGATACCGCGATGCCATCGTGCCTCCACATCGATGTAGCCGTAAAACGTTTTGCCAGGGCTTTTTCTTCCAACATTAGTACTTCTTAATCATACTGAAGATACATTCGCTTTACTACATCCATATCTGGGAGCAGAATCCTTTTTGCGAAACCGTTCTGTAACAAAAGGAGTCCCATGGATCGCAAAAAAGCAATCGCGCTCTCATTTTCCGTTCCCGTCGCATGGGGCTTTTCGTACCCCCTCATGAAGATCGGCATGGACAGCATGAATGCCACGAGCATCGTCGCGCTGCGCTGCATCATCGCCTTTGCGGCCTGCCTGCTGCTCTTCCACAAGCACGCGGTGCGCATCAACCGTGACCTGATGGTCCGCGCCGCCATCATCGGCGCCATCATGGCAACCGAGATCACCTGCATGTGCCTGGGCTCCAGCCTCACCTCCGCCTCCACCGCCGGCTTTTTGCAGAGCCTGACGGTCGTGATCGTGCCGTTTGCCAACGCGGCCCTGCTGCGTCGCGCCCCCGAGCGCAAGGTGCTCATCGGCACCGCCATCGTCACCTGCGGCATGTTGCTGCTCTCGGGCGCCGACTTTACCAGCCTGAATCCCGGCGCGATCATCATGCTGCTCTCGGCCTTTATCTATGCCGGCCACATTATCATCGCCAAGCGCTTTGTCGAAGAAGTCGATCCGCTGGCTCTGGGCGTTTGGCAGCTGGGCTTCGGCGGCTTGTTCTCGGGTATCGCCGCATTTACCTTTGGCGGCTTCACGCTTCCCAGCACGCCGAGCGAGATCGTCGTTATCGTTGCGCTCGCACTCATCTGCTCTGCCTACGGCTTTATCACCCAGACGCTCGTGCAGCCCCACGTACCCGCCGAAACCACTGGCTTCGCCTTCTCGCTCGAGCCGGTCTGCTCCGCCGTCTTCTCGTTTTTCCTGGTCGGCGAGGTCCTGAGCCCCATCGCCTTCCTTGGCGCTGCCCTCATCCTCACCGGCGTCATGGTGGCAACTGCCGAGCTTCCGCGCCTTCGCGCACATGGGCATGCTCATATGGCGGCAGCGCCCGAGCACGTCTCGTAGACCCCACTCCTCATACAGCCGCGGCATAAAGGTCTCTGACGCCTTTACAATAGATGCCGACAAAGCATCTGCCCTAAAGGAGTTCCATGGACGCTGCAACTCGCGACCGCAACATAGCAACTTGGTTGGGCGATGCGCCGCAGCCGGTACGTGATACTACGAACCAGCTACTCGAGCACATCGCCCTTCTGCGTGCCGAGCAGACCATCTACCCGGCACAAGACGACATCCTCAATGCCCTCGCCTACACGCCGGCCGACCTGGTCAAGGTAGTCATCTTGGGCCAGGACCCCTATCACGAACCCAACCAGGCCATGGGTCTGTCGTTCTCGGTGCCTGCGACGCAAACCAAGTTGCCGCCGAGCCTGCGCAACATCTATAAGGAACTCAAAGCCGATCTGGACTGCCCCATTCCCGCCACGGGAGACCTAACCCCCTGGGCACAACAGGGCGTCCTACTCCTTAACACGACGCTCACCGTGCGCGAGCATGCCGCGAACTCGCACGCCAAGCTGGGCTGGAGCACGCTCACCGACTACGTTATCGAACGCTGCTGTCAGCTGCCCCAGCCGGTCGTCTTTTTGGCATGGGGCCGCTTTGCCCAGCAGATGGTCGACGGCAAGCTCACCGTGACCGGCACAGGCAAGGCAGCCGGCAAGTTCTGCCTGGCCTCTACGCATCCCTCGCCGCTTTCGGCAAACCGCGCCACAGCAGAACTCCCCGCTTTTATGGGGTCGCGTCCCTTCTCGGCAGCCAATGAATTGCTCGAGCAAAACGGCAGCAGCCCCATCGACTGGGGCTGCCTCGCTTCATAACCTGCCTAGCCGGCGATCCAATATTGCGGATACTTATTGATATCAATGGGGTCGCCGAGCTCGCCGATATCGCTTATGGCCTCCATGCCCAACAGCGAACGCAAGCGATTCTCGCACTCCATGATGGGCTCATTTACTGCCTTATTGAGCACATCGAACGTCGGCGACTCAAACGTATCCATATTGACGTTGCCGAACCACTTGCTCTCGACATAGTCGGCCTCCTCGTCGTCTGTAGCAACCCCCAGCATCTGACGAGGCCACGTCTTGAGCAGCGATTCGCGATCGGCCTCGGCGATATCGAGCACTACGTTGCCGCCAAACGAGAACGGCATGCTCTCCATCCCGCCCAGCAACTCCGGCAGCGGACAGCCAGTAGGCAGCGTCACCGTCACGCCGCTACAGCCCGCAAACGCACCGCTCTGGATGCCGACCACCTTATCGCACAGTGCAATCTCGGTGAGGTTCGAACAGTGCGAGAAGGCGTTCGAGTCGATTACGGTCGGTCCCGTCAACACACTCGCTAAATCGGCCCGTTCGATATCAGACGGCGCCGAGACCAGCGTGGCAGTACCGTCACCGTTGTCCTCTATCTCCCATTCATGGCTCTCGGCCGCATCGCCACCCGCCTGTATTACCGTAGAAGCCTCGACCAACGGCAGCCCCATCATGGTTCGCAGGCGATTCTCGGGCTCCAATAGGTTCTGAGCCATCTGCGCCCTAACCGCATCGGCCGTCGGCTCCGGACCCTCCCCCATGAACCAATCGGAAAGCATGCCAAATTCCACAACGCCATAATACGTGTCGTAGTCGTCGTAGCCAATGAGTCCGTAGACCCATGCATTGAGGTAGTCCTGCTCCATGCCGCTGGGCAACGACAGGTGAATGCGGCTGGCCTCTTCTTGGGCATCGGTTGCGCCGTCCAAGAAGAAACCCACACCCGGCGATGGATAGCCCAGCGTCGCGATACCGGTACCGACGGTCAAGTTCGTAAAGGCGGCATCATTGCCAAACACCGATGACGCCAGGTAGTTTCGAGAGCCCGCACCCGTAGCTGCGTCGTAGTCGCCATTGGTATCCGCCACAAACGATGCACTCGCGAGCCTCGGGCAGTCCATGAATGCCTGGTCGCTGATTTCGATCGTTGCCGCGTGCACAGACGCCGAGACAAGATTCGTACAGCCTTCGAACGCCGACACGCCGACGTAGATATCGTTATCGGGAAGATCGATGTTCAGGTCGCCGGCGATGCCGGAATTCCTGAAGGCATAGCGATCGATATATGCCAGATTGGGAGCCGAAGCCCAATCGACATCCCACGCGCCTCCGGTCCCCTCAAAGGCACCAGGCAGGTCCTTGGCGCCAGACAAGGAATAGCCGCCAAAGATCTCAATCGTACTCGGCAGCAGCTCAATCGTACCGTTGAGCATCGAGGGCGCACCGAGCAGGATGCTTGGCTTGCCTTCCTCGTCGCCATCGTAATAGCCGTAGAGAAGGGGCGCGTCGTCGCTTTGGGCATCGCAAGCAAAATCGTAAATGCCGTCGACAGTGACAAAGCGGCTGTCGTAGCCCTGCAGCTCGCCATCGGGCGCATACCAGGTGCAGCCGGCCGGATTGGGATTCTCGGTCGTGGCAAAGACAGCCTTTTTAGCACGCGACGCCACAAAGCCCAGGCCCGTGCAGCCCTTAAAGACATCGGCACCCACCTCAATGCTATCGGGCGTGCCGATAAACACACCTTGAAGGTTTTGGCAGTTCTCAAACGCGTTACGGCCGATGGTACTCGTCTTCTCGCCCAGATTGACAAACCTGAGCTCCGCATCGCCCGAGAAAGCATACGGTGCGATGGAATCTACTTGGAGCTGCTTGCCGCCATCCGCAAGCAAGGTGCCGTCAAAGGTCGCGGACAGGTTGCCATCCTCATCGCCTGCAGCGGACAGCAAAATCGTCTTGTCGGCGTTGGCATAATACAAGTATCCGTCTTGAGACAGGCTCATCTTAATCACGCGCGCATCGGGTGCACCGGCGGCAGCCTTGCGCTGTTCGACATACGCGACCTGCTCATCGGTTGCGCACACGATGGTCCGCACGGAACCGCCCTCAAGACTGCCGTCCTCGAGCGTCACCTTATCGTCAAACCACGGCATGAGTACCAGCGTGTCCACCGAAGTGTTGCCCGCAAAGGCACCCTTCTTGATGGTGTTGGAAATCTGCACCAGGGCAATATTGGAACCCGTATCGAGCACATAGCACAGGTCGCTTTTGAGCTGCGAATTAATGTTGTACACCAGCCCCTGTGAGTACGTGAGCTGGACACTGGGGTTGGTCGCGGGCGACACGTATACGCCGTAGGCATTCTCTAGTTCGTCCGCGTGCTCGGTAATAAAATCGAGCAGCGCGGCATCGTCGACGACCAGGGTGCAGTCCTGCAGATTGCTCACGTCAATCTGGGGCAACTCGCCCTCTTTGGACGCGTGCAGAACAATACGATCGAGCTTATTGCGATCGGGAATGACGACATGGGCAATATCGGCGGGAACATCGAGCTCGCGCGTATGGTAGGGAACGCCCAGATACTCCTTGCCATCGCGAGAGGTCAAGATACCCTCATCCGTTGCGGCATAGACGGGGTTATCCGACGCGACACGGTAGGCATCGAGCACCTGAAAGCCCGCATTGACGTTGACGTAGTACACCGAGGACGGTAGCTCTAGATTGTTGATCTGCCACGTAAAGACTTCACGCTGACGACTGTCGGTATAGGCGTCGACCGCCTGCACACCCTGCGGAACGCTGAGCGTCTCGCCCCCGCCATCGACCGACATGACCGACTCATCCACATCGACAAGCGTCTGCAGGCGTGAGTTATTGAGGCTGGTAGGGTCGTCGTCAAAGCGATAGTCCTCGTCGAGAGCATAACCCTGAAAACGCACCTTGTAGGCGGGGTCGATGGACACGACGTCGCCGGGAACCACCACATGGCGACCGGGTGTCAGCGTGTAGAAATACGGGACGGCCGCCTCGTTCTCGCGCCACCCCAGCAACAAGGCATTGAGGTAGCCCTCCGAATCGACATGGCCCGCCTGCTTCATAAAGGCTTCTTGTGTGTTGACACCCAGCAGGTTCTCCTTGGAGCTCAGCGTGCTCCAAATCACGCTTCGCTGGCCCATCGAATCGGGCTGGCCGACCACAAACAGGCGCGACCGCGCCGGTTGGATGGTAACGTTACGCGTCGTCCACGCCGTATCCTGCGACAAGCGCAGCGAGACGCTTACCGTGAGCAGCTGGCTCGAGCACAGCGCCGGATTCTTCTCGCCCGCGGCATTGGTCCACGAGTCGATGCGGAGATACGGAAACGAGGCGAACTCGTCCTTGGTGCAGGCAAGATAGTAGAGGCCCTTGTCGTCACTCCAGTGGACATCCATGGCGCAGAACAGCGTCCAGGCGTCGAGCATCTGCCCATCGTAGATTGCATCCTCCATGGGTGAAATCTGCACCTCATGGGGATCGATCAATCCATTTGCACCGTTAAACTGCGTAAAGAACGTTGTGTCTCCCATGGGGGCACCCTTTTGGGGCGCGGGGTCCGCAAGAAGATACTTGTAGGAATTGGCCGTCGAGGTGGCCGAGCCGCCACTACCGCCGTTACCGCCCGAACCGTTTCCGCCCGCACCGCCGCCGGCATTGCCGCCAGATGCTCCGCCCGCATTGATAACGGGAACGTTTTGCCCGCCTCCCGAGCCGCCGGCGACGCCCGCGCCGCTGCCCGAACCACCCGCAACTCCTACGCCCGTTCCATCGGCGCTGCCGGTAACGTTGTAGGCGGTCGTGCCGCTTTGCCCCGTCAGATTTACCTGTCCCTGCGCATTATCGAGCCGCGCCTGCTGCTCACGTGCGCTCGTGTCCCGGCTGTCGCTATCCTCGTCATGACGATTTGCCTCGGCATCCGTCGAGAGCGGACTGATCCGATACGCCTCGCCGGACTCCGCGTCACCGTGACTGTATGCAGCGATATACCCCGAAGGATCGAAGCTCAGGTTACTCTGAGCCAACTCAAAGGCGACCGCGCCAAATACGCCGACCGCAGCAACCGAAACCGCCGCTGCCACAACGCGCGTTGCAGCCAAAGGCTTGGCGCGATACATATTTTTAGCGGCATGCTGAACGCGCGCGGACGCATTCCGCGGGCCTTTTAATTTGGCCGACGCCGCGTTCTTGTGCGAAGCCATATGTTGAGGATATTTAGAAAACACGTAGACCTACTCCCTCTACAACGCGTGCAGCATGTAGCGGCGGAAGCGTTCAATAACAGTTTGCGGAGCCGGCATGCTCCGATGCAGGCGTTCGGTAAAACGACGGAGCGTGCGCAACTCGTTCGGTTTAAGCTGGCGGCCACCAAACGCATAAGCTTGATGAAGTCGAATCGCTCGACGGTATTCCCACGGGTCAATCTGGGGGAACACTGCAGCAAAGGCATCCAGGCAATCGAGCGGCTTGGTCTCGTCAAAGGCGTCGAGACCGCTTTGGTTCATCACAAGGGCAAGATAGCCGTAGAGTGCCGGCACGCATATATCCTGCTCATCACTCTCGATAGCCCGCGTGCGCCGAGCGCGCAAGACAAACCTGCGAACAAACAGAGCGAGCAGGGCGGCAATCGCCGTGCCGATCAAACCGACCCCAACTTTGGCCACAACGGGGATGTTATACATTACCGGCACATCCTCGCGATGCTTATCCTCGGCCTGTCCTGCGACCGAGCCCGCATCGAGCGTCTTATCGTTGGCGCCGTTGCTCCATGCCTCGCCCACATCGATAATCTTATCGGCATCGAGCGTCTGGCTATAGTATCCAGGGGTGACCTCCACGGGCGTCCATCCCTGACCGTCAAGGTAGATCTCGGTCCACGCGTGCGCATCGGCAGCCGTCAAGTTGAGCGCTACGCCTGCCCCAACAGCAGCGGCCAGCTGATCATCTGCTGCCCGATAGCCCTCGACATAGCGCGCGGGAATTCCCTGAGATCGAAACGCGAGCGTCGCCGCCGTGGCAAAGTAGGCAGAGTTGCCCTCGTGCGCCGTGCCCAAGAACCACGCGACAAACGACGTCGCCCCGGTATAGGCTGGCGGGTTATCCGTCTGTCCCGCAAGCGAAGCCAACATCGTGCGCACGCGACTGATCACGGCTGTATCCGAAACAGTCGCCCCAGCATCCCAGCTGTCGCTCGAGAACAGGTATGCATCGATGGCATCCCGCTCCTCTTCGCGAACGTCCAAGTAATTATCGCGAACAAAAGCGGCGTACACCCGCTCGCTTTTTGCATAGTCGCTCTTGGAGGACGCCAGCCAGCTCGAATCTGCAATGACGTCTTCCACCGGCACGTTATCGACAATCACGCGATACGCCTTAGACGGCAAAAAGTCCATGCTTAGCATCGTCGAGGCCGTCAACATTGCACCGGTACCGCCCAGCGAGCGCAGCGTATAGGGAGCATAGGTGTATCTGCGGTTGGCGCCCGACGCATCGACCGAAATCTCAACCGCCTCGACAGGCTCGCCACCCTCGCGCTCGGCCTCGGCGTCAAACGCGGCGCGCTGCTCGGCTACCGTCAAACCGTTCTGGCGCAGCCAATCACGCATGCCGGACCATTCACCCTCGTAGGACATCCAGTCGCCGCGCCCCCAAGACATGCCATCAAACGTCGTGCCCACAAAGCCCTTCATGAGCAGATCGTCGCCGAGCGTCTTGCTGGCGGTAAGCGACAGCGTCGTGGACTCGCCTTCGTTCATGTCCGCCGCTTGCGAAAGGTCGCCCTCGGGCAGCGAATCGTCCCCAAATCGAACGCCCTGGACTGCTCTGACGGCAGACGCCGACAGGGCGGACAGCGCGGGAAGAGGTTGTACAAGGGCAACGGTCAGTGCAAAGAGAACGCCGCATGCAACGCACAGGCCTCCAAGACCAAATAGAACCTGGGGCAAACCTACCGTAGAGCCCCGCAACTCGTCAGCACGGCACTGGACAAGCCAGCCCGCAACACCCAGCGTCATAGACATCGCAGAATCACCAAGCTGCAGCGCCATGGAAGCCGAGCCGCAGATAACGATGATTAAGAGCGTGGGCCACGAAACGCTCAAGTTGGCAAAAAGCCAGGCGAGTGAGCCGGCAAACATGCCGGCGAGCACCGCCAGCGACACGGCTTCACACAGCAGACCGGCGTCTGCCACCAATGGAATATACAGTTCACAGATCGAGTTGACGCGAGCGATAACGGTATTGACGCACGCATAGAAGCCCCAGCGTGCCGAAGGAATCAAGAGCGCGCATAAAAGCGCTACGGACGCCGCAGCCAAGGCAATCCAGAGGGGAGCCTTTTTCGAAGCCATCAAAACGCCCAAAGCGCCCAGCGCAACGGCCACGCCAACGGCAACGGCCAGCATTATCCCCATGTACGTTGCACTCAGGCACCGAGCAATTGTGCAGCAGAAGCCCGCAGACAATAAAACCGCGGGAGCCACCGACAGGAACATAGCAACAACGCGACCATTCGAAGCGATGCGCTCCGTCGAGGTAAGAGTCACAAAGTTCATCTTAGAGCTCCAGACTCTTGATACGGGCCGAATCACTCGATACCGGGCAATGCGTGATGATGTAGTTGGCTCCGTGCTCGATGCTATACGACTCGACCGAATCCGACACATGGAGTACCGATAGATCGGTCAGACGGCCTATCTCGATATAGGCCTGTTCATCGACGCCCACCGTTACCAGCACCGTTTTGCCAATGCCCTTTGCTGCCACGAGCTTGGCATAGTGCTCGTGCGATGTTGGATAGGCAGGGCCGAGCGGCGTTGCCGTCAAAGCATCAAGCATCCTATTGAACCCACGTCGGTCATCAACGGGATAGACAGCCAAAGAGCCTTCGGGGGCAGCCACGACCACATGATGGTATCCCTGACGCATAAGCGCCAGCGATATCGATGCGGTAAAACCCAGCACCGCAGAAAGAACCTCAGCGTGGCTTGCGTGCTCAAAGTCGCACGCAAACGCACCAAACAAGATGGCAATAGCGTGGTCTTGTGGGCGCGAAGCCTCGCGCACCAGCATGTCGTCAAAACGCGTCGACAGCTTCCAGTGAATCGACTTAACGGCATCACCCTCGTGATAGGGCCTTATGTCAAAGACCTCGGAGGCATCTTGGCCGCTTCGATGGGGATCGTAGCTCGTGCCCTCAAGACCGGCAGAAGCACTTTGGTTAGGAACAACCTGGATGTCAAGCACCTCGGGATAGACCGTAAACAACCCATGAAAGTCTGCATTCTCGAGAGCAAGCGACGTAAAGCCCATCTCATCGACCAGGCGCGCGGTGTCAAGGGTAATCGTGTGCGCACCGCAGACGGTCGAATCGAGCTCCAGCTCAAACAAAGCGGGCCTGCCCGTCGCGGGGGCAAGACTTACGGGATAGACTGTCCGCGCTCCCGTCAGCTGGTTATAAACCGAAAACGACAGCTCCATACGACCGCGAAACATAAGCGGGCGATCCAGTGTGATGCGCAATACAAGAGGCGCGTTGACAACACACGACCGGGGAAGCTCAAAGCTAAGCTTGAGCAGGGCAACGCTCGAACGGCACGCCGCCACCGTAATCACGGGCATGGCGATCAACGCCGCGGCAGCAGCGAGCGCGGCCGCATTGGCGGTAAACACAAACGTGGCGAGCAGGAGCGCGACGGACACGATATAGGTAATCTTGTTGGCAATCATGGGCGTAACGTAGGACGCAAAAGGTAAACGATCCGCTACGAGCGGCCGCGAACCTGACCCATAGACGGGGCGGGAACGGCAGCGAGGATGCGGTCGAGGACGTCGGCGGCGCCAATCGATTCAATACGCGCCTGGGGGCGTAAAACGAGACGGTGGGCGCAAACAGCCTTAAATACCTCGCGCACGTCCTCGGGCACCACATAGTCGCGCTCACGAATCAATGCGCAGGCGCGCGCCATGCGGGTGAGCGCGATAATGCCGCGGGGGCTCACGCCCAGCTCGACAAGATCGTCATTACGGGTCTCCTCGCACAGGCGGACGATATAATCCAGCACCGTGTCGGCAACCTGTACATTGCCCAGGTAGTTTTGGATATCGAGCAGATCATCGCAGGCAACCATGGGCTTAATGTCGTCGAGCGGGTTGACATAGCGACGGGCCTTGAGGATATCGATCTGGTCCTGGCGCGACGGATAGCCAACGGACAGACGAACCATAAAGCGATCGAGCTGGCTATCGGGCAGCGGTTGCGTGCCCGCCGAGCCCACCGGGTTCTCGGTTGCGATACACACAAAGGGACGCGGGACCTGATGCGTCTGCCCGTCGATAGTCACCGCGCGCTCTTCCATAACCTCGAGCAGGGCCGACTGCGTCTTTGCGCTGGTACGGTTAATCTCGTCGCCCAGCAGCATGTTGCAGTTGACGGCACCCCACACAAAGCGAAACGTGCCGGTGTCGCGGTCGAACATCGTAAAGCCCGTTATGTCCGAGGGCAGGGTATCGGGCGTAAACTGCACGCGCTTAAAGTCCAGACCCAGCGCACGCGAAAGAGCCAGGGCCAGCGTCGTCTTGCCGGTACCGGGCACATCCTCCAACAGGATATGACCGCCGGCATAGATGGCCATGAGAGCCTTCTCAATCACATCGCGCTTGCCCAGCAGGGCGCGGCTCACTTCGTTGATGATGCTGCTTGACTGTTCGACGATCACGGTTACTCATTTCCTCGGTAAGCTGCCTCTGCCGTCGCGGCCGCCAGCTGTGCTTTCAAAACGTTCAGATCAATGGGCTTGCCCACATGTCCGTTCATGCCCGCGGCGAGCGAGCGCTCAACGTCCTCGGTGTAGTCATTGGCGGAAAGCGCAATGATGGGAATGGCGGCGGCGTCATCACGATTAAGTCCTCGTATCTGCTCGGCCGCTTCCCAGCCGTTGAGCACGGGCATCTGAATATCCATAAGGATCGCATCGTACGTGCCCGTGGGCATGCTCTGAAATCGCTCAACGACCGCCTGGCCGTTTTCGGCACGATCGACCGCCGTGCCTCGTCTTGCCAGCAACTCAATCACGATCATGGCATTGATTTCGTTATCCTCGGCCAACAGGAATCGCTTGCCCTCAAACTGGTAGGTAAACGACGAACCAAGGGAATCGGGAGCCGTCTCGAGCGTCTGCCCTTTGAGTTTAAGGTCCTCAACCTGCTCCGGCGTGGCAAGTCGCAGCGGGATGTAGGCCGAAAACGTTGAGCCGCGTCCGGGCTCGGTATCGACGACGATCTCGCCGCCCATCAGGTCGACGAGCGCGCTCGTAATGGCCATGCCCAGGCCCGTTCCGCCGTAGCGGCGCGCGATGGTGCGGTCCTCCTGCTCAAACGGCTTAAAGATTTTGCTGACGTAGCGAGGATCCATACCCTTGCCCGTGTCGCGCACGCGCAGCATATAGCTCACGCCGCCGTCTGCCTGGTACATCTCGCGCAGAGTCACGGTAACGCTGCCGCCCTGCTCGGTAAACTTGACCGCATTGGAGATAAAGTTGATGACGATCTGCGACAGGCGCATGCGGTCGCCCACGACAAAAACGTTTTCGCAGTCCTCCAGATTGACCGAGTACGTAAGCCCTTTGTCGGCTGCCTGCGAGCTAAACATGCGTCCGATCTCGTCGGCAAACAGACGCATATCAAACGGCGCATCGTCAAGGCGCACGCGCCCGCTGTTGAGGCGGCTCATATCGAGCATATCGTTGATAAGCGAAAGCAAGTAGGCCGAAAGCTGCGAGGCGCGAGACAAGTCGTCCATCAGGCGAGGCTCATCTGCATGATGCTCGCGAGCAAGCGAAATCATGCCCTCGATGCCATTGAGCGGCGTGCGGATCTCGTGGCTCATCTGGTTCATATAGTCCGTGCGCGCGTTGGCGGTCTCGACGGCGCGATCGCGCTCGGACTCCGCTTTGGCGATACGCTCGTTTTCGGTCGTCACATCGACTGCAGAAACCAGGTACTGCGTGCCGTCTTGAATGAGCGCAATCGTAAACCTAATGCTGAGCTGCGTTTTTTCTCCATGGGGCGCATGGTAGGAGCACAGAAGGTTCAGCGGAGTCGCGTGGTCCCAGTCCCTCACCTGTCGCTGTATGCGAACACGGTCGCTATCGGGAATAAAACGGTACAGCGTCTCGATGTCGTCGCCAATACGCTCGGGCGATACGCCAAAGACGCGTTCAAAATTTGGGGTGATATAGAGCGGAAGACAGTCGCTGGCACGCAAGACCAGCGCAACGTTGGGCCCTTGCTGCGCAAGCGCCTCTTCAAACAGTCGACGCGCTCGGTCCGCGTCGCGCTTCTCGTGTGAACCGAACAGCCCCAATATGCCCCCTTTTATATTTCGGGGTTTAGTCTACCAGCTCAAAGGCACTTTACAGAGATAATACCCAGCTAAAGTTAGCAATTAATGATGCAAAACGCGCCCGAGGCAACCTTGCCATCGGGCGCGTTTTGTTATTCAGGCCAGATAAACTGGGTGCGGCCGGCCTCGCCGCCATCGATCAGCAGGCTCTGCCCGGTCATAAACCGGTTGGTCACGCCCACAAAGTAGATCCACTCGGCGATCTCTTGGGCGGTGGCCCAGCGTTTAAGCGGTGTGAGCTCCATAATCTGGTTCCACAGGTGTTCGTCTTCCATCACGCAACGGTTGAGCGGCGTGATAACGCCGCCCGGGTCCACGCTGTTGGCGATGGCCTGCGGCGCCAGGCGGTTTGCAAGGTTCTTGGTGTAGGCGATAACGCCGCCCTTGCTGGCGGCATAGGCGGGAAACTCCGATCCCGTATGCCCGCTCGCCGACCCCACATTGACCACGGATGTAATGGCCGGCGCCGGCTTGGCGGCAAGCCCCTCCCCCACAAAGGCATAGCGCTCGGTCACGTTGATGGTGCCGCACAGGTTGGCAGCGATGTCGTCGGCCGAATCCTGCGTACCGGCAACGTTCACGATTACCTGAGGCTCAAGGTTGCCCGGAAACGAGTCCGGCTCGCGGACATCAACGATCAGATGGCGGTAGCGCTCGTGTTCGATCGCCGCCGGCAGCAGATCAAAGCCCACGACCTCGTGGCCTTCGTCCAAAAAGCGCTGCACGCACGCGGCTCCGATACCGCCCGAAGCGCCCGTGATCAAAACCCGCATACTTGCTCCTTAGGCGGTTGCGTGGCGCTCGAGGTACTCGGCGCCCACATTCTCGCGCTCCCAGCCACGCACGACCTTGTAGCCCACGGGGCTCAGGAAGACCTCGCACAGCAGCTCGGCAACAGCGCCGGTCAGCGAGCACATAAGGACCTGCACCCAGGTCCAGCCAAAGAACGTGTGGCTCACCACAATGGCAAAGACCAGGTTGTCGACAAACTGACCGATGCCCGTAGACACATAGGAGCGGAAGGCAAAGCTCGCAAAGTTATTCTTTTTGAGCATACGGCCGAGCGACTGGTTGAGCGTGGAGTTCACCACGGCAGAAACGAGCATGGCGAGCGAAGATCCAAACACCACGTACCAGGTGCCGCCGATGGTGGCGTTAAGGGCGGTGTTGACCTCGATCATGCCCGTGTCATAGTAGGCGCCCCACATGCCGGGCGTGAGCGAGCATGCCCAAAAGCACAGGCTCACAGCCAGGTTGACCAGCAGCGCGAGGATAGAGATTTTGATGGATGCCTTGGCGCCAAAGCGCTTGCAGATCATGTCCTGGCACAAAAACGAAACCCAGCTCACCACAAAGCCGCAATCGAGTGCCAGATACGGCAGGCTGATGAGCTCTTTGTTGGCCAGCAGGTTCATCATGATGACGCTCACGAAAAACAGCGAAACCGTTGCCGCGGGAATGCTCCGCAACAGGACCTTGTAGTCCTCCATGACCTTCTTGATCATTATGTACTCCTTTGGTTTTAGGTTTAACGAGCAGGATATCGGACCCGAACTGCTCGGCCGCCACGGTCTTGAGGCGACGGTGGGTATGATAGCCGCTCACGCGGCGGCAGGCAAGCAAACGGCGCGGCAGCCCCGCAAGGCCACCGCGCCGGTGCACTAAAACGTTACGTTGCCAAACTCCGACAGGATAAGGTCGGGGTTGTGGTCGGTTGCCCAGTCCACGTTCCACGGACTCGTGAACAGCAGCAGCTTACCGCCGCGCATGTCCTCGACGCGCAGCGTGTCGCGCGTGAGCGAAAGGCCCGGGATATCGATGGTGTCGGGGTCGTTCTGGATCCAGCGGATGTCCGTATAGGGCAGCGGCTGGCGACGAACCTCAACACGGTACTCGGCCTTAAGACGACGTTCGAGCACCTCAAACTGCAGCACGCCGACCACGCCCACGATGACGCTCTCCATGCCGGCACCCAGCTCGCGGAAGATCTGGATGGCACCCTCCTGGGCAAGCTCCTCCATACCCTTCACAAACTGCTTGCGCTTGAGCGTGTCGACCTGCGTAATGCGAGCGAACATCTCGGGGGCGAACGTCGGGATCTGCGGATACTGCACGCGGCGCTTACCGGAACACACGGTGTCGCCGATGCTAAAGATGCCCGGGTCGAACAGACCAACGATATCGCCAGCGTACGCCTCGTCCACGATGGCGCGGTCGTCGGCCATCATCGAGGTGCCCGTAGCCAGCTTGAGCTTGCGGTTGCCCTGCACGTGGAAGGCGTCCATGCCGCGCTCGAACTTGCCCGAGCAAATGCGCACAAAGGCGATGCGGTCGCGGTGGTTCTTGTCCATGTTGGCCTGGATCTTAAACACAAAGCCGCTAAAGTCGTCACGGCAGGGATCGATCGGCTCGCTGGTGAGCGTATCGGTATAGGCGCGCGGTGTCGGGGCCAGACGCAGGAACTCCTTCAGGAAAGGCTCCACGCCAAAGTTGGTAAGCGCCGAGCCAAAGAACGCCGGGCTCAGCTTGCCGCAGGCCACGGCATCCAAGTCGAGTTCGTCGCCGGCACCATCGAGCAGCTCGATGTCGTCCATCAGGTTCTTATGGTTCTCTTCGCCAATAAGCTCGTCCATGGCGGGATCGCCCAGCTCAGCCTCGACCTCGGCGACCTTCTTGGTGGCATTGGCGTGGCCGTCGCCCTCAAAGGCGATAACGCGACGGGTCTGGCGGTCGAACACGCCGCGGAAATTGCGACCGCTGCCAATCGGCCAGTTCATGGGATACGTATTGATGCCCAGGACGTTCTCGATCTCTTCCATGAGCTCAAACGGATCGCGAGCCTCGTGATCGAGCTTATTCACAAAGGTGAAGATGGGAATATGGCGCAGCGTACAGACCTTAAAGAGCTTTTTGGTCTGGGCCTCGACGCCCTTGGCGCCGTCGATGACCATGACCGCGGCGTCGGCGGCCATAAGGGTACGGTAGGTATCCTCCGAGAAGTCCTGGTGGCCGGGGGTATCGAGGATGTTGACGCAGGCGCCATTATAGGTGAACTGCAGCACCGAGGAGGTAACGGAAATACCGCGCTCCTTCTCGATGTCCATCCAGTCCGAGACGGCATGCTTGGCCGAGCTCTTGCCCTTAACCGAGCCGGCAGTCTGGATGCTGCCGGTATAGAGCAGCAGCTTCTCGGTAAGCGTGGTCTTACCGGCGTCCGGGTGGCTGATGATCGCGAATGTGCGGCGCGACGAGATTTCATCCGACAGGCTTGCCATGCGGATCCTTTCTTGCATTGAGTGCATTACGTCGTTGTAACCGCACTATTGTAGCCGCGAAATCCCGCCATAGGGCACCTATCAGGACAAATTCATCAGCTGAGGTCTAGGCAGATGGTTGCCGGCGGCGTTCTACGGCAGATTGTCTCAATCTGTAACGGTAAGACGGGTTTCGAGCCTCCACCTGTTACAGATTGAGACAAACGGACAGGCCCGCCGCCACAATCTCAATCTGTAACATCTAGCCGCCTAAATCAGGTCTAACTGTTACAAATCGAGATAAACGGGAAGGCGAGCCGCCAATGTCTCGTTCTGTAACATCTAGCCGCGCAAATCGACTCTTACTGTTACAGATTGAGACAAATAGGCAGGCGGGCAAATAAGATCTCGATCTGTAACATCAGGCGACCCAAAACGGACCCAGGTGTTACAGATTGAGATTGTTTTGGAGCAAGCCCGGCACTGGCGGACTATTCCACATTTAGCTCTTGCATAACTGTGCATAGTGTATATATACTGTGCTTACCGGTTATATACACGTGTAGCCCGTCAGCTAAGGAGCCGCTGTGGACATCGTCCTATCCAATTCGAGCGACAAGCCCATCTACGAACAGATATCCTCGCAGGTCAAAGCTCAGATCCTTTCGGACACGCTCGCTGCGGGAGCCAAACTACCCAGCATCCGTACGCTCGCGAGCGACCTCGGCGTGAGCGTCATCACCACCAAGCGCGCCTACGCCGACCTGGAGCAACTCGGCTTTATCTGCACCGTGCAGGGCAAGGGCTGCTTTGTCGCCGAGGGCAACCAGGAACTCTTGCGCGAAAACCAGCTCTGCCATATCGAAGAGTTGCTTGCGCAGGCCGCTACGCAGGCCGAAACCCTGGGCGTCACGCGCGACAAATTGCACGAGATGCTCGACCTTGTAGCCCCCGAAACCATGCAGTAGCCATCTGCAAGAAAGGCTATACCATGCAAAACCTTTTAGAACTCAAAGGCATCTCACGCCGTGTGAGCGACCGTTTTTCGCTGCGTGATGTCACGCTCGCTGTGGAGCCCGGCCAGATCGTTGGCTTTGTGGGCGCAAACGGCGCCGGCAAGACAACGACCATTCGTGCCGCGCTCGGGCTTATAAAGCTCGATGCCGGCGAGGTGCATCTGTTTGGACAGCACTGCGACGCCAACGCGCCCGGCGAGGCACAGCGTCACCTGCGCTCCCGCGTCGGTCTTGTCCTGGACACGTGTCCTTTCCCCTCCACGCTCAAGGTAGGCCAGATCGAGAGGCTCGTAGGCCCGGCGTACCCCACGTGGAGTAGCGAAACGTTCGCCGGATTCATCAACCGATTTGGCCTCGATCCCAGGACAAAGGTCAAGGACCTCTCCCGCGGCATGGGCATGAAACTGCAGCTTGCCTGTGCGCTCAGCCACAATGCCAAGCTGCTCGTTTTGGACGAAGCCACCGCGGGCCTCGATCCCATGGCACGCGAGGAACTGCTTGATGAGCTGCTTGCCTTTGTCGCCGACGGCCAGCGCAGCGTGCTGCTCTCGAGCCACATTACGTCCGACCTCGATCGCACTGCCGACCGCGTCATCTGTATCGATAACGGCTCGATTGTGTTTGACCTGCCGCGCGAGGACATTACCGACCGCGCCGGCATCGCCCACTGTACCCAAGCACAGGCCGCCGAGCTTACGGCTTGCGTCGAAGGCGCCCGCGCCGCCCACCACGCCTACAGCGTGGACGTGCTCGTGCCCAACCGTCGCGATACGCTCGAGGCCTTTCCCGAAATTCCCTGCGATCGGGCAACCATTGATGACTATCTGCGCCTCATGCTGAAAGGGGCTTCGAAATGAAACGCGCCTTTATGTCCGAGCTCGCCATCGTTCGCACGCTTATCCCGAGTATCGCGGGCGTCGGCCTGTTCATATTCGTCGTGCTGACTCTCGCCAACGCATCGGATGGAGATTCCGGCATGAGTGCCGGCGCCTGCGCGGTCAGCGCCATGTCGCCCATCATGGTCATGAGCTCGCTGGCCGGCTTCGACAATCAAAACGGATGGGAGCGTTATCGGGCGACGCTGCCCTTCTCGCGCAAAGACATTATTTGTGCCCGCTACCTGTGCATCGTTGTCTTCTCGGCCATCATGGCCTGCGCCGCCGTGCTTTTGAACATCATCGTCCTTCCGCTCTTCAACAGTGCGGGCGTGACCTCGACAGGACAAACCGTCTTTGAGATCGCAATCGCCTCAGCGGCCTCGATGCTCATCTCACTCATGATGGTATTTCTGGCGCAGCCGCTGTTCTTTCGCTTTGGACACATGGAGGCGCTGCGCCTTTCCGTCGGCCTGTTTGCCCTGCTCGGATGCCTTGCCATGGCCGCACTGAGCTCCTCCAACCCCATCAGCAACTGGCTTATGTCGATTGCCGGGGCGAACCCCGATCCTGCCGTCCTCGGCTGTCTGTGCGCAGGAATTGCCGCGCTGGCCCTCGTGCTATGTGCACTGAGCTGCGCCGTCAGCACCAAGGTTTATCGAGTACGCGATCTGTAAGCATGCGAGTCTCGATCCACGAAGGGAGTGATCGCCCCCTCCCCGCAAATCCGTGGCAAACGGCATGTCCCCGGCGTGCGCCACCGTGCTACTTGCACAGCGGCTTGGGCAGCGGAATGCCTGCCGCAATGACGGCGGCGATTATCATGCAGACGATACCCTTGAGCGGGAAGCACATAAGCAGCAGGCCCACGACCATGACGGGCTGACGCATAACGGCGCCCATCGTCGAGGCGGTGCAGACGGCGACGCAAAAGACCGGATCGGCGCCGGTAAGGATAGCGAAGCCGTAGCCCAGGCTCACGCCCGAAAAGATGATGGGGAAGAAGTGACCGCCGCGCCAGCCCAGGTTGATGAGGGCGGGCGTCAGCATGGCCTTGATCAGACCGGTTGCAATAAGCACGCCGGCGGGGATGGTCAGATAGGTTTCCATAAGCACGTCGGCCTGCGTCTCGCCGGCAAACATGGTGAAGGGCAGAGCCGTACCGCAGGCGGCAAGTACCAGACCGGACAGTATGGCCTTGGCGACGGGGCGCTCCCCCATCGCGTGCGCCAGAGCCTCGCTCGCGTGCTCCGAGACAAAGTACAGCCAGCCGCAGACCGTGCCGACGAGCGACAGGGGGATAAGCCAGGCAAGCTCAAGGTTACCCACCTGGGCGGCCTCGAACCTCGGCATGCCCATGCCGCCGCCCATAAGCTGGCCGAGCAGCAGGTAGGTACCCAGACCGCCGGCAATCGCAATGCCGTAGACCACGGTCTTTTGCGCCTTGGGAAGCTTGATCGTGATCTCATCGGACGCGGACTCATCGTCATTAGCGCCCTGGCCGTCGGCGCTACCGGCGAGCGGTGCCACAAAGCCAAACACGGGCGCGGTGAAGAGCGCCGTCAGGGCAGCCTGAGTACCCAGCAGCGTGAGCTGCCTAAACTCGGCGCCAAAGCGACGCATGCGGTCGCCGACCCAGCTGCACAGGCCCGCGATAACGCCGGTCAGGCCGGCCTCCGGTCCAATACTTCCACCAAACAGCAGCGGCAGCAATGCCGCGAGCGAAAGCTTGCCAAGGTTGTCGTACGGGTAGCACCCGTCTTGCTTAACCTTAGCCATCACCTGGTTGAGGTCATCGGTCTTGGTGCCCGTAAGCTTTTCGTACAGACCGATCAGCAGGCCGCCCAGGAGGCAGACGAAAAACGGGTACGGCAGAAAGCCAAACGGGCCGCTTACGAGCTCGGGCGAAGCGACGCCCAGCATATGCGGGATCTCGGTCCATAGATAGTCGATACCGTGCTCCATCGCAAAAAAGAACAGCCAGACCGCGGCGCCTGCAAACGCACCGGTCACGGCAACGCTCACTAAAAACAACGCACGATTTTTGGGTTTTGCAAGGTTATCCATCGGGGCCTCCCGTGGTCAAAATCGACAAGGATACGTTTTATTGTAAGACGGGCACAGCGCGGACGTGCCGACCATCCACGCCGCGAACGGCGCCATTGGGCGCCGCACGTGCGATAGGCCTACGGCTTAGCTGCCGATAATCAATGCGATCTCGTGCAGGTCCTCGGCAAAGTAAATGGCTTGCTGGCGCCTCGGGCTCGAAAGCCCCTTATCAATCATGTGCTCGAGCAGCGCCTTGAGGTCGTTGTAGTAACCGTTCAGGTTGTACAGGATGCACGGCGCGCTCAGATGTCCCAACGACACGGCCGACATGACCTCGGCAATCTCCTCGAGCGTGCCCGTACCGCCCGGAAAGGCGACGAACGCATCGCCGAGCTCGATCATCTTGGCCTTACGCTCGGCCATGTCGCTCGTCACGATCAGGTCATCGATACCATCGTGCTGAAACTCGGCCTCGATAAAAAAGCTCGGCTCAACACCGGTCACGCGCCCGCCGGCATCGAGCACGCTATCGGCAAGCGCGCCCATCAGCCCCGACTTGGATCCGCCGTATACCAGCGCGTGGCCGTTGGAGCCAATCCATGCGCCGAGCTGGCACACCGCAGGCAGAAACGCCGGGTCGTTACCGACGCTGGCGCCCAGATACACGGTGATATTCATATTCGGTCCCCCTCGTCGTGACGCGCGGCGCCCGTTCTAGCGTTGGCGTCGGCGATATTCGCGCACGCGGCGTGACAAGTCGGCGAGCTCATCGCGGTCGAGCTCTTCCAGGTGCTCAAGATCGTCCATAAAGCGCGCCATGGTGTCCTTTTGACGCATCTTGATGAGCGTATTGCAGTAGTTCACCGCCACGCCCGTGAGCATGGCGATGTAGAAGATGCTGATGACGCTCAAAACGACGGTGATAGCGCGGGCAACCGGCGTTTCGGCCGGGATATCGCCAAAGCCGATCGTCGAGACCGTCTCAAAGCTAAACCAGAGGCCATCGCCAAACGTAAGGGTCGCAGGGTCGGACAGCCAGACGGCCGTCGAGCACAGCAGGTAGAAGATAAGGAACAGGCCGGTGATGCGCGCAAAGCCAGCCTGGCGCAACACGTCGGCAAGCGTCCTCAACTTGTTCATCGCGACCCCTTTTCCCAGACGCCCCATCACGTTGCTCGGTATTGTCGCACATCCGGCACTTGGGGACGTTCCTTTTGTGTAAACAGATTGGGAACGTCCCTAAGTGCCAACTCCGGCAAAGAGTGTCCCCAGCGACTAGTCGTTTAAGAACGTCCCCAATGACTACCCATCTGCCGGGTGTTAGGGTGGCTGAGCTGGTATCCTTATGCGGTATTATCTCAACTCGATAGGATTGTCTGTGAAACCTTCCGCCGTCCTTCGCTTAGCTCTATATCGCACCCTAGCCGTCGCGCTTGCTGCGCTCACACTACTGAGCGCCGTCATGCCCACCCCGGCCTTTGCCGCCGACTCCGACCAGCAGGTCAAGACGGTCCGCGTCGGCTGGCTTGTCAACAACGAGGGCTTCCAGGAAGGCACACCGGGCGAGCGCCTCTCGGGATGGGGCTACGAGTACCTCCAGACCCTCTCGTACTACACCCCTGGCTGGCAGTACGAATACGTGTCCGGCACCTTCACCGAGCTCATGGACATGCTCGAGAAGGGCGAAATCGACCTCATGCCCAACATCTCGCATTCAGTAGAACGCGAGCAAAAGTTACTCTTTTCCTCAAACCCCGAGGGCACCGAGCGCTACTACATCTACGCCAAGCCCGATCGCGACGATCTGGCCAAGGGTGACCCCCAGGCACTCCAAGGCCTCACCATCGGCTGCAACTCTGGCGTTATGCAAACCTTCGTCGGCCAGCAGTGGCTCGCCAACGAAGGCGTCACCTGTACCTATAAAGAAATCGACACCGGCGGCGCCCTCTTTGAGGCACTTTCAGACGGCGAGGTCGACGCCGTCATCATGAACGACACCATTTCGTCGCCCGATGCGTCGCCCATGTTCTACGTAGGCTCGAGCGACTACTATTTTGCCGTCCCCAAAAGCCGCCCCGATCTGATGAACGACATCAACTCGGCCATGGCGGCAATCAACCGCACCAACCCGCGCTACAACGACGAAGTCAAATCCAACTACTCGGCGCAAAATAGCGGATCCGCATCACTTACCAACTCCGAACGGTCGTGGCTCAAGGCCAATAACAACACGCTTACACTTGGTTATCTCAACAACAATCTCCCCTTCTGCAACCAAGATGCAAACGGAGAAATGGAAGGGTCACTCGTCTCACTCGTTACGACGCTCCACGACAAATTTGGCATTACCGTACACACGCTCGCTTTTTCAAGCAACCAGCAAATGATGGAAGCGCTCTCAAAGGGAAATATCGACATCGCCCTACCGGCATATAATGACTACTGGCTTGCCGAGCAAATGGGGACGGTTCAATCGATTTCGATGGGAACGCTCTCTCTTACCGCCATCCACGCCACCAACGATCTTAACAGGGATCTGCGCAATATCGGTTGCACAGAGTTTTCAATCGTAAACCGCAACGAATTAAAATACTTATTTCCAAATGCGAATATAACCGAATATCAGTCTGCAGACGAAATACTAACTGCCCTTAAGGATGGGAGGTCAAGCTGCGTCATTGTTCCCAGTGCACGGCTGGAAACCATCCGAGAAAGCTACGATATCAAAGACTACGAGATACAGGAACTCTCACGCACGGCCGAGCTCTCTTGCCTCATGTTACGCGGAAATCCCGAATTATTGAGTATTGTCAACAAGGGCATCATCAACGCCGGAGAATCGCTTTCTGCGAGCAATTATTCCTCTACGTCGTATAGCGCGCAGGAGTCGGACACGCTCAGGTTTATGTATCGACATCGTAGTGCGATTGTCGTCATCATCGTCGGTGTACTGTTGACGGGGGTAGCGATTCTAACCTGGGCCCTGCAGCGGGCCCGAGCAGAACAAAACAAGGCACTCGCCGCCAATGCCGCCAAAACGGCCTTTCTCGCCCGCATGAGCCATGACATCCGCACGCCGCTCAATGGCATTCTGGGGCTCATCGAACTTGAGGAATTGCGCGAAGACGATGTCGATGCCGCCCGTGAAAACCGAGCTAAGGCGCGAATCGCCGCCAACCATCTGCTCTCGCTCATCAACGACATTCTAGAAATGGGCAGGATTGAAAATGGTAAGCTAACGCTTGAGCATGTCCCATTTAACCTCGAAGAGCTCTGCAACGATGCAATTGTGCTGTGCAAGCTCCGCGCTTCCGATCGCAATATCACGATGCAGGATCAAAGCGCGCATCCCCTCTGCAATCCACATGTAATGGGAAGCCCCACTCATGTACGTCAGATTATCATTAACCTGCTCGACAACAGCATCAAGTACAACAAAGATGGCGGAACCGTCACCTTTACATCGCAGATTAAACCGCTCGATGATAACCGAGTGCTCTTTTGCTTTAACGTCTCGGACACCGGCATCGGCATGTCGCCCGAGTTTCTTAAGCATATCTACGAACCGTTTGCCCAAGAAGGCAACGATGCCCGCAGCAAATTTCAGGGAACTGGCATGGGCATGCCGATCGTCAAATCACTTGTCGACGCCATGGGGGGGAACAATCGAGGTGACGAGTGAGCTTGGAGCTGGATCGACATTTTACGTTCGGATTCCATTCGCGATCGATACGTGTCCTCAGATTCAAACACAGACGGATGCGAGGGCACCCAAGGTCTCACTGACCGGCATGAGCGTGTTACTTGCCGAAGACAACCAGCTGAGCGCCGAAATCGTCCAGACCCTGTTGGAGACCGAAGGCATCATAGTCACCCATGCAGACAACGGCAGCGATGCGCTCGATCTATACCTTTCACGTCCCGCCGGCAGTTTCGATGCAATCCTGATGGACGTTATGATGCCGGAGATGGACGGCTACGAAGCAACCCGCGCAATCCGCCTAAGCAACAAGGCCGATGCTGCCGATATCACCATCATCGCACTGACCGCCAACGCCTTTGCCGAGGACGCACAGACGGCACGTGACGCCGGCATGAACGCCCATCTGCCCAAGCCGCTTGACTTTAACAAGCTTAAAGATATGCTCGCCTGCATCAAGAAAAACGGAACTATTTCGCTATAGTTTGTGCTCAACTACCATACGCAGTTAGAAAGGAAGCCCACGATGTTTAGGCCCCTACGCAGAAAGAAACGCGCGATTTCCGATGAGGCGGCACGCGAGTTGCTCGCAACCTGCAAACGCGGTGTCTTTGCCGTCAACGGCGATGATGGCTACCCTTATGCCATTCCCGTCAACTACTTCTTTGACGCCGAGCACGACAAGATTTACCTCCATGGCGCCAAGGCTGGCCACAAGGTCGATTCACTCAGGCGTGATGACAAAGTCTGCTTTACCGTTTACGGCAACGAGTGGTACAAGGACGATGACTGGGCTCCCTACGTTATGAGTACCGTGGTCTTTGGCCGTTGCCGTCTGGTAGATGAGGCCCCCGCGTTTATCGAGGACAAAGTCCGCCAGCTCGCGCTTAGGTACTACCCTTCTGCCGAAGAAGTCGAAGAAGAGATCGCCAGGGACATCAAGGGTGTCCAGCTCTACGAGATCTCGATTGAGCATCTTTGCGGCAAGCAGATTCATGAAAAGTAGACCCATAAGCAGGTCTTGCACAGAGCGATATGGCCCGGTTCCAACCAACAGTGGAGCCGGGCCATATGCTTATGAAGCGTCGGCGGCTATGTGTGCGAGCGCCTCAACGAGCTCCCGTGCGCTCACGGGTTTGCTCAGGTGGGCGTTCATGCCCGCCTCGCGCGAAAGCCTACGGTCGTCGGCAAAGGCATTGGCGCTCACGGCGATAATCGGCGTGGTCGCGGCATCTTCGCGCTCGAGCGCTCGAATCCGGCGCGTGGCCTCAAGGCCATCGATGCCAGGCATCATAATGTCCATCAACACCACGTCGTACTCGTGCGGCGCGCTCGCGGCAAACGTCTCGACAGCAGACTCGCCATCCTTAACATGCACCACGACGGCACCGGCACGGTCGAGCGTAAACTGCGCGATCTCGGCATTCAGCTCGTTATCCTCCACGAGCAAAACGCGCAGGCCCCGGACTGCATCGACGTCGACCGCATCCACGCGAACTGCCTGAGGAATCTCGGAGCGCTCGCACTGCTCAAACGGCAGGCGAATGGTAAACGTCGTCCCCTGCCCCAAGGTGCTCGTAAAGCTCATGGTTCCGCCCATAAGCTCGACCAACTGTTTGGCAATGGACACACCCAGGCCCGTACCCGACGAAGCGCCCTCCACCCGTTGTGCCTCGCGGCTAAACGGCTCGTAGATGTGCCGCTGGAACTCCTCGCTCATACCGATGCCGTTATCGGCGATCGTGTATTCATAGATGGGGACGCCGTCTACCGGCTCCACCTCGCGACACGCCAGGCGAACATAGCCGCCCCGATGGTTGTACTTGACGGCATTACCGGCGATATTGACCAACAAGCGCTTAAGGTGCGTCACGCTCACCCGAGCATAGGGATGATCAAGGGACTGCTGGTCGCAGATAATTGTCACCAGGCGCTCCTCGGCCTGGCGCTCCAGAATATCGCACACTTCACGGTTGAGGGCCACCAAATTTGCGGGCACGAGATCCAGGTTGACCTGCCCGCTCTCCAGGCGACTCATATCGAGTGCCTCGTTCGCAAGGTCGAGAAGCAGTCCCGATGCCGTCCAGATCTTTGAGCGGCACTCAGCCTGCTTTTGCAAGTCATCTTCGTTGGCATTGCCCACCTCGACCATACCGCGAATACCGTTGATGGGCGTGCGCAGGTCGTGGCTCATACGACGCAGGAACTCCGTCTTTGCAGAGTTGGCAGACGAGGCCTCGCGTGCTGCCTTTGCCAGCTTGTCGCCATATTCGCGCTCCTGCAGCAACAGATCGGTCAAGCGTTGGCGCTCTGCATGGCGGCGCGCCAACGCAGCTGCGGCCATAGCACCGCTGTAGAGCACCAACACGCTGGCGACTACGACTGCGATGGTTTCAAAGTAACGCTGCGCGGACGTATAGGTGTACACGTAGAATTGGCGTGCTCTACCAAACGTGCCCAGATACCACTCGCCGTTGGCGTTGACCAAGCTAACCTTACCGCCCAGGCAGCGTTTCTTAATACCTCCGACTATGGTGGCATCCGTTGCAGGCAAAACGAATGCGCCCGACGTGGTGGGTTCAATGGCATTCGTCGCAACAACCTTGGCATCGTTTTCAATCACGATATTACCGCTATCGATGGTTTCATAGCCGTCGAGCAAGCTCTGCAACTTGAGCGTATTGCTCGCGACCGCCTTGGCGCTCTGGTGCCTTACCGCGATAACGATGCCCTCGCCGTCCTGCCGAGACACACAGCCAATGTCTGCGACCGAATCATCCGCAAGCGCGATGCGGGCGGTATAGGACTTAAGCGGATAGGCCGCCACCTCCAACACGGGTGCTTCCTTGAGATGCGCAGCGAGCGACTCGTAGCTCGTGCCATCCGTCGAGGACTCGGACACCAAGTTGCCCGATGCGTCCGTCACGATCAGTGCACTCACGTTGAACTGGTCGGTATATTGCTTGAGCGTTGCGTTATCCGCCGAGCCGTCGCGCTCCATATCGCGCGCCACCTCTCCGGCAATCTCCGTAACGCGAATCAGATTTTTGGTCGCATAGGCGCTGTTGAACGCATCGTAGGAAAGGCTCTGCGTTGCCACGTAATCGACGACGCCGGCAAAGCGCTGCTCGGCCTGGGCCGTCGTGTAAACGTAGCTCATCATGCCGGCAACAACCGAAAGCGCTATCCCCAACAGGACGGCAAGGAGCCGTGCCCGGGTCGAACGATCGTTCCGCTTCTGGGCGGTGCGGCAGGGCGCATCAGTCACGACAGGCCCTCCATATTCAAAAAGGGCGAGGGGTCATCAAAGTACTTTGACACCAGGCGCTTCATGGTGCCGTCGGCAAGCATTTTTTGGTAGGCATGGGTGAGCTTAACGTCGATGCCGCGCGTATCGTTGATATCGAACGCGGTACCCAAACCAACCTCTAGCAGCGGCTCATCAAGAATACGATACGTCACACCGTAGTCTTTTTCGTAGGTGAGCAGCGAAGACTCATGCGCGGCGATGGCGTCGACCAGCCCTCGACGAGCGCCGGGTTCAGGTACGATCGGTCCGAAAAGCTGTAGAGCTCTTTGATCTGCGGGACGTTTTCATTGGTGTGATTGAGCAGAATCGATTCGGGCTTGGTGGTGGACTGGACCGCCACGACCTTGTCCTTCAGATCGGCAAGCGTGTAGATATCGCTCTCGGGATCGACCGCGACCACCTGTCGGCTCGCAAGGTAGGGGCCGGCCCAGCGATACTCGTTTTCTCGACCCGTCATACTAAAGCTGCCCATGACGCAATCGAGCTCGCCGCTCGCCAGCAGTTCTTTCTTCTTTTCCCAGTCGATGAGCTGATATTTTGGCTTGTAGCCAATGCGGGCCAAGGCCTCGGTCAAAATCTCGACATCCAGGCCGACAATATTGCCGTACTCGTCGCTATACACAAACGGCGGGTAGAGGTCGCTGCCGACGTTGAGGGTTTTGAGGCCGTCGTCTTTGTCGTCTTTGACCTGCGAAGCGGCTGGGCCTTCTACTGCAGACGTCGAGGTTCCGTCATCCGACCTGGAACAACCGGCTATTGCCACGACAAAGGCGCTCGCTACCGCAAGCGCAGCAAACAACGATATGGCAACCGAGCGACGGGATCTTTTCATCGTGCTCCAGACAATCCTGGTTACAGACGTAAACTGTAAAATAATATCAGACAAAACCGCGCCAGTGCTCGGTGATTACAGATGCTTTGCCACATAGGGCCCTCCGGCCAACCCAGCAGAAAAGCCCCGCATGCAGCGCTCGCCTACCGTGCATTAAAAACATAGCGGTCCAGGCGCTCGCATGCTTCCCTTACACGCGCAAGCGGTAGTGCCAGATTCACGCGAATGTGGCAGGGTCCATGGAACGGGCGACCGTCCTGATATCCCACGCCCACGCGCGCCCCCTCGTCGAGCAACCACTGAATATCGCGGCCATGCTCGCGGCACCACGCCGTGCAGTCCAGGAACACCATGTAGGTGCCCTGCGGACGTGAAAACGCGACGCCCTTCCAATGTTTCTCTGCATACGTGCAGAAGTACTCGATATTGCCGGCGAGCACCTGGTTGAGTTCGTCGACCCACTCGTAGCCCTGCGGCTGGTAGGCGCCGATAAGCGCATGCATCGAAAGGACATTCATCTCGTTGTAGTGCGTCTTGTTGGACACGGCGCACACGCGGTCGCGCAGCGTCTCGTTGTAGATGATGTGGAAGCTGCCGACCAGGCCCGCGAGGTTAAAGGTCTTGCTGGGCGCATAAAGGGCGACCGTGCGCATGCGGGCATCCTCGCTCACCGACTGCGTCGGGATATGCTTGTGACCGGGCAGGATGATATCGGACCAGATCTCGTCCGAGATCACCACGCAATCGTGCTGGCGATAGATGTCCATGGCGCGCTCGATCTCGTCGCGCTCCCATACGCGGCCGCAGGGATTGTGCGGCGAGCAGAAGACGGCGGCATGGATGCGGTTTTGCGCGAGCTTGTGTTCCATGTCCTCAAAGTCCATGCGCCACACGCCCTGTTCGTCGAGCTTCAGCGGGCTGTGAACAATACGGTAGCCCGCGGCCTCGATGGACTTGGTAAAGCCGATATAGGTGGGACTATGGACCAGCACCGCGTCACCGGGCTGCACATAGGCGCGCAACGTCGATACAACGCCGCCCAGCACACCGTTTTCATAGCCAATATGCTCAGGCGCCAGGCCCTCAACGCCGTTACGACGGCTCTGCCACTCGATGATGCGATCGAAGTACTCGGCGCGTGGATCAAAGTAGCCAAACATAGGGTGCTGAGCACGCTGAATGATGTGCTCCTGGACCGTGGGCACCGTGGCAAAGTTCATATCCGCCACCCACATCGGGATGCGGTCGAAGCCCTCATCGGGCACGTTTGGCGCCATACCGGGGATCTCGCCCCAGGAGTCAACGGCGATGGCATCCATGCCGTGGCGGTCGATAAGCGAGGTAAAGTCGTATTTCATGCTGAGCTCCCGTGCAAAGTAGATTGTTTTGGTAGGCGTTATTGTCCACCAGCGCGGGCGGTTTTAGCATGGGGTTTGGCGCTTAATTTGATCGGGGCGTGGGCGCCGTGGTGGTTAGCTTTGAGCCTTGCTGACGTCTACCACGGAAAGCTGCGCCCCGTCGACCGCAAACGATATATCGAGCCCAGCATAGGCCAAGTGGTAGACGCGGTTTGGCTCGTGTTTGCTGCCAGCCCGGCGCGGATCCTGGCGAAGGACCTCGATTAAGCCGGGCAACTTTGTGGGCGGGACTGTGTCTTGCAACGCCTGTGGAAACTCGACATCGAGCTCTTGCCACGGAGTGCCCTCAATCCAGCCGCCCGTCGCATCCGGGTGACAGTCCGCAAACGGAATGTAGGGCTTGATGTCGTAGATGGGTGTGCCGTCACGCAGATCAGCTCCCAACACGTGGATGATGGGGCCGTTGTCGGTGAGCTCAACGCGATCGAGCCTCACACAGGTAAGGCCGATGGGGTTGGGGCGAAACGGGCTGCGCGTGGCAAATACGCCCACGCGCTCGGTGCCACCCAGGCGCGGCGGACGCACGGTCTTTGACCATTTTGCGTTGGTGCCGGACCTGTCCTGTGTCTTGGCGTCGGCGGCAATGTCGCCTGCCGTACCGCCGGGCGTTCCATTTTCAAAGCGCCAGAGCAGCCATAAGTGCGAGAAGGATTCGAGCCCTGCAACCGCGGCGTTAGAGGCAAACTCCGGCTCAAAGATAATGCGCCCCTGCAGATGGGGCGCCAAAAAGCTGTTGCGCGGAATGCCGAACTTCTGCGGCAGGTCGGTATGTATGCGTGCGATAGGTTCCATGCCGGTCATTGTACGGCATGAAGATATGGGGCGTGGCACGCAATTCTTCGCCGCGGTCCCCCATCGTGCAACCAACGGTTGCTTGGAAGGGCGCCTGCTGCCGCGTATGCTTAAGCCATCAACCAGCAGAAAGGAGCCGTTATGGCCTTTGCAGAAAAGCTTATCGCTGTCCGTCGCGCCCATCACCTTACTCAGGAGCAGCTCGCCGCCAAGCTCTTCGTCACACGCCAGGCCATCAGCCGTTGGGAACGCGGCGAGGTCACACCGGGCATCGACATGATGAAGCTCATTGCCGCCGTGACCGGCGAGCCACTGTCTCATCTGCTCGAAATGCCCGAGCACTATTGTCAGAGCTGCGGCATGCTACTCACGTCCGATGACTGCGGCACCGACGCCTCAGGCGCCACGACCGACCGTTACTGCAAATGGTGCTACGACCACGGCGAGTACACTTACGAAACCACGATGGAGGCGATGATCGAGGACTGTGCCCCGCGGCTGGCGCAAAACACCGGCATGTCGCTCGACGAAGCCGTTTCGCTCATGGGCGCCGTCCTGCCGCAACTGGAACGCTGGCGCACCGTGCAGGAAAACGAGGAGCGCTACGGCGCCGAGGCGCGGGCGCGCTATGGCGACGAGGCGATCGACGCAGCAAACGAAGCGCTGCTGGACATGAACCCCGAGACATGGAACGACATGAAGGAACTTGAACGCGCTATTCTGGGTCAGCTCTCGATTGCCATGGACGACGGCGACCCAGAGAGCAACGAAGCCCGCAAGCTCGTCGCAATGCACCGTCGATGGATTGGCCTTAACTGGGGACACCAGCCCCAAGACGAGGCATACCTGGGCCTCGCTCATGGATATCTGGCCGACCAGCGCTTTATCGACTACTACGACCAGCCCTGCGGCACAGGCGCTACGGCGTTTTTGGTTCAGGCCATCGAGTCGTCGTTGGCGCGCGCATAGACCGCGGCGGCTTTGGGTATCTCAATCAAAACCTCAACCGATTGGAGACCCATGGCTACTAATCACGAACTCGAGCTATACGTTATGACCGGCTGCCCGTATTGCATGAAGGTCAAGCGCTTCCTGGCCGATAACAGCGTGACCATCCCCGAGCGCAATATCTCGACCGATTCCGATGCCGAGCAGACGCTTATCGCCGTCGGCGGAAAACGCCAGGTTCCCTGCCTGCTCATCGACGGCAAACCACTCTACGAAT
Organism: uncultured Collinsella sp.; assembly: GCA_900542155.1. Classification (GTDB taxonomy): domain Bacteria; phylum Actinomycetota; class Coriobacteriia; order Coriobacteriales; family Coriobacteriaceae; genus Collinsella. The sequence goes on from UQMD01000017.1 coordinate 52,439, forward strand.
CGAGCGACATCATCGCGTGGGTGCAGGAGAACCTGCTCTAGCACTCATTGCACTCATTGGGGACGCACTTAAATGAGTAGTCGTTAAAGAACGTCCCCAATAACTGGTCCCCCGCCGAACCCAAACATGTACGTCAGCATCCAACGTCGACATTTTTCGACATCTTTGGATGCTGGCGTACAACTTTTGGGTAGCCATGGACGCTCTTAACCGGCTAATTCTTTGAGGCGACCTTTGGATTATGGCTGTTTGATGCCTCGGGAAAGAGTTTCCGAGGGAGCTATGGTCAAAAAAGGGCAAATATGAGTACTGCCACCTGTTTAGTAGCAGCAATTTTGATCATTTCAGGAACTATTCAACCTCCCATGCGCCCGCAGCTGACGCTATTTCTCCTCATATGTTCAATAAAAGTTGCTCCTAATGGGAACAAATCTCATCAGGAGCAACTTTTTACAGCAAAATTAATGCAACCATAATGGCAACAGTACTCATATTTGCCCCTTTTTGACCACGACCCTCCAGAATAGTCGTTAGGGACGACTCTTAATGACATAATCCGGCACTTGGACGTTCTTGTATGACTAGCCATTGAAGGACACCCAACGACTACTCCAATTCGTGACACACTGTGTCGCGAATTAAGCTAGTCCCACTATCGAAGACCGGTGAGAGCTCCTGCCCAGAATCTCGATAGCTTAATAAAACGCTCCCCTCCGGAAGTTCAACGAGCATCCAAATTCCAAGCTGAAAAGCAGAGGAGTATCGAAGCCGTCAATGCTCATTTCCTATCGAGCAGGCGGATCAAAACAAGCTAATTAGCCTGATAAACTGCTTGTATTTTTATAATAAAAAGAGATAAAATCAATATATCCCTTTTCCCCAATTTTTACAACGGCATTGTA
>UQMD01000018.1 GCA_900542155.1 uncultured Collinsella sp.
TCCAGCCATAAAAAAGCCTCCCATTTCTTGTGTCCAAGAAATGGGAGGCAGTTCAATTCTACCTGGGGCTTCATTGCTATTCACTACCTTTTGTGACGTGCCGTTTTAGACCCTCGTCTACTCCCGCTCGATGGTTCTGATTTTGCTGCCCCATCATTCTAGTTGCATCCAGTTTTCGCTGCCGTCTCTAACCGAGCGCCGCCAAGTAGCACCATGTCGTGTTTCATCGGCTTCGGGGACAAAAGCTAGGATAACTTTAAAAACTTTTTTCAAACTCAGTGGGTTGAGTTTTTGTTTTTGCCCCAAAGGGCGCGGTGGGCCGCCTTTGGAGGCTCGATAGCGCCGAAAACGCCCGTTTTGAAACTCAAGCACCCTTTTGCCTGCTAGCCGCCAGCTGCAATCATAAGTGAATCAGCGCGGGTGGCTCGCGCATCGTTTGCAAAACCCCAGGTCGCAGGTCTTCGCCATCGGCGGGCAAAGTGAGTAGTCTCGGGCAGCTTGCCCATGAGTTGGCGAATTGAATGAAAGCCTGCTCGTTCAACGGCCCCTGCATCAGAGAAACCACTTGGAGCAGAAGCCAATCTGGAAGACCGAATGGACGAGCATCGAGATTCCGAAGCGTACCATCATCACGCAAACCCGATTCCAGCCCATTTCATGAAAGAGTCTTTACCTAGCCTGTCGAAATCCCGTTCCGATCGGTCGGGTGAATAGGTGTCGGCGTACACGTCGACCTTGGCGGACTCTTTCGAAAGCAGCTCGAGAGCTTCGTCGAGGTCACTGGCGAGCTTGCCCCCGTCGATTCCGACCTTGAAGAGGTGCGTCTCGTCATGCTTTCTGAGCGCCGATTTATCCTGTAGCAGGTAAAACCACTCGCCGTTTACCCGTTCGAAAGGGCGGTCCTCTCGCTCGAGAACGACCGGATCTCCCTCTTGAGCCTCGAGAAGCCCCCTACCCTCGATTCCGAACTTCTGCGCGAGCGACTCAAGCTGCTAAAGCAGGTCGTACAGCCCCACCGCGGGCAGGAGCTCCGCCCCGTACGCCTTCTCGAGCATCGTCCGCTCGAAGCGGTCGTATGTTTTAATTGCCTCGCCGTAAGTCAGCGTGGTCCCGATCGAGGGCATCTCATCCATCTGCATCGATTCTCCCGTCTGCCGATTAGAGGCTGCTCGCCTCGCCGAGCGCTGGCGTATTCGCCGCAAAGCGCACCCCTCCAAAGGTGAGCTCGACGGGGTGTCCGGATTTAACCAGGTCGCAAAGGGCGTATATTCCATATCCCGCCACCCCGGCAATGGAAACGACGAGGCATCCGAGAAGGCCAGCCTGAGGCTCGGTGATGCCGTTCGTCGCATCGACAAGGGATTTGAGCATGCCCTGGCAATTAATGGCCTTCTCGTTCACGGCATCAATCGTCACGTCGCTTATTGCAATGGATCCCATCGTGTTTTCGGTCATCCTTACTCCTTTTTGTAGTCAATCTGTGCTTTCCGCATCCAACAGCCAGGCTCCTTATCCTTTCTTTGCATGCAGGAATAGCCCACCCGCGCCTATTGCCAAACCAGAGATGACAGCCGCCACGGCGGGTACCCAGCTGGGCAATTGTGAATGTCGAGCATGGTTATCGAGTGTTGTTGAAGAATCAACTTCGTTGTGGCCAGCAGCTATTGATTTAGCAGCGTTCTTTGCAGTCTTGGCCTCGACCAGATCGAGGAAATCCTCGAGCTCGCTTTTTACACGGTTTTCGTCAAGCGGCATTGGAAACTCTGCCGCCGTCTTTCGTGCGAGGAGGACGGACTTGATGCGAACCATGTCCTCCCAAGACAGCTTCTCGTCGCATCGGTTTGCGTCTTCGATGCTGTAGACAATCTGACCACAACGCATCACGGGGACTCGATGGAAGAAATCGGTAACACTTGCCTCGTTATTCACGAAAAGAAGCATGCCATTCACGTCCTCTTCGCTCATGCAGCCGTCAGAAGAGAATTGAATCGCATCCCAAAGGGCATGCATCTTCTCACGCATTCGCTCACCGACGTTGTAGGAGCGAGGACCGCAGCGCAGGATTCCCCCATCGTCTATCACGACGTCGTTTCGATAGTTCTTTACCTCGATCACGTATACGCCCGAACGGGCGATTAGAACTTGATCGTATTCCTCGAACGAGTCTCCATTAGGGAGCGCGATGTTGGAAAGCAGCAGGCTATCGCCGCGAAGACATTTGAGACTCTTTGCGGCGAGAAGCTCGCCGCGCTTCCCGTTGATCAGCCCGCCTATGGTCGAACTGAGCTTCTCTAGATCCCGAATGAGGGCGGCGTAGGTGTCCTCCCCCTCCAACCCAAGGTCGTGGGCCTTGCTTCGCAGGTGGTCGATAAGGTCGTAGGTACGCAGGCTCTCGCTGTACGAGGTTTCGAAAACTCGCTCCAGAAGCAGCCCCTCAAGACTCTTGAGCCGATCGAGAATCTCCGCGTTGGTATGGGTCTTGCTCATCTAGCACTCCTTGTCTACTTGCTCTCTGCCTGTTAGTATGCCTCGATGAAAAGCAGAATGGTAGAATCGATTAACGGTAATAACTGTAGCTTAAATCATGTAATAGTCACTTAGGAGGATATTGAAGATGAGTGGTCCAAAGGCAGAACTTCTGCAGTCAAACGAAGTCGTGAAGTCAAGACTTAAATCGTGGCGAGACAATCTCCTTGGGCTCATGAAGGAGCGGAGCCTAACGCAGAATGGTCTCGCGAAGCTGATAAACAATCGGTTCTATGGCGAGAGCGATCAGTTTACGCAGAAGAACGTCAGCGCGTGGGTCAATGCTGGTCTTCCGGACAGGAAGGGCCATGTGCGGCCTTTTCCCAAATTCGAAATCATGCTTCAAATCGCCGCGGTACTCGAGGTCGATCTCGGCTATCTCATAGGCGATATCGAATGCAAGACCTATAAGGCGCAGGATGCCCATGAGTACACGGGGATAGAGGAATCCGCCCTCGAGGAAGTTCGCAAAATCACGCATTTCGAACGCAAGTACCACCTCGGAGAAAGCCGGGGCTCGAACAGCGCAATGATAAGCGAAATCCTAAAATCGCCCATCCTCCCAGAGCTTCTCGACGAAATGGCGTGCTTGGTTCGGCTTAATGACAAGAGAGACGATATAACGGAGACCGTCGTTGCAGAATACGGGGAGGAACTCGTCAACAGGGCCTTTAGGTATCGCGACGACTTTGTCGCACCCGGGCCCGACGCACCTGAGGAAGAGCTTCATGAGGCAGAAGCGATCAACGAGGCCGTTTTTGAGTCGGCCGGGGTATCGCCTGTGGAGCGGCCGCGATTCATGGAGGCGGTGAAGGCGATTAGCAAGGCCATCGACGACTGCTACGACGAGGAAAACCGCCTGGTTCGAGACGAGAGCGCAAGTCGCTATATGGTTCAGAAAAGGTTCGGGGAAATCGTCGAGTTGATTGCGCCCTCGCGTTTTACAAAATAGAGCACAAGGCCCTTTAACTTGAATTATTGCTTTTAGAGCCCCGCCACTCGTACATCCCAGCTTACGCAGACAGCCCTCCCACAATGTCCGTATCCCAACGGATGGGTACCATTTATCCGTGTGCACCTGGGACAACGGGCTGAAAAACCTGCGCAAGGTCGCTCGCAGAACATGCAACAGCAAACACGACATAAGAGGCGAACGACAGATGCCGGACCCCGGATGACAACACCGCGGAAGACGAGCATTCCGACCACAACCGAACAACTCCAGATACTAGGCAGGCGCCCGCATGGGCGCCTTTTACTTTTCAGAAACTTAGCTGAGGGCTAAGAAGCGCGGCTCATGGCCGTTTCATGGAGACCCGACCGGCTCGACCCACCTCGACCCATCTCCGCTCCCGTCGAGCGTGCCAACCGCAATCAGACGGTTCAATCGTCGCGCAGACGAAAACGCACGCGGGACCGCGCGAGCGCATCGCGCGGAATGATTGGAGGGACCATGGCGAACACGACAAAATGCGCCGCGCCCGAGGGCAACCGGGGCCGCGACGAACGGATGACGGTGTTAGAGATGCAGGAGTACATGGGAGCAAGCCGGAGCAAGGCGTACGACCTCATCTGGTCGGGAGAGATCGACTCGTACAGGCTCAGAAGCAAGCTCCTGGTGTCAAGGGCGTCAGTGGACGCCTACATAGGAGTCGAGGAGTGGCAGGAGATGACGGCCGCGACCGCCCTGGGAGCCGCCCGCGGCCGAGCACGCGAGGGAGCCTCGAAACGAAAGGATCTCGAGAACGACCATGACCAAGAGCATTAGCAGGAACCAGGTGAGGTTCATCGCATCGACTAACCTGATATTCGACGCCGACGAGGCGTGCGCGATGCTGCGCATCAGCCGCGACGCCATGCACCGGCTCGCCCCCCTTGCACTCACCGCCAGCACATGCTATAAGGTTATTGGTGGCCCATTAAGCTACCTCCAAGTGCCGGGGGAGTCCCCCGGCTATTTTTTTATCCATTCCATTAGGAGTCCCCATTGGCCAAGGAGCTCAGCATCTTCGTCGACGAGAGCGGCGACCGCGGCGGCAAAGCTCGCTACTACCTGCTCACACTCGTCTTTCACGACCAGGCAGACAGCATCGCCGAGGCGGTCACGGGCTATGAGGCCAAGCTTGCCAGGGCCGATCTCCCTAACATTCCGTTTCACTCCGAGCCTCTCATGAACGGGCACAAGGATTATGAGTTTCTTGACATCGAGCAGCGCAAGGTGACGCTCGCCTACTTCTCCTCGTTCGTCCGCAAACTTCCCATTTCCTATATCACGTTCGTCTACCGCCGCAGCCAGTTCGAAGACCCGGCAAGGCTAATGGAGCGCATGGGGCGCGACATCTCCTCCGCCATGATTGAACACCTGGGCTTCTTCCAGTCCTTCGACGATGTGAAGGTCTATTACGACAACGGTCAGGACATTGTCAAGCAGGCGCTCGACCGCTCGGTGGGCAAGGTCCTCTCAAAAGGGGTCGTCCGACGCCGCAAGACCTCGATGACCGACTACCGCCTCGAGCAAGTGGCGGATTACCTCTGCACCATCGAACTCGCCTTGGTCAAGTACGAGGCCAAGGAGAACGGCGAGACGTACAACAAGTTCTTCGGAGGTATAGGCTCTTTCAAAAGGAACTGGCTCAAGCAAGCCCGCAGCAAGCGGATATAGGTGGTTCCGTAATCTCATAGGGAACGGCCATCTCTCCTCCGGCCAGGAGTCCCAAGTGGCACGCTTCGAGCAGCGATGGCAAAACGCAAGCAATGGCGTCGAGGGCGCCTCGTGCGCTACATTGTGTCCATGTGGTCATCTCCTATCGTCTCAGCGTGGTAACTGAAGATTCTAGGCGGTGGCCACACCCCTTTTCCGGGGTGCTGACACCAACGTTTGGCACGCAACCGCAGTAGACGGCAACGTCCGTCTACTGAGCAAAAGCAACGAGCTTTTCCGGGTCCAAGACCGATAAGCGAAGATGAATCAAGTTTTACTCCCTTAGCAGGCCCAACTTGCCAAGCCACTCGACAAAAGTAGTGATGATCCGCTCGGTGCGCATTTCGATGTCGCTCTCGGCGAAGTCGCCGCATCGCGCAATTTCCACGAGTTCGCGAACAGCGGTCCCCGACACCTCAACGCCCTTATCGTTCACATAGCCCTCATAATACTTGCGTTTATCCGTCAGTTGGTAATCTGAGGCGCGAATATTTACGCGCTTCTCCAACATCGCCTTGTTTCCTAGTGCTTCAAGATTTGAGCGATTGGATAGCGGGTGCACCTCGTTACGCTTTCTTGCATAGATATGTTCAATCTCGAGCGTTGTGTCCAAGTCCATGAGAGGTTGCTTAGGATCTGAATAGGCCCACCAAACAAGCATCGATCGTGTGAAGCGACGCTGGTTGGTGAACTGATAGCTTCTGAAGCGTCCCGTAATTGTTTCACGGTCGAACAGATGGGCTGAAAAGTCGACCTTGCGACCTTCTACGATATCTATGAGTGCGGGATAGACGGGACCGCGCAGGGCGTTTACGCCGGGACGCTCAAGTGAGTAGGCGTAGATGAATCCAGTGATGTAGCAAAGGAAATCGTAGAGCTCTTTGTCGTCTAGCTCGCCTTTGGTATTGCGCTTTGCCAGGAACCAGGTACTCAACAGATAAGCCCACATGCCGTTGGGTGCATAATTGAGAACGAATAGACGGCGTGCTACACGCTCGGAAAAGCCCTCCTGCGCATCAACCCGTTTCCAAAAATCGAGCAGAGACTCCAAATCGTCGAGCGTCGCGTCCTCGCGTAGGATTTCGTACGAGCTGTCGCTGTAGAAGTCGCGTAGACTTTTGGTTGTCGTGTCGCGGATGCCCTTCTTTGCACGGCGATAATACATATAGCGGGTGAAAAGCTCGTCGAGCGGCGTGCCCGAGGTTGGTTTGAAAATGAGGTTGGCTGTTTCCTCAAGCACTTTCCAACGCGCAACGAACTCGTCTTTGCGACCCTCGATGGAGAAGTGCTTGTAGAACTGGCTCTTAAAGATGTCAGCGTCTGCCAACGGGAGTCCACGGTCGTTCAAAGTCGAGAAGATTCTGAGCGCGGTGTCCTGGGATTCCGCTTCGATGGGAAGCAAGATTACGTTATTGAGAATGCGAGCGGCAAATAGGGCGATGTAGCTTGGCCACTCGCTTGCCATTTCGGCCATTCTTTTAGAGAAGAAGGCGTAATTGCGTGAATAGGCGCTGTGGGCCATGGGGCCCACGGAGCCGTGGCGCAATATATCTAGAAACTCATCTTTATCGGAATCGCTCGCCACCTCTGAATCGATTTTCAGTGCATTCATGTCGGGGTCGTCGAACTCATCGGTCTTCCAGACGCAGCCAGCAATCGAGTCACGCACTTTAATTGACTGCTTGTCCTTCATGTTTGCGAACTTGTCGTAAAACGCCCTAAGCAGCAACATGATGGTTGTAAGTCTCTGCTGGCCATCGATTATTTCAAGCTGGCCTGCGTCGTTCTTGAAAGTAACAATGGGGCCGAGGAAGTATTCATCACTAGTGCTTTCGAAGGCGTCGCAGTCGTCGTTGGGAAACGCGAAGGTGAAGAGATCGTCCCATAGCGTTGCACACTCGTCTTCGCCCCAGGCGTAAGGTCGCTGGTAATCTGGGATGAGGAAGTCCGAATGCTTATCTGTAAGGAGCAGCTTGATCGTTTTCTGGTCGATGTTGAGCTTGGACATGCTGGAAACCTCCGTGCGGATATCTTTTTGCATCCAGAATTATATTTCACAGAGTAAATAAGGTGCTTGATGACGGCACGATAGGACCAGAGAGCGCGGGGACGAATTGAAGGCCCGCATCCAGCACTCTCTTTATGTTCTAGCGGTTATTAGTCCCAAATAGCATGGAGAACCGCGTGCCCACTCACTTGGGATAAATCCTTACTCTCGTTCTTCCGAATACCACCCGTACTTTGTCATCTTGAAATACGGGGAGTAAATGGCGAAATCGCAGGTGAAAGGGAGTAAAACGGCAAAGAAAAAGCCTCCGTCCCAACGCGGGAACGGAGGCCAGATTATCGTTTTTACTCACCGCCGTCGCTGGCGGCTTTGCCGTAGCTCTCGTACGAAACGAAACTCAGGAGCACAGTGCAATACTCAAAAGAGCAGGTCAAAACCCTGTCAGCCTACTCCCACTCGATGGTCGCAGGCGGCTTGGACGTGATGTCGTAGCACACGCGGTTGGCGCCGGGAACCTCGGCAACGATGCGGCCGGAGATACGGGCAAGCACGTCGTAGGGCAGCTTGGCCCAGTCGGCGGTCATGGCGTCGCTGGACTCGACGGCGCGCAGGATAATCGGACGCTGATAGGTACGCTCGTCACCCATAACGCCGACGGACTTAATGTCGGGCAGGACCGCAAAATACTGCCAGCAGCTGTGTTCGGAGTTGCGCTCGCCGGTCTGCTCAAACAGGCGCTGGTTGTAGGCGTCGAGCTCCTCGCGCACGATAGCGTCGGCGTTCTTGAGAATCTCGAGCTTCTCCTTATCGACCGCGCCGATGATGCGGATGGCCAGACCCGGGCCCGGGAAAGGCTGACGGAACACGATGTGGCCCGGCAGGCCCAGCGCCAGACCAAGTGCGCGGACCTCGTCCTTAAAGAAGTGGTCGAGCGGCTCGATGAGGTCGAAGTGCACGCCCTCGGGGAACGGGATCAGGTTGTGATGGCTCTTGATGGTGGCCGTCTTGCCGCCCGTCTTACGAGCGCCGGACTCGATGATGTCGGGGTAGATGGTGCCCTGAGCCAGGTACTTGACCGGCTTGCCATCGCACTCGAGCTGCTGGGCCACAGCGAAGAACTCTTTCCAGAACTGCGTGCCGATGATACGGCGCTTCTCCTCGGGCTCGGTCACACCGGCCAGAAGTTCGGCATAGCGGTCCTCGGCGTGGACGTGAATAAAGTCGACGTCGAACTGCTTGGTGAAGACCTCCTCCACCTGCTCGGGCTCGCCCTTGCGCAGCAGGCCGTGGTTGATGAACACGCAGGTCATCTGCTTGCCCACGGCGCGGGCGCCCAGCGCAGCCACGACGGAAGAGTCGACGCCACCGGACAGGGCCAGAATCACGCGGTCGTCGCCGACCTTCTCGCGGAACTCGGCCGTCATGGTCTCGACCAGGTTGTCCATGCTCCAGTTGGGCTCCAGGCCGCAGATCTCAAACAGGAAGTTGCTCAGCAGCTGCTGACCGTACTCGGAATGCTTGACCTCGGGGTGGAACTGCGTAGTGAAGATCTTGCGCTCAACGCACTCCATGGCGGCAACCGGGCACACGTCGGTGCTGGCGGTGACGGTAAAGCCTTCGGGCACCTCGGAAACGGCGTCGCGGTGGCTCATCCACACGGTCTGCTCCATGGGCGTGGAGTTAAAGAGCTTGGCGCCAGCCGTGCGCGTAATGGTAGCGCGGCCGTACTCGCCCACCTCGGAGTGACCGACCTTGCCGCCGAGCGTCACGGCCGTGATCTGATGGCCGTAGCAAAAGCCCAGGACGGGAAGGCCCAGGTCAAAGATGGCAGGATCGATGGACGGAGCGTCCTCGGCATACACAGAAGCCGGGCCGCCAGAAAGGATGAGCGCAGAGGCGTTCATCTCGCGAATCTCATCGGCCGAGATGTCGCAGGGAACGATCTCGGAATACACGTTGAGGTCGCGGACGCGACGGGCAATGAGCTGACCGTACTGCGCACCAAAGTCGAGTACGAGGACCTTTGCGGAAGCCTTTTGATCCATGGTTTCCCCCTCTTGTTGGCGGGGAGCCGGTGCCCACCCGCGTGAATGAACGAAAATAACTTTCATAGTGTACACGTTATATGGGGTTTCTCGTCCCTCGCAGCCATCAGCGCACGGCAAACGCACGACCGGGGCCCTATTTGACGGCAATTGGAGTGATACTAAACGTTACAGATGATGTAATACGTTTGAACATTGGACGCCCTGTGCCACAATACTGCCGAACGACTCCGCCTCTGCGGCGGCAAATACGATAGGAATACCAGCATGAAGCGCATCCTTCTCATCGCCACGGGCGGCACCATCGCATCGACCGAGGACGGCAATGGCCTCTCCCCCGCCCTGACCGGTGAGGAGCTCGCCCAGAGCGTCCCCGAGATCTCGGGTCTTTGCGAGTTCAATGTCGTGCAGCCCATGAACATCGACAGCACCAATATGCGCCCCAGTGACTGGATGCGTATCCGCGACGTCATCGTCGAGGGTTATGCCGACCACGACGGCTTCGTGATTCTGCACGGCACCGACACCATGAGCTACACCGCGGCAGCGCTTTCCTACCTGATTCAGGACAGCCCCAAGCCCATCGTGCTCACCGGCTCGCAAAAGCCCATGGGCAATCCCTTTACCGACGCCAAGCTCAACCTGTACCAGAGCCTGCTCTATGCGCTCGACGAGCACTCGCATGACGTCTCGATCGTGTTTGGCGGCGTCGCCATTGCCGGCACACGCGCCCGTAAGCAGCGCACCATGAGCTTTAACGCGTTCATTAGCGTCAACTATCCGCCCATCGCCTATATCCGCAACGACCGTATCGTGCGCAGCGGGCTTCACGGCACGCATCAAGGCGAAAACCCGGTGCGCTTCTACGACCACATCGACCCACGCGTGTTTGTGCTCAAGCTCACGCCCGGCGTGAACCCTGGCGTTCTGGACGCTCTGGCCGATAGCTACGACGCCGTGATTCTGGAGACCTTTGGCATTGGCGGCATCCCCGAGTTCGGCGAGTCCGGCGAGTCGTTCCAAGAGGCAATTTTCCGCTGGGTCGATTCGGGCCGCACCGTCGTTATGACCACGCAAGTCCCCGAAGAGGGCCTTGACCTGGGTGTTTACGAGGTCGGCCGTGCTTACGCCGACCATCCGGGCATTCTGCGCGGCGATGACATGACCACCGAGACGCTCGTGGCCAAGACTATGTGGGCACTCGGCCAGTCACGCGATGCCGCCGAGATTCAGCGCCTGTTCTACAGCCAAGTCAACCACGACCGCGTCCCGATGGCGTAATTCAGTTGTCGACGGGTATCCCCTATTCGATACCCTCGAGAAGCTCTGACACCGTCATGCCAAGGGCGGGCGCGATCTTAAATAGAACCTTGAGCGTGAAATTTGCCGTTCCATCTTCGATTCTGTCGAGATAGGGGCGGCTGATTCCTGCTGCCACACAAAAATCGACCTTGGAGATACCAAGGTCCCTGCGCGTCTCTTCGACCCGCCTGCCAAGAATCTGTTTAGCACGTTCGTCCATGCAGACGAGTTTGAAATGGAGCCGAACATAAACGTAAACTATAGTTTACGTTTTGCCGAATACACAGGAGTTTTCTATGTCGGGTTCTTCGGTCCGCACGTACCGAGCCACGCTTCGCACAAACAGCGCACCGCCCAAGCTCGTCGTCGTTGAAGCAGAATGTCTTTCGCCCGATGAGCGCACAGCATTTGCATTGCTATCAAGTCGCGTCGCCGCCGTTCTGGTCCCTTGCCCGGCGCAAGGCGAACTTGCCATCCAATGCCAAGCGCACAGCTGCTCGCTCAATCAGGCTGCCGTAATCACAACCAGCCAACGCGGTCTGCCCCTTCTCCTAGAAGCCGGTACCGCGCTCACCCTTCGCGGCGCCGGATACGAAAACGAGGCCGCCGCCGATATGGTCTTTAAACCACGATCGAGCGGCGGCCTCGCAGCAGCCATTGAATATGCGTGCAGGCTCGTTGCCTAGAAGAACAAGTTAGAAACCAAAGCCAAAGCCCGTTCCGGTAATCGCCGAGTACATAAAGTAGACGTTGATTACGTTGAGAAACACACCCGTGATGCAGCCGTTTCGCAGGTAGCGCTCGCACACGATGCGCGCCATGGCGGCGGAGTCATCATTGTTTTTAGCCTGGCGTCCTGCCGTAAAGTACGTCGCCACGCTCAGCAGTAGGTTGAGCACCGGCAGTGCCAGCAACTCGTAGCTCTTGCCCCAGCGCGTCACCTCGCCGGCTGCGTTAAACTTCGTTGCCACCTCGGGACCAATGTTGGGGATAACACACGCTGCGACCACCAGCGGAATCACCGCAAGTACGAGCAGAGCAATACCCATGTAGCCAGCTTTTTTGCCATACTTAAACATATGCGTCGTCCTTACACGTTAAAGCGGAAGTGCACGACGTCGCCATCGGCCATGACATAGTCCTTGCCCTCAATACGCAGCTTGCCGGCAGCCTTGGCGCCCTGCTCGCCGCCAAGCTCGATGTAGTCGTCATAGCCAATGACCTCGGCCTTAATAAAGCCGCGCTCAAAGTCGGTATGGATGACACCGGCAGCCTGCGGAGCGGTCGCACCCTGACGCACCGTCCAAGCCTTGACCTCCATCTCGCCAGCCGTAAAGAACGACTGCAGGCCGAGCAACTTGTAGGCCGCCTGCGCGAGCACGTCCAGACCGGGCTGCTCCAGGCCCAAGCTCTCCAGGTAGTCGGCAGCGTCCTCGGGATCGAGCTCGGAAAGCTCGGCCTCGATCTTGGCGCAGATGGGCAGCGGCTTGACGCCGTCGATGGGCGCCAGGTCCTCGTTGAGCATGTCCTCGTCTACGTTGGCCACATACAGGATGGGCTTCATAGTGAGCAGGAACAGGCCCTTAGCGGCGGCACGCTCCTCATCGGTCATCTCCATGGATGCGGCGCGCTTGCCCTCGTTGAGCCAGGCAAGCAGGCGCTTAGCGACCTCGAACTTGGGCATGAGCTCCTTGTCGCGCTTGGCCTCCTTCTCGAGCTTGGGCAGCTGCTTCTCGAGCGTGCCCATGTCGGCCAGGATGAGCTCGGTCATGATGGTGTCGGCATCGCCGGCGGGATCGACGAACTCGCCCGTGCGGCCCACCTCACGCATGACGTTGGGGTCCTTAAAGTAGCGCACGACCTCGCAGATGGCGTCGGTCTCGCGGATGTTTGCCAAGAACTGGTTGCCCAGGCCCTCGCCCTCGTTAGCGCCCTTCACCAGACCTGCAATGTCGACGAACTCGACCGTAGCCGGCACAATGCGACCCGGATTGACGATGTCGGCGAGCTTTTGCAGGCGGCTATCGGGCACATCGACGATACCCACGTTGGGGTCGATCGTGGCGAACGGGTAGTTGGCGGCAAGGCCGGTCTTTTTGGTAAGCGCGGTGAACAGCGTCGACTTGCCCACGTTGGGCAGGCCCACGATACCGATGGAAAGGGACACGACAGCTCCTTTTGGTACAGGTACTTCAAACCTCATAAGTATAGCGCCGCCGCAGCATCCGGGCGAATCCGGACACCGCGGCGGCGCAAATGAAGCAGAGATGCGTGAGGTTCGAGACAGCAGTCCTTACTTAAGCTCGGGCCAGAAATCCTTGTTGGCCTCGATGAGCTCGTCCAGGATCTGCTTAGCAACGCTCGCTGAAGGAATGGTCTTGGAGAGCGTGAGTGCCTGCCAGAGCTTCTGGTAGCTGCCCTCGACCCAAGCCTGGACAACGAGCTTCTCGACGGAAACCTGCTGCTCCATCAGACCCTTCTGGAACTGCGGAATCGGGCCCTGGCAGATCTTCTCAAAGCCGTTGGAGCCGACGATGCAAGGCACCTCGACCATGGCCGTCGGGTCGAAGTTGGGCACAGCGCCATCGTTGGGGACGATCAGCAGGAAGCGCTCGAGCGTATTCTCGGCCAGTGCGCAAGCAAGGTCGACGATGTAGTTGGCATGTACATCCGGCTCAAAGCCGCCGTCCTTGGCCGTACCCTTGGCGATGATGTCGCGGCAAGCGCCAAAGACCTTCTTCTCGCGGCCGTCCATAACCTCATTGGCGCGAGTGTAGTTGGGGTCAGACGTCTCGACGACATAGTCCGGGTACAGGTAATACTTGAGGTAGGTATTGGGAATCGTCTCGGGATCGACAGCATAGACATCCTTGGCCTTGCCGAAGGTGTGAATCCAGCTCTCCTCGACGTGCTGCTCCTTACCGGCCTCGTGCTCAATGCCGTCCAAGTAGCCGTTCTTTGCCATGTGCTCCTTGATCTGCGGCATGAGGTCGTTACCCTCCTTGTCGTAGATCTTGCTCCACCAACCAAAGTGGTTGAGGCCGTAGTAGCTGTACTGCAGCTCGCGACGATCCTTGATGCCGCACATACGGCTCATCTTATCCATGAGGTCGATCGGCATGTCACAGATGTTGATGATGCGGCTGTTGGGACGCAGCACGCGGCAAGCCTCGGCGACGATAGCCGCGGGGTTGGAGTAGTTGAGCATCCAGGCGTTGGGGCTGTACTTCTCCATGTAGTCCAGGATCTCGATGACACCGCCGATGGAGCGCATACCGTAGGCGATGCCGCCGGCACCGCAGGTCTCCTGACCAACGCAGCCGTACTTGAGGGGGATCTTCTCGTCGAGCTCGCGCATGGCGTACAGACCCACGCGGATGTGAGCAAGGACGAAGTCAGTGCCGGTAAAAGCGGTTTCGGGGTCGGTGGTGTAGTTGAACTCAACCTCGGGAGCGTTCTCGTGGAAGTAGATCTCGCACGCCTTGGCAACGATCTCCTGGCGCTCGTCGTTGTTGTCATAGAAGGTCACCTTGTTGACCGGGAAGCGGTCGCGCTCCTCGAGCAGCATCAGGGCAATGCCCGGGGTGAAGGTGGAGCCACCGCCGGCAATGGTCACGGCATAGTTCTTCTTGGACATGATGTCCTCCTCATTCTGGCCGCTTGCTCAATCCGTCCCCGCACGCGGCCTTGCGCGGTTTGGAATTGTTACCTAGAAGTGGAGTTTTTTATCTCTAGAATCGGCCTTGCGGTGCATACCGGCTCTGCAAGGCCGATTGTTTCGATGGACGATGGTTTACAGAAGACTCTCGAACTTCAGAAGACTCTCGAACTTCTCGCGAACCTGCGGGACGGTAAGGCCGATGATGACCTGGATTGACTGACCTTGGACCACCAAGCCATGCGTACCGATCGCCTTGAAGGAAGCCTCGGGTGCAACGACGCTCTTGTCCTTGACGTTAACGCGCAGACGGGTAGCGCAGTTAGTTACATCGATGATGTTATCCGTGCCACCGAGCAGATCGAGGATGTTCTCGGCAAGCACCAAGCGCTCATCATCTTTACTCTGGGCGACCGATTTGCCAGCAGCAGCACCGCCCTGCTTTTGCTTGTAGTCGGCCTTGGACTTGAGCTCGACCTCAACATCGTCATCCTCGCGACCGGGGGTCTTAAAGTCGAACTTGACGATCAGGAAACGGAAGACCACGACCCAAAGAGCGGTAAAGCACAGACCGACAAGGATGGAGATGGCGTACTGCAGACCGTGTGCGGCCCAAAGGGGCAGCCAGTCCCACGAGAGCATCGAGATGATGCCGCCGTCGAAGATGCCCACGACGCCAAGGAGGTTTTGAGCCATGCAGCCGAGCGCTCCGAGCACGCAGTGGACGACGAACAGGCCGGGCGCAATGAACAGGAAGGTGAAGTCAAGCGGCTCGGTGATACCGCAAAGCATTGCGGTAAGGGTGACCGGGATCAGCAGAGCCTTGACGCGCTGCTTGCGCTCGGGTTTGGCGGTCATATAAAACGCAATGGCGACGCCAAGCGAGCCGAAGACCTTAGTCCAACCAGGGCAGGTATAGGCAGCCCAGGGTGCGGCATCCTTAAGAGCAATGCTCGGATCGGCAGCCAGTTGGGGCAGGATGTTGGCCCAAGCAGCAAAGATGCCGCCGTTGACCGCCGCGTTGTCGTAATAGAACGGCGTATAGATAAAGTGGTGCAGGCCTGTAGGGATCAGCACGCGCTCGAAGAAAGCAAAGACACCCACGCCAAACGTACCGGCGGAAAGGATGAATCCCTGGAAGGCAGAGATGGCAGCCTGAACATGCGGCCACACCAGGCAGGCGATAAGAGAGACCGGAACCATAACGAAGAAACCGATCATATAGATGAACACGGAACCCGAGAACACGCCCAACCACTCGGGGAGCTCGGTGTCGAAGAACTTATTATGCAGCATCGTGGCGATACCAGAAATGATAAGCGCGCCCATGATGCCCATATCAAGCGTTTTGATGCTTGCGATAGTGGCAAGACCAGTACCGCTGCCCGCCTCGACAGAGTAGTCGACCCCAAAGACAGGGCCCCACTGCCCCAAGATTGTGCTTACAAAGTAGTTGAAGGTAAGGTAGATGGCCAAAGCCTCCATGCAGCAGCGAGCGTTCTGCTTGTTCGCGAGCGAGATTGGCAACGCTACGCAAAACAGCAACGGCATCTGGTTAAAGAGCGTCCAACCACCCTGGAGCAGCACATTCCAGCAATCAAACCAAAGATGACCCGCTGTGGCCATCTCGCCAAAGATCGCCTCGGTGGTAAACAACGTACCCAGGCCGACAACGATTCCGGAAAATGCGAAAAGAATTGCAGGCGTGTACATTGCACCGCCGAAACGTTGTATCTTTTGCATCATGACGGGGAATCCCCCTCTCTTCATTCGGAGCGGCTGCGGTTTTGGCTTCACTCGAGACCGCAGACGCGCCGTTTGCGTGTACCTCGTGCAATAGGACGGGTGGGCCCGCTTCCCTGACTTCTTGCGCTTCCATTTTTATCATATCACTTATCTAGACAAGTTAGTATAAATACTACGGTCGGTAAACGGTTGATTATTTGCCGCAAACGGTATATGTCCAGTATTTCACCTGCTAAATCTGACATAGCTGATGGCTGCATTATAAATTTCTTTTCTACTTGTCTAGATGTGCTTGTCTATATCTATAGACATACCTATACTTCATTACAACATTAACCGCTACGTTAAGGAGTCACCATGAAAAGCGCGGTCTTCTATGGAAAGCACGACCTCAGAGTCGAGGAATCGGCAAAGCCGGCCGTGGGCAGGCGCGACGTTCTGATCAACGTCAAAGCTTGCGGCGTCTGCGGCACCGACGTGCATATCTATGAAGGCGACAAGGGTGCGGCCGACGTTACCCCGCCCACGATCCTTGGTCATGAGTTTGCGGGCGTTGTCGAGGCCGTGGGCAGCGATGTCACCGGCTTTAAACCGGGCGATCGCGTGTGCATCGACCCAAACCATCCCTGCGGCTGCTGCGAACCCTGCCGCGACGGAATCAACCACTACTGCGAGCATATGACCGGTTACGGCACCACCGTTAACGGCGGCTTTGCCGAGTACTGCTCCGTCGATATGCAGCAAGTCTACAAGTTGGGCGATCACACCAGCTTCGAGCAGGGCGCCATGACCGAGCCCGTCGCCTGCTGCCTGCACGGCATCGATATGTGCAACATCAAGCCCGGCAGCACAGTTGTCGTTATCGGCGGTGGCATGATCGGTCTGCTCATGATGCAGCTTGCTAAAAACGCCGGCGCCACCAAGGTTGTCTTGCTCGAGCCTGTCGAAGGCAAGCGCGAGGTTGCGCTCAAACTCGGCGCCGACCTGGCAATTGATTCCATCCACGAGGACGTCCCGGCCCGCCTGAAGCAGGAGGGCTTCGGCAACGTCGATGTCGTTATCGAGTGTGTTGGCAAGCCCGTCACCATCGAGCAGGCCATCCAGATCGCCGGCCACAAGGCTACGGTCATGATGTTCGGCCTCACCAAGCCCGATGAGACAATCACCGTCAAGCCCTTCGAGGTCTTCCAGAAGGAGCTTGTGCTTACTTCGTCCTACATTAACCCTTATACGCAGCGTCGTGCGCTCGAGCTCATCGACTCTGGCAGGCTCGACGTATCCTCGATGGTCGCAAAGGTAGCCTCCCTCGACGAACTCGGCGCCATCCTGTCAGACCCGGCCCTGCGTGCCATGGGTAAATATATAATCGACCCCAGCAAGTAAATCGATCGACACCCGCGCGAGCGGTCCTCATCCACCGCTCGCGCACCCAGCTCTAGGAGACCGTCATGGCGCGAGCCATCTTCCAAACTATTTATGACAACGTGAAGCAGTCGATTGACGACGGCACATACGCCTATCAGAGCTATCTGCCTTCGGAGACTGAGCTCACGCAGCTGTTTGACTGTTCGCGCATGACGGTCCGTCGCGCCATCTCGATGCTTGCGGCAGATGGTTACGTGCTCCCCCAGCAAGGCAAAGGCATGCGCGTCATTCGCAACATCAGTGACGAGAAGAGTCGTGGTGGCGGCGGACTCGAGACCTTTAAGGAAATCGCGGTCAACCGAGGCTTTGAGCTCAAGACTGTCACCACCGTCTTTGAGCTCCTCATCTGTAGCAAGGCGCTCTCCAAGATTACCGGGTTTCCCGAAGGCTGTGAGCTCACACGCGCCAAACGCATCCGTTATGCAGACGGACAAGCCGTGTGCTCCGACGACTCCTATTACCTAAGCTCACAAGTACCGGGGCTGACACCCGAGATTGTCAACGACTCGATCTATCGTTACCTCGAAGAAGATCTTGGCATTAAGATTGCCACGGGCAAACGCGATGTAACGATTGAGCACCCCACGCCCGAGGATACGCGCGTGCTCGATCTCGACGACTTTAACGCACTCGCCGTTATACGCGGGCAGACCTACAACGCCGACGGCATCCTTATGGAATACACCGAGACCAAACAGGTCCCCGGGTTCTTTTTGCTCCATGAAACCGTGACGCGCAACGGTACCGGTCGAACCGGCCACCAAAGCAGCATGAACTAACCATTTATTAGTTGCGGTGGAATAGTTCCTAGAATGGCCAGCTTAAGGGCAAAACAGGAACTATTCCACCGCAACTTTTTTGGCCGGCGGGGCAGCACCTGTCCCACCGGCCATCATTTACGCTCTTTTAGCTAGTCCGCAAGCTTCTCCACCTGATCGAGCATCTTGTCGAGTTTGGCCTTTGCCTCAGCCTTGACCTTCTCAGCTTCTTCGTGGGCCTTCGCCTTCTGGGCGGCCTTTTCCTCGGCTTCGGGATCGACGACGACCAGATTGGACGCGTCGTGCTCAACAAGCTTGAGCGCATGCTCGGGACACACCTTGACACAGGCGCCGCAGCCCAAACAATACGTGGACTCCAACGCAAAGCGGCCGCTTCCCACCAGATCGCAGGCAAACGTGGGGCACACGTTGACGCACTCGCCGCACGACGTGCACTTGTCAAAATCGCACTCCGGCGTGCTCACCTGCATGTTCTGGGCAAGCTCGGGATGGTTTTGCAGCGTCGAGAGTACCAGCTGCCGCCCGTGCGTGAGCGAACGGCGACGCTTGGTCGTCGTGGTGCCGCACATGGTGTTGAGCGTGCGCTCCAGCTGGGTAATCTGATGGCGATGGGCCTTGAGCTTTTGCGTCACCGAGGCCAGCGCCGCCGTCGCCGGATTGAGCTTGGTCACCGTCAGGCCCGTGGTGCGGGCGATCTTTTCCATGTACTCCTTGCGCTCGTACTCGCGGCGCTTATGGCACTTGAGGCTCTTGGGGTCGACCTCCAGGCCCATACCCGTGCCAGACCACTCCTCGGCCTTCGCAATCGCCTCGCCCAGAATGTCCTCACCGCCGATGTTGCGGCATTTATCGCACACGCCCAACGGCAGGTACACGCTCACGTTGGGATAGTCCGCCAGTACCGAGAACCAGGTCTCGGCCGTAATATCGCCCACGCAGGCAACGACGACTTCGTTTTCGCGCGGCATGCGCTTAAGGGCGCGCGTGCAGGTGACGTAGGCGGTCTCGTGGCTCGTGGCCGCCGAGACAATGTCGTCATACAGGTTTTTAGGCGCCAGGCGCGGCGAGATGATCGCCTCGGTCGGACAGGCAGCGGCGCACAGGCCGCACTTGCGACAGGAGTCGAGGATCTCGATGGCGTCTTCCTCGACCTCGATAGCGTTGACCGGGCACACGTCCATGCACGCGGTACAGCCGCTCTTTTCGTTTTTGCAGGTCAGGCACGGAATGGTGTTGCCGCGCGGACGCTCCTTGTAGTCGGCGGGATTCCACTGCGGTGCCGACGGATCGAGTGCATCGGCCACACCGCCAAGCGGGTTTTTAAGAAAGTCGAAACCCTTGCTGATCTCGATAATGTCATCAAACAGATCGTGTTCCTGCGCCATGCGCGGCCCCTCCCTGAGCAGTGCAAACAAGCAAGAGATAATAATACGCTATCGGTCCACGCCTCGGGCAAATTTCACGCGGCGCATCTTTGCGGCAAATAGCCCATGGCCTATCGCCGCCTCGATTGCACAAGGTCAATCAAGCGCCAAACTATGCCTCGCGCATGAGCTGCACGAGCTTTTGTTTGGTCACCTTGGCCTGCTCGTTGGCCATGTTGCGCTCGTTTCTAAAGACCGCATTTGCAACACTTTGCAGATCGGCATCGGAAATCTCGCCAAGACCCAGCTCCTCGAGCGTCGTCGGCAGACCGACGCGCTGGCAAAACTCGAGCACCTGATCAAGCTCGGGCGCACGCTCCAGGCGCAGCTGCACCACCAGGCCAAATGCCACGGCTTCGCCATGCATGGCCTTGCACTTGGGCAGGACCGTCAGACCGTTGGCGATGGCATGCGCCAACGCCAAGCCACCGCTCTCAAAACCGACGCCCGAGAGCAGAATATTGCACTCGATCAGGCGTTCAACCGCTGGCGACGTACGCCCCTTTTTGAGATCACGCTTGGCAGCGACACCGCACTCCATAAGTGTGTCGTAGCAGGCACGAGCCGCAGCCAGAGCCAAGTGCCCCGGCGCGCCACCGTGCTCGTTGGCGCCGTGCGCCGCGGCGCACGAACGCGCCTCGAAGTACGTTGCCAGCGCATCGCCCATACCAGCGACCGTCATACGCAGTGGGGCCGCTGCGACCACGTTGGTATCAACCACGACCAGATCTGGATTCTTCTCGAGCATCAGGTAGCGGTCGAACGACCCATCCTCGTGATACAGCACCGAAATCGCACTGCACGGACCGTCCATCGAAGCCGCCGTGGGGCATACGCACAACGGCAACTCGGCATAAAACGCTACTGCCTTGGCGATATCGAGCATCTTGCCGCCGCCAATACCCACCACCATGTCGCAATACTCAGCCTGGGCTTCCTTAGCCATTTTTACAACGGCCTCTTCCGTACACGGACCGTCATAAATCTTAAAGAACGGCTCACTCAGATCGTCGTCCAGAAATCCATCGACAATCTGCCTGCACAGCCGATCCTCGGTGCCCTGGTCAAACAAGACATAGGCAGCGCAACCCAACCATGACAAATACCTGCCCTGACGCGAAAGTTCGCCCGGCCCTTGAACATACCGGCCGGGACCGCCATAAACCATGGGAAGCGCCATACGAGAATCCGCCCTTCATCAAACAACGATTGGTGCAAAGTAACCTGCCCCTTTGCACCATAGCAAAAAGGGGCAAAGCCATCTGCTGGCTTTGCCCCTTCCTTAGCTTGATTTACTCATCCATAAGGTAGTAGTGGCCCAGCGCGTCGGCACCCAGGATGGCGTTTGCGACCATCTCGGGCGTCACCTCAAACGGCATGTTGCACATGGTGTCATCGGGCGCGCAGGCGGCCTCGGCAACAATCATGGCCTGCTCGCGCGTAAGCTCGGCAACGCCAAGTTCCTTCATCGTGACCGGCAGGCCCAGCTCAATGCAGAAGCCCAAGACTTCCTCGAGCTTCTCGGTCGGGGCATCCTCGAGTACCAGCTGAACGATGGTGCCGAAGGCGACCTTCTCGCCGTGATACATGCCGTGGCACTCGGGCAGCATCGTCAGACCATTGTGGATGGCATGGGCAGCAGCAAGGCCCGAGCTCTCAAAGCCAATGCCCGAAAGCAGCGTGTTTGCCTCGATGATGTGCTCGACGGCAGGCGTGAGCGCACCCTTCTCCAGCGCAACTTTGGCCTTGACGCCATCGGCCATAAGCGTCTCGTAGCAGAGCTTGGCGAGCGCCAGGCCGGCCATCCCGCCCTTGCCGCCGGCGCAGGTGCCGCCGTCGGCATCGTGCGTTGCCTGGGCCTCGAAATAGGTTGCGAGCGCATCGCCCATACCGGAAACCGTCAGGCGCACCGGGCTCGCCGCGATAACCGTCGTATCCATAAGGACAATGTTGGGGTTTGCCTTAAGGAAGAGATATTTATCGAACTGGCCGTCGTCGGTGTAGAGCACCGAAAGTGCCGAGCACGGTGCATCGGTCGAGGCGATGGTGGGGCAAATGATAACCGGGGACTCCAGGTAATAGGCGACGGCCTTCGCGGTGTCGAGGATCTTGCCGCCACCGACGCCGACGATGATGTCACAGCCGTTGTCGCGAGCGAGCGCAACCAGGCGATCGACCTCGCCCTTGGAGCACTCGCCGTTAAAGTCCTCAAACAGCAGCTCGGCCTTAGCCTCGGTAAAACCGCCCTCAATCTTGGCGCCGACACGTTTCTTGCCCGAAGGCGTCACGATGACGAGGGCCTTCCCGCCGAGCGGCTCAACGTAGGAGCCGAGCTTTGCAAGCTCATCGGGACCCTGGATATACTTGCTGGGGCTATTGAAAATTGCAGCCATGTTAATCCCAATCTCTAAAGAAAAAGGGCTCCGTACAGCTGTGTGCGGAGCCCCTCATCAGAACAAGGCGAACTGATTAGAACGTGACCGGGGTGTCGGTGTAGACGCACTCGAGCAGCTGCTCCATCTCCTCCTGAGACGGCTGGCGCGGGTTGGAGCCCGTGCAGGCATCGAGGATGGCGTTGGCGGCAACGTCGTGCTTCTTAGCCTCGAACTCATCGTAATCGATGATGGACTCGTCGGCCTTCACGCCCTTGGCACCGTAGTTCTTGATGCCCTGCGGGATGTCGAGCTTGTCGTTGAGGTCGCGAATCTCCTGGACCAGAGCCTCGACCAGCTCGTCCTCGGTCTCGCCGGCGAGGTGCAGGATCTCCTTGGCGATGAAGGCGTAGCGGCTCTTGGCGCGAGCGTCCTTGGCGTTGAACTGGATGACCTTGCCCAGGTACATGGCGTTGGCGCAACCGTGGATGATGTGGTCGCCCTCAAAGGCGGCACCGGTCTTGTGAGCCATGGAGTGGACAATGCCCAGCAGACCCGAGGAGAAGGCGATGCCGGCGATGCACTGGGCGTCGTGCATGTGCTGGCGGGCCTCATGATCGCCCTGATAGGACTTGGGCAGCCACTCGACGATCTCGCGGATAGCATGCAGGGC
Source organism: uncultured Collinsella sp. (assembly GCA_900542155.1). Classification (GTDB taxonomy): domain Bacteria; phylum Actinomycetota; class Coriobacteriia; order Coriobacteriales; family Coriobacteriaceae; genus Collinsella. The sequence goes on from UQMD01000018.1 coordinate 22,660, forward strand.
GTTGGCGTCGGTGTACATGGAGCCAGCGGTGGAGACGTAGGCCTCGATGGCGTGAGTCAGAGCGTCCATACCGGTGTGAGCGCACAGCTTGGCGGGCATGGTGTAGGTGAGCTCGGGGTCGACGATGGCGACATCAGGGGTGATGTTGAAGTCGGCCAGCGGGTACTTGATGCCCTTGGCGTAGTCGGTGATGACGGAGAACGCGGTGACCTCGGTAGCGGTGCCGGAGGTAGAGGAGATGGCGCAGAAGTGAGCCTTCTGACGGAGCTCCGGGAAGGAGAACGGGACGACTGCCTCCTCGAAGGTCTCCTCGGGATACTCGTAGAACAGCCACATAGCCTTAGCGGCATCGATGGGCGAGCCACCGCCAATGGCGATAATCCAGTCGGGCTGGAACTCGGTCATGGCCTCGGCGCCCTTCATGACCGTCTCGACGGACGGATCGGACTCGACGCCCTCGAACAGCTTGACCTCGAAACCGGCCTCCTTGAGGTCGGCCTCGACGTCCTGCAAAAAACCGCCGCGGCGCATGGAGCCGCCGCCGGTTACGATGATGGCCTTGCTGCCCTTGAGGTTCTTCACCTCGTGGCGAGCGCCCTCACCAAAGTACAGATCGCGAGGATTGGTAAAACGTCCCATACTGTGCCTCCTAAACAAGCCCCTCTTAGACTTGCGTATATAACGGAGCACCCGATTGGCTCCGTTAGGACCGTTTTGCGCGTTGCCGGCGATGACAATGCGCGATGTCTTAACGCCTCAACGCTCAGACAAACACTATTTTACCGTTCTGGTTGGTCAGTTATTCATCTAAAGCCGCCAATGATGAAACGTTTTTTCTATCCCTGAAGACCCTTGTGCGGCATCCATACTCCCAAGCTGGGCAAACGTTTTATCAAGGCTGACTACATATCCCGGGCAGGACTGTGCCCCTCCAAAATATGCACCGTTCGCCGCCAAAAATCGACCGTTTGCGGCACCGTGATACCACTCGGTCGTCCAAGGTGCCGACATTTGTGTGACATCCGTCTTCGTGGTGCAAAGGTGCAAGTCCAAGTGCGGCACCCCCGGTGTGCCACATGCGGGTAAACTAGAACCTTATATAGAGATATTTGAACCCTAACCGCAGCAAAGGAGGCCCCATGGCATTCGATCCCATTCAAGAAGATTGCCATCGCCTCGTTCTTGAGGCCTTGCGCCGCGACAATATCCCGCTCACCGACGGCCCCGCCGTCGAGCGTCTGATGGAGCAATTCACCCGCAACCCCGCGCCGCTCATCGTGCACGACCGCGACCGCGCCGGGCATCTGATTGCCAAGGTGGTCGAGGCCGTCGACTACCGCATTCCCTTTATCCCTGACGATGCCCAGGCAGAGCAGGAAGAGGCAGCTGCCGAGAACATGCTTCGCGAGGCGGCCGCACTCGATCCGGCCAACTGGGATGCCCAGCGCATGCTGACGGCACTCACCGCCGACTCCAACGAGTACTACGTGCAGTATCTGGTGTCCAAGTGCGACGAGGTGGAGCACGATCTGGCACTCAAGATCGCCTCGGCGCAAGACCCCTACGAGCGTGAGGCTGCAGGCGACCTGACCCGCCGTCCCTACCTGCGCTGGCTTGCCGCCTTAGCATCGCGCGCGCTCATTAGCGGCCGTTACCGCATGTCACTGGAGGCAGCGAATCGCAGCTTGGACTTTGCGCCCAACGACCCCGCAGGTGTCCGCCACACCGCGATGCTCGCCATGGCAAAGCTCGAATACCCCGTCGAGGAGCTCAAGCGCTTTCGCTCCGCCCACTCCGTCCCCTATCTCGCCAACACGCCGCTGCGCCGTCGTCCCAAGGACGCGGAGCGCGACTTAGACCCGTGGACGCTCATCGCGCTGATGAGCGCTGCCTGGCGCGAGCTAGACTACGAGGGTGCCGAGCACTACCTGCGCATTCTTGCACGCTCGTGCCCCCACGCCGCCGAGGCGCTCTACTTCCAAACCGAGTTTCCCGATGGCGTCTATGCCCGCGTCAACGTGGGCGTGGGCTCCACCGATGAGCTCGTCCTTGCACTGTCCGAGGCGACGCCGGTGCTGCAGGAGGGCCTGGGCGCTCCCGACAACGCCAGCTTTGCCGCCTGGGTCGCCACCAGCGACATCGTGCGTTCCCAGATCGACGAGCGCATCCTGCGCGCAGCCGAGCAGGGGCTTCCATTTAAGGGAGGGAACCTCTAATGGATCCAAGCGTCTACATCCCCGCCTACTTGGAGCGCACCTATCTGGCGTCGCACCCCGAGCTCACCGATGCAGCACGCGAGCTTGTCCATAACGACATTAGCGCGAATCCCCAAAAGTATGCGCAGTCCGAGCATGCCCAGGCACTGCTGTCCTATGCCGGTGTTCACTACCACCTGCTCGACGAGCTCCATCGCATCGAGGACATGGGCAGCGACGAGGAGTTTGAGCAGACGCGCAACCGCCTGTTCGACGATATGCGCGATGAGCTGCTCAAGATCGTCCGTATCGATGCGCTTGCCGTCGATGCCCAGTTGCTCGCCATCATCCTGGCCGACACGCCCGTTGACGCCTGCCTGGGCGACCTGATGAAGCTCGAGGCGACCACGGCCGATTACCTCCAACAAAGCGTGCCCGGGTTCGATATGGAGGCCCCACACTACTGGGCCAACAAGGTTTTGACGGACGGTGTGACGGCGTCAGATCTCACCGTGAGCGAGCCGGCACTTATCGGGTGGCTCCACACGCTCGAGGCCATCTCGCAGCTGTGCATGGCGAGCGCCCGCTACCGCGCTGCCGCCAACTACGCCCGCCGCGTCCTTAAGGCAGAAGGCTATCCCACCCGAGCTGCCGGCACCGTGTTGCTCGCCCTCGCTCGCCTGGAAGACCAGGACGGCTTTTTTGCCCTGGCTCACCAGCTCGAGGAACAGGTGGGGGCCGATGCACTCGAGAACTCCCCCTGGTACCTGCTCGCCCGCACGATCCTCTTGTTCAAAACGAACAAGATGCGTCCAGCGGCGCGTGCGCTGCGTGAGTTCGCTAACCGCTGCGAGGGCGGCGCGTTCTTCTTGCTGAATCCCATGTACCAGACACCGTACCTTCCCTGCCGACCCGAGCCGCGCGACCCCTGGGACCTCTCGCACCAGGCGGTTTGGGAAGCCGACGGCATTATCTCGGACACCCCCGACTTTGCCCCCTGGGCCAACGCCTGCGAAGACGTATCGCAGCTTGCCCAGGATTTTGCGCGCCGCTACGGCTTTTAGCGACGCGATCGCCCCGACCATGTCATCTATGTTAGGAACGGCTTCATGAACCTCCGCTCATCTCTTGCCTGCACCTCGAGCGATATTGCCCGCTGGGGGCTGCGCTCCGTCCTTAAGCGCCAGGGCGGCGTACTCCCCGGCCGCATCGCCATGAAGATCGACCCCGAGTTGCTGAGCGACCTCGCGGGCCTTGTCGACCGCAGCGTAGTGATCACCGGCACCAACGGCAAGACCACCACTTCGAACCTGATCGCCGACGCCGTTGCCGCCAGTGGCGCCACCGTGGTGTGCAACCGCGCCGGCAACAACATGGAGCCGGGCGTGGTGGGCGCACTGCTCGAGGCCCGCGGCGACCTTAAGCACACTGCCAGCGGCAAGCGCGTGGGCGTTTTTGAGTGCGATGAGCTTTACACCGTACGCGTTCTGCCCAAGCTCAAGCCGACGTACTTTGTGCTGCTCAACCTGTTCCGCGACCAGCTAGACCGCTACGGCGAGATCGACCATACCCAAGACGTCATCGCCCATGCGTTGGAGCTCTCTCCGGCAACAACGCTCATCTACAACGCCGACGACCCGCTGTGTGCCGCGATTGCCGCGCGCGTTCCCAATGCAAGCATCGCCTTTGGCATCGACGGCGCCACCAACACCGAGTCCGACCGCATTAGCGACTCACGTTTTTGCTCACAGTGCAACGCACCGTTGGAGTACGACTATGTGCAGTACGGGCAACTTGGCGCCTATCATTGCCCCTCGTGCGGCTGGGCCCGCCCTGGGCTTGTCCGTCGCGTGACGGGCGTGGAGCTCGGCTGCGACGGCTACGGCTTTGACCTGGTCTTTGGATCTGCGCCCGACGCTGCTGCCGTACACATCGCCACGCGCTACAACGGCCTGTACATGGTCTATAACGTTGCCGCCGCCTTCTTTACCGCGCACGAATTGGGCGTGGACGCGGCGCTTCTGCAGCCTACGCTCGATGCCTATGTGCCCGCCGGTGGTCGTATGGGGCGCTGGGATATCGCCGGCCGCACCGTCGAGGCCAACCTGGCTAAGAATCCCGTAGGCTTCGATCGCCAGATCCAGTCCATCAAGACGGCAGGCGGCAGACTCTGCGCTTTCTTCCTCAATGACAACGATGCCGACGGCCACGATGTATCGTGGATCTACGACGTCGACTTTGAGCGCATCGCCGACACAACGGGGCTTGTCGCCTTTGCCGGAGGCACACGCGCGCACGACATGCAGGTGCGCCTCAAGTACGCCGGCATCGATGCCGCGATTATCTCGGACGTCGCGCAGGCAATTGGCGCCGTGGCAGACGAGGCCGCCGATGACACCTTCTACGCCGTCGCCAACTACACGGCCTTTCCACCGCTGGTCAAGGAGCTCGACGGACTTAAAGACACCGATGCGGCTACGATTGCCGCCCACGCTGCAAAGTGCACCAATGGCAGTGCCGTCCCCGTTGGCGTCGCGCCAGTCGAGCTCTCGCGCCCGCTGCGCATCGTCTACCTGTATCCCGATGCCCTCAACCTCTATGGCGACGGCGGCAACGTCATCGCCCTCGAGCGCCGCTGCGCCTGGCGCGGCATCCCCGTCCGCGTGGATGAGGTCCGCATGGGCGAGGTGCTCGATCTGCATCATGCCGATATCGTCATGATGGGCGGCGGATCCGATCGCGACCAGCTAGCCGTGGCACACGAGCTGCTCGCCCAAAAAGACAAGGTCGCAGCCTATGTTGAGGACGGCGGTTCGCTGCTCGCCATCTGCGGCAGCTATCAGCTGCTCGGCCGTTCGTACTATATGGGCGAAAATCGCATCGAGGGCCTGGGCGTCATTGCCGCCGAGACTGTGCGTGGCTCCGACCGCCTGATCGGCAACGTCGCCGTCAAGACCGACCTGGCGCCCGAGCCCTTTGTTGGCTTCGAGAACCACGGCGGCCGCACGCTTTTGGACGCCGATGCCACGCCGCTTGGAACGTCCGTCGTCACGGGCACCGGCAACAACGGCGACGATGGCTTTGAGGGTCTCATCTACAAGGGTGTCATCGGCACGTACCTACACGGACCGGCACTGCCCAAGAACCCCGAGCTCGCCGACTGGCTCATCGCCCACGCCCTCGAGCGCCGTGGCGACGCACAGGCCGCCGCCCTGCTGCCGCTCAAACCCCTCGACGACACCTACGAGCACGCCGCCCACGACGCCGCGATGAAGCTCCTCCCCTAGCACCCCACCACCACAAAGGGGACAGGCACCTTTGTGGTGGTTTTGACCCGTCCCAGCGGTTTGTCTCAATCTGTAACATCTAGACCGTTAAAAGTCGTCTTACTGTTACAGAATGAGATGTTCGTCCCGACGCCTGCCTTTTGTCTCGATCTGCAACACATAGAGCCGATTTATCAGCCCAGATGTTACAGATTGAGATGTTTGAAAATCGGGATAGAGAGCCAGCTCCTATGTGGTGGTTTTCCAGTTTGCCAACGATATACGCGCCGGCAAAAAAGTCTGCTATACTCTTTCCCGCTGTCCCCATCGTCTAGCGGCCAAGGACGCCACCCTTTCAAGGTGGATATCGCGGGTTCGAATCCCGCTGGGGGCACCATTTGCATTTTGTTCGAACCCGCGCGATGTTAAGTCGCGCGGGTTCGTTTTTCATCTTGGCCTGTTTTCGTTTCGGCACATGTGCGCCAAATGTGCGCCAAAACAGGTTACATCTTTTGAGATGCCTCACACGAAACGCTTGCCCGGCAGCACGTCCATAATAGATCTGAGCAGCAAAAAAGGGGCCTCGCACAGGCGAGACCCCCTTCGCGCGCAAAATCAAACGTGTCTGTTACACGTAGAACAGGATGTCGTCGTAGGTCGGGACCGGCCAGTAGTCGGCGGCCACGATCTCCTCCATAGCGTCCACGGCGGCACGCAGCGCATCCATAGCGGGAACGACCTCGTGCGCGTACACGTTGGCCTGCTCCTGGCCATCGAGGGCCTCGGCCTTCTGATGCACGGCGTCGAGCGCCTTGATGGAGTCGTTGATGGTAGTGATGCCGTTGCAGAGCTTGTTGAGCGTGTTCTGCTCACACTGCATGGCGGCCTCGGCGCCGGCGGCACGGATAGCCTCAAGGCCCTTAGCGACCTTGGTGGCATAGGCGGTAATGACCGGGCGATAGGTACGACGTGCCTCGCGAACCATCGTGGTGGCCTCGATGTTCATGAGCTTGTTGTACTTCTCGAGCTTGCAGTCGTAGCGGCACTGAGCCTCGGCGCGGGTCAGGACACCCGTCTCCTCAAAGAGCGCAATGGCCTTATCGGAAACAAAGGCGGGCAGGGCATCGGCCGTGGTCTTGTTGTTGGCAAGGCCGCGCTTCTCGGCCTCAACGGGCCACTCATCGGAGTAGCCGTCGCCAGAGAACAGGATGCGCTGGTGATCGGTCAGGACCTTCTTGCAGTACTCGAGCGCGGCGTCCTGGAACTTATCCTCGGGCGTGCCCTCGAGTGCGTCGGCGAAGGACTTGAGCGACTTGGCCACGGCGGCATCGAGCACCAGGTTGGAGTCGGAGACGTTCTGCTCGGAGCCGCAGGCACGGAACTCGAACTTGTTGCCGGTGAAGGCAAACGGGGAGGTGCGGTTGCGATCGGTGTTGTCCTGCATCAGCTTGGGCAGGGTATCGGCGCCCAGATCGAGCACGCCGCGCGTGGCATGGACGGAAGCCTTGCCATCGATGATCTTCTCGACAACCTCGGTAAGCTGGTCGCCCAGGAAGATGGACATAATCGCCGGAGGAGCCTCGTTGGCGCCCAGACGATGGTCGTTGCCGGCCGAGGCAACAGAGGCACGCAGGAGCTCCTGATAGTTATCGACGGCCTCGATCACCGCGGTGAGGAAGACGATGAACTGCAGGTTGTCGAGCGGGGTGTCGCCCGGATCGAGCAGGTTCTCGGACTCGGTGCCAAGCGACCAGTTGTTGTGCTTGCCCGAACCGTTGATGCCCTCGAACGGCTTCTCGTGCAGCAGGCAGACCAGGTCGTGGCGGGAGGCGATGAGCTTCATCTTCTCCATCATGACCAAGTTCTGGTCGATGGCCTCGTTGACCTCACCGTAGACGGGGGCGAGCTCATGCTGGCAGGGAGCGACCTCGTTGTGCTTGGTCTTGGCGGGAATGCCGAGCGCCCACAGCTCGTCGTCCAGATCCTTCATATAGGCCGAGACGGTGGGGCGGATAGCGCCAAAGTAGTGCTCCTCGAGTTCCTGGCCCTTGCAGGGGGCAGCACCAAAGAGGGTGCGGCCGGTGATGACCAGGTCCTTGCGCTTGCGGTAAGCGTCCTTCTTGATCAGGAAGTACTCCTGCTCGTCGCCCACGGAAGGAACGACCTTCTTTGGCGTCTTGCCGAACAGCGCCAAAACGCGCTTGGACTCACGCGAGAGCGCGGTCATGGAGCGCAGCAGCGGGGTCTTCTTGTCCAGGGCCTCGCCCGTGTAGGAGCAGAAAGCCGTGGGGATGCACAGGACATCGTCCTTGATAAAGGCGGGGCTGGTGGGATCCCAAGCGGTGTAGCCACGGGCCTCGAAGGTGGCGCGCAGGCCGCCGTTGGGGAAGCTGGAGGCATCGGGCTCACCCTGGATGAGGTTCTTGCCCGTAAACTTGGTAATGGCGGTGCCGTCGTGGTTAGGCTCGAGGAAGCTGTCGTGCTTCTCGGAAGTGATGCCCGAAAGCGGCTGGAACCAGTGCGCGTAGTGCGTAGCACCCTTGGAGATGGCCCAGACCTTCATGGCATGGGCAACGGCGTTGGCCACATCTAGGTCGAGCGGCTCACCGCCCTCGAGGGTTGCAGCAAGGCGCTTCCAAATGTCCTTGGGGAGGCAGTCCTTCATGACTTCCTCAGAGAACACCATGGTCCCGAAGCGGTCAGTAAGTTCGGCCATACGGAACTCCCTTCGTATCGGCACCGCGTGAGAAGCGGTGTTGATTACTAACGAACGAGCCTTAGCTTAGACTCGCCGTGTTTCCGCGACATTACCGTTATGTTGCTGTCACGAAACCAATCAATGAGGTTACAGCAACACAGGATTATTACCACCCTCAACAGCCAACGAACTGCATAAATTGCAGACCTCCCCGCATGGTTTAAGGGTAGTCAATTTGGGATGGGGCTTTATTAACTGGTATTTCGCATCAGATACCATTCAATATAGCCCTTTCCTACATTGCCCGCTCTGCTATAGGCAATGCCGATAGCAAGGCATCTTTGATTGGTATCCCTAAATCGCGAGTAAAACTCCACCGTGGCACAGCGGTGCTGTAGAATCCTTAACACATCGCACTAAAGCATCTAAAGGAGCACGATATGCGCGTCGACGAGGTTTTTAAGCAGGCAGCATCCCAGGGCACCACTCCCGTTTCGTTTGAGATGTTCCCGCCCAAGGGCGAGCTTACCCTCAACACGGCTCGCGAGGTGGCAGGCAATCTGTGCAAGCTTTCGCCGAGCTTTGTCTCGGTCACTTGTTCCGCTGGCGGCTCGGGCAACGGTGCCACCACCGCCCCCATCGCGCATATGATTACGAGCGAATTCGATACGCCCTCGGTGGCGCACCTCACCTGTGTGGGCCGTACCCACGCCGATATCGCCGCCAAGATCGATGAGTACCGCACCGCCGGCGTGGAAAACATCCTGGCCCTGCGTGGCGATCTCCCTGCCGGCGCGACCGAGGACGACAAGCCCGCCTCGGACTACGCCTACGCCCGCGACCTCATCCCCGAGCTCGTCGACGCCGGCTTTTGTGTGGGCGCCGCAGCCTACCCCGAGGGCCACATTGCCTGCGAGGATCTCAACCTCTCGGTCGAGCACCTCAAGCAAAAGCAAGACGCCGGCGCGAGCTTCTTTGTGACGCAGCTCTTCTTTGATAACGAGTGCTTCTATCGCTTCCGCGAGCTTGCCGACAAGGCCGGCATCACCGTGCCCATTACCGCGGGCATCATGCCGTTTATGGGCATGTCGCAGATCAGCCGCATGGTCTTTATGTGCGGCGCGTCGCTGCCCTCCCCCGTCATCAAGATTCTCGCCAAGTACGAGAACGACCCCGAGAGCCTGCAGGCAGCCGGTGTAGATTATGCCGCCCGTCAGCTTTGCGACCTTAAGGAGCACGGCGCCGCCGGTCTGCACCTGTACACTATGAATCGTCCTGCGATCGCCGCGACTATTATGGAGCGCCTGGGGTAATGGAAAAACCGCACATCGATACAACCGCTGTCGAAGTGCCGGCCGACTTTGCGTCGCCGGCGCTTTACCGTGTCGATGCTGCGCACCATCCCCGTGTCGACCGTGCCGAGATGCTGCGGTATCTGGGTTACGGCGGCCAGCAGATTGAGCCCGAGCTGTCACGACGTATTGAGCTTGTAGTCGAGCGCCTGGAACTGGACATTGAGCCCCGTGGCGTGCGCCGCGTGTTTGCCGTCGATGCCACGGGCGTGGACGAACAAAGTGAGCCTTGCATTCGCTTGGTCGGCACCAACGTTGAGCTGCGAGGTCGCGATATCTATCGACATCTCAAAGACGCCCGCTTTGCCGCGCTCATGGCATGCACCCTCGGCATGGACGCCGAGCGTCGCCTGCGCACCACGGGAGCCCAGCAGCCCCTGGAGGGAGCCGTGCTCGACGCCGCATGCTCTGCCTATGTAGAAGCCGCCGTCGAGCAGATGGACCAGCAGGTCAAGGCTGCGGCCGCCGCACACGGACTCGCCGGCAACTGGCGCTTCAGTCCCGGCTACGGCGACTGCCCGCTTACGGCACAGCGCTCAATCGTGGACGCGCTCAACGCCACGCGGCTCATCGGGCTTACCGTCACGCCCACCAGCCTGCTCATGCCCACCAAGAGCGTGACCGCGGTGATTGGTCTGTTTGACGGCGAAGTCCACGACGCCCAGAGCCGCCCCACCTGCAATATCTGCCGCATGCGCGAGCACTGTCGCTTCCGTGCCGCCCACACCACCTGCTATTCCAGCCATTAGGAGCCCTCGATGTTTACTCCGCTTATCACTCATGATCTGGACGGTGCTGCGCTGGCGGCACCTGTCAATGCCGCGCGCTGCAACGGCGCCGCGTACAAGACGCGCACGATCGACGATCTGCGCATTAAGGACGATCGCCTGCGTGCGGCCATCGAGGGCACGGGGCACTTGCTGTTCGACGGCGGCATGGGCACCATGTTGCAGGCCGCTGGTATGAAGGCAGGCGCCCTGCCCGAGCTGCTCAACTTTGAGGAGCCCCAGGTCATTACCGACATTCAGCGACAGTACGTCGAGGCCGGCTGCGACGTGATCACCGCCAACACCTTTGGCGCCAACGCCCACAAGCTCGACGGTACCGCCACCGTGGCAGATGTCTTTGCCGCCGCTGTCGCCTGCGCCCGCGCAGCCGGTGCCCACTACGTCGCCGGCGATATCGGCCCCATCGGCGCGCTGCTGCGCCCCTTGGGTACCCTCAGCTTCGACGAGGCCTACGACCTCTTTGCCGAGGAAGTGCGCGCCGGCGTCGATGCGGGCGTGGACCTCTTTATTATCGAGACCATGACCGACCTTGCCGAGATCAAGGCGGCCGTCCTCGCCTGCCGAGAGAACTCCGACCTGCCCGTCTTTGCCACCATGACCTTTGAGGAAGACGGTCGCACGTTCCTGGGCACGAGTCCCGAGGTGGCCGCCATCACGCTCGACGCCATCGGCGCCGACGTTTTGGGCATCAACTGCAGCCAGGGACCGGCCGAGCTCCGAGGGCTCGCCGCACGTATGCTCACCGTTACGGACAAACCCGTTATGGTGCAGGCCAATGCGGGACTGCCCCACGTGGACGACGACGGTAATACCGTCTTTGACATCCAGGCCCCCGAATACGCCAAAGCCGTCGCCGGCATGATTGAGGACGGCGTGAGCGTCGTGGGCGGCTGCTGCGGCACCACGCCGGCGCACATGGCCGCCTTGCGCACGCTTATCGATAACCACACGCCCAGTCCGCGCCACCGCAAGCCCAGCATGTCGGTCACAAGTGCCCAGACTGTGGTGGACCTTCCCTGCGACGGCCACAAGATTGCCGTCATCGGCGAGCGCATCAATCCCACCGGCAAAAAGCGCCTGCAGCAGGCCCTGCGCGACGGCGACCTGGACTACGTCGTGAGCCAGGGCATCAGCCAGCAAGAACAGGGCGCCGACATCCTGGACGTCAACGTGGGCCTGCCCGAGATCGACGAGGTCAAGGTCATCCAGCAAGCGACCGAGCAGCTCCAAGGCTCCACGCTGTTGCCGTTGCAGATCGACTCTACCGACCCCGCCGCCGTCGAGGCCGCCGTACGTCGCTACGCCGGCAAGCCCATCATCAACTCGGTCAACGGCAAGCAGCAGATCATGAACGAGATCTTCCCGCTGGTCGCCCACTACGGCACCAACGTCGTCGGCCTCACGCTCGACGAAGGTGGCATCCCCGATACCGCCGAGGCTCGCTTCGCCATCGCCGAGCGCATCGTGACCGAGGCCGCCCGCTACGGCATTGGCCCGGACCGCATCCTCATCGACTGCCTGGTCATGACCGCCTCGACCAATCAACGCCAGGCCGAGCAGATCCTGCGCGCCATGTCCCTGTGCAAGGAGCGCCTGGGTGTCAAATGCGCGCTCGGCGTGTCGAACATCAGCTTTGGCCTGCCCGCTCGCCCGCTGCTGGGTTCGGTCTTTTTGGCCGCCGCCTTTGGCGCGGGCCTCGATGCCCCCATCATGAACCCGGGCTCCAAGCGCTTTATGGACACCGTCTACAGCTATCGCGTCCTGAGCGTTGAGGACGAGGGCTCGACCGGATACATCGAGCGCTATGCCGGCTGGACCGATCCGTACAAGATCGCCGCCAACCCGGCAGCGGCTCAGGCCGCATCGAGTGATGCCGCGCCCGCTGCCGGCACCGCCGGCACCGACGGCAACGACGACCCGATTCGTCGAATGGTCGTCTCGGGCCGCAAAGGCGAGATCGCTGCCGAGACCGAGCGTCTGCTGACAGACCACGACGCCATGGACCTTATCAACAATCACTTTATCCCCGCCCTCGACGAGGTTGGCGTCCTCTTTGACCAGGGCAAGTTCTTCTTGCCGCAGCTTATGGCCTCGGCCGAAGCCGCACGCGTGGGCTTCGACACCATCAAGCGCCTGATGCCCGCCGGCGAGATCGCCGACAAGGGCAAGATCTGCGTGGCCACCGTCAAGGGCGACATCCACGATATTGGCAAGAACATCGTCAAAATGCTGCTCGACAACTACGGCTACACCGTCTTTGACCTGGGCCGCGACGTCGATCCGCAGGAGGTACTCAAGACCGTCAAGGAGCGCGATATTAAGCTCGTCGGCCTCTCGGCGCTTATGACTACCACGGTCGTCGCCATGGAAGAGACCATCAAGCTGCTCCATACCGAGGTTCCGGGCGTCAAGATCATCGTGGGCGGCGCCGTGCTCACCCCCGAATACGCCAAGCAGATCGGCGCGGACTACTATGCCAAGGATGCCGCCGAAAGCGCGCGCATCGCCGAAGAGGTCTTTGGGCAGTAACACAACGGAAACAACCGTGCACCAAAACGTGCCGCATGCGTCACTTGGCACGTGCGGCACGTTAGAATAGATAAGACTATGCTCGTTTTGGCAGATAGGAGCGCAAGGATGGCGATCACGCCCGCAGAAATCGCGGAAACCCGCGGCATGGTTGAGGAGCAGAACCTCGACATCAGGACCATCACCATGGGTGTTTCGCTCATGGGTTGCGGTGACGAGAACCTCGACCGCATGTGCACGAAGATCTACGACCACGTGACGCACACGGCTGAGCATCTGGTCGAGACCGCCGAGAACCTCGAGCGCGAGTACGGTATCCCCATCGTCAACAAGCGCGTTTCCGTCACCCCGGTGGCCCAGATCGCCGCGTGCTGCAAGGATGAGGACCTCACCCCCATCGCGCACGCCCTCGACCGCGCGGCCGAGACGCTCGGCATCGATTACCTGGGCGGCTTCTCCGCGCTCGTCCAGAAGGGCATCGGCGACGCCGACCGCCGCGTCATCCAGTCCATCCCCCAGGCGCTCGCCACCACGAGCCGCGTCTGCTCCAGCGTCAACGTCGCCAGCCTGCGCGCCGGTATCAACATGGATGCCGTGCTCATGGCCGCCCAGACCATCATCGATGCCGCTAAACTCACGGCCGACCAGGATTCCGTCGGCGCTTCCAAGTTTGTCTGCTTTGCCAACATGGTCGAGGACTCCCCGTTTATGGCGGGCGCCGTCCACGGCGGTGGCGAGGCCGACGCCGTCATCAACGTAGGCGTCTCGGGCCCCGGCGTTATGGCCGCAGCCCTGGAGACGCTGCCCGATTCCGCATCGATGATGGAGGTCGCCGAGAAGATTAAGCAGACCGCCTTTAAGATCACCCGTGCCGGTGAGCTCATGAGCCGCGAGGCCGCCCGTCGCCTGGGTGTCGAGAAGGGCATCGTCGACCTGTCGCTGGCGCCTACGCCTGCCATCGGCGATTCCGTTGCCCGCATCCTCGAGATCATCGGTGTTGGCACCTGCGGTGGCCCGGGCACGACCTGCGCACTCGCCATGCTCAACGATGCCGTCAAGAAGGGCGGCGTTATGGCCAGCTCCAGCGTGGGCGGTCTCTCCGGCGCTTTCATCCCCGTGTCCGAGGACGCCGGCATGATCGCCGCCGTCGAAGCCGGCGCGCTTTCGCTCGAGAAGCTCGAGGCCATGACTTGCGTGTGCTCCGTTGGCCTGGACATGATCGCCATCCCCGGCGACACCCCGGTCGAGACCATCGCCGGCATCATCGCCGACGAGATGGCCATCGGCGTCATCAACAACAAGACCACGGCCGTCCGCGTGATTCCCGCCATCGGCAAGGGCGTGGGCGACTGCGTCGAGTACGGCGGCCTGTTCGGCCGTGCGCCCATCATGCCGGTGAACCCCAACGCCGGCACCGTGCTTGCCCATCGCGGTGGACGCTTCCCGGCGCCGCTGAACTCGCTGAAGAACTAGCCTAGGGATACGAGGCGAGGAGCCCCGCCGCCGGGCGGCAGACATATAAGGTCGCCTGCTCGGACAGTCCTGACTCGCACGGAGAGCACATTAAGTGCTCTCCGGCTCGTGCGGAACTCGCGATCGACCTTATATGTCTGCCGCCCGGCGGCGGGGCTCCCGCACATCTCAACCTTGGCTGGGTTCTGGCTCAGTGGCAGTCGCTTCGCTTCTGCCCGCCTTGGTTGGTGTGGCGGTTTGGCGTTGGAGCGGTTCTTTTTCTGATATATGCTGGTTGCGGCTCTTCTTTTGGGAGGAGTCGCTTTTTTGTTGCTAGGAGGTTGGCCCGTGGTTGATGGGGAGATTCGTTCTGAGCTGCTTGCTGCGGATTGGAATGGCGAATGGATGCGTCTGCAGGCCGCTCGGCATCGGGCTGATGATTCTTTTGAATGGGATAAGCGAGCTCGACATTTTCGACCTCTTGAGACTGCCCCTTATGCTCGGGATTTTATGAAATTGCTGGCTCTTGAGCCTGGTGAGTCGGTGCTCGATATGGGGTGTGGAGCTGGGTCGATTGCCATTCCGCTTGCTCAGGCTGGGCATCCTGTGATTGCTGCTGACTTTTCCCCTGCTATGTTAGGCACGCTTGATGCTGGTATTGAGTACTATGGGCTCGAGGATCGCATTACGCCGCTTGAGCTCGCTTGGGATGATGATTGGGATTTGGTTGGACCGGTCGCGAAAGCGGTGGATGTTGCCTTTGCCAGTCGGTCGGTTACGACGACCAATCTAAAAGATGCGCTTGCCAAGCTCGACCGCACGGCTCGTCGGCGTTGTGCTGTCACGATGGTCGCCAACTCCAGCCCGCGCTATGATCTGCACTTGATGAACGCTATCGGCGCCTCGGTTACCTGCAGCAATGGCTTTGTGTACGCCTTCAACATCCTCATTCAGATGGGTGCCCTGCCGCAGGTCACGTACTTTGAATCGCCGCGTCGCGATACCTTCGACAGCCTTGAGGCAGGCGTGGCGGACTTCTCCCGCATGCTCGAGCACGGTAACGAGGATAAGATCGACCGTCTGCGCGTCTACGTCGCTCAGCATATGATTGAAAATCCCCATGCCGGCGAGCCAGGGTCCAAGGGCGTGCCGCAGGGGCGCTACATGCTCGACCACGTCCGCAAGGTCCGTTGGGCGTTTATTGCATGGGAGCCGGTCTCTTCGAGCCGTCCATAGACCGCTTTCGGCCGCCGTACACGTCCGCCTGCAACCCGCGTTGTTCTCCCGTTCGGCATCCGCATTCTTTGCGAACTGGGCAAACGCGCCCCACACCGCGCCGTTCCTGCGCTATCGTGGGACAGCTCACGTAGATTTAGGCCCCGTCGCGGGGCGCCCCATACATAGAAAGCGAGAACCCATGGCACTGACAGGAGCCCAGGTCAAGCAGCTTCGCAGCATGGCCCATCACCTCAACCCCGCCATCATCATCGGTAAGTCCGATGTCAACGAGGGCACCGTCGAGCAGACGGTCGCCTACCTGGAGAAGCACGAGCTCGTTAAGTGCTCCGTGCTCGATGGCTCCAGTCTTTCCGCCCGCGAGGCCGCCGAAGAGCTCGCTGAGCGTTGCCACGCCGAGGTCGTCCAGGTCATCGGCCGCAAGTTCTCGCTGTATCGCGAGTCCTCGCGCAAGGACATCGAGAAGATCAAGCTCGTCTAAGAGCCAATGATCCGGCGAGCCAACACATAGCAAGCTTACGGGTGCCCAAGTACTTCGGGCGCCCGTTTTTATCGCTCGACCAGCACGCGATTGAGCCGCCCCTCCACCAAGCGCTCGTATAGATGCCGCGTCTCGGGCTCGGGCACGCCATTGACCTGTTCCCTCAGATGATGCATATGCCCGCTGTACAGCTCGACGATATCGCGCCGCCGCCCCGCCGCACTGTAGACGCGCATGGCACAGCGCACCATATCCTCGCGCGCCGTTTCCTGCCGAAGCCCCGACTCCGCCAGCCAAATCGCCGACTGCAGATCGTTTTCTTCTAGAGCGGCATTTGCTCCCTTAATCATGCAATCGATGTACTTTGACTGCATAATGCGTCGCATACGCAAAAAGTAGGTGGGGTTACAGCCATTGGGAACATACAGCGGCCCGGCATAAAGCTGCTCAATCTTAAGGCACAGCTCAACTAAATGGGGCCCGCGCGCACCCGTGCGATTTCCCAAAACCTCGCGGCTTATCTGATCAAACAACCGCACGTCAGTCTTGACGTAATCGCCGTTAAGCCCAATGCACTCGTTTTGGATCAGCACACACGACTTGCCGTCCGGTGTCGGCCCCAAGGCCGAACGCAGGCGCGATATCGTCGAGTACAGATTGTTACGAGCGCTATTGAACTCGGCATGGGGCCACAGCTCCATAGCCAGCGTCTCGCGGTCGACCAGTGCATCCATGCCCAGCGCAAGCCGCTCGGCAAGCGTCGCCGCTTTCTTGCGGCGCCACATCTTATCCGTGATGGGAAACCCGTCGCGCTCGGCGCGAAACGCCCCAAACATGCGAATCTCGATATGGCCAATCGCATCGACACCCTCGGCATCGCCGGCCTGGAACAGACGCTCGCCTTCGCCCTCAAAGTCGTCACGCAGCGAATACCGCGACAGCTCGCGCACCGGGAGCTTCTTTCGAATTCTAGCAGCCGGCTCACCCAGACAATGCATCGCAAGACGCGCAAACAGCCGATACGACGGATCCAAAATCCCCGGGCGGTTCATGGACATCCAGGCTGCAAGGTCGCTATCGCGGCCCGCGGAGGCCAAATGCAGCGCCACCATCCAAGCCTCGGCACCACCGACCTGCGTCCGACTCAAATCGAGCAGCTCTGCCTCTTCGCGCACCGATACCATCGATGTATTGCGTAAGTACGCCGCGCGCTCTAGCAGCAGTGCGTTGTCGCGTATGTATCCAATCGATTCCTCGGCAAGCCTGAGCACCTGCACCGCACGGAATTTGGCATTGACCGGACGCCCCTCGGCCAGCGACTGCCAGCCTTCCAGTATCAAGCCAAACAACTGGACTTGATTGTCACGCACGCGCACGGCAAAACGGTCGAGCTCATTGAATGCCTGCTCGTCGGTCACCGGCATGCCGGCAAGCAGGCGCCGCGCCGATAACACCATGCGCACCCAGATGGCGAGCGCTCGGATTCCACGCGCTTCGAGCGCCTCGAGCGTCAGGGCCATCTCGTCATCACGCTCATCGACTCCCGCATACGATCCATCAAATAGCTCCGTCAACATGCGGTCCGCCCGCATAAACGTCCCCACGATATCGAGCTCGCAATCGTAGGCCTTATCCGTTTTGAGCCCCGCGAGGATCTCGCCACCCTTCGCCCGCTCGGTCAGCCCATGCTTTATCTCGACATGTGCGGACAGCATGTCGAGTGCGGCACAAGACGCCTCACTTTCCAACGCTGTACGGCTTGCCGGAAGCCCCAGACCGCTATCTCCATAACAGGCGGCCGTAAACGCGTGTGCCACCTTCCACGACACGGGATCGAGCTCGCAAATCGCTTGCTCGCCCGCACGCTCGATAATTGAGGCCATATACCGCGCGAGCTTTGTATTGGAGACGCTCACCGCCGCCAGATAGATGCCGAGTGCCTCGTCAGGCGTCGGCTCCGAGGCCCGGTCATCTGCCACGGACTTTCCCAGCGCCGCGCGGCAGACATCCCCTCCATGCCCTGTCAGGGCCAGATCGACCCCATACTGCCCGGCAAGCTCCAACACCGCACTGCGGTCCAAAAACGCGTCGGCGAGGTCCATCGCGGTATCGCAGCGCCCCGCTTTAATCAATATACGCGCCGCCCGCACAACGAGTTCGGGGCGAATTTCGGCGACCAGCTTGCGCAATCGTAGGCGTGCGTTGTCCTCGGTACCCAAGCAGGTAAAGCTCCGGTCTGCCGGATCAACGCCAAAAATGGGATAATCGCGGACAAGATAGGACTGGTCAATCGCCGAAAGCCTAACACCGCAAGCCTCGAGCTCCGAAATATTGCCCTCACCCATTAAGACCATCAAGCATGCCACGCTAAACAGGGCGTTGTTCTCGAGCGACGCCAGATCAACAAGTGCCGCGCCGTAGATATTGACGATCTCGTTTTCGAGCATCTGGGCAACGTCTCCCTGCCCGTATAGTCCCGACTGCATAGCCGAGACGAGCTCGGGCACGCCCTGCGTAAGCTGATAGAAGTCGAGCGATGTGCTGATCGAAAACGCCGATGCCCACGCCGAATACTCATAGGCATGCACCTTGAGCATCTGCGCGTTGACTTTAATCGAATCGCCCAGTCCATGAATCAGCTGGCGATTCGAAGGACGGCAACTCATAAAGACCCCAACCCCCATAGCACGCAGACTTCGGATTCGGTCAATCAGTTCCTCGGTCTCGCTCTGGCTGAGGTTAGGCACGTTATCGATTGCAATCAGAGAGTGCGGTTTGTCCTTAAGCTCTTCGGTAACGACCTCGAGCTGCATAAACACCTCGCGCCCAATGGCGCGGTCTGCCTCGATGATTCGCACGGGGCCTCGCGTCGGATCGCTTTTAACCTCTTGGGCATACTGCAGCAGCACCGAGGTTTTCCCAAAGCCATCAGGCGCGTAGAGGACTACGATGCCGGCCTTTCGGCCCTTGGCGATAAGTTCGTTCATCAAGCGATCGCGCCGCACCATATAGCTACTGCCCAGAGGCATAAGCTCGAGGTCGTCCGTATTGCCCAAATCGTTAACCATGCCCGCTCCTCAACTCGACCACATGGACACCGTAACGCTAGACCATATGTATCGCTAGATGAATAGAGCGATGCTACGGTTTAGGATGTTTGTTGGTACGCAAATGGCAAGTTTTTGTTCAGCGTGGTCCGATTGAAACTTATCCCCCAACCAATCAGTCTTTGCGCAGGTCAATGCGCTTGCCAGCTTGTCCCATCCTTTGGCAGTTTACCTTAAATGAGCGCTGTTCAATTGTGTTGCGCAACTCACCTAGCGCCAGCTACCGTCTGCGACCTTTTCATAGCATTTATGCATAGTATCTGTTATGGAATGAATCATGCTGCACCAGACGCACCCGTCAAGTTCGCGGCAAGGTTTTCGTCAAGCACACGGCGTGCACTCAGAAAAAAGGCCCCCGCAAAGCGGAGGCCTTCGGCAAAGCTATGTCGAGGTGATAGGCTTTCGCTACTCGCAGAGCGAAAGGGCGGCCTCGTCGGCAACGACAACGCAGTTGGTGTGCAGCTGTAGGATCGAAGCCGGGCACTCGGGCGTAACCGGGCCATAGCACATGTCATGCACGGCCTGAGCCTTGGCCTCGCCGTTGGCGACGACCAGGATCATGCGGGCATACATGATGGTCTGGGTACCCATGGTGTAGGCCTGACGAGGGACATCGTCGATGCTGTCGAACAGACGGCTGTTGGCCTGAATGGTGCTCTCGGTGAGATCGACGCAGTGCGTGCCCTTGGAGAAGTGGTCGTCGGGCTCGTTGAAGCCGATATGACCGTTGTTACCAATGCCGAGCAGCTGCAGATCGGGATAACCGGCGGCAGCGACGACCTTGTCGTACTCAGAGCAGGCAGCGGCGGCATCGGGGTTGGAACCGTCGGGCACATGCGTGTTGTTCAGGTCGATGTTGATGTGATCGAAGAAGTTCTTACGCATAAAGTAGTGATAGCTCTGGGGATCGTCGTGCGAAAGGCCGCGATACTCGTCCAGGTTGTAGGTGCTGACCTCGGCAAAGTCGACGTCGCCCTTCTTGTACCAAGCAGCGAGCTGCTTGTAGGCACCGATCGGGGTAGAGCCGGTGGCAAGGCCCAGCACACAGTCGGGCTTGAGGATAACCTGCGCCGAGATAATATTGGCGGCCTTGCGGCTCATATCCTCGTAGTCTTTAGCTTTAATGATCTTCATTACGCATCCTTTCTCGTACAAGAGAGGCAAGGCTCCCCTTACAAGCACTTGCCCGCGGCCCGCGTCGGCCGCAACCAACGTGTGCGGCCACCAGGGCGAGGTCGCGTAATGTATGTGTCTCGTGTCTAGCCGCGTCGAGGCCCCTGCCCGTCCACGGTGACCCGAAGCCTTTTAGCTTCGGACAAATCCCATCTTGCCACGGAGGGCGCCCTCTTTCAAGGGCGCCCTCCGTAAACGTGTTTGAATTGTAGGCTAATGGCCACGTGCACTTGCTAGCGCTCGCGAGCAACGATGAGCTGGTCCATCTCTTCGACATGCACGCCAACGGAGCCCTTGATGCTCGAGAACTCAACGGAGTTGCACACCAAGATGGGAACCGTCACATCGTAGCCCTCGGCAGCAATTGCCTCGCGATCAAACTCAATGAGCACATCGCCCTTATGGACGATGTCACCCACTTGCGCATGTACGGTAAAGTGCTTGCCCTCGAGCTGAACAGTGTCCAAACCAACGTGGATGAGCACGTCCAGGCCATCGACCGTGTTAAGCGCAACGGCGTGCCCCGTGGGAAAAATGGCCTCGACCTTGGCATCAGCCGGTGCAATCACACGCGTTCCGGTGGGCTGAATCGCCACGCCCTGGCCCAAAAGACCGGTGGCAAACGTCTGGTCGTTTACCTCGGAGAGCGGAATGACGTCGCCCGAGATGGGAGCATCCAGCGTAAGGACTCGACCACGCATACCAAAAGACCTTAGGACTTTAGTGAACATGCTCCCCCTCGGACATACCAATCAATCAAATAACCTTAACAGTCTACCACTTGGCACCCATTTTTGACCATTAGGGAAGTTCGCGCTTGACAACCTCGACGATGTCGTCGACAACGCGCTGGGTCAGCTCGTGCGTCTCGGCCTCGGCCATCACGCGGACCAGTGGCTCGGTACCGCTCGGACGCACCAGAATGCGGCCGCGGCCGTCAAGCTCCTTCTCGGCAGCAGCGACGGCATCCCAGATGGGCTGGCAATCGTCCAGACCAGCCTTGTTGTCGGAATGCACGTTAACGAGTACCTGCGGGTACTTCTTCATGATGCCGGCAAGATCGGTGAGGGTACGACCGGTGCGCTTGAGCACGGCCAGCAGCTGCAGAGCCGTCACCAGGCCGTCACCGGTGGTGTTGTGCTCCAGGAAGATGATGTGGCCGGACTGTTCGCCGCCGATGACGGCGCCGTCCGCGAGCATGCGCTCCAGAACGTAGCGGTCGCCCACGGCAGTCTGAACCATCTCGAAGCCTTGCTCCTTCATAGCGATGGAGAAGCCAAGGTTGCACATGACGGTCGAGACGATCTCGGAGTTGGCGAGCTTGCCGCGAGCGGCGAGGTCAGAACCGCAGATAGCCAGGATGTAGTCACCGTCGATCTCATTGCCCTCGCTGTCCACGAACAGTACGCGGTCGGCGTCGCCGTCGTGGGCCAGACCGATGTCAGCATGGGTGCGCAGTACGAGCTCGCGCAGGGGCTCGAGGTGAGTGGAGCCGCACTCAACGTTAATGTCAGTGCCGCAGTAATCGGTGTTGATGGCATGGACCGTGGCACCCAAGCGCTGCAGAGCGACGGGCGTAGTCTGGCAGGAAGCACCGTGACCGCAGTCGACGGCAACGACCAGGCCGTCGAGCCTCAGGCCATCAAGCGTATCGATGGCGTGGTCGACGTATGCCTTGCGGGCATCCTTCATCTTAATGATGTGGCCCACGCCGGCACCGGTCGGCAGCGTGTCGGCAGCCATGGCTTCTTCGGACATGACCCAGGCGCTGATCTCTTCCTCGACAGCATCGGGAAGCTTCATGCCCTTGCGGCTAAAAAACTTGATGCCGTTGAACTCCGGCGGATTATGCGAAGCAGAGATGACGATGCCGCCGTCGAGCTCGTTCTGAACGGTGAGCAGGGCCACGGCCGGCGTGGGGATGACGCCGCAGCAGTGCGGACGGCCGCCCTCGGCCATGATGCCGGCGGTCAGAGCGCTCTCGAGCATAGTGCCCGAAAGACGCGTGTCGCGGCCGACACAGATATCCGGACCAAGGAACTTGGTCGCCGCGCGGCCCAGGCGAAACGCGAGGTCGCACGAGAGGCCGGCATTGGCGACGCCACGGACGCCGTCGGTACCGAAGATGTTCTGGGGCATAGGATCGCTCCTTCCCTAGCAGGCGATATGCAACCGCCCACCCTAGTCGAAAAAGAAAAGCGGGACCCGCCGAGGAATCGGCAGGCCCCGCTTGTACATTGTATCTCGAAAGGAGATAAAACCTTAGCGCTTGGAGAACTGGGGAGCGCGGCGGGCCTTCTTGAGGCCGTACTTCTTGCGCTCGACCACGCGAGCATCGCGCGTAAGGAAACCGGCCTTCTTGAGATCAGCACGGTAGTCGCCAGCGTTCAGAAGAGCGCGAGCAATGCCCAGGCGCAGAGCGCCAGACTGACCGGAGATGCCGCCGCCATCGCACAGAGCGATAACGTCGAACTGACCGGCAGTGTCGGTCACCTTGAAGGGAGCAAGAGCGTTCTCAACGAGCTGATGACGGCCGAAATACTGCTCGGCGTCACGCTTGTTGATGGTCACCTTGCCGGTGCCGGGGACGAGACGGACGCGGGCGACGGCGTTCTTACGACGGCCGGTACCCTGGTAGACAACGGTGTTCTCAGCCATCTTTAAGCCTCCAGCTCAATCTTCGTGGGGTTCTGGGCAGCGTGCGGATGCTCGGCACCAGCGTAGACCTTAAGCTTGGTCATCTGGGCACGGCCGAGGGTGGTCTTGGGCAGCATGCCGCGAACAGCGCGCTCGATGACCTTCTCCGGGTGCTTCTCCATAGCCTGGCGGAAGCTCTCAGCCTTAAGGCCGCCGTTGTAGCCGCTGTGGCGATAATAGGTCTTCGTGTCGGCCTTGTTACCGGTAAGCTGGACCTTATCGGCGTTGATGACGACAACGAAGTCGCCGCAGTCGCTGTTGGGCGTGAACTGAGGCTTGTTCTTACCGCGCAGGATCATTGCGATCTGGGTGGCAAGACGGCCCAGGACAGCACCATCGGCGTCGACGAGAACCCAGTTGCGCTGGACCTCGCCCTGCTTGGCGTAGTGAGTCGATTTCGAAATCACTTAGACTCCTCCATGTACAGTACGTGTTGTTACAGAGATTCACGGGGCTCTGCAAGTAACCCGTCCATATTACCCCGCTCGCCGTACGAGTCAACAGGTATTTTGGCTCCGACCAGAGTTTCTGCACATGTCGTCCATGGGTCATGACGTCGCGACACTAGCGCTCGACAAACGCCTCGATATCTCCCAGCAAGCGCTTTGCCTCCTGGCGGCCCTGAATATACAGGTCGAGGAGCTTTGCCGGATCGTGCTCAACATGGCCGACCTCGACCGGCTTTTGCGGAGCAACGACCAGCGCACGGCCCTCACGCTCATACTTCCACAGATGCATGCGCTGGATGTTATAGCGGTCGTGGCGCGTCTCGATAGCCTCAAGCAGATAGGGGTAGTCGGCATAGCGGGCTCGTGCGGCGGGCATAAACTCGTAGGGCTTTTTCTCGTACGAGCGGTCCTGCGTGACAATGACGACCGCGCGATCGAAGCCTGCCTCCTCCAGCACGTGCTCGATGGGGACCGAATCGGCTACGCCACCGTCGACGTATTTGTGCCCGTCAATCTCGACCGGTGGCGTCACCAGCGGCAGCGACGTCGATGCGCGCACGGCGTCGAGGTCGAGCACGGCACTTTTGACCGACAGGTACGCGGCGGTTCCAAAGAGCATGTCCGTCGCGACGGCGTACATCTCGATGGGGCTCGCGTCGAACGTCTCGCTGTCAAAGGGATCCAGGCGGTCCTGGACATCGTTGAAGATAAAGTCGTAGCCGACGATGGAGCCCGTGGACGCAAACGATGCGGCGCCCATGAAGCGGTTGTCGTTGCAGAAAGCCAGGTTGATGCGGTTAGCACGGCCGATCTGGTGCGACTTGTAGTTCACACCGTTGAGGGCGCCGGCCGATACGCCATATACCGCCGGAATCTCGACGCCGGCCTCCATGAGAACGTCGAGCACGCCCGCGGTAAACTGCCCGCGAAAACTACCGCCCTCCAGGACGAGCGCGACCCTGCCGGCGTTCTTTGCTTTATCTTCTGCAGTCATGTTGACCTCCTGCTGTTTCGTTTTGGCCTTCTTCTACCCAGTTTTGGGATGGAGGGCGTGTAGGTTTTGGAGTTGAGGAGGGCGGGGCGGCTGGCGGAAAGCACGTCCCGTTCTGAGGGGCGATTCCGGGACGCGCTTTCCGCCTGGGCTTCCATTGGGAAAGCGCGTCTCACTCTGCGTTGCTGCGGGGCACGGCAGGCTGCAGCGCGATCGGCATCGCGTCTATATCTAGTCGAGGCATTGCGCGGAGAATCCGCGTATTTGCTTCGCAAATCCGCACCGGCTTCGGCCGCCTGCCGGCGTCCTCGCCCGCGGGCTAAAAACGCTCACGCGTTTTCTTTACGCCCGCGCCCTGCATAGAGTTCGATTCTCCGCGGTACGGGCTGGAAATAAAAAGGCAGGTAGATACGAATATCTACCTGCCTATTACTTGTGGTGGAGGCGCGGAGAATCGAACTCCGGTCCACGAAAGCCCCCTGATTGGCATCTCCAAGCTCAGTCGCTGGTTTAGTCTCGGACGCTTTGCGCGCAGCGACACGCTCGCGGCGTCCTAATCGGTTCGGTCTTAGCCCGCGCCATACCGATTACGT
Source organism: uncultured Collinsella sp. (assembly GCA_900542155.1). Classification (GTDB taxonomy): domain Bacteria; phylum Actinomycetota; class Coriobacteriia; order Coriobacteriales; family Coriobacteriaceae; genus Collinsella. Next base: position 47,667 of record UQMD01000018.1, read on the forward strand.
GCGCAGGAGCATTCCCCTAAAATGACGTCGCGCCGGTGTCGGGGAAATCACCGGGTTGACGCGCCGCTATAAATTAAGCAGCGAGAGCCATAGGCTCAAAAGAAGAGTTGTTGTCAATTCAATTTGACGGTACCCCTGTTTAACGAGGCGAGGAGACCTCGGCTTGCTTCCTCTCTCAGAGCTATCGTGTCGAAACCAGTCGCCCCCGAATGTTGGGAAAGTCTGGATGGTATCGGGCCTGCAAACACCCGATAACCGTCGACTTTTCAAGGAACATACGGGGCGAGCCCCGCTTGTGGAGTGTTATCTTACCACGTTCTGAAAGCGGACAGCTGTTCTATGCACGAGCTGTGAAGACCCCAATGTGCGCCGCACTTCGCACTTTTGTTACCGATCGCGTCACGTATATTTTCGCCAAGCAAAATTGACCCGTCGAAAGGACCGTTATGGATACCAAGCAGCAACTCGTCAATGCCCTCGCAGGCCTGGGCTCAACCATTACCGAAGCTATGGATGTCATCGAAGGCTTTGTCCCCTGCGGACATCCCGCCCTCGTGGTCACGGGTGCCCTCAACGCGCTCACCGACGGCGCCGATGAGGCCACACTCGCCGAGCACGTTGAAACCGTCCGCGGCTTCATCGACCACGTAAGCGAAAACCGCGGCGTCACCGCACATCATGACATCGAGCTTGGTGAGCTCACGGGTGCAAAGGCCGAACTCTTTGCCGAAATCAGCGCTATAGCCAACCTCACCAAAACCGCTGGTGTCAAGAACACCCAGGTCAACGAATGGCTCTACCGCAGCCTCGCTGCCCTCAATCAATCCGATGCCACAGCAGTAGACAAACTCGCCGAAGCCGCCGCCATAAAAACGCGGCTTTAAAGACTTAGTTCTCATTTCGAGCCATAACTGAAGAGCAAGCCAGACACAGCACATAATCACATGAGAGATTTGAGAGTATCCAGCTTGCTCTTCGAATAAAAATGATATCTGTCCAGGCTAATTAACGCTTTGCTTTTCGCACAATCCAACGTACCAGCCTAAATCCGAGCACGATAAGCGCAATTAGTATCGCAAGTAAGACGATTTCGGGACCGCGCACAAAACCACCGCCCTAGTATGCATAGGTGTGCAGAGTCGTTCCCTGCATTTCCGCGCCCAAGAACACATTTCCAGTATACAAGCCTGGTATAGACACATTCACGCGCTGTAGCGCTCGTGTACTATTCCAGGTAAAGGAATCAGATGCCGTTCCCAGGGGAACAGAATAATTCGAACCCCATGCACTCGTTATCTTATGATTGCCGATTTTAATGTAGAACTCCTGAAATATCACCGAGTTATAGTAAACCCTCCATGTGCCAGAGGCGTTTTGATAATAAGAATCCCACGCGTTACACGGCTCAATAGTCGGAATATATTCAATTCCAATTTTGCCTTCAGTTCCATCCGGCAAAATAACGGTATATTCCTGACTCGCACGATCTTTCAGTTGAAAAGAAACACTCACTGGATATTCGCTATTGTCATTAGTCAGGAAATCATCCGCAAACCCTATTGAGGGCGTAAACAGCGATAGGGCAGCCACTAACAGTAGTAATGCAACAGGTAAAGATAGGCGCTTGTTCATAATGCTCGCTCCTAAAATAAATTCAGCTCCATCAACTAAGCATATCTAAGACGCTTATTGCCAAATATGGTTCCGAATCTTGATAGCATCATGAACCTCCACATTTTTCTTTTAGGATATCGCTTTATGTACCTGTACGCAAGCACTTTAACTTTGTTATTTGGGAGCCAGCCGGCGAAAGGATAGAAGTAAACTGTCCCTGGAAATTGCCGAGATAAACGCTTTGGTCAGAAGCACTTGGCCCCATCAATCCATCGGAGGCTCTCCCAACAAAGCACATCTCCGAAACAGATTTCCGGCCATCTGACCCAAAATATTGAGTCGACAGGACTGAGAAGGCATCTAGAGGGGCGGCGCATTTAAAGAATAAGGCGGTCCATGGCAAAAAAGCGTGCACCCCTTGGGGTGACGGAGCTCCAGGGGCGCACATATAGATTTACGTTAGCGGGACAACCGCCCACCACGTTCGGCCAAAGCCAGAATCGGCATCATTTGGCGCGGGGTCTTTGCTGCAAGATCGGCATGTTCGAGCAGCTTTCGATCGTTTGTCACCAAGTAATCGACCTGCGCACGCTTGCACGCGGCGAGCACCAAGTTGTCCTCGTAATCGCGATGGAGCGCTAAGTATTTGTCGGCCAGCCAAAGGTCCGACGCATCTGCACCCACGGCCGTGGCGTTTTCGGTCATGTTCCGAACAAACGCCAACGCCGCATCGCCAATTGCGCGGGCAGACGCCTCGTCGAGCGCTGCCCCACTGGCAAGAACGCTACGCTTCAGCTCGTGTTGGACAACGTACAGCACGTCCTTGGCGATATGCACCGGAAAGAACAGCAATGCCCCCGTCTCCGCCGCCTGCCCAATAAACGCACGCGCGGCAAGCGACTCAGCATGGTCGACGCAAAACGAATCAACCCATACGTTGGCATCCACCATTATCTTGAGAGGCGCCCCGCTCACTGGATCATCCCCTTTTGGCGATAATGCTCATCCATGGCGTCGGAATAGATTGCGTCCCAATCGCGATCGTCAGATACGGGCGACGTAGCGATGCCCAGGTCCGCGTAAAGCTGATCCGCCGCCGCCCATGATGCGGCGAACGGCGTATCGGGCGCGACGGTCTGCTGCCGGTCGTCGACGGCCGCAAGCACTTCCTCGCACTGCCCGCCACCCTGCGCGACCTTGGCCACCACCTTTTTGATGAGCTCGGGCAGTGACCCGCCCGAAAGCCGCAACGCTTCCTCCGCATGGTCCTTGACCTGGCGATCCACGCGAACGTTCACCTGCGCCATGCCGCTAACAGCACCCATGTCGATCTCGCTCCCTTCAATTGCTAGACTTGCTAGCAACACTATATAGAGAAGCTAGCAAATGTTCAAACGCAAAAGGCCTGCGCCCGGACGACACCGATGCCGTCTGGGCGCAGGCCAGATAACGTGGGCAAACACGTCTGCTAACGCAGGTACGCTTTTGAGTTGCCCAAGCTGTAGGCGATTGTCGAGCCGTTGTGCAGCAGTGACGACGTCTGCGGAGTGATCCTGCCGATAATACCCAATGCCAACAGCGCCGAGTTGGTGAGCATCACCTTAGAATAGGAACTCGTCAGACGATCAATGAGGCCCTGGCTCATGCGGCGCAGGCGCACGAGTGCGGCGAGATCCGTGTCGGCCAGGATGATGTCGGCGACCTCCTTGGCAGTGTCGCTTCCACCGCCCATGGCCAGACCCACATCGGCCAGGCCCAGCGCCGGTGAGTCGTTGACGCCGTCGCCCACCATGGCAACGTGGCGCCCCTCGCGCTTAATCCGCTCCACATAGGCGTACTTGTCCTCGGGCAGCAGCTCGGCCTTAAACTCGTCGACACCCGCCTCGCGCGCAATGCGCTCGGCCGTGCGCTCGGAGTCGCCCGTAAGCATAACGACATGTTTGACGCCCAGCGCATGCAGGTCGGCGATGGCCTCACGGGCCCCGGGCTTGAGCGGATCCTCGATGCCGAGCGCGCCGACGACCTTGCCGTCGACCGCCAGATACAGCGGCGACAGGCCCTGCATCTGGGACTCGATTTGCTCCTTAATGTCGGAATCGAGCTGCGCACTCTCGTCCTCAAATACAAAGTGCGCGGAACCGATGATGGCGCGACGCCATTCGATGGACGAAGCGATGCCGTGCGCCACGATGTACTCGACGGCGGCATGGCGCTCGCGGTGTTCGAGCCCACGCTCGCGAGCAGCGTTGATGACTGCGCGCGCCACCGGATGCGGGAAATGCTCCTCCAGGCAGGCAGAAAGGCGCAGGACCTCATCCTCGCTCCAGCCGTCGGTCGTCAGCACGCAAGCCAGGCGCCGCTGCACCAGCTCATGAAGGGCAGCGCGCAAAAATGCGATGTAACCGGCCACGACAAACACCGCACGCAGAGGCGTCGGCAAGAACCAGCGGCGCGCGTAGTGGGCGCCGAAAAGTGTGGCAAAATCCATGACGAGCTTGTGCTTGCGTGGCTCAAGCTGCATCACGTAGCCCGACTTGGCATCGGCGATAGCTTGAGCATCGAGTGCGCCTAGGGCATCGAGCACGCTTGCGCGGCGCGGCTCGTCGTACTCCAGAGCCATCTGGCCAATGCGGCCATACACGCGCACCTTGTGCACGCCGTTGATATCGCCGCTAAGCTTAAGAAGTGCATCGAGATCACTCTCTGGCACAGGACCCGCCAATTGAAGACGGGTCCTGCCGGGGATCTCGCTCATAATCGAGAATCTCATAGTTTGTGCCTGGGAGCGTTACTCGGCTGCCTCGTCAGCAGCGGCCTCGCTCTGGGTGATTTAGGCCGCCTCGGCAACCATGTCGTCGACATTAGCCTTGGCCTGCTCGACCATGTCCTGGTAGCCGTTCTTGATGCGCATGCCGCATGCGATACCCTGCACGCAGGCATTCTTTACCGGAGCGCTGGTAAGCAGCTTGATGCCGGCCGTGCCAAGCAGAAAACCGCCACCGACAAGCAGGGTATTGAACGTCGACCTCTTCATGTTGCTTCTCCCTTTTGCCGCATTGGACGCGGCACGGTGCCTCAGCACCCGAGTAAACAAGTTTGCTTAAGCACACTTTTAGAAAATAGTTTAGTTTATCTAACTATTAAGGTCAACAAAGGTTAACTTTTTGGAAATCTTGGAGTCCAAATTCCATTCAGCCCACCTGACCCGAACGGCCGAGTCGTCACGGAACCGAGGGGCCGGGCGCAGGGCCTTGCCTCTCAATGAGTTCCGCACGAACAGGAGGCGCCAGTGGCGCCTCCGTCGTGAGTCAGGACTGTCCGAAATTGAGAGGCAAGGCCCTGCGCCCGGCCCCTCG
>UQMD01000019.1 GCA_900542155.1 uncultured Collinsella sp.
CCTTCTTAATTACAAATTTTTAGCATCTAATTTAACTTCAATTCCTATTATACAAAATTTTAAGATAACAGTCAAGAACATATCTGCACAAGTTGTAGATATACCATATACCATAAATGCTGATAATCAACATGATTACGCTTACCATCAAATAAGTAAGTGTTTCTTGCTTATTAAAATTATCCATAGTACAACGTGAATTCCAGAGAAAAAGAGAAATCGCACCAAGAATAATACTTAAAACAAAAATGACATTTCTTTTTTTACTGTCACGGAACATTTTCTTTTCATTTTGTTTGTCAAAATAAAGAAAATCACGTATCGTCATTTTACTTATTCTTCTTAATAGATTAAGCAAAACCAAAACATAAATAGTTAAAAAATAAATTATCAATAGTCCAATAGAAACGAAATTCAAAGAAATAAAGAGAGTTTTTGGAATACCCAGTAAGTTTACAATTACTAACGACACAAACTGGCTGAATAAAAAGCCAATAGGAATAGCTAATACAAATGCTAAAATTCCCAACAGTATATTTTCAATTACAACTAAGTGGGCAATTTCTTTTTTCTTAATGCCAAGAAGCATATATGTTCCTAATTCTTTACTTCTTTTTTCAAACATAAATTTCGTTGTATAGTTGATCAAAAAGCATATCACAAAAATAATAAGAATATTTACAGCGAACAATGAATTCTTAAATGCATCCATACTGGAACATAACTTTACAATTTCATCAGAATTTGCCACCAAATTAAAAGCAAATATAAGAGAAAAGGATGCAGTAACGGTTATCAGATAAATCAAATAATCTTTAATATTTCTTTTTGTATTTCTATACGCTAACTTACCTAACATTTCCCACTTCACCTCCGAGCAAGGTTAATATATCCAGTATTTCATTGAAGAAATCTTTTCTGCTTTTTTCCCCTCTGAAAATTTCATTGAATATTTTACCGTCTTTCAAGAACAAAATACGTTCACAGAAAGACGCACTAAACGGGTCATGTGTTACCATTAAAATAGTAGCCTGCATTTTCTTGTTGATTTCAGACATTGTTTCCAGTAATAATCTGGAAGCTTTTGAGTCCAAAGCTCCCGTCGGTTCATCAGCTAAAATCAGTTTCGGTTCATTGATTAAGGCTCTAGCACAAGCACAACGCTGTTTTTGTCCGCCAGAAACTTCATAAGGAAATTTCGATAAAATATCACGAATACCCAATTTATCGGCGATAGCATGAACTCTTTTCTCAATATCAGTAGGGTTCTGTTTGTTGATAACCAATGATAAAGAAATGTTTTCTCCAATCGTTAAAGTATCTAAAAGGTTGAAATCTTGAAAAATGAACCCTAAATTTTCACGTCTGAAATCAGCAAAATCTTTATCCTTGATTTTGGTAATATCTTGATTATTGACTGTAATGTGTCCGCTGGTTACAGTATCAATCGTAGAGATACAGTTTAATAGGGTAGTCTTTCCAGAACCACTAGCTCCCATGATTGCGACAAATTCGCCCTTATCTACATACATAGAAATACCGTCTACTGCCTTTGTGATATTTCCAGAGTTACCCCCGTAGTATTTTTTTACTTGCTCTAAATTTAAAATGTGTTCCATTAAAACTGTATACAAAAAAGGGAATCCGAGAACCAGCGCTCGACATTATGTCGATCGATAGGAGGCGCTATGGACGCTAAGCAGCTTGAAAAAATGATGGGATTTGCCCCTGGAAAGTTAGAGAAAGCCGCGGAAGCTTACGAAAAAGATGAGTGGCCAAAGGGTCGCACCATCAAGTTGGGAAGGCCGCCGATCTCCGATGAGCCGAGCGCTGTTTTGTCGGCACGCGTAGGTGAATCGGTTCTTGAGACGTTTGACGCAAAGGCAAAGCGTCATGGGCAGACACGCACAGAGCGGCTCAGGGAGCTCATTACGCTTGACGCAATGATTGCCTAGGCACCGCTCCCCCGCCGAACCCAAACATGTACGCCAGCATCCAACGTCGACATTTTTCGACATCTTCGGATGCTGACGTACAGCTTTTTGTGGGCAGTCGTTGGGGACGTTCTTAAATGACTAGTTGTTAAAGAACGTCCCCAACGGCTACATTTAGCCGCAAAAGCGGGCGGTTGGCGCGAGCGGCTGCTCGCGAAAGACGCGCTCGACGGCGGCGCGGTATTCGTCGACCTTTTTGGTCTTGCGCACGATCTTGTGAACGTTAGCGGGATCGGCGAAGGCGCACTTGGCGTAGAACCACCACTCCTTCATGCGAAAGACCGCGTTGCCGCCAATCTCTTCTGCATACGCCGCAAACAGCGTGTCGTGGAAGCGCTGCAGTTCAGCTGCCGTGGCCGCAGGACCGCCTGCAACCATGCGAGCCAGCGCAGGGTTCGCGAGCAAGCCGCGCCCCAGCATTACATGGCGCGTGCCGGGATAGGCCTCCACCAGCGCATCCATATCCTCAAGATCAAAAACGTCTCCGTTGTAGGCCACCGGGAACGGTGCCCGCTCCAGCGTCTCGCCGTAAAACTCTTTGCGCGGCGAGCCCGCATAGCGGTCCTTTTGCACGCGCGGATGCACGATCAGCTCTGCCAGCGGCATGCGGCAATAGAGGTCGAGCACGCGCTCGTATTCGTCGTCGCTCTCCAGCCCCAGCCTGGTTTTTACCGACACCGGCAACGGCGACCGTCCGCACACATCGCTCAAGAACACCTCGAGCTCGTCGAGATTGTGCAAGAAACCCGAACCCTTGCCCTTGGCGACAACCGTCCCCGAGGGGCAACCCAAGTTGAGATTGACCTCGCGATAGCCCATGTCGGCGAGCACCTGTGCCGCCCACACAAACTCGTCCGCGTTCTTGGACATGAGCTGGGGCACTACGTTGAGCCCTTGGTTGTTATCCGGATCGATCTCCTTAAACGCCTTGCCGCCAAAGCGGTTTCCCACCCGTGGCGGCGGCAAGAACGGCGTGTAATAACAATCGAGCGCACCAAAGCACTCCGCATGCACGCGACGGAACACATGCCCGGTAATCCCCTCCATAGGGGCCAACGATAGAATCATCAACATCTACTCTCAAATCAATGCGGCAAAGGGGCCGTCCCTTTGTCACATGCATTATGCCTTGTGCTTCAGGCGATTCACAAGGAAGAGGTAACTACTGGACGATGACCATCCTCCAGCCGCACCCCATACAACGAAGGTGAATGGTTTTCCGCGAAGTGAACGAGTGAAATCGGACCCCCGATGCATCGACACTTTCGGAGAACCATTTCCTGCGGTTTTGTCGCTCAAACCCTGCGGTTTTTGCATCCAAAAGTGCGAATGCTTCAGGGGTCCAGAATAGGTCACTCACTTCTCGGAAAACCATTCACCCTCGATTTGCTGGCGCTCACAAACAGTGAGAGGCTGTCCCACGGCAGCCCCCTTTGCTCGTTATTCGTCCCACGACAGCGGCTCTATGCTCCAAAAACGACGTTTATGATCACGATGGCCACCAACACCACGCCGTTGACACCATGTTTGAACAACAGATACCCTCCACTCATCTATACTCAAGAGCGCATGCACATCGCCCCCGAATAACGATGAGAGTCGAGGCCCCCATGCAGCAGCTCACCGAACAAGAAAAGAAACGCATCCAGCGGTACTGCACGTACCCCAAGATCGCAGCGACCGCACTCGTCATGTCGTTCGCAGCATGCCTGTTGATGTTGCCGCTCCAAATGATCAACGATATCGCGTTCCACCAAAAGGAATTCCAACCCGCGGTCATATATACCGCCATCGCACTCACCGTAATCGAACTCGTCATCTTTTGCTATTGCGCTCTTGCGCCGCGCTTTGGAATGCAGGGCAGACAGTGGAAGGAGCTGCAGAGCAGGCTTGCGGTAGCCCAGACCAACAAGGACCGTTCCGCGGAGGTCGCCGGCGTGCTCGCCACACAAGCTGCCGGTCGCCTGCTCAAAAACAGTGATAACGATCTCGCGCGCAACCTGGGCGGCGCCGCGGAGGTCGCCGGCGCCGTAGGGGCAGTCGCCACGGCGGCAGACGTGCTGGTCGAGACCTCAAGCAATGCCGAGGCCATGGCAAACGCATACGGTGTGACGATTCCAAGCGTCAAGAAGCAGGTCATAGCTCTCGCAGTGGTGCCCGCCATTGTGCTGCTTGGCGTCTACATCCCGCAGTTTGTCCAGGGAAATAACGAGCTTCAGGTAAGAAAGGCTGCAGCCGCCGAGCAGCTCGCCATCGCGCAAGATGCCTTGGAGCCCGTGTGCGAACGTGTCGCGGCAGACGACCCGTACGAGTCGTATCACGACTACGGCTACCGCATTATCGGCTATCTGCGCGATAATGACCTCGGCGCTCAAGCGGCCTATGTCTACCTTTCTTTTGATGCAGACGGCATGCTCACGGACGTCGATTACACCAGTCAGATCGACCCCGAGGCAAGCCTTGCAGACAACCTCGCCCGCGCCGAGCAGGATATCGCGACACTCTGCGCCCCGCTCGACGAGTTGGACATTTCCGTTGCCACACCGGACCTCCTCGCGCCATGCAGCCTGTCGGATGAATTTAAACAGGCATTTTTAGCCGGATCCCTATATGAAGAAATCAGCATCAAGACGGAGGACGAATCTATCAAGTCGTACTACACCTTTGACACCGAGTCCAAAGAAGAGTTCGATGAATACACCCATCCGGAAATCAGCCTCATGCTCTCTGCAAAGAAGCATTAGGGGCTTACGTTCTGATTTCCGCTCGCAAACGCCGTCTATATCTCGAGGTCTAATACTTTTCCCGAGAAGTGAACGACCGGTTTTGGACCCACGAAGCATCGACATTTTCAGACGTCAAAACCGCAGGATTTGGCTGCCAAAACCGCAGGAAATTGCATCTCAAAAGTGTCGATGCTTCGGGGATCCGTTTTTACTCGTTCACTTCTTGGAAAAGTATTAGACCTCGATTTACAGGCCACTCAATGTGACAAAGGGCACCGACGTTAGTCGATGCCCCAAAGCGGCTGCAGGTTAAGCCCCACAGCGTATGTCTAAGACGAATCGGACTATTCGTCCCAGGAGAGGTTCTTACCAGTCTTTTTTGCCAGCAGCAAGAACAGGCCGATAATAACGTTGCATGCGATGCAGAAGATGAAGACGCCCTGGAAGGAGCCGACAAGCTCATAGACCTTCATCATAACGGGCATGCCAAAGGCGCCGACGATATAGCCCACGGAGCAGATCAGCGCGAAGATGCGACCGAAATCGCGGGAGCCAAAGACATCCATAACCAAAACGGTCAGGGCAGTGCCAGCGATGACGTACATTACGTCGTTCACGCCTGCTGCGAGGATGCTGAGCGTCGAGTTGCCGCTGCTCATCATGAGCATGACAAAGGAGAGGATGGAGACAGCGAGCCAGCCCAGAATGGCCTTCGTGCTGCCGAACTTATCGCAAGTGGTGCCGACGATCGGGTTGAGGAACAGATCGAAGAGCGATGCAGCGGATACCATGAAGCCGCCCACCATGGGGCTAAAACCAACCTCGGAAGCATACGTCGGGAAGAGCTGGTTCATGCAGCAAGTGAGCTGAACGAGGCAGAGGAAGCCGATGCAGAAGAAGAAGGCAGGCGACTTAATGGCGCGCGCACAGCTAACGCCACGCGTGCTATCCTCGGTCGTCTCCTCGGCCTCGGCGACCGTCTCGCCCTCGACATAGCCATAGGGCAGCATGCCCTTGTCCTGAGGCTTATAGCGGATAATCAGGACGGAAGCGGGGAGAATGAGCACGGCGGAGACGCCAGCGAGCACCAGATAACCAGTCCTCCAGCCAGCGGCCTCGATGACGGAGGTGATGACGGGGCTCATGATGAGCATGTAAATCGAGTTCACCGCCCAAGCGAGACCAATTGCCAGGCCACCAGATTTTTTGAACCACTGGTCAATAACGTCGGACATGGCGACGCCGGTGGTGAAGGCGAAGCAAATGCCAATCAGGGCGCCAGCGGCGATGAACATCCAAACTTCGGCGTAGAAAGCCATGCCTGCGCCGGCGGCGAGCAGAATAAGCTCGACAACGGGGAGCCAAACCTTGCCAACAACCTTGGGGATGAGTTTTCCGACAAACGGAAGCGCCACCGCAAGACCGATGAGCGTCGCGGTGAAGTAATACGAGAAGACTGAATAGTCAAACCCGAACTCCTCGCACACGGGCGCGACGAAGGAGCCGGCGATTACGCTATAGGATCCGGTCGTACCAGCAGACATGAGGCCAAGCGCGATAACGAGAACCCATGCGTAGACCTTGCTGCTCTTTAACTTTGCATTTTCCATTGATACAACTCCTAGAGACCTAGAAGGGCACACATAACAGCCTTGATGGTGTGCTGACGATTCTCTGCCTCACGGAAGATGACCGAAGCGTTGGCCTCAAAGCACTCGTCGGCAATCTCGAAACCCTCGGTGATGATCTCGCGATGGAGGTCGTTCTTGCACTGGTCGAGGAGCATCTTGCCAACACGGTGATCTGCGTTGTGGACAGAAGGAAGCTCATGCATGCAGAAGATGTCGGGATTGTTGGTGCGCTTGCACAGCTCGCTGGTGACGCGATAGGGGTACAGAGACTCGGCATCGCCCAGCCAGGAGTTGTAGTCGTCGGGATCCAGAACCTCTTCGCCGCACTCGGGGTTGATGTAGCGCCACTCCTCGGTAACGATAACGTCAACGCCATCCAAGGCATCGAGGTCAGAGGTGATGGTAAAGGTCCTATTGGGAGCGTACTTGGCGTAGCAGGCCTCCACCTCTTCGACCATTTCCTTGCACATCTGATGACGGAGGTCGTCGGGACCGATGGCGAGGAAGTCCATGTCGAGCATAGTGCACAGACGGCCATACCACACCGGGGCGCCGGCGCAGTTGCCAACGAAAGCCATCTTCTTGCCGCGGCTCGTACGCAGACCGCCCCATTGCTCTTCCATCGTAAGAGCGTCAGCGAGCATCTGAGTCGGGTGATCGCCGAGAGTAAGGGCATTGATGACCGGGATGTCAACCAGGTCGGCGACGTCATAGAGGAACTGCTCGTCCTTCTGTGCGCGGTAGACGATGAGATCATACATGCCGTTAAAGACGCGCATGGCATCCTTGACGGTCTCGCAGTCACCCATGTGGGAGTTGGTCAGATAAGTGAAGCCCATGCCCAAATCGTTGCAGGAGGTCTCGAATGCGCAACGAGTACGGGTCGAGCCCCACTCAAAGTTGGCGAGGACGTTTTTGCCGGGGAAGTAGCGCTGGTCGACACCAGACTTCTTCTGAGCCTTAAGGTTCCAGGCAAGATCGATGAGATAGCGGAAATCCTCGGAGGAGAGATCATGGATGTTGATGTAGTCGCGACCGCGGAGGCTGTTGTTCATGCCTATTTTCCTTTCGAATTATTATCAAAATTATTGCTAAATGTGTCCCCGAAGGAAACACGGATATCCCTCGGGGAGCGGTACATGTGGCGCCTAAGCCAAAGAGCGCAGGCTCTAAGGCTCACTAACGACTGGCAGCCACGTCCTTAGTCCAGCAGTGCACGCCGCCGCCGGACAGGTTAAGTGCGAGGGAATCAATCATGATGACCTTGCGATCGGGGAAGCAGCTCTCAAGAACCGCCTTGGCCTGCTCGTCCTTCTCTTTCACGACCTCGCTCATGCCCTCGTGGTAATAACGCTGGCCAAGAACGACGCCGTTGCAGATCAGGAAGTTGCAGTAGCTCGCTGCGGCGTAGAAGTGGACAGGGCCCTCGGGCCAGGGGGTGCCATCCATAAACTTGCCGCCCATTTCGTCGATGAAGCCCTTATAGAGCTCGTAATCCTCATCGCCAGGGGCGATAACGACTTCAATCGGCTCGGCGGTAGGCATACGAACGATCTCGAAGGGCTTGCCCTCCCAGTCCGTTTCGTTGCTCAGGATCTCGCAGGCCGCCTCAATGCGGCGACGAGACTCTGCGCCAGCCTTGCTCGAGGCTGCCTCTTCATCGGACACCTCGGCAAGAAGAATCTTGTTCGGAGTGATAAAGCGACACATCTCATCAATGTGAGCTGCAAAGCTCATGCCAAAGACGGGAGTTCCGTCTTCCTTCTCGTTGAGGATGCCCAGTCGATAGTCGTCGTCCTCGAGCATAGGCTGCGGAAGCCAGATAACCTTGTTGAGGTTGTAGATGCGCTTATACTCGGCCTCTACTTCCTCTTTCGTGAACTCAGGATTACGCTTGCGGCATTCCGTGTCCTCGATGGCGATCAGAGTGCCGTGACCGTCAAACTCGCGGTCGCCGCCCTCCGAAACCATTTCGGAATTGACGATATCGAAGCAACCGAGCGCAACCGCCATGTGAACGGCTGCCTTACGTGCGGACTGGCACTCCGGGGAGTTCTTGTCCCACACGCCGTAATAGGTCCAAGCGGGGTTGACCATATAAGAATGGCCTTTGTCGTCGACCATGATGCTGGGGCCGTTGTCGCGGACATAGAAGTTGGAGTCTTCAAACTGCGTGATCTCGATGCGATCGAAATCAACCCCCTCCTCCTTCAGGCGTGAGCAAGCCTCCTCATAGGAGCCGGGGGTGCCGCAATTGAGGTTGACCGTAACGTCGCCATACTCGAGCAGAGCCTTGATCACGTCAACGCAGGGCTGGCGGTTATCGTAGCCCTCTGCACGGATGTAATCGGGAAGCCATGTCACATAGACGTTGGAGCGCTTCTCGAACTCGCCCGGCATACGATAGTTCTCGTACATGGTTGGTCCTTCCGTCGGGTTTCCCGCGATGCTGTCCGGCCGCGACAATAGCGGGGTTTCACCTGCTATAGTACTACTATACCTACCGTTCGGTAGATGGTTTTGAATGTTTCCCGCTCACCTACTGATACATACCGTTCACCGTATATAGTGGTCATGTTTGGACACGAATTAATGTTCCGTTGCCATCCTTAATAATGTTGGTAGTGCGGAAGTGATTTGCAATGGAGAAATGCAGCGTGAGCACAAGAAAAAAAATATTGGACGCAATGTACGATCTTGTGGCAGAAGTCGGTTATGACAAAGCGTCTATCGGAAAGATTTGCGACTTTGTCGGTATATCCAAGCCGTCGGTGTACTACTACTTTCCCTCTAAAGAGGAGATTTTCACTACACTCTTGGACAGCATGTTTCCGACCATCGACTATCAGCGCGACTACTCGCTAATAGTCGATAGGGACGGGTTCAAGGCCGCGCTTATCGAGCTCGGCAATTCAGTTATAGGTGGCTATCGAAGCGATGAAAAACGCCGGCGCGTGCTGGCCGAGGTTAGCGTTCAATCAAATCGAATTCCTGCAGTTCAGGAACGTCAAGCGACGGCGACCAAACGAACCATGGATGCGCTTAAAGACATCCTTCTTCATGGCGTAGAGATTGGCGCGTTTTCCGATAGTGCCGACGTGATGCTCTACGTACAAATTCTTTATACCGTTCTGGAGGGAGCGAGCAATACGGTCGCTCAAGGTGAGGATATTGATGAAAAAGAGGTTTGGGCGGGAATAGTCGAGCTTATGTTCAAATAGACCAGCCAAGCTGAAACGCATGTTGGCACACATGGTGCCTGCGGGCAACCTTTAAACGAAAACAGGGGCCGACTCCAGTCTGGCTTGGAGTCGACCCCTGTTGCGTGGCAATCTATGCCGATGCAATCGGCGCTTATTACTTTTCAGCAGCCTTACCGAGAAAGCCGGAAACGATAGCAAACGCAGCAATCATAAGGTTGCAGGCAATGCAGAAGATAAATACTCCCTGGAATGACCCTGCCATGCCGTAAACCTTCATCATGACCGGCATTCCAAAAGCACCGACGACATAGCCCGCCGAGCAAACGATCGAATAGATCCTTCCAAAATCGCGTGATCCAAAGAGCGAGAGGAGAAGCATCGGCATTGCGGTTCCAACAATGGCGAACATGGCATCGTTTACGCCAGCTGCAATGATTGAAACAGTCTCATTGCTTCCGCCAATGATGAGAAGCAGGAACGAAAAAATGCTGACACCTGTCCACGCGACCGTTGCTTTAATAGAGCCGAGCTTGTCACATGTTTTGCCTACGAAGGGATTTAGGAAGATGTCGGAGAACGAAGCTGCCGAGACCATTAAGCTTCCTACGATGGGATTGAAACCGACCTCGCTTGCATAGGTTGGAAACAACTGGTTCATGCAGCAGGTGAGCTGCGCCACGCAAAGCAGGAGGACACAGAGAATAAAAGACGGCGTTTTCGTGGCATCACGCAGTGCCATGCCCGAAAGGGTATCTTCCCGCTCATCGACGCTGTGGCTCTCATGGGTTTCAGAGGCGGTCTCTCCGTACGGAAGCATGTTGCGATCAGAGGGTTTAAGGCGAATGATAAATGCACTCGCAGGTAAAATCATAGCTGCAGAAACGACCGCAAGTACGATGTATCCCGTACGCCAGCCTTGTTGCTCGATAACCAGCGTAATGACAGGGCTCAACAACAGCGTACAGAGAGAATTAACGCCCCAAGCAAGGCCGATAGCAAGACCGGACGATTTACTGAACCATTGGTCAATAACATCGGACATGCAGACGCCCGTTGTGAATGAAAAGCAGATGCCGATCACCGCAGCGGAGACGATGAACATCCAGACTTCGGTGTAGAACGCCATTGCGGCGCCGGCGGCAATAAGGACGAGTTCAACGCAAATATGCCACGGTTTGCCTATTACTTTCGGAATGAAACGGCTCAAAAGTGGAAGTCCAAGTGCAAGGCCAAGAAGAATCGCAGTGAAATAGAAAGAGAAAGAGGTGTACTCAAAGCCCAGGTCTTCACATACTGGAGCAACGAATGAGCCGGCAATAATGCTATATGTGCCAGTCGTCCCGGCAGACATTAAGCCGAGCGCAATAACGACAATCCAAGCAAACGCGCCGCTCTCGCGAGGACGGTCTTTTTCGTCTGGTACGGTGAGAGCCATGGTCACTCCATTTCTATCGGCATTACATCCTATATGCCTACCGATAGGTATATAAACCAGGGGACTCTTCGTCAAGCATTAAGCGGGGAAAGGGAGTTCTTAACGTGCCGAACGGTAATTGAGCCCTTGCAAAATCGAGGTCTAATACTTTTCCCGAGAAGTGAACGACCGTTTTTGGACCCACGAAGCATCGACATTTTTAGACGTCAAAACCGCAGGATTTTGCTGCCAAAACCGCAGGAAATTGCATCTCAAAAGTGTCGATGCTTCGGGGATCCGTTTTTGCTCGTTCACTTCTTGGAAAAGTATTAGACCTCGATTTACAAGCCACTCAATGTGACAAAGGGACTGTCCCTTTGTCACATTATTCGGAGCGCAGGGCTTCCACAGGGTCCTTCTTGGATGCGCTGCGGGCCGGCAGCAGGCCAGCGACGACCGTCAACAGCACCGAAATTGCAATGAGCACCAGCGCATCCTGCACGGGCAGGCTCATCAGATTGGGCACCTGCTTGGCCGCAAGCGCCCAGGCATTAACCGGAAAGCTCACGGCCACCACGACGACAATGGCAAAGACGCCGGCAATGAGGCCTTCGATAAAGGTCTCGGCATTAAATACGTTGGCCACGTTGCGCTTTGACGCGCCGATCGCACGCAGGATGCCAATCTCCTTTTTGCGCTCCAGTACGCTGATGTAGGTGATGATGCCGATCATGATGGAGCTCACCACCAAACTGATACTCACGAATGCGATGAGCACCAAGCTGATAGTATTCACGATGTCGGTCACCGAGCCCATGATGATGCCCATGTAGTCGGTATACGAGATTGCCTGCTCATCGTGGCCAGCAGCTTTGACCTGCTTGTTGTACGCATCGATGTAATCGAGCACGCGCTCCTTGGCCTCAAAGTCGCGCGGGAAAATCTTGACCGAAATGGGGTCCGCCTCGTCCGCATAGCCCAACGTGGTCAGATTGTTATCGTAGGTGAGCTTCGACGCCTTGGCATAGCTCATCATGAGCGAGCTCAGGTCCTCGGCGTCCATGTTGAAGTGGATGGCACGAGCAAAGGCGCCCGCATCCACGCGCATGGCGCTCGCCAGGTTGGCAAAACTCGAAGACATCTGCGTCGCCATTTGGTCCATGAGCCCTGCCGCACCCGCCTTGAGCTGGGTTGATACCGTCGTCGCAATCTGCTCGCTGACCGCCTTCATCACCTGATCCATAGACTGCTGCAAATACGGAGCCAGCTGCTTTTGCACATAGTCGCCCATCACCTGCTGCAGACGCTCGGCCAGGGCATCGCCGCCGAGCGCCCTGAGCTGAGCCAGGTATTGCTGGGCTGTGACATCATTCTCAAGGTACGCTGAGAATGCGGCAGCGAGCTTTGACGCGTCCTTAAGATCTTCGGGCGACAGCGCCTTAAACTGATCAGAGCGCATAAAGCCCTCAAACAGCTGGTTGGCTAGCGCTCCCACCTGCTGCATTTGCTCGGGTGTGAGTTCCAGACCGTCAAAGATGCCCGAGAAATCTGGGGCCGGCGCTTTGGCCATGATGTCACTAAAGTCGATGTCCCTCCCAACACCCGAAAGGTCAATGTCCAGCCCGGACAAGTCGAGACCAGAAAGGTCCATACCGCCGGCTGCGCCCGAGAGCGCAGATGCATCGAACGAGAACGCGCTCTTCAGTGCCGCCTCGTCTACGCTGAACATACTGCCCAAATCCACGCCCTGCTTGGCTTCGCCCTGCAGCTCGTCGAAGGTTTTGCCCGTAAAGACATCCGTCTCGGGGTGGGCAAGCTGCTCCTGCACAATCTGCGAATCGGCAGCACGCTCCATAAGCTGGCGAGTCAGCGCATGCGTATAGACAATGCCCGGGGACAATGCGCTCGCGTTTGCCGTCTCGTTGGGTCGCACCACGCCCACAATGCGCACGTCAATACCGTCGGCAACCTTGGCTTTCATAAAGTCGGCGTCGCCAGACATGTCAGTCCACATGCCGGTCTCTTCGTTTTTGCGATAGGCATCGGCCGGCGACAACACCTTAAACGTCGTGGACAGTGCATCGTCGTAGGTAAAGTCGCTGCCGGTCTTGGGCGTCTTGACCTTGCCGTCGGCCGTCATGGCACTGTTAACCAGGTCGTTGAGTTCATCGATATCCAGCGCACCGATGCTGTAGAGCGTGTAGTCGCCCACCGTTCCGCGGCTCGAAAGCACCATCACGGCCTCGTTGGCTGACGTAGGCCAATGGCCGGCAACGACATCGTACTGGCTGTCGAGCAGGCTCTGGTCGTCAATCATCTCGTTGAAGACCGACGTTCCCATAGATTCCATGCTCACCGTTGCCGCCGAGCTCGCGCCCCCGCTCATGGCCTCAGTCATAGCGTTGGGCACCAGCCGGACAGGCTTCCCATCGCCATTCCCGGCACGATAGACAACCGGCGTCACGCCATAGCCGTACTGGATGGCATTGACCTCTTTATCGATGCCATCGCCACCGGCATCGAGCCATGCCTTAAAGCTCGTCATGTCATTGGACTTAACGCTCGCGAACATATCCTTTACGGCCGTGACCACCGGGATCTTATCGGTCCCCTGAGCCTTGCCACCGGTGGCGCCATCGGACGAGCCCTCGCCCTTGGATACCTCCTCATCGGCAGCCCCATGCCCGCCCATCATGGACGACAGGTCGTAATCTTGTTTGGAAATCGTAAGCGGGTAGCTCGAGAGTGTGTCCTCCTCGACCTTTTTGATGTAGCCGTTTACGCCGTTGGAGAGCGCCAGAATCGCCGCGATGCCAATAATGCCAATCGAACCTGCAAAGGCAGTCATGGCCGTACGGCCCTTCTTGGTCATGAGGTTTCGGGCAGAAAGCCCCAGCGCCGTTACAAAGCTCATCGAGGTTTTGCGCGTGGGCTTTGCCTCGCGACGCGCAGCCGTGGCAGCATCAAAGGGGTCGGAATCGTCGGTGACCTTGCCGTCCGCCAGGTTGACGATGCGCGTGGCGTACTTGTACGCCAGCTCGGGATTGTGCGTGACCATGATGACCAGACGGTCGCGCGCAACGTCCTTGAGCAAATCCATGACCTGGACGGACGTCGTTGAATCCAAGGCGCCGGTCGGCTCGTCAGCCAGCACAATCTCGGGATCGTTGATTAAGGCGCGGGCGATGGCGACGCGCTGCATCTGCCCGCCCGAAAGCTGGCTCGGGCGCTTGTCAACGTGCTCGCCCAGGCCAACTGCCTCGAGCGCCTTGCGCGCACGCTGGCGGCGCTCGGCACGCCCCACGCCCGTGAGCGTAAGCGCCAGCTCCACGTTTTCCAAAATGGTCTGATGCGGAATGAGGTTGTAGCTCTGAAACACAAAGCCAATGCGATTGTTTCTGTAGGCATCCCAATCGCGGTCGCTGAAGTCCTTGGTCGAGATGCCATCGATCAGCAGATCGCCCGAATCGAAATGATCGAGTCCGCCAATGACGTTGAGCATCGTAGTTTTACCCGAGCCCGAAGGGCCCAGGATGGCTACAAACTCGTTATCGCGAAAAGACAGGCTTACGCTGTCGAGCGCTACCTGCGTAAACGACTGCGTAACGTACCTTTTGCAAATAACTCTGAGATCAAGCATGGACGGCAACCTCTCCTGCGCAGGCACCCTGCCCGCTCTTCCCCACCGTTCGTATTCGACGCGTTTGTCCTACTCTATCCTCATTTTTGGCCGATACCAGTGAGGAATGTAACGAACCGCGCCAAAAAACGAACGGGACAGCACGCCGCATGGCGCACCATCCCGCATATAACATCCCCGATGCGACAAAGAGGCTGTCACTTTGTCACATTCCAATGCGCGCTACTTTTCGAGCCCGCACGGCATAACGTTAGCGCTGCCGCGGCGAGCCTCAGTCACGGCTGCAAAGAAGCGATAGCCGCCCGAGAAGTTAAAGCACTCAAAGCCATGCTGCGCCAAAATACGGCAAGCAATGTAGCTGCGAATGCCGCTCTGGCAAATCACGTAGACCGGCTTGGCCCGGTCGAGCTCGCCCAGGCGATTGCGCAGATCATCGACGGGAATGTTTACGAAACCATCGATATGCCCGCGCTCATACTCCCCTTCCGTACGAACATCGAGCAGCTGCACGCTGCCATCGCGTGGCAAGTTGGGCTCATCCTCCCAATGCCACTGCGCCAGTATGCCGCGATTGAGGTTCTCGATCATAAAGCCCGCCATATTGACGGGATCCTTCGCCGATGAATACGGCGGCGCGTATGCTAGGTCCAAATCCTTAAGCCTATCGCCGCGCATGCCTGCCTGGATGGCAGTCGCCAGAACGTCGATACGCTTGTCCACACCATCGATGCCCACGATTTGCGCACCCAGCAGGCGCAATCCCTGCTTCTCGAAGACAACCTTCATGGTCATGGGCGTTGCACCCGGATAATAACCCGCATGCGAACCGGGCGACAGGACCACGCTGTCGCAGTCAATTCCCGCCGCGTGTGCTGCCTTTTCGGATAGTCCCGTGCTTGCCGCCGTCAAGTCGAATACCTTGATAACCGATGAGCCCAACGATCCGAGGTAGCAGCTGTCCATGCCGGCTATGACATCGGCGACGACACGCCCCTGCTTGTTGGCGGGGCCGGCGAGCGAAATGACCGCGTCCTCGCCGGTCACCTGATGCGTGACCTGCACGGCATCGCCCACGGCATACACGTCGGCAGCAGAGGTCTCCATGCGGTCGTTGACCACAATAGCCCCCTTGATGCCCAGTTCGAGCCCCGCCTCTTGCGCCAGATGGCTCTCAGGTGCCACGCCAATGGCAAGCAGCACCATATCGGCTCCGATAGGGTCATCGCCCGCAACATGGGTGACAACGCGGCCATCAACTTCCTCAAAACCTGTCACATCGGCCTTGAGGCGCAGATCGATACCGTGCTCACGCACCTCGGTATGCAAAAGGGTCGCCATGTCGTAATCCAGGTTGTTCATAAGCTGGACGGGACGCTGCAGAAGGGTCACCTGGAGCCCCAGCTCACACAGATTCTCCGCCGTCTCGACGCCAATGAAGCCGCCGCCGATCACGACGGCACTGCTCGGTCGCCGCTCTCGAACATAGCTGTGAATACGCAGCGTGTCCTCAACGGTGCGTAGGCTAAAGATTTTATCCGAGTCGATGCCCGGCAACGCAGGGCGAATCGGCTTTGCACCCGGCGACAGGATGAGCTTGTCATACGTCTCGACAAATTCCTCGCCCGTCAGCATATTGCGAACCTCGACCGTATGCGAATCGGGATGGATGGCAAACACCTCGTGACTCGTCTTGACCGCAATGCGAAAGCGATCCCAAAAGCCCTTGGGAGACTGCAGCGTCAATGCGCTCTCTTCTTCTATCACGCCGCCAATGTAGTACGGAAGCCCACAATTGGCATACGATACAAAACCCGTGCGCTCAAAGATGACAATTTGGGCCTGCTCGTCGAGTCTGCGCAAACGTGCCGCCGCCGATGCGCCGCCCGCGACGCCTCCAACGATAACCACCTTCATAGCTAACGCACCACCTTTCCCGTGTAGCCGCTTATGCCGCCGATATTCTTGACACTGCCATACCCAGAACGCTTAAGAAAACTCACAGCCTGGTTGCTTCGCGCACCGCTCAGGCAATGCACGAAAAGCTGCGTGCCCTTTCGACGTATACCCATGATGCTACCCCGAAGCAGAAAAAAGAGTCGCTGTTTCCAGCGACTCCCCTTCAGTTGTCTGTCCCACGGACTTACTGTTCGCTCTTCGCGAGTGCCTGATCGATCAGTTTGTTGAGCGCCTCGCGCTGCTCAGCGGAGTTGATGCCGCCCATGATCGGCTCTCCCACAATGTTACCGTTCTGGTCGATCACGTAGGTGGTCGGGAACGAGTACAGGTTGGAGGTGAACTTTCCGGCCTCGCTGTCCGACTTAAACCAGATGTTCTTATACGTCACGCCCTTCTTGGAAAGTACGTCCTTGGCGTCTGCCACCTCGTCTTTGTTGCCATCGAGCGTAAAGGAATTAACGCCCACGACCTGGCCGCCCTTCTCGGCAAGCTCCTTGTTGAGCTTCTCCAGATCGCCCAGCTCTCCCACGCACGGCTTGCAGGTGGTAAACCAGAAGTTCATGACGGTGACCTTGTTCTTGGAGAACAGCTCGTCGCTGTTTACATCGTTGCCGTCCAAGTCCTTGCCCTTAAAGCTGGGGAACTTCGTCTCCCCGCTCTCGCCGTTGGTCATGCCTGCGGTCGAGGCATCGACGCTCTCTCCCTCGCCGGGCGTGCTGCCACATCCGGGAAACTCCTTCTCCAGCGCCATGAGCTTATCCTCGATCTCCTTGACCTGCTGCGCGCCGGCCTTAAGCGTCTTGAGCTCATCAGCCGTAAATTGATCCTTGGCGCCCTCGATGGTATCAAGCAAAAAGTCGCCGTAGTTCTTGCCGTCCTCAATCATGGGAGTGTCTTTGTTGGCCGCAAGAAACACCTTTTCCCATAGGGCGTTATCGCTCGCAAAGATCTCGTTTTCCTTTTGCAGCAGCTGCTGGTACAGCTCGGCCGCCTCCTCGGCGCTCGACGGCTTTTGTGCCACAAGCTCGGCGATTTGTGTATCGCCGCTCGCAGCATCGCTCGTGCCACTCTTGGACGCAGAGCACGCCGCAAGGCTCAACGCCAGCACGGGCAGCATCAGCAGGGCCGCAATTTTTGACAGTTTCATGGTTCCTCCGTTGTATCGAAACTTATATAGATACCTATTTGTTTTCGCAGGCTTGCGCGGGCTGCGCGGGTTTGTCGCCCGTCACACCCAGCCCGTAGCGAAAGCTAATGGCATCGACGGGGCATGCGCCCACGCATTTGCCGCAACGAATGCACTCGGCATGGTTGGGCGTACGCGTAACGTCCACGTCCATCTGACACACCCTGGCGCACTTGCCGCACGAAACGCACTTGCCCTGGTCAACCTGGATCCCCAGCAACGACACCTTGTTCATGAGCGCATAAAACGCGCCGAGGGGGCAAATCCATTTGCAGAAGGGGCGGTAGAACAGCACGCTCAGCACCGAAACCGCAATGAGGATCGCGAGCTTCCAGGTAAAGAGCTTTCCCAGCGCGGAACGGATTCCCGTATTCATGATGGACAGCGGAATCGCGCCCTCGAGCACGCCTTGCGGACAGATGTACTTGCAAAAGAACGGGTCGCCCATACCCACATCGTTAACCACCAAGACAGGCAGCAGCACCACGGCAAACAGAAGTACGGCGTACTTGATATACGTGAGCGGTTTGAGCTTTTTTGTCGACAGCTTTTTGCCGGGAATCTTGTGCAGGAGCTCTTGCAGCCATCCAAACGGGCACAAAAAGCCACATACAAAGCGCCCCAACAGCACGCCGATCAAAATGAGCGTTCCGGTCACGTAATACGAGAAGCTAAACTTAGACGATCCCACCACCGACTGAAACGACCCGATGGGACACGCACCCGAAGCTGCCGGGCACGAGTAGCAGTTGAGTCCCGGTACGCAGACAGCTTTGCCCGCCCCCTGGTAGATGCCTCCCTTGGCAAAATTAGGCAGGTGAATGTTGGTCGCAAGCGTCGCCGCCGCCTGAATCAATCCGCGAAATCGCGCCAAAAGATGCGATACGGTATTTTTTCTTTTAACCAATTCCGATACACTCCAAGCACAGCCTGATTGCCTTGGCCAATACGGCGTCTGCCTCGCCGCGCATGATGCCAAAGCACACCATGGCAATCCCTGCGATCAGCAAAGCCACCTGCGCCACAGGCTTAATCGCTTTGAACAATCTGACCACTCCTTTCGTTTCGCGACCCATTGGACCATACCGACTATAAAATCCGTGTTAAGCGTGAATGACTATGCAAGGAGAACGTTATGCGCATCTTGGTCGTCGAGGACGAGCGGGCGCTGTGCGATGCGATCGCACGCAGCCTGCGCAACTTGGCCTATAGCGTCGACTGCTGCTACGACGGGCAGCAGGCCCTCGATCTGCTCGATGTCGAGACCTTTGATCTTGTCGTGCTCGACCTCAATCTCCCCCATGTCGACGGCATGACCGTGCTCAGGCAACTCAGAATTACCGATTGCGAGACCAAGGTGCTCGTGCTCTCGGCACGCGGCGAGGTCACCGACAAGGTAGCAGGGCTCGATGCGGGCGCCAACGACTACCTCACCAAGCCGTTCCATCTTGACGAGCTGGCAGCACGTATCCGTAGCCTCACGCTCAGACGCTTTACGCAAAGCGACGTTGTCCTGACCTGCGGATCGCTGAACTTTGACACCAAGGCGCGCGTCGCCTCCGTGGGCGGCGAGACCCTATGCCTCACGCGCAAGGAGACCGGCATCTTGGAATACCTGATGCTTAACCAGGGGCGGCCGGTGAGCCAGGAAGAGCTTATCGAGCATGTATGGGACAGCAGCGTCAACAGCTTTAGCAACGCGACCCGCGTGCACATCTCGTCGCTGCGCAAAAAGCTGCGCGGCGCGTTGGGGCACGACCCCATCCGCAACCGAATCGGCGAAGGCTACGTTATGGAGGACGGCAAATGAAGCGGCTGTCGCTGCAGTGGCGCATCACGTTGATGACGGCACTGCTGATATGTTCAACCTGCGTACTTATGAATTGCCTGGTTGGCTACTCCGGCATGCGCTACATGGACTCGATCGGCAATGAACTATCGGCGCACAGCAAGGTGGAGGCGGCCTCGCCCAGCTCATTTGACCCGACAAACAAAGAGCTCGACGACGCGCTGACCATCGTCGTGAACGACGCCCAAGAATCGTTTGGCGCGACGAGCTGGTATATAACTGCGGCGGTGACGCTGCTCGGCGGCGTGCTGGCCTACTTTGTAAGCGGACATGCGCTGCGGCCGTTGCGCTTCTTTGCGACGCAAGTCGAGAGCGTGCGGCCCGACAACCTCGCCGACACAAAAATCAGCGAGGACGTGCCCTCTGAACTCAGGCGCTGCAGCGCGTCGTTTAACGACATGATTGCCCGCCTTGACGAGGGATTTTCCGCACAAAGACAGTTTACGGGCAATGCGGCGCACGAGCTGCGCACGCCACTTGCGCTCATGCAGGCCCAGGTTGAGCTTTTTTGCGTCGAGCACCCCGACGCCGACGCCGATACAGCGAGCCTGCTCGGGCTGCTGCAGGAGCAGACCGAGCGGATGACGCACATGACAAAGACCCTGCTCGAGATGAGCGAGCTGCGCAGTGTCCCTTGCAACGATGCGATTGACCTGGCGCCGATGATCGAAGAAGTACTCACGGACCTGGCGCCCCTTGCCGAGCAAAAAGACATCACGCTTACAAGTGAGGGCGACGCGCAAACGATCGGCAGCGATACGCTAATCTATCGGCTGCTGTTCAACTTGGCCGAAAACGCCATACGTTACAGCGCGCCCAACTCGACCGTGCAAATCAACGCCTGCGCCGAAGGCGACCGCGTGCTGCTACGCGTGCGCGACCAAGGGCCGGGCATTCCCGAGCAATACCAGACGAGCATCTTTCAGCCCTTCTTTCGCGTCGACAAATCGCGCAGCAGGGCATACGGCGGCGTGGGGCTGGGGCTTGCGCTGGTCTGGGAGATTGCCGCGCTCCACGGCGGCTCCATCGAGGTCGAAGAGAGCTCGGAGCGCGGAACGACCATGCTCGTGACTCTTCCCGCGCATAACATCGAAGATGCGACAAAGGAACTGCCCCTTTGTCACATCTGTTAGTTCGCAGGATACGTGAGGCCCAAGATGCGCGAAATTGGGCGAAGCGCCAGCAAAAAGCCCCCGCTTCCAAGCGGAAACGGGGGCTAGGTGAGTTAGCTTACTCCCACTCGACCGTGCCGACGGGCTTCGGCGTGAGGTCGTAGCAAACGCGGCAAATACCGGGGACCTCGGCGGTCACTCGAGCGGTAATGCGCTTGAGCAGCGCCCAGTCGAGCTCGGGCACCTCGGCGGTCATGACGTCGACGGTGTTGATGCAGCGAATAATGCAGGGCCAGTCGTAGGCGCGCTTGCCCTCGCGCACACCGGTAGCGCGGAAATCGGGCACTACGGCAAAGTACTGCCAGATGGTCAGGCCGGCCTTGTCGATCTCTTCGCGCACGATGGCATCGGCCTCGCGCAGCGCCTCGAGACGGTCGCGGGTGATGGCGCCAAGGCAGCGGACGCCCAGGCCAGGACCGGGGAACGGCTGACGCTCAACCATGTTCTCGGGCAGGCCGAGCTCGCGGCCCACGACGCGCACCTCGTCCTTGTACAGCAGCTTAACGGGCTCGCAGAGCTCAAACTGCAGGTCCTCGGGCAGGCCGCCAACGTTGTGGTGAGCCTTCACGCCGTCCTGCGACTCCAGAATGTCGGGATAGATGGTGCCCTGGGCGAGGAAACTGACCTCGTCGCCAACCTTGCGGGCCTCCTCCTCGAACACGCGAATGAACTCGGCGCCGATAATCTTGCGCTTGGCCTCGGGCTCCTCGACGTCCACGAGCTTATCCAGGAAGCGATCAGTAGCGTCGACATAGACCAGGTTCGCATCCATCTGGTTCTTGAAGACGTCGACGACCTGTTCGCTCTCGCCCTTGCGCATCAGGCCGTGGTTCACGTGCACGCAGATGAGCTGCTTGCCGATAGCTTTGATGAGCAGGGCCGCAACTACAGAACTGTCGACGCCGCCGGAAAGAGCCAGCAGGACCTTCTTGTCGCCAATCTGCTCGCGGATTGCAGCGACCTGCTCATCGATGAACACCTGGGCAAGTTCGGGAGTGGTGATACGCACCATATCGTCGGGACGCTTGTTGGGATCCATGCAGAGCTCCTTTTCGGTTCGATGGGAGTGCGTTGCACGTATGCAAACGCACCGTCATATGACCTCATTATATGCAGAGCGAGGTTCGTTTCCCATCGCTGCGACGAAGCTTTTTGCAGGGGTGGCAATTTTTCCTAATGTCGAGGTCAGCTAGGCTTCGGTAGCCACCTTGGGAGCATCGCCAATAGGCTCTTCCTTTATACGTTCGGCATAATCGTAGGCGATAACCACAAATTCCAGTCCCGAGCAACAGGAGTACAATTGCTGCTAATGTTGCCAGCTGTTGGGAGATGGAAGATGGACTGCGATGGCTACCCGCGCATTCCCATGCCGTTGATGTGCACCGCCTTTGTGCCGGGGCAGATTGACGCTGCGGTTGCAGGCATTTCCGACCCCGATTCACGCACCATCGCCACGGCAGAAGCGCTGTACTTTCGCGGACAGGCCACACTCGCCGCCGAGACAGTACGCCCCTATCTTGACGCCACCGACCCCGCACTGCGCTATTCCGCATGCCTTATCTGCGGATATGCCAGTCTGTCGCTCAACCGTATCGCCGATGCCCGCCGTTGCCTTGCGGGCATCCTCGATATACCAACTGACGAGGAACCGTCCGCCGTCCACGCCACGCATATCCTGTTCGCCTCCGCCGCGAGCGTCCTGCTGCACTTGCCTTCCCCGTATTCTGCCGAAGAGTTTTATCCGCTTGCGGCGCATCTGCCCGAAGGCCTGCGCCTGTTCGCCAGCTACGTGATGGCGCACGCGTTGTATCTGCGCGGCGAATACGGCCGCAGCCTGGGCATGGCGGAAAACGCCCTGATTATGAAACAGGGAAGCTACCCCATCTCGGAGCTATTCCTGCACTTGTCGGCTTCGATGGCCTGTATGAGTCTCAAAGACGTCGACGCCGCAAAAGCGCACTTTGGCGCCGCTTGGGACATTGCGCGCCCCGACGGCCTTATCGAACTCATCGGCGAACACCATGGCCTTTTGCAGGGACTCATCGAGGCATGCCTAAAATCGCAATACCCTGACGATTTCGCACGCATCATCGAGATTACGTATCGATTCAGCTACGGCTGGCGGCGCATCCACAACCCCGATTCGGGCGAGGACGTGGCCGACGATCTAACGACCACGGAATTCACCATGGCCATGCTCGCCTGTCGTGGGTGGACCAACGCCGAAATCGCACGCCATATGGGAGTATCGCCGGGCACCGTCAAAAACCGCCTATCAGGAGTGTATGCCAAGCTTGGTATCGGAACTCGCGCCGAGCTGGTCGCGCATATGTTGCGTTAGCGACCGGGCTGCCAAGCGCATCGAACGCGTTCCGGAACCCGGCGCTTCGCTCGATCAATTTGGACATTTTGACCCTTGAACGGCACTACCGTGACTGGATGCCTTCTTGCAAAATTGGATTATTTCCATCGATACCTGCTGGATGGGGGCCAAAGATGCTTGATCGCCGTTCGTTACTTGTTGCTGGAGCGTCCTCGCTAGCGAGCATTATGTTGCTTCGCGTGCCGGGAAGCGAAAATGCCTTCCTGCTGCCGTTCGCGCCCACCGCGGCCTATGCCGACGAAGAAGACCCCTTCAAGGTCTTGGTGCTCTCGCGCACCATGTTTGGTGTGGTCGTGGTCGACGTCGCCAACAAGAATACGCCCATCACGGGTGCCCAGGTCACGCTCACATCGCGCTATGCTGCAGGCAAGCAGCTCACCGCCACTACCGATGACGAAGGCACGGCCATCTTTGAGGTCGCGCCGCTTTCGGAAGGCTACGTGGACGAGGCGACGCTTCTCGACGCGTACGAATTTAACGGCGGCATCTCCATTAGCATGGCGGGATACCGTGATGTCGAGATTCCCCTTGCTCGCATTCTGGGCGGCACCGCCATAACCGCGCCCACACGTCCGTTTTCCGACGGCGAGCCGTACTTCCGCCAGCTCACGTTTGACGAATGGGACATCCAGTACGCCGACGCCACGTTCATGGCATTGCCGAAGGACGATACGGCAAACGACCAGACCAACACGCACGCTTTTACCGTGCAGGCCCATCTGCCGCAGGGCGGGCAGGCAACGTTACATATCAATAAAGTGACGCCTGCCGCGGGCAGCTCACCCGAAACCGTCACGCAGATTGGCCAAGTCAAGGCCAGCGCATCGGGCACGGATAATCTGGCAACGTTCACACTCGAAGATAAGTTCCTCGATGCGGCATCAGGCCTTCTGGAAGAAGGGTGCAAGCTGCGCTTTGTCCTCGACTATCAGGGCAAAACCTACACGCTCTCCTCCCCCATGGCCGTTGTCACCGCGCCGGCCGCAAAGGCGGAATCGGGCTCGACCACCATCATTCCCACCACCATGGACCAAGAGGTCACTCCGTTTGATTTCCCCGCATCGTTTCCCGGCATCGGTGGTAATAAGTTCACGTGTTGGATGCCCACATTTCCGATCCTCTTCGATTTCTCGTTTGCCGGGTACGTGCTGTTTGGCGGAGGATACAAACCAGCCAGCTATATGAACGATTCGGGCAGCCCTGATCCGGAATACTGGAAGAAATCGCCGCGCGAGTCGGGCGCCAAGCAGGCAAACCGCTATCTCGACGAGATGGAGGGGAAGTGGAATCAGTACAAGAGCATGAGCGCCGGTTCGGGCACCGACCCAAGAAACACCAAGCTCCTTCGCCACCATTGCACGCTGCTGTTCACGATGGATATCGCCACACAGCTGTACGGCTCGCTCGCCTACGATTGGGCGGGCAAAACCTGGGGTGACAACAACGACCCCGCATACGGCAATATTAAGGCCCTCTTCCAGGTAAGAACCGACCTCAACTGGACCGAACAGTTCACCTTGGGACCGGTGCCGTTTTTCCTAAACGTCAACCCCTGGGTGCTGGCAAAACTGGCGCTCGCCGTGGGCGCCCACACGCACGGTAGCGGCGCGGCGTTTTTTAAAAACATTTCGCTCGATTGGTCAAACACGTCGGGCTCGTTCACCATCCAGATCGGGCTTGCCGTTACCTTTGGAGCCGGCGTTGCGAGCGTCGCCTCGTCTGCCGTGCGCGGCGCCGCATCCCTCACGCTGTTCATTGGGTACGAGAAGGCAGATGGACACCCGCTTCCGCGACTGCGCGTAGGTGCAGACGTCGATGTCGATGTGATACTCCAGTTCGTTATGTTCAAGTGGACCACCAAGGCTTGGTCGGGATCGTGGCCCACACTCGCCGATTCGTGGAATATGTCGGTGAACAACGGCGACCAGTATGTACTCCAGCGCTCTGAGCTGGCCTTGGGTGGAGATACGCCTTATACGCTGAACGCCTGCTTCGGCTCGGGCGGCAACGCCGAGGCAGGTGGTGTGCCGCAGTTTATCGCGTCGGCCACCATCGTCACCAACGCCGAGCTGCTCGCACGCGCCGAGGTTAAGGCCACTGCCGTAAACGCCGCGCCTGTCGTGCGCGATTGGGATCAAGCGGTCACGCGCATTGAGCTCGAGGCGGATGCAGAAAGCGACGACACGGGACAGATCGAGCATTTCGTCCATGCACTGATAGAGAACGACGAAAACGCCGCGCCAATGTATAAGTACACCTATATCGGGCAGGCGACGAACGCCGTTGCGGACCCCAACGCCAATTCTGCCGGCGTGTCGGAGGACGAGCGTGGCGGCATAAAACCCTCGAGCGACAACGTGCTGTTTTCCGGCGTGCTCAGCGAAGCCCACATGAAGCTGGCAATGATTGCCGGCGTAGAATGCCTGTTCCGTATCGCCTCGGTGTGCTACGGCGACAATGGCCGCTCGCGCCTGGTGGTGCACACAAGGGCAAACGGCACGTGGTCCGCCCCCACGCCCGTGGACTTCCCCCTTGGGTTTGGCGAGGGCGACGTGGAGCGCGACGGCATATACGATTACGACTTCGACGTGGTGGAATATACGGACGGGAGGGGAAACCAGGACGCCTACGTGCTGCTGGTCTCGGGCGAGCGCCCCGACGGCGACAACACCCTTTTCGATACGGCAAGCACAGCCGGCATACTGTCCGTCGTGCGCCTGCGCATAAGTAATGACGAGACCCGCGTGGTGTCGCATACGTCATGGCGCAGCATCTCGCGCGGCCGCCTGCAAGAGGATGGCTACCATTGCCTGCAGTGCCCGCGTATCACGGTGGGCAAGACGCTGGTCGACGGGCGCCTGTCGGGTGCCTACCTCCACCGCCGCGGAACCACCGCAGAAAAGGCGCTCGGCAGCGAGGCTGAGGTTGCGCTGGAGTGCTTTACCCTGTGGTCGGACGTTTCGGGCGACAGCCTGACGTTCCGCCAAGTTCTTCGCTTTCCGCAGGCACCGTCGAGTATCGAGCTGGGCGAGCCCGAGAATATCAACGGCAAAATGGTGGTGCCCGTTACGTACGAGACCGCAAACGGTTGCGGCTGCGCATCGTACGCCGTGATCGGCCAGTCTATCGCGGGCTGGGGCGTTATGCCGCCGGACGCCGCGGTGCCCCATGCGGTGCCATGGCCGCAGCACACGGGCTTTTTGGCCACCGTCAACGAACAACTGCAGCATATTACTTGGACGCGAGGCGCATCGGCATTTGCAACGCAGCCCGTGGGTGCCGCAGGCTGTGGCCCGGCATCGTTTAGCGTAAGCAACAACGGCAGGTGCGTGCTCTATGTAGAGAACACCGATGGCAAGGTGGGACAAACCTACGACGAAGAAGGCAACCCGGTAGCAGTGATGGGCAAGCACTTCCGCATCTTCGCCAGCACCTTGGCAGGCGATCTGTTCACGGAGCCGTTCGTGATGTGCGAGCTGGACCATCCCGTCGATCAGATAACGACATTTTTGACGTCGGGAGGCATGCTCTCCGCGCTCGCCACGCACATTGTGAGTGCCGAGCAGAGCAAGGCGGAGCTGCACGGCATCGAAGTGCCCTTGGTGGCGTGTGCCACTCCGACGGGCGCGGTCGCTACCTCGGGCGCGGTGGTACCCGGAGCAGCAGGCGAATCCTTCATGGTCACGGTGCGAAACGACGGCAACACCTTGCTGACCGCCGGCACGATCGATCTGTACCGAGAGGGCTCCAGTCAGCCGTTCTCCAGCGCATCCATCGGATTCGGAGTGAACGCACGCATGGCTTCGATCTACGATCCAGAGCTTGCCGAGGACGCTTCGGCCAACGACATGGCACACGTGAAGTACGCACTCGAGACGCTGGGCACACGTTTTGCAACGCACCCGCTGGTAGCCGACAACGGCAACGCCGTGCTGGCACCGGGTTGCACGGCACAGTTCCGCATGAGCTTCGCCATCCCCGAGAGTTGGAGCGACGAAGTGGGCAAACGCGTAACGCTGTATGCGAAGGCGCGTAATCTGGTGGCGCTCGATCCCGTAACGCTCGAGGAAATTCGACCGGGCGCAAACTCGGCGCTGGGTGCCGTACTGCACGAGCTTCATGTGCCCGACGCGGCATGCGAACGCTCGGAAGTTCAGGTCGGTGTATGCGACAGCGCGGATACGACAGGACTTCACGACGCCCCGATGACGGTCGACGGCGATGGTGGCTCGAGTGGCGGCGGTACTGACGAGGGCGGCGGCTCCGGCGGAAGCAGCTCCGGCAGTGGCAAGGACCACGACAATAACAAGCGCTCCGGAAAAGCGGGCGCACTTGCGGGCACGGGCGATGTCAACGCTCCCCTTACGGCAGCCGCTGCAGCACTCGCCGCGGCAGGCGCCGGCCTCGTCGCCTACAGCGCCCGCCGCACGGCGCTCGAAACCGACACCGCCAATGAGGTCAATTCGGATAGGCCTCGCTAGCTCCTACTTACTTTTGTGAGAGGCGCCGACTCGGCTAATCGAACATCAAAATGGGCTGGTTCTGGATACCCAGAGCCGGCCCATTGCGCATTAGATGTCGTCTGAGGAGTCGAGTTCTGCCTCGAGCTTGGCACGGCGTCTTTTCGCCGTGAAAAACGTTGCACACAGGACAGCAAACGTGGCCGCGAAAATCGTCGCACCGCAGAACACGCCCGTGGCCAGGTTCGCCAACCAAAAGACGCTTTCGAGCAGTACGATCTGCGCCTCAGCGACACAGCGCATTGCGGCAATAACAAGCGCGAACGCGGCGCTTATGGAAACCATGTTCGCCATCGCCATGTGGACATAACAATTTCGATTCGCTATTCAAACTTACTCGGACAGAACCGACTCGGTTTTGTCCGAGTAAACTCGAGCATAAACTTGTTCATGCGATACAATTAACTCGGACAAAACCGAGTCGGAAGGAACCGAGTAAGTGGAATTCATTGGCAGGGAGCTTGAACTCGCCCGTATTAAGAAAACACTCAATGCGCCCGAGCAGCGCAATGTTCTCATTTACGGAAGGCGTCGCGTCGGCAAAAGTGAGCTCATCAAGCAGGCGCTAACCGATTTATCGGACGTCGCAACGATCTATTACGAGTGCCGCCAAACCTCCGAGGCAGACAACCTCGAGAGTCTGTCCGCCCTTGCTGCTGAAGCGCTAAGCTTTCCTCCGCTCGCCTTCACGGGCATCCGCGAGCTCATCGAATTTCTGTTTGCCCAAGCCAAAGACAAGAACATTACCCTCGTTCTCGACGAATACCCCTACTTGAGAGATGCGGTTAAAGGCTTAGACAGCATTCTCCAGACCTCAATCGACGCTCACAGGGAAGACTCACGTTTAAACATTGTCCTGTGCGGCTCCTATGTTGAGATTATGAAATCTCTCATCGAGCATGAAAGCCCCCTCTACGGGCGAATTGATCTCGCGCTTGAGCTTAAGCCCATGGATTACTTTGACGCTGCAAAGTTCTATCCCGCGTTCTCACCCGAGGACAAGGTGCGGCTCTATAGCGTTTTTGGCGGCATCCCCTTTTACAATCGCCTCATCGATCAGTCCCAAAGCGTACGCGACAATATCATCGAGCTCGTCACAGAACCTGGCGCCCGCTTAGAAAGCGAAGTACCGTCCTATCTCAACGCCGAGATCTCGAAGATGACCAACGCCAACGAAGTTTTCGGGGCTCTCGCACAAGGTTACTCCCGTTGGGGGGACGTGCTGGCACAGTCGCACGTCTCGAGCGGTCCGGCCATGGCAGACGTACTCGACAAGCTCATGTCACTCGAAATCGTCCAAAAGCGTGCACCCATCAACGACCCTACGAATAAGCGCAAGTCTGGCTACTTTGTGGTGGACCCACTTTCGCTCTTTTACTATCGCTACGTCTTCCGCAATGCTTCTGCGCGTCAGCTGCTCGACCCGGAAGTCTTCTATGATCGTCACGTCTCCCAAGACTTCGAGGAAAACTACACTCCACATATGTTCGAGGAGATCTGCCGTCAATACCTCGTACGGCAAAACAGGACTGGCAAGATCGAACCGGCTTTCGATGCCATAGGCAAGTACTGGTACGACGATCCCGCAAACAAAACGAGCGGCGAATTCGATGTGGTAACGCAAGACCCCGAGGGCTACGCATTCTACGAAGCAAAGTTCCGCAAATCCCCCGTCACGCAAAAAATGGTCGACGAGGAAATCACCCAAGTCGAGGCAACGGGGCTCAAGTGCCATCGCTACGGATTCTTCTCCCGTTCGGGCTTCGAAGCTGACGAAAGCGATCGAACCGTCTTCATCGACCTGCCGCAGATGTTTGAATAGGACAGACCCCACCCGCATCCCAAGCATCCATTATCTAATCGAACTATTGTTCGATGGAATTCGTGTTGGTTGGAATCGCCCAAGGCCTGGGCTATGCTACCTTGACTATCTATATGACTAAAACGCAGCAAAGGAGCACCGAGAGAGCGAGTATGGCAAAAAACACCGCAAACTATGGTAACGACAGTATCCGCCAGCTCAAGGACGAGGAGCGCGTACGCCTGCGCCCCGCCGTCATCTTTGGCTCGGACGGACTCGACGGTTGCGCGCATGCCGCCTTCGAGATCCTGTCCAACGCCGTTGACGAGGCGCGCCAGGGCTACGGCAAGCTCATCACCCTCACCGCCTTTCGCGATGGCTCTATTCAGGTAGAGGACAATGGCCGTGGCTGCCCGCTCGACTGGAACCCTTCCGAGAAGCGCTTTAACTGGGAGCTCGTCTTCTGCGAGCTCTACGCCGGCGGCAAGTACAACAACAACCAGGGCGGCGACTACGACTTCTCGCTCGGCACCAACGGCCTGGGCTCGTGCGCGACCCAGTACGCTTCCGAGTACATGGACGTCACCGTCTGGCGCGACGGCAACAAGTACTCCCTGCACTTTAAGAAAGGCAAGGTCGTCGGCGCCAAGAAGAAGGCACTCGAGATTGAGCCCAGCGACGAGAACCGCACCGGCACCACCATCAAGTGGCGCCCCGATCTTGAGGTCTTTACCTCGATTAGCATTCCCCACGACTGGTATCGCGAGACCATGCGCCGTCAGGCCGTGGTCAACGCCAACGTGACCTTCCGCCTGCGCATCGAGGGCGACGATGGCGAGTTTTCCGAAGAGGATTTTTGCTATCCCAAGGGCATCGAGGACTACGTGCTCGAGAAGGTCGGTACCGACTACCTTACCGAGCCCTTCTTTATCGAGGCCGACCGTCGCGGTCGCGATCGCGAGGACCTGCCCGATTACAACGTAAAAATCACTGCTTGCATGTGCTTCTCGCGCACTTTCATGATGCAGGAGTACTACCACAATTCCTCCTGGCTCGAGAACGGCGGTTCGCCCGAGAAGGCGGCCCGCAGTGCTCTGACCAGCGCCATCGACGCCTACATCAAGCAACAGGGCAAGTACAACAAAAACGAGAGCGGCATCAAATGGCAGGACGTCCAGGACTGCCTGGTACTGGTGACCAACTGCTTCTCCACCCAGACGTCCTACGAAAACCAGACCAAGAAGGCTATCAATAACCGCTTTATCCAGCAGGCCATGACCGCCTTCTTTAAGGAGCGTCTCTCGACCTATTTGATCGAGAACAAAGACGCCGCCAACAAGATTGTGGAGCAGGTGCTCATCAACAAGCGCTCGCGTGAGAACGCCGAGAAGACCCGCCAGAGCATCAAAACCAACCTGCAGCAGAAGACCGACATGGCCAACCGCGTGCAGAAGTTCATCGACTGCCGTTCCAAGGACAAAAACCGTCGCGAGATCTACATCGTAGAGGGCGACTCGGCAGCTGGCGCCATCCGAACGTCGCGCGACGCCGAGTTCCAGGGCGTTATGCCCGTCCGCGGCAAGATCCTCAACTGCCTAAAGGAGGACTACCCGCGCATCTTTAAGTCCGACATCATCATGGACCTTATGCGCGTGCTGGGCTGCGGCGTGGAGATCAAGGACAAGCGCATCAAGAACCTTGGTGCCTTTGACCTGGACAACCTCAACTGGAACAAGGTCATCATCTGTACGGACGCCGACGTCGACGGCTATCACATCCGCACGCTCGTGCTCACCATGCTCTACCGCCTGGTGCCCACGCTTATCGACGAAGGTTATGTGTATATCGCCGAATCGCCGCTCTACGAGATCAACTGCAAAGAGAAGACCTACTTTGCCTACACCGAGCTCGAGAAAAACGGCATCCTCAAAGAAATCGGCGACCAGAAGTGCTCTATCAACCGCTCCAAGGGTCTTGGTGAGAACGACCCGGACATGATGTGGCTCACCACTATGAATCCCGAGACGCGCCGCCTGATCAAGGTGGAGCCCGAGGACGTCACCAAGATGGAAACCATGTTCAACCTTTTGCTGGGCAACGACGAGGCGGGCCGCAAGCGCCATATCTCCGAGCACGGCAAGGAATACCTGGACCAGCTGGACCTGCAGTAGCAGCAAATCGATAACGACGGCCTATAAGAAGTTCAAGAGGAAATCGTGGCAAAGAAGAAGACGAAGAACCAGCCAAAGAAAAAGTGGGTCAACGCCGAGAACGTCATCGGCCTGCACTCCGAGGTCACCGACCAGCCGATTACGCAGACGCTCGAGGTCAACTACATGCCCTACGCTATGAGCGTCAACGTCTCGCGTGCATTCCCCGAGATCGACGGCTTTAAGCCCTCGCACCGCAAGCTGCTCTACACTATGTACAAGATGGGCCTGCTCAAGGGCGAGCGCCAAAAGAGCGCCAACATCGTGGGTCAGACCATGAAGCTCAACCCGCACGGCGATGCCGCGATCTACGAAACGATGGTGCGCCTGGCGACGGGCAACGAAGCGCTGCTTGCCCCCTTCGTGGAGTCGAAGGGCAACTTTGGCAAGTACTATTCGGGCGACCTGAGCTACGCCGCCTCGCGTTACACCGAGGCCAAGCTCTCCCCCATCAGCGCCGAGATCTTCAAGGACATCGACAAGGACCCGGTCGACTTCGTCGACAGCTACGACGGCGCCATGAAGGAGCCGCGCCTGCTGCCCACCACGTTCCCCAACATCCTTGTCTCGGCCAATAAGGGCATCGGCGTCGCCATGGCGTCCGACATCTGCGGTTTCAACCTCAACGAGGTCTGCACCGCCACGATGCACTACCTGCAGGATCCCGACTGCGACCTGCTCGAGTACATGCCCATGCCCGACTTCTCGACCGGCGGCGAGATTATCTACCGCCGCGAGGAGATGGAGAAGATCGTCGAGACCGGCCTGGGCAGCTTCCAGATTCGCTCCCGCTGGCGCTGGATTCCCGAAGAGCGCATCATCGAGGTCTACGAGATCCCCTACACCACCAAGACCGATGTCATCATCGAGCGCATCGTCAAGCTCTCCAAGGAGGGCAAGGTCAAGGAGATCGCAGACATCCGCGATGAAACCGACCTTTCGGGTCTGCGTATCGCCATCGACCTTAAGCGCGGTGTCGACCCCGACAAGCTCATGGCCAAGCTCTATCGCTCGACCACGCTGCAGGATTCGTTCTCGTGCAACTTCAACGTGCTCGTCGACGGCTATCCCCGTGTTATGGGCGTGCGCCAGATCCTGCACGAGTGGGTCAAGTGGCGTATTGAGTCCACGCGTCGCCGCATTAACTTTGACCTGGGCAAAAAGTCCGAGCGTCTGCACCTGCTGCACGGCCTTGAGGCAATTCTGCTCGACATCGACAAGGCCATCGCCATCATCCGCGGCACTAAGCTCGAGGCAGAGGTTGTACCCAACCTTATGAAGGGTTTCGACATCGACGAGACCCAGGCCGAATTTGTCGCCGAGCTCAAGCTCCGCAACATCAACGAGGAGTACATCCTCAACCGCACCAAGGACATCGCCAAGCTCGAGGGTGAGATCGCCGAACTCGAGGAGATCCTCTCGAGCGAGGACAACATCAAGAAGGTCATCAGCGACGAGCTGGCCGCGGTTAACAAGAAGTACGTGATGCCGCGCCGCACGGGCAGGATCGAGCCCCATGAGGTTATCGAGGTAAGCTTGGAGCCCGAGGTCGAGGAGTACCCGGTTACCATCATGCTTTCGCGCGATGGCTACCTCAAGAAGATGACGGACCGCGTGCTCAAGAAGGCGACCACGCTCAAGTACAAGGACGGCGACAAACCCTTTATCGAGTTCCCGTCCTCCAACACGCACGAGCTGCTGGTCTTTACCAACAAGAGCCAGGTGTACAAGTGCAAGGTCGCGGCGTTTGAGGATACCAAGTCGGCCCAGCTGGGCTCGTACCTTCCGACCGATCTCGAGATGGAACCCGACGAGAGCGTCATCTGGGTCATCGACCCCGAGGACTACAAGGCCGACGTGCTGTTCGTCTTTGAGAACGGCCGCGTGGTGCGTGTCGCGCTTTCTGGATACGTTACCAAGACCAACCGCAAGCGCCTTAAGAACGCCATCTACGGCGGCAGCAAGCTGCTGTATGCGCAGGTGCTCAAGGAGGACCGCGACCTCGCGCTGGTCTCGAGCGACTACCGCCTGATGAACTTCAACACGTCGCTGCTCAAGACCAAGACGACCACCAACACGCAGGGCGTCCAGGCCTTTACGGCCAAGAAGGGCCGCTCGGTCACCACCGTCGGCACGACCGAGGAGATCCTCGGCGCCGGCGTCTCGGCCGAAAAGTTCACCGCGCAGAGCCTACCTTCCGCCGGTGCCCTCATGAAGGAAAACGACATGCCGAGCCTGTTTGACTAAAACAACGGCGACCAAACCGTCATGGTTGTACAAAGCAGCGGGGCCCGGAGCGCAGTAAACGCTGCGCCCTGGGCCCCATGCATTACACCAGCATCATCCCTATAGACAAAATGCCGCATAAAGTGGAACAGACATAAGCCCATCATTCATTCCAAAGGGCTTAGTCGATAGCCTGATAAGGCGTACGCCCGGATGGGTCTTTTTAAGTGAGGACAGGCTTCGAGATCTTGTGTTCTCTCCCGCCTTGACTTCAATCGCAGACAAGCATCCCTGCTTCTCTACTACAAAGTCGATTTCCGCACGATTATCTCGCGCCCAATAATGCAGCGGATAGCCCATGGCTGAAAGCTGTTGGGCGACGTAGTTTTCGGTAAGTGCACCCATGAATGTGCCGCCGATGCCGGCAAGAATATCGGCGCGTTGAGCACCGGCCTTGGAGACGAGCAGCCCTGTATCCGCCTGATAGATTTTAAAAGCAGAAGGGTTAACGAAGGCCTCTAAAGGGCTTTCGATCTGCCCGACTAGGCTGCAGCGCGCCACCGTACCCGACAATACAAGCCAGTCGAGAGCATCTCCAAAGAGAGACGCATTGCCCCCCGCTCGCACTACCTTGTATTGAAATTTGCGATTCTCTTTGGCAAGCTGCTGTGGAATGGAATCGAAGCACGCACGCGTCTTTGCGCTCAAGCGTTCATCAGCATATTTATTGGTGTCGGCGGAATATCCGTCGAGAATAATCCGATGCTTTTCGGCCACATCAATGATTGACTGATCATCGATATACGTTTGGACCGCCTCGGGCATTCCGCCAACAACAAGATACTGTCGATAGAGCCTAAGCGCCTTTTCATGAAGGCTTGGCGCAAGAGGACCCATTAACTCGAATGACGAGCGTATCTCATCGACCAGCTGATCGTGCCCCATTGCCCAGAGAAACTCCTCGAAATCGAGTGGAGTCATCTCGATGAAGTCGGTCTTTCCGACGGGGAACGAATACGACTGATGGTTAATGGCAACCCCAAGAAGCGACCCAGCAGCCGCAACGTAATACTCGGGAGCATCTTCGCAAAAGTATTTAAGGGAAGTGAGCGCTTCCTCGCATGCCTGGATCTCGTCAATGAACAGTAAGGTTTTGCCAGGCACGATACGCTGTCCCGTACGAGCCTCGATCGCACGTACGATCGAATGAGGGTCAAGACCGCCCGAAAAATCCGCTCGCGCCGACCGGTCGTTCTCAAGATTAACGTAGACAACCGATTCGAAAAGATCCTGGGCGTACGTTCTGAGCAAATAGGTCTTGCCACACTGGCGCA
The DNA here is from genome assembly GCA_900542155.1 of uncultured Collinsella sp. Taxonomy (GTDB): domain Bacteria; phylum Actinomycetota; class Coriobacteriia; order Coriobacteriales; family Coriobacteriaceae; genus Collinsella. The sequence continues at coordinate 35,246 of UQMD01000019.1, forward strand.
CGCCTTTGACCAGCAAAGGTTTTCTATCAGCTCTGTCTCGCCATTCCCTAAGGAGCTCGTCTGCCTTGCGACGCATACGTAACCTTCCCTCATGAACTTCTATTTGACAATATTTTAACGCGGATTAATTTGTTTTCGGTTATTTTTCTGCGTTTAAAAATTGTTCTATATGGCACTTGAGGGAATACACCCCTATCTCTTGGTAAGGATAGCAAGCATTTCCACCAACGCTGATTGCCATGCGTTCTTCTTGTCCTTAGGCGAGCTTGCGAGCGAGCTCGCGCACCTCTTTCAACTTGGGCGAGGATGCCATGCTGTCGCGCTCGGTCATACCGCTGATGGTGACAATGCCCTGGTCCGCCCACTTGCAGTAAGCGCAGGTTGACTTGTACATGGCGATCGCCGCGTCATAGACGCCCTGGCTGTGGCTATCGAGCAGAAGGGCCGTCTTGGTGAACGGGAATCCCGTGGCACCGAAAGCGTACAGACGGTCGATGGCGGCCTTTTCCTGCGCGGTGATATCGAACCAGTAGATAGGCGAAGCAAAGACGACCATATCTGCATCTTTCAGCGATTCGATCACGTTGGCCATGTCATCCTTCTGCACGCAGACGCCCCCATGGGCGAAGCAGTACTGGCATCCCAAGCAGCCGGCGATCTTCTTGCTGGCAACGCGAACGACCTCAACCGTATTACCGCCCTCACGCGCGGTCTCGGCAAACGCCTCGACCATGGTGTCGGTATTGGCGCCCTTACGCGGGCTGCCGCTCAATACAACGATTTTCATAGGATTCCCTCTCCTTCATGCTGCAGGCGCGCGGCATGTTTTTTGTAACCAAAACGAATGGAGTTAATCAATCGCCAGCAGACCATATCTCTTGTTCAAGTTCCCTAAAGAAGCTCAAAACGATTGCGATTGCCTTATACAACATCGAAAACCAAAGAGGGGCCATAGCAACGTCGCCTGCCTGAAATGGCACGCTGTCAAGGTCAACTACGGGGATCGTGGCGAGCCGATACCGCCCGCATGCCTCCTTCGGAATAGGCACTGAGCAGCTCCTGGGCGTGAGCGAACTCGGGTCCCCGCCTCCAACCAAGTAGGCGGTTGACCGCGAGATTTCCCTGGACGTTGTGGACGAAGAGCAGATAGGCGTCCTCGCGCGAAAGCCCAGTCTCCTCCATGATCGAGGGAACCATCTGCTCGGCGCCGCGCTCGACGACGCGCTGTGCCACCCGGGCGTACGCGTCGTCATCCGAGTAGAGCAGATAATAGTCATCGTTTGCCGGCGGACGCTGGCAGAGGGCACCCGCCTCCGTTCCCTCGAGCGGCGGCACCGCCGCCAAGGCCTCGTCGATAAGCGCGTCGAGCAGGGCGAACTTGTCCTCGTAGTGCAGATAGAACGTGCCACGGTTGATATCGGCACGGCGGCAGATATCCGCTACCGTCATCTTCGCGAAGCCGACCTCGGCCAGCAGCGCGAAGAACGCCTCCCGTATGACCGAGAGTGTATAGCGTCGGCGACGATCGATCTTCCCCGCTTCCATTACCCCTCCAATTGCAACGCTCGACAATGCCCGGCAAACGCTCGTTTATCGACAACAGGCCGAAGCTGTTCATTGCTCTTAAGCAAATCGACATGGATACTTTTTATAGACACCTGTTTATAATAGCTGAAAGAAGGTATCCAGTGACCCTGTACGAGCAGCTCGTTATCGAGCTCACCAACCGATCGTTTTCCCTTCATGCCGCCTACCGCAGCGGCAGCACGCCCTATGAGCTGAGTGACCGCGAGCCCGAGCCCTACGACCAGCAAATCGAGGACTTCGCCCGTATGATCGAAGAAGCCGATTGCGTGCTGGTGGGCGGGGCCTCCGGGCTCTCCGCGGCGGGCGGCGGCGACTTCTACTACGAGGACAACGCGACCTATCGCAAGCATTTCGGCAAATTCGCCGAGCGTTACGGTTTCAAGGGCGCTTTCGAGGGGTCGTTCTACCGCTGGCCCACCGCCGAGGCGCGCTGGGGATACCTCGCCACCTTCCTCGACACCACGCTCAACGCCCCGCTGCGCAAGCCCTACAAGGACCTCGACGCCATTCTCGCCGAGAAGGATTTCTTCGTGCTCACCACCAACCAGGACACGCAGTTTGTGAAGCTCTATCCCTGGGAGAAAGTGGCAGAGATCCAAGGCGACCACCGCTTCTTTCAGTGCTCCCGCTGTTGCACCGACGCGGTGTGGGATGCGGTCGAGCCGGTCTCCAACATGGTAGAGGCCATGGGAGACGGCCTTGAGGTTCCGACAGAGCTCGTGCCGCGCTGCCCGCACTGCGGGGCAGAGGCGTTCCCCTGGGTTCGCGGCTACGGCAACTTCCTGCAGGGCGAACTCTACGAGGAGCAGTACCGCAAGGTGTCCGACTGGCTCGACGCGCACGCACGGCAGAGGATCCTCTTCCTCGAGCTGGGTGTGGGCCGCATGACGCCCGCGTTTATCCAGGAGCCGTTCTGGGCCCTCACGGCGCAGTTACCGCAGGCCAGCTACATCGCCGTAAACAACAAGACGCAGTTTCTCCCCCGCGCGATCGAGGATCGGGGGCTCGCCGTTCGCGCCGACATCGCCGACGTGCTCGCCGACGTGCGCAAGACGCTGGGGAGGTAGCGCATGGAGACGGCGAAAGCAGTTCGCATAGGCAGGGCGCTAGCCGAAGCGGATCTTGTCATCATCGGCGCTAGCAACGGACTCGACATGGCGGAGGGGCTCAACCTTTTCTGCGCCGATGCTCATTTCCAAGAGGCGTACGGGGACCTCGCCCAGGCAGACGGCATCGGCTGCATACTGCAGGGGCTCGCTTCCCCGGATGCCAGCGTGCGACGCCGATGGGCCGAGCGGTTCCATCAAAAGGAGTATCTCGAATATGAGCCCGGCTCGCTCATGAACGGGCTGCGGCGTCTTACGGAACATGCCGACACCTTCGTGGTCACATGCAACATCGACGGGCACTTCGCGCGCGCCGGGTTCGACGAGGAGCGCGTGCTCGAGACGGAGGGGAGCATACGCACGTCGATCGACGAGCGGCGTCTCGCCCATCCAGACGCCCTCGCCACGGCCCAGCTCGAGGAGCTCGAGCGCCTTGTGCAAGCCCATCGCAACGGCAGGGTCGCCATCCTCGAACTTGGCGTGGGACTGCGCAACGGCATCATAAAGCACATGCTCGCCCAGATCGCGAACGTCTGCGAGCACGCCACCTACATCGTGTTCAACTACAGCCAGGCTATGGCGCCCGATGCATCGTGCGAGACGATTCTCGTTGACGGCGATATGGCCCCGGCTTTCGAGGAGATCGCCCGATGCCACCCCTAGAAAGAGAAGCGCGTAGGCTTCGAAGCCTTATCGACGATGCCGACGCCATCATCGTCGGCATCGGCTCGGGCATGTCAAGCGCCGCCGGGTTCAACCATTACAACCGCGCAGGCATGGCGCGCGCCGGAATGACGGACTGGCAGCAAGCCTTTGGCTTCAAGAGTCTTTTTGACGGCTTTTACCACCTCTACCCCAGCCTCGAGCAGCAATGGGCATACTATGCGCGATACATCGACTTCATGCTGCGCGAGCCGACCTCGCAGCCCTATCTCGACCTACGGTCCCTCATCGGCCATAAGGATTACTTCATCCTGAGCACCAATGTAGACACCCAAGTCGAGAAGACGTTTCCCACCGAGAGGACCTGCAACTATCAGGGAAGCTTCGCGCACCTTCAATGCAAGCAGCCATGCTGCGACGAGCTCTTCGATGCGAGCCCCTACGTCGAGCGCATGCTCGCGGGCATGGCGGGGTTCGAGATCCGCAGCGAGGATGTCCCCCGATGCCCGCACTGCGGCTGGCAGCTTGTGCCGTGGGTGCGCGACGACACGTTTCTGCAGGGTGCGGCATGGCGCGAGAGCCTCGGACGATACGAGCGCTTCGTGCGCGAGCGCAGCGATCGCCGCGTGCTGTTGCTGGAGCTCGGCGTGGGCGAGATGACCCCCGGCATCATCACGCTCCCGTTCTGGAGCATGACCGCGAAGCTGCCGGATGCGCACCTTTTGAGCGTAAACATCTCGGGCGGCTCGGCTCCGCTGCAGCTTGGAAGCAAGGCAGGGGCGATCCAGGCCGATTTGGGCGCCCTGCTCTCGGCGGCGCGGGCAGGTGGCGAGTAACGCGGAGCGGTAGACGCGCAATGAGGTTTTAGCCGCAGCCTCCGAACGAGAGGGCTCGGAGGCTGGTATTCCTGAATCGCAGGTCACGATGGGTTATCGGAATCGCGAAGAGCGGATACCGCCAGTAAGCCCCCTTCGGAATAGGCGTTGAGCAGCTCCTGGGCATGGGCGAACTCGGGGCCTCGTCTCCAGCCGAGCAGGCGGTTGACGGCCAGATTGCCCTGGACGCTGTGGACGAAGAGCAGGAAGGCGTCTTCGCGTGAAAGCCCTGTTTTCTCCATGACCCAGGGAACCATCTGCTCCGCTCCGCGTTCTATGACGCGCTGGGCTACGCGAGCGTATGCGTCGCTGTCCGAATAAAGCAGGCGATAATCGTCGTCTGCCGGCGGACGCTGGCAAAGCGTTGCCGATTCAACCCCCTCAAGCGGGGGAGCCGCTGCCAATGCCTCGTCGATAAGCGCATCGAGCAGCGCGTACTTATCCTCGTAATGCAGATAGAACGTTCCCCGGTTGATCTCGGCGCGGCGGCAGATGTCCGCCACCGTCATCTTCGCGAAGCCGACCTCGGCCAGCAGCGCGAAGAACGCCTCCTGTATGACCGAGAGGGTGTAGCGCCGCCGGCGGTCGATCTTGGTTTCTCCCATCGCCTCTCCAATCTGAGTCGTTTGACAATGTCCAGTAGCTGTTCGTTTATCGACAGGTGCACGCGTTTGTTCATTGCCCCTGCGAAAATCAACAAGGATACTGTTTATAGACACCTGTTTTTTATAGCTGAAAGGGAGCACGGATGACCCTGTGCGAGAAGCTCGGCATCGGGCTTGTCAGCCGATCGTTTTCCCATCGGGCCGTCTATCGAAACGGCGGCACGTCATACGATTTGAGCGATTGCGAGCCTGCTGCTTGCAAGCAAGATATCGAGGTTTTTGCCCGCAAGGTGGGGGAGGCTGATTGCGTGTTTACGGGAGAGGCAGGTAGGCAGGCGTTATGAGCATCTGCATCAAAAATCAGATTCAGAATATGAATATCGTCATCGGCTGCACGGTGGGGTGTCCATATTGCTATGCCCGTAACAATGTGAAACGTTGGCATATGATTGACGACTTCGCTGATCCTGCGTTCTTCCCGAGCAAGCTCAAGATGATGGAAAAGAAACGCCCGCAGAACTTTCTCCTTACCGGCATGAGCGATCTCTCCGGGTGGAAGCTGGAATGGCGAGACGAGGTATTTGCAAAGATCCATGAGAATCCACAGCATCAGTTCCTGTTCCTGACCAAGAGACCCGATTTGCTGGATTTAGATACCGACCTGGAAAACGCATGGTTCGGCGTTACGGTGACGAGGAAAGCGGAGCTGTGGCGTATCGACGCCCTTCGGAAAAACGTCAAAGCAAATCACTTCTTCGTTACTTTTGAGCCGCTATTCGACGATCCCGGTACGGTCGACCTTTCCGGAATCAACTGGATCGTCGTCGGTACCATGACCGGGGCGCAGAGCAGGAAGGTTCATACGGAACCGGAGTGGGCATGGTCTTTGACGGACCAGGCGCACGCGCTTGGCATTCCAATGTTTATGAAGGAAGACCTCGTCTCTGTCATAGGGGACGAAAACATGATTCAGGAATTGCCGGAAGAATTCGAAAGAGTGCTGGAGGTGCAGAGAACATGGCGGAAGTGATCGATGGAATCCTCATCAATGAGGTGGAAGCAAAGAACATCATGACCAAGTCCAGCCTGCCGGTAGGCGGCTACTCGGTCAATCCCTATGTAGGCTGCACGCATGCCTGCAAGTATTGCTATGCCTCCTTTATGAAGCGCTTTACCGGACACAAGGAGGAATGGGGCACCTTTCTTGATGTGAAGCATTGGCCGGAAATCAAGAATCCGAAGAAATACGCTGGACAGCGGGTGGTTATCGGTTCTGTGACGGATGGCTACAATCCACAGGAGGAGCGATTCGGGAATACCAGGAAACTCCTGGAGCAGCTGATTGGCAGCGATGCAGATATTCTGATCTGCACAAAGTCCGATCTTGTGGTACGGGATATCGATCTGCTGAAGAGGCTTGGACGAGTGACCGTTTCATGGTCGATCAACACGCTGGATGAGAACTTCAAGAACGATATGGACTCCGCGTCGAGCATCGAGCGTCGTATCGCTGCTATGAAGCAGGTGTATGACGAAGGTATCCGTACGGTCTGCTTCGTGTCCCCGGTATTTCCCGGCATCACGGATTTTGAGATGATTTTTGAGCGAGTAAAGGATCGGTGCGATTTGTTTTGGCTCGAAAATCTCAATCTTCGGGGTGGTTTCAAAAAAGCGATCCTGGATTATATCGCCGAGAAACATCCCAATCTCGTACCGCTTTACGATGAGATCTATAACAAGCGCAACCGTAGCTATTTTGAAGCGCTTGAAGTAAAAGCCGAGGAAATGGCCAAGAAGTACGATTGTCCCTTTGTGGACAACGAAATGCCTTATGGCAGAGTCCCCCAGGGGCATCCGGTGATCGTGGACTACTTCTATCACGAGGAAGTCCGAGGGTCAGATAATAGCGGAAAAAGAAATCGTTAAACGGAAACCGACGACGATTCGCTCGAGCGATTAGCGTCCACGCGTGGCTTCTGCCGATTGGCGCAACGGGCGACGGATTAAGGGATCGCTCGGGCGGATGATCCCGCTGCAGTACAGGCGGTCGCTCAATTTAGCGGCATGAGCGTTTTCGCACGGAAAACCAGTATCCCCTGTGCCGAGTTTAATCGTAGCGAATACAATGGGCACTGAGCATCAATCGAAAGTAGTCAAGAGCCTTTTCGACGGTTTCTACCACCTCTACCCCAGCCTCGAGCAGCAATGGGCCTACTACGCGCGATATATCGATTTCATGCTGCGCGAGCCGACCTCGCAGCCCTATCTCGACCTACGGTCCCTCATCGGCCATAAGGATTACTTCATCCTGAGCACCAATGTAGACACCCAAGTCGAGAAGACGTTTCCCACCGAGAGGACCTGCAACTATCAGGGAAGCTTCGCGCACCTTCAATGCAAGCAGCCATGCTGCGACGAGCTCTTCGATGCGAGCCCCTACGTCGAGCGCATGCTCGCGGGCATGGCGGGGTTCGAGATCCGCAGCGAGGATGTCCCCCGATGCCCGCACTGCGGCTGGCAGCTTGTGCCGTGGGTGCGCGACGACACGTTTCTGCAGGGTGCGGCATGGCGCGAGAGCCTCGGACGATACGAGCGCTTCGTGCGCGAGCGCAGCGATCGCCGCGTGCTGTTGCTGGAGCTCGGCGTGGGCGAGATGACCCCCGGCATCATCACGCTCCCGTTCTGGAGCATGACCGCGAAGCTGCCGGATGCGCACCTTTTGAGCGTAAACATCTCGGGCGGCTCGGCTCCGCTGCAGCTTGGAAGCAAGGCAGGGGCGATCCAGGCCGATTTGGGCGCCCTGCTCTCGGCGGCGCGGACGGCGAAGGTATTTAAGCCTCCTTGTTAGTCTCTTTGAGATATTCCCCGTCGCCCACGGGCTCTAACCACTCGTTGGAGGCCTCCTCGCCCGGAACCTCCAGCGCGAGATGGGAGAACCAGCTCTCGGGCGCGGCTCCGTGCCAATGTTTCACACCCGGGGCGATGTTGACCACATCGCCAGGGCGCAGCTCCTGTGCCGGTTTACCCCATTCCTGGTAGAACCCTCGACCAGCCACGCAGATGAGAATCTGTCCGCCGCCGTTTTTGGCGTGGTGCACGTGCCAGTTGTTGCGGCAGCCGGGCTCGAACGTCACGTTGTAGACGCCAACCTGCTCGGTTGATAGAGGCGCGAGGTAGATTTGCCCGATAAAGTACTTCGCGAATGCGTCGTTGGGGGCACCGATGGGAAAGGCCATCTCGTTTTGGTGCTCGGCTTTTGCATCAGCGGCATCGTCATCCGCCCAGACCTCCTTCGCCATGCGAAAGGCCGCCCATGCCTTGGGCCACCCCGCGTAAAACGCGGCGTGGGTAAGGATTTCCGCTATCTCCGCCCTGGTTACACCGTTATTCTTTGCGGACATCAGATGGTATTGGAACGAGGAATCCGTCAGTCCCTGCGCCATCAGGGCCGCCACCGTCACCACGCTGCGGTCTCGAAGGGAAAGCTCGCCCTCTCGGCTCCACACCTCGCCAAACAGCACATCGTCATTGAGCTGTGCGAATTTGGGGGCAAAGTCCCCTAGGGCATCTCTGCCTGCCGTCTGTTTAATTGCCATGATCGATCTCCGCCTGTCGATGGTTTAGGTGCAAATCTGTTTCCGCATTACGGAACACCCTTTGCAATCCCTGTTCTAATGACGAGAATGAAGGTAATACCTAAACCTGACTTTAGGTCAAGGAATGAATTCGAGATTGATTCGGAGGAGCCATGTACACAATCGGACAGGTTTCGGAGATGTTCGGTTTGCCCGCCTCAACGCTGCGCTATTACGACAAGCAGGGATTGTTCCCGGCATTGGAGCGGACGTCCGGCATTCGGCAATTCGGCGATACGGAACTCGAGGCGCTTCGGGTCATCGAATGCCTCAAGAAAGCGGGGATGGAGATCAAGGACATCCGGCTGTTCATGGAATGGTGCGCGGAGGGTCCATCGACATACCCCAAACGCAAGGCCATGTTCGAGGAGCGGAAGGCCCACATGGAGCTAGAGATCGCGAACATGAACCGCGCGCTGGACATGCTGAAGTACAAATGCTGGTTCTACGGGCAGCTGAATCAGGGCGAGAATGAGACTGAGCTGAGGGCCATGATTCCCGACGGTTTGCCAGAAGATATCAAAGAGGCCTACGAGAACGCTCACGCTCGGTAGTACCAAAAACGCCCCTTCTGAAACTCAACCATTGTTTAAGATGTCACAACTTAGGCAACAAGACTGGTTGCCCCGGTACGCAACGGGAGGGTCGACGCGACTGGAATCGACCCTCCCGTTTCCCAAACGGCATGAAGCTACTTGCTCACAACCGAGATGCGCTGGGCGACGTGGTCACCGGACTCGATCTCATCGACCATGGCGATCGCATAGTCAGCGTACGAGAGCGTTGACTCGCCGCGGCTGTTGAGTGCGAACTCCTCGCCCGCCAAGATATACTCACCGGTGCGCTCGCCGTCGGCCTGGAAGTCAGCAGCAGGGGAAACGAAGGTCCATTTGAGGCCGTCCGTTTCGCGAAGGTGAGCAAGGACTTTGCCGGCCGCGGCGGACAGCGGCTTCCAGTCATCGGGAAAGTCCGGGCCCATATCGACGGTGACCGTATGCTCGGGGTTGACGAACAGCGAGCCCGCGCCACCCACTATGAGCAGGCGCACATCGGTGCCGACCAGCACATTAGCCAAGTGGATGCCCGCGTCGGTGATACCGGGGATGGTCTCGGGCGTCCAGCCGCCCACGGCGTCCACCACGGCGTCGAATCCTTCGAGGTCTTCCGTCGTGAGCTCGAGTGCGTCTTTGATGACGGAGTTCTGAGCGGCGGTCCTATTCTCGCCGCGTACGATGGCGGTCACGTCGAATCCGCGACGCACGGCCTCCTCAACGATGAGGCTGCCGGCCCTGCCGTTCGCTGCTACAACTGCGATTTTCTTGGTCATCATGCTTTCCTTTCGACCTGCGGCACTCGACGCCGCTTTCCTTGCAGCTCATACGATACGCGTCAAAGGTATATAATGGAAAGTAGGCACATAAAAGTGCTGTAAGCACCAAAAGGAAACTAATGTAAATGACGTGCATGATTGCAGACGGAGGTTTCGCGAACATGACAACACCGACTTTGGAGAACCTGCCTGCCTGCCCAGTGGAGACAACGCTTTTGCTCATCGGCAACAAGTGGCAGGTGCTCATCCTGCGCGAACTCTCGCTCAAAGGCACGATGCGCTTTAAGGAGCTGCAACGCTCGATCGGCAAGATTTCGCAGAAAGTTCTGACCAGCAACCTACGAACCATGGAGGAAACGGGGCTCGTTCATCGTGAAGCGTTCGCAGAGGTGCCCCCACGGGTGGAGTACTCGCTCACCGACCTGGGACAGACACTCAGACCCGTTCTTGACGCAATGAGAGCTTGGGGCGAGAACTACAAGGAGCAGCTCCGCGGCGGCGGGCTTCGATAAGTAGCTCCTACTGGTTACACGCCTACAGAAACCCCTCCGTCCCATCGCCATCACGGGAAACCCTCCTCCTTGGTTCTCGCCGCAAACGGCTTCGAGGCCGCGCTGGAGATCCCGGCACGGCTGGAGCCGCCCCGCGCGAGCAGCGGAAAGGGATACACGCCCTTTACCAAGGTAGATTGCTGCTTTCGCTTCCCGTTCCTTCCGCAGTATTCTCAAGGCGGATGCGCGGCCCGCGCTCTTGGCGCCTAGGGGGCGTCGCCGTCACATCGTTTCATTCGCGTCTCTCTTTAGCGTTGGCAAGACGTCGGTTCGTGCCGTTCGGGTGCACGCAGGTTTTGATAATGCGCACCATCTCATCGATAGGCGTTTCGCAGCCGCTCCGAATCCAGTCCTGTACCACGGCAGAGAGCCCATGCACATAAAAACTGATGACGAAGGCCCGCTGCTCGCTGGGATAGCCAAAGCGCTCCAACACTGGGTCGATGATGTGCTTCGCTAGGGCCTCGAATCGCTCCTGAGCTTGCAGCGTATGCCCGTTTGCGAGCATCGCGCGATAGATGGAGCAGTTGTCTTGGACGAACTCGAGGTAGGGCCTCAGATACTCGTCGGTTACGAAAACGAGCTCGTCGAGGGGAGCCGTACGGATAGCCCCGATCGTGTCTGCGGCGCTTTGTTCAAAGCGCTCGAAGAACTTGGTGTTCACATGCTCCGAACACTCCTTCACGAGGTCAGGGACACCCTGGTAGTGAAGGTAGAACGTAGAGCGACCCACCCCTGCCTTCTTGCAAATCTCCTTAACGGTTATGAACTCCGCGCCCTTGTTCTGCAGCAAGTCGAGCAAAGCCTCGTCCATAAGCTGCGCCGTCGTAAAGTATCTGCTCTACTGCCTGTTCACCCAAGCCCGCCTCTCCCTGATGCCAAAAGCTATTCGCCGGCAATTTCCTTGGCAAGCTCCATTATCTCAAAGGCGTATTTCTTCTTAGAGGTTTCCAGAATCCAGCGATACAGGACCAGGTTCACGCTTGCGCCTGCGATACCCAAGATACCAAGGACGATTCCGAGCACAAACAACGTGCCCTCGCCAGGTCCCAGCACACCCATGGTCAGGCACATGCCCACACCCAACAACAGCGAAGAAGCGATGCCAAAGCTGTAGGCGAAGACGTTCGCGGGGCGCTTTGCTTTGGCATCGAGCTTCTTGAGCGCGGTGAGCTTGGAGGCGCTTTTGGGCGCGTATTGCTTGGCGATCGATTCCGCGCAGATCTTGTCGGTGACCATGTTTTCTTCCTTTTCTCTATGGCTTGTTCGACAACCCAAGAATAGGAAGAACGTGCAGGCGATTGAAGAACACAAACGGGACGTTGTGTCCATGTTCGGCTCGGGCCGGTAATGAACGGTCTCTCGCAGAGCGCGTCGGTTGTTCATTGCGAGTCGCCGATGGGACTTCCAGATGATGAATCGGCCCGATCTGAATTCTGGCTTGAAGTGGGGTGATTCGACGGATTCCCAAAGTGCGCCTTGGTATACCTCCGGGATTCTTTGGCCTCGATGACCTTTCCAACCGCACTTCCAAGTCATCGCGGCGTGCTCGTTAGATCCTTCGGCCGCTCCGCCTGCATTTGGCGTGGCGACTGGGGAGGAGGTTGCGTCGACGAATATGCTCAGGTCTCGTCCCAATAAAACTCCGCTAGATAGAATAAAAATACCCCCGATTCCAAGCGTGAACTGCCTCCCATTTCTTGGACACAAGAAATGGGAGGCTTTTTTATGGCTGGA
>UQMD01000020.1 GCA_900542155.1 uncultured Collinsella sp.
AAAGGGCGGAGGCGGGGCATGCCCCGCCTCTTACACCACATCTCTGCGCGCTACCTTGGGCGGCAATGAAGTTACGGCGTAATGGGAAGCGTTTCGCGGCCTTTTGGCTAAAACGGCCCCTTTTCCGCCGCGACTCCTAAAAAGACGCCGGCGCGCCTTGAGTTGCGGCGCGTCGGCGTGATGGCTTTGTTGTGGCTGGGTGTACTTCGGTTGTTCGACGGCTTTGGCATGTCCGATCTTGCCAGGCAAGCCTTTGTTACCGTTTAACGTTTGCCCAGATAAAACCTGCCAAAATAAACCTGTCCCTAATTGGCAGGTTGGTAGCGGGGGCAGTAGCTGATGGCGATGGCGTCGACGCCTACGTGGGTGGCGATGGTGCAGCCGATGGGGCCGGTGCCGGCATCGGCGTAGTCCTGGCCCGCGAGCGCCTGGCTGACGAGCTCCTGCTCCTCGGCGGCGCCGGTCGTGAGCACGCGCACGCTTGAGCCCGGATGCTCCGCCAAAAATGCGAGGCAATCGGCCATGGTGTTCGCAACGATGCGCTTGGCACCGCGGCCCTTTTTGATGGCCTTGATCTCGCCCGATTTCCACTCCGGCGAAACGGCCAGGCGAATGTTGAGCATCTGCGTCAGCTGGCCGGCGAGCTTGGGGGCGCGGCCGTTTTTGACCAGGTTCTCGAGCGTGCGAGGAATCAGCAGCAGGTGTGCGTCGGGTAGCGTCGCGCGGATCTGCGCCTCGGTCTCGTCCAGGCTGCGACCGTCCTCGCGCATGGCGAGCGCGTACTCCACCAGCAGGCCCTCGGCACCCGAGCCTGTGCGCGAATCGATGCAGCGCACGTCGAGCTCGTGGGTCTCAGCGACCAGACATGCGTTGGAATAGCAGGCGGACCACTCGCTGCACAGCGAGATGAAGATGGCGTTATCGTGGCCATCGGCGCGCATGCGGTCAAAGAGTGCCTTGAACTCGCCGGCGCTCGGCTGCGAGGTGTGCGGCAACTGCTCGGCGCCGGCCATGCGGGTGACGTATTCCTCGGCGGTAATCTGCACCTGGTCGAGCAGGTCCTCGCCCTCGATAATCACATGCAGCGGAATCACGTAAATGCCGAGCTCTTGGGCGCGGGCGGGGGAGATGTCCGACGTGGAGTCGGTTATGATGGCAAAAGACATAATTGCACCTTTCGTTGGGGCGCGGCAGCGCCGCCTTCTGAAAGCAAAGTGCGACAAGTATAGTGGAGTTGCTCTACATTGCTAGGTTCAATTGTTGAATAGTCAACAGTTTGAAGCGGTGGTGTGGAAATCATCAACTGGGGAAGAGGGGTGCCGATGGCGGCATTGCAACTTTGCGAGCGGCCGGTTGTGCTGTTCGATTTTGACGGCACGGTGGCCGATACGGGTCGGGCAGTGATGACCTCGACGCGCAAGACGCTGGCTGCGCGCGGGTTTTCGGAGGCGCGGATGGGTGACCTGCGCCGCATGATCGGGCCTCCGCTGTGGAAGAGCTTCCACGACTTTTACGGCTTTACGCGCGAGGAGGCTCTCGTGGTGGCCGACGAGTACCGTGCCTTTTTTGACGAGCTAGGACCGGAAGAGTACCCAGTGTTCGATGGGATCCCCGAGCTGCTCGACGGGCTGGCCGCCCAGGGCAAGCGTATGGCCGTGGCGACGTCTCGCATGGAGGCGAAGTGTATTGACATGGTGCATGAGCTGGGGCTTTGCCAGTTCGAAGCCGTGGTTGGCATGAATCCGCCTCAGGGACGCGAGACCAAGGCCGATTCGGTCCGCGACGCCCTGGCGGCGCTTGGCGCGACTGCCGACGAGGCCGTGATGATTGGCGACCGTTTTAACGATGTGGAGGGCGCGCACGCGATGGGCGTGCCGTGCGTCGGCATCTATTCGGGCGCGGCGGCGCCGGGTGAGCATGAGGCGGCGGGTGCCGATGCAGTGGTGCACTCGGTGGCCGAGCTTGCTAAACTTTTCTCTATCTAGGAACTAAATGTGAGGGGCGGGTACGCTTGCTGCTCATTGGTAAGGAGGCAGTCTATGAATCAGGTGGAGCAGAGCGTCGCTGAGTATGTCGACGAGGTCTGGGAAGATGTCGTCGCCGATATCGAGCAGCTGGTGAGCTATCCGTCCGTGGCAGTTTCTGCCGATGCAGAGCCCGGCGCGCCGTTTGGCCGCCCGGTCCGTGACGCGCTCGACTGTGCGCTCGGCATCGCGCAGAAGCTCGGCTACCAGACGAGCGATGACGAGGGCTATGTGGGCATTGCCGATATCCCTGGCCGCGGCGACAAGCAGCTCGCGACCATCTGCCACGTGGACGTGGTGCCTGCCGGCCCCGGCTGGAATACCGACCCATTTGCGATGGAGCGTCGCGAGGGCTGGCTGCTCGGCCGCGGCGTGATCGACGACAAGGGCCCGGCGGTGCTGTCGCTCTACGCTGGCGCTTATCTGCTCAAACACGGCATTGTGCCGCGCTATACCTTCCGCGCGCTGCTGGGCTGCGATGAGGAAGTGGGCATGTCCGACGTTCACCATTATCTGGAGAATCACGCAGACCCCGACTTTCTGTTTACGCCCGATGCCGAGTTTCCGGTCTGCAATGCCGAGAAGGGCCAGTTTGGGGCGACGTTCGTGAGCCCCAAGATCGACGGCGGGCGCATCGTGTCGTGGAGCGGCGCCGAGGCGAGCAATGCCATTCCGTCGCAGTCCATCTGCGAGCTCGCGATTGCCGCCGATGAGCTGCCGGCGCCGGTCGAGAACGGCGACCGCCTGGAGATCACGGCGCTCGATAACGGGCATGCGCAGATTTTCGCCCACGGCATTGGCGGTCATGCCTCGATGCCAGAGGGAACGATCAACGCCGTCGGGCTGATCGTGGCGTATCTGCGCGAGGCCGAGGACGCGTTTGGTGCACGCGACGAGCGCCTGCTGACGCCTGCCGAGCACGAGTTCGTCAAGTTCCTGGCCTTTGTGCATGCGGACGCCTATGGTCGCGGCCTGGGTATCGATGCGACGAGTCCGGCGTTTGGCCCGCTTACCTGCAACGCTGGCGTCATCCGCGTGGCGGATGGCCATATTGAGCAGGTCATCGACGTGCGCTTCCCCGACAGCACGAGTGCCGATACCATCCGCGAGCAGCTCGATCCGCTCGTGGGCCGTTTTGGCGTGACGTGCCGTGTGGGTCGTGCGAAGGTGCCGTTCTCGGTCTCTGCCGACGATCCGGCCGTGAAGGCGCTTATTGATACCTATAACGAGTTTACGGGCAAGCATGCTGAGCCCTTTGCCATGGGCGGCGGCACGTACGCGCGCAACTTTGCCCGCGCCGTCTCGTTTGGCCCCGAGGAGACCGGTCTGGAGCTGCCCGAGTGGGGCGGCCAGATGCACGGTCCCAACGAGTGCGCCAACGAGGAACAGCTCAAGCAGGCGCTCAAGATTTATATCGTGGCGATCTTACGTTTGAACGAGCTTGAGCTTTAAGGCTGCGGCGTTTTAACAACTTAGCACCCCTTTCGTCCGGGCTTTTTAAGTTGCGGTGGAATAGTTCCTAGAATGGGCCATTTGATGGCCAAGCAGGAATTATTTCACCGCAACTTTGTTTTTATTGGTGTAAAAGGCGGGTCATGCTTGGTGGCGGGTTTGTTATTCGTTTGTAAAGCCGAGCCGCGCTTGCGGTAAGGGTCTATCAGATGCCCGTAATAAAGCGCAGCTGACGCGGGCGCTGCCCGATCGAGATCGTATCTTTCCAAACAGCAAAGCGGGCAGGGTGCCCGCGAGTCGCTTGTATGAAAGGAAGATCATGCTCGATCAGGCTTATTCTCGTCGTCAGTTCCTCGGCCTCGCTGGTGGTCTTGCCAGCATCGTCGGCCTCGGTCTCGTTGGTTGCGGCGGCGCAGGCGCAACCGACGCCGCCGACAAGGGTAGCGCCGCTGCTGCCGAGTCCGTCTCGGGCGAGGTAACCTACGACGGCGCCTCCTCGTTCCAGGCTCTCGTCGAGGCTGCTGCCGAGAAGTTTATGGATGCCAACCCCGACGTCTCCGTCTCCGGTTCGGGCAACGGTTCGGGCAAGGGCCTGACCGCTGTCGCCGCCGGCACCGTCACCATCGGTAATTCCGATGTCTTCGCCGAGACCAAGCTCGAGGCCGATCAGGTCAAGAACCTCGTCGATCACGAGGTCGCCGTCGTGGGCATGGGCCCCGTCGTCTCCAAGAACGTGACAGTCGACGACCTGACCCTCGAGCAGCTCAAGGGCATCTTCTCCGGCCAGATCACCAACTGGAAGGAGGTCGGCGGCGACGACGCCAAGATCGTCGTTCTCAACCGCAAGGCCGGCTCCGGCACCCGCGCCACCTTCGAGGCCGCCGTCTTTGGCGACGAGGCCGTCGACTTTAAGGGCGACGCCGAGCTCGACAAGTCCGGCGATGTCCAGACTCAGATGGGCAGCACCGACAACGCCATCTCCTACCTTGACTTCTCGCACTTCGATGACTCCAAGTTCAACGCCATCATGGTCGAGGGCGTCGAGCCCAAGAGCACAAACGTCACCGACGACTCCTTCAAGATCTGGGCGACCGAGCACATGTACTGTGCTAAGGACGCCGACGAGGCCACCAAGGCCTTCCTGGAGTTCATGCTTTCCGACGACGTCCAGGGCAAGCTCGTCGAGGAGCAGGGCTTTATTCCCGTTTCTGCCATGAAGGTCGTCAAGGACGCCAGCGGCAAGGTCTCCGCTAAATAAGTAATCGCCCCCGGAAAGGTTTGCAATGGCAAAACAGCTGCCAAAGCGCGAGCTTGAGAACGTGGGCCTGGGCGTCACGGGTGCGTGCGTAGCGCTCGTGACGCTTGTCGTTGCCGCGCTCATCTTTATGGTCGCCCAAAAGGGCCTCTCGGCTTTTTTCAAGGACGGCGTCTCGATCGTCGAGTTTTTTATCGGTACCAAGTGGGACCTGGCCAACACGGCCGAAAACGGCCTGCCCTACACTGGCGCCCTGCCCCTGATCGTCACCTCGTTTGCGGTCATGGTGCTCTCCACGCTCATCGCACTGCCCATCGCCATCGGCTCTGCCATCTTTGCGGTCGAGATTCAGCCTAAGTTTGGCTCCAAGGTTTTTCAGCCGCTCATTGAGCTTTTGACCGGTATTCCCTCGGTCGTCTTTGGCCTGATCGGTTTTCACGTGGTCGTCGGCCTTATGAAGAGCGTTTTCCACGTGAGCACGGGTCTGGGTATCTTGCCCGGCGCTATCGTGCTGGCAGTCATGATTCTGCCGACGATGACCACGCTTTCGGTCGATGGCCTGCGCGCCGTGCCCGATAGCTACCGCCAGGGTTCGCTCGCGCTGGGCTACACCCGCTGGCAGACCATCTGGCACGTGGTGCTCAAGTCCGCCATGCCCTCGCTCATGACCGCAGTCATCCTTGGCATGACCCGCGCCTTTGGCGAGACGCTCGCCGTGCGCATGGTCATTGGCGGCATCGAGGCCATGCCGACGTCGCTGCTGTCGCCGGCGTCTACCATCACCACCACGCTCACCACGTCCATGGCGGTCTATGCCGAGGGCTCGGCCCAGGACGACATCCTGTGGGCGCTCGGCCTGCTGCTGATGGGCATGAGCCTCATCTTTATCCTGATCATCCATCTCATTGGCCGCAAGGGGGCGAAGGCTCGTGGCTAGCACGCGCATCCATATCGACGAGGCGAGACTCGGGCGTGTCCAAAGGCAAGACCGTATCGCCACGGGCGTGCTGACGGCGATTGTCGCCATCGTCATGCTTATCGTCGTCTCCATGGTGGCCTACATCCTGTTCGAGGGTATCTCGACGCTGTTCCAGCCGGGCTTTCTCACGCAGCCCGCACGCGCCAACGGAACGCAGGGCGGCGTGCTCTACCAGCTGTTCGACTCGTTCTATCTGCTGCTGATTACCCTGATCATCTCGGTGCCCATCAGCCTGGGCGGCGCGGTCTTCCTAGTTGAATACGCGCCCGACGGTCCCATTCGCGACATCGCCTCGACCGCCATCGAGACGTTGTCTTCGCTGCCCTCCATCGTCGTCGGCATGTTCGGCTTTCTGGTGTTCTCGGTGCAGCTGGGCTGGAAGTACTCCATCATCTCCGGCGCCGTCGCGCTCACCATGTTCAACATCCCCATCCTGGTGCGCGTGATTCAGCAGGCGCTCGAGGACGTGCCGCAGGCCCAGCGCGATGCGTGCCTGGCCATGGGCCTCACTCGCTGGGAGGCCACACTGCACATCCTGATTCCCGAGGCCATGCCCGCCATCGTGACCGGCATCGTGCTTTCGGCCGGCCGCGTGTTTGGCGAGGCCGCGGCGCTGCTCTTTACCTCGGGCATGAGCTCGCCGGTCCGCCTCAACTTCTTGAGCTTTAACCTGTCGAGCCCCACCTGCGCCTGGAACGTGTTCCGTCCCGGCGAGTCGCTGGCCGTGCACATCTACAAGATCTATGGCGAGGGCAGCCCCGAGGCCCAGCAGATCGTCTGGGGCACCGCGGCACTGCTGATGATTTGCGTGCTGCTGTTTAACGTAGTCGCCCGTATCGTGGGCAAGCAACTGGCAAGGAAGATGACGGCCGAATGAGCGAGATGAATGCGACGCCCGCAACCGAGGCGGCATCGTCCGACACCCAGGACTTTTTGTCGAGCGTGGGGGAGAGCGAGAAACGTGTTCGCGTGAGCGGCAAGGCCGTGAGCGACGAGGTCGTGGTCTCCACCAAGGACGTCAATGTGTACTATGGCGACCACCATGCGCTGCACAATACGTCGCTCGACTTCCACAAGGGTGAGATCACGGCGCTCATCGGGCCTTCGGGCTGTGGCAAGTCGACCTTTTTGCGTAGCCTCAACCTAATGAATCGCGAGATTCGCGGTTGCCGCGTGGAGGGTGAGATCAACTACCGCGGGCGCAACGTGAACACCAAGACCGAGAACACCTACGAGCTGCGTCGGTCTATTGGCATGGTGTTTCAGCAGCCCAATCCGTTCCGCAAGTCCATTCGCGACAACATCACCTTTGCGCCCAAGCGCCACGGCATCACCGACCGTGACGAGCTCGACCGCATGGTCGAGGAAAGTCTGCGCGGTGCGGCCCTGTGGGACGAGGTCAAGGACAAGCTCGACAAGAGCGCCTACGCGCTTTCGGGCGGTCAGCAGCAGCGTTTGTGCATCGCGCGCACGCTGGCACTCAACCCCGACGTAATCCTGTTTGACGAGCCCTGCTCGGCGCTCGACCCCATCTCGACGCTGGCGATCGAGGACCTCATGTCGTCGATCGTGGCCGACCGCGCCATCGTCATCGTGACGCACAACATGGAGCAGGCGTCGCGCGTGTCCAACCGCACGGCGTTTTTCTACATGGGCGATATGGTCGAGTACGACGAGACCGACGAGATTTTCCAACGGCCCAAGGATAAGCGGCTGAATGATTACCTCACCGGCATGTTCTCCTAGTCCGGGACATGCTTGAGGCCCGCGGCGGCCACGGTTGCCGCGGGACTGATTGGAGAGGCGGGTCATCTCTTTTACGAGATGGCCCGCCTTTTTGCGTTGTTCACGTCCTTCGACCTGCCAAAAAGGGACAGGTTTATTTTGGCAGGTTAACGTTTTACCATGGAGCGTGCTCGGAGCGCCCTGACGTTTGCCCAGATAAAACCTGCCAAAATAAACCTGTCCCTTTTTGGTAGGTTTTGGGGTGGGGCTCGCTGCTATCATGGACAACGTTGAATTTCTACGAAGGAGCAGGGCATATGGCGATTCTTTTGGGATGCGATTCCATCAGCCTAGAGTTTCCCACCAAGCATATTTTCGATAGCGTGACGCTCGGCGTGGGCGAGGGCGACCGCATTGGTATCGTCGGTAAAAACGGCGACGGCAAGTCGACGCTGCTGAGTGTACTCGCCGGCACGCTGGAACCCGACGACGGCCGCGTGACGCACCGCCGCGGCACGACGATCGGTCTGCTCGGCCAAAAGGACAACCTGGTCGATACCGACACCGTGCATCATGCCGTCGTGGGCGACGCGCCCGAGTATGAGTGGGCGTCGAGTCCGCGTACGCGCCAGATTCTGGCCGGCCTCATCAGCGATGTGCCCTGGGAAGGCACAGTGGGCGAGCTTTCGGGCGGCCAGCGCCGTCGCGTGGACCTCGCGCGCCTGCTGATCGGCGACTACGACGTGCTCATGCTCGACGAGCCCACCAACCACCTGGACATGCGTACCATCAACTGGCTTGCGCGTCACTTAAAGGCCCGCTGGCAGCGCGGTCAGGGCGCGATGCTCGTGGTCACGCACGATCGCTGGTTCTTGGACGAGGTCTGCACCAGCATGTGGGAGGTCCACGACGGCCAGGTCGATCCCTTCGAGGGCGGCTACTCGGCATACATCCTGCAGCGCGTGGAGCGCGACCGCATGGCCGCCGTCACCGAGGAGCGCCGCCGCAACATGGCGCGCAAGGAGCTCGCGTGGCTGAGCCGCGGCGCCCAGGCCCGTTCCACCAAGCCCAAGTTTCGCGTGGATGCCGCTCGCGAGCTGATCGCCGACGTGCCGCCCGTGCGTGACGAGCTGGAGCTCAAGCGCCTGGCCGTGAGCCGCCTGGGCAAGCAGGTTATCGATGTGGTCGACGTGGACGCCGGCTATGCGGATGCCGATGGCACGTCCAAACAGGTGCTCACCGATGTGACCTGGCTCATCGGCGCGGGCGACCGCTATGGTCTTTTGGGCGAGAACGGCGCCGGCAAGTCGACGCTGCTCGACGTGATCCAGGGCAAGATCGCGCCCCTGCGCGGCCGCGTGAAGATCGGCCAGACGGTGCGCTTTGGCGTGCTGTCGCAGCAGCTCGAGGAGCTCGAACCCTACATGGGCGACACGATCCGCGAGGTGCTCAGCCACTATAAGAAGTACTACGTCATTGACGGCAAGGAGACTTCACCCGAGAAGCTCTGCGAGCGTCTGGGCTTTACGACGCAGCAGCTCTGGAGCCGCATCGGCGATCTTTCGGGCGGCCAGCGCCGTCGTCTGTCGCTGCTACTGACAATCCTGGACGAGCCCAACGTGCTCATCCTGGACGAGCCCGGCAACGACCTGGATACCGACATGCTGGCGATTGTCGAGGATCTGCTCGACGGCTGGCCTGGCACGCTGATCCTAGTGACGCACGACCGTTTCCTCATGGAGCGCGTGACCGACCAGCAGTGGGCGCTGCTCGACGGCCACCTGACGCATATGCCCGGCGGCGTGGATCAGTACCTGCGCCTGTGCAACGCCACCGCCGAGGGCGAGCCCGTGGGCGCGCCGAGCGCCAAGACCGGCACGTTCGACACCGGCGCCGCAGCGGTTGCGGCCGAAAAGCCCAAGACGAGCGGGCAGCCCAATGGCCTTTCCAACGCCGAACGCCAGAAGCTTCGCCGCGAGGTGAGTTCGCTCGAGCGCAAGATGGAGACGCAGCGCGCTCGCGTGGAGGAGGCCGAGGCCGCCATGGCCCAGGTCGATCCCACCAACTACACGGCGCTGGGCGAGCAGCAGGCAAAGATCGACGAGGCCCACGCCGCCATGGACGAGCTGGAGATGGCGTGGCTCGAGGCGAGCGAAAAGCTCGAGGGCGAGGAGTAGACGAGGATGATCGGGGCCGCGTTTTTCGATATCGACGGCACGCTGCTGAGCTTTAAGACCCACCGGATTCCGGCGTCGGCGCAGCAGGTGCTCGACAGCTTTCACGAGCAGGGGATTGCGTGCGTGATCGCTACGGGCCGTCCGACCTACCAGATGCCGGACTGGCTGTTCGACCTTGGCTGGGATGCGTACATTACGCTTTCGGGTCAGCATTGCTTTGATGCCGAGGGGGTTTACCGCAGCTGCCCGATCGATCCGGACGATGTTGCGGTGATCGTGGACCAGGTGGCTCAGGGGCGTTACGACTCGCTGTGCATGCAGGGCGAGAATTCGTTTGTGAACCGCCTGTCCGAGCGCGTGGTGACGGCCGGTAGCAACGCGGGAATCGTCTACCACGAGGAGCCGTTTGAGCGCGCCTTTGACGCACCGGTCTACCAGTTCTGCGCCTTTGTGGACCCGGCCGACGAGCATATCGTGACTGATGCCGTGTCGCATTCGCTCACCACGCGCTGGTGCGATCTGTTCTGCGATATTATTCCCGCTAACGGCGGCAAGGACCTGGGCGTGGCGGCGACGCTGGAGCGCTTGGGCATCGACGCGAGCGAGGCGATCGCCTTTGGCGATGGCGAGAACGACCTGTCGATGTTCTCGGCCGTGGGCACAAGTGTGGCCATGGGCAACGCGCAGGATACCGTGAAGGCCGCGGCGACCTACGTTACGACCGCCGTAGACGACGACGGCATTTACAACGCCGCCAAGCACTTTGGGCTTGTTTAGCTGCGGATTCGGCACTCGGGGACGTTCCTTTTCTGCCGGCAGTTGGGGACACTCCTTGCGAGCGTGTCATCGCTCCGCTTCTGTGCTGCGCATTTTGTGAAACGCGGTTAACTTTTTAAACAACGTAGTAAGACATGGGCAACTTTTGAGGTAAAGTAAATCAGGCAAAAGTATCCAAAGGCTAACTAGAAGCCATCGCGAAAGGCGGCCCATGGCCCTACGTGAATCTGGAGAAGACTATCTCGAATCGATCTACGTTCTGTCGCAGCGCCAAGGCACGGTGCGCTCAATCGACGTCTCTGAATACCTGGGTGTGACCAAGGCGAGCGTCTCTAAAGCCATGGCGGCCTTGGAGAGCACCGGCTACGTGGAGATGGGCAAACGCGACGTGCATCTGACGGAACGCGGTCTTGAGGTTGCCCGTCAAATGTGGGAGCGCCACTGCTTTTTTGTAGGTCTGCTAGAGGACGCAGGCGTAACGCCCGAGGTCGCGTCGCAAGAGGGCTGCCACATGGAGCACTGCCTGAGCGAGGAGAGTTTCGAGAAGCTAAGGTCGATGCTGGGACGGGACAGCGACCGGGACCAGCAGCCCCGCCAACCAAGTCCAACTCAGACAAGGAACCCCGCCAGCAAGCGATGCCCAAGAACCGCCAGCAACGTTACCGCAGGCCGGGACCGGGCTTGGTTTTTGAAAACACTCCGCAGACCAGAAGCGCCCCCGTTCGTAGCTCCGAAGGAGCAGAACGGGGGCGCTTCATTGGTCGAGGACGTTTTCAAAACCAAGCCCGGTCCCGGCCGGAGGGACCACAGGCGCTACAGGTTCTTGACACCCATCGCGCGCATGGCGTTCAGGATAGCGATGATCGCCACGCCTACGTCGCCAAAGACGGCAAGCCACATATTGGCGATACCCAGCGCTGCCAGCACAAGGATCAGCAGCTTAATGCCCAGCGCAAAGATTATGTTCTGCCAAACAATCGACATGGTCTTGCGCGCCACGCGGATCGCGCGGGAAATGTTGGACGGCTTGTCGTCCATCAGCACCACGTCGGCGGCCTCGATCGCGGCGTCGGAGCCCATGGCGCCCATGGCAATGCCCACATCGGCGCGCGTAAGCACAGGAGCGTCGTTGATACCGTCGCCGACAAAGGCGAGCTTGCCCTTGCCACTTTCGGCCGCGAGTAGCGCCTCAACGCGCTCGACCTTGTCGCCCGGCAGGAGCTGCGCGTGGAACTCGTCGAGACCGAGTTGCTTGGCCACAGACGCTGCAACCTCCTCGCGGTCGCCCGTGAGCATGACGGTGCGGTTGATACCGGCGGCATGCAGGTCGCGAATCGTTTGCTCCGCATCGGCCTTAACGGTGTCTGCAATCACGATGTGGCCGGCGTACACGCCGTCAACGAGCACGTGAAGGATCGTGCCGACAACCTCACAGTCCGGTGCTTCAACGCCGGCCGCGGCGAGCATCTTGGCGTTGCCAACGACGACGTGCTTGCCGTCGATGGTTGCCGTCACGCCGTGGCCCGCGTCGTTGGCGGAGTCGCTCACGCGCTTGGGGTCGACCTCGCCCTGGTAGGCGTCGCGCACGGACTGCGCGATGGGGTGATCGGAGAACGACTCAGAAAGGGCTGTGACTTCGAGCAGCGACTGCTCGGTATAGCCAGCCTCGGGGTGCACCGCGACGACCGAGAACGTGCCGTTGGTGAGCGTGCCGGTTTTGTCGAAGACGACGGTGTCCACGTCGGCGAGCGTCTCGAGGTAGTTAGAACCCTTGATGAGAACGCCCAGCTTGGACGCGCCGCCGATGCCGCCAAAAAAGCTCAACGGTACGCTGATCACGAGGGCGCACGGGCAGCTGACGACCAGGAAGGTCAGGCCGCGCAGGATCCAATCGGACCAAGCACCGGTGACCAAGCCGCCGCCAAGCGCGAGCACCGCGGCCGCGCCGGTGACGGCGGGGGTGTAGACGCGGGCAAAGCGCGTGATGAAGTTCTCGGTGCGCGCCTTCTTTTCGCTGGCATTCTCCACGAGCTCCAGGACGCGCGCGACGGTGGACTCGCCAAACGGCTTGGTGGTGCGCACGTGGATGAGGCCCGTCATGTTGATGCAACCGCTGATGATATCGTCGCCGGTTTTGGCCGGACGGGGGACTGACTCGCCAGTAAGGGCGGCGGTATCGAGCTGTGTCTCGCCTTCGACGATGATGCCGTCGATGGGCACGCGCTCGCCAGGCTTGACGACGATGACGGTGCCGACGGCGATGTCATCGGGGAAGACTTGCTCGAGCGTGCCGTCGGGCTGCTCGACGTTAGCGTAGTCGGGCGCGATGTCCATCATGGCACTGATCGACTTGCGGCTCTTGCCCACGGCGTATGCCTGGAACAGCTCGCCGACCTGGTAGAACAGCATGACGGCGGCGCCTTCGGCCATGTGCGGGTCGGTATCGGGGAAGAGCACCATGGCAAACGCGCCGATGGTCGCGACGGCCATAAGGAAACTCTCGTCGAAGGCCTTGCCGCGGCGGATGTTGTTGAACGCCTTTTGGAGCACGTCGTAGCCGGCAATTAGGAACGGCACCAGGAACAGCACGAAGCTGGCGTAGATGTTGCCGGGCTCCCCAAATGCGATAGTGAGGGCGCCGAGCTCGTCGAGGGCATAAACAACGGCAAAAATGCCCAGTGCTACCAGGATGCGGTTGCGCTTATGCTCAAGGGACTCTCTCTTCTTGCGCTTCTTCTTTTTCTTTTTGGGATCGGCGGCTGTCATGATTCAAACCTCTCATTTGAGTTTATGAACACTCGCTCATATAATTTCGCGAGCAAAGGCCGCGGCAAGCGCGGCCTCGCAGGTCAACGTATGCGCGGGTTAGAGAATGATCTCGCAGTCCGGCTCGGCGTCGGCGGTGAACTCAACGACGCGGTCCAGGACCTCGTCGAACTTGGCGTCGTCGGCCTCGAGCGTCAGCTTCTGGGTCATAAAGTTGACCGAAACGGACTTGACGCCCTCGAGCTTGGCAAGTTCGTCCTGAAGCTCGCGCGCGCAGTTGGCGCAATCGATCTCGTCGAGCTTGAACTGCTTTTTCATGGTGGGTTCCTTTCCCTGTGTTAGCGGCCTGGGTGCCGGCCGCGCTGATACCGTGGTTGATTGCTATTCGCAGATATGGCTCATGCCCTGGTTAAGCATGGTGTAGACGTGATCGTCGGCGAGCGAGTAGAGAATGTTGCGGCCGTCGCGGCGGAACTTGACCAGGTGCGACTGCTTAAGCGTGCGCAGCTGGTGCGATACTGCCGACTGCGAGGTTGCGGTCGCTTCGGCGATGTCAGCCACGCAGAGCTCGCGGCCCATGAGGGCATAGAGGATCTTGATGCGTGTGGTGTCGCTGAAGACCTTGAACAGGTCGGCCAGGTCGTACAACAGCTCCTCGTCGGGAAGGTCCTCGGGCGAGCAGGTGGTGGGGACGATCAGCTCGGTGGCCTCGATGCCAGTCTTTGTTTCATCAGCGTGGCTGCTCATTGCAACATCCTTTCATATGAACATGCGCTCATATAACTTACTTCCGATTATATGAGCGCATGTTCATATGTCAATACTATTTACGTTAATTTCGATGACTGCTTGCCGCCTCTGCGATTTTCTGCGGGTTGGGAGACATCGACGCAATGCTCGCCAACATATTTCGAGATGTTCGGCCAGCATGCTAAGAAAGCCACCTTGAGAAGCATTAGAACTGTTCATATTTGTACTTTATCGTGTTAAATACCGCGAGAATCAGTTCTTCCTCTACGGGAGTTCCTGCAGAATCAGTTTTATCTAAAGTTATATTGAGCATTGCTGCAGCCAATCTGGCACATCGGTGACCGAATAAGTCGAAAAATGTAGGTGGACATCCGCAGAGATCGCCTTTAGAAGAGCGAATTCTCAATTAGATCAATAATCGTGTCGTCTTCCGTGCGGTTTTCATCGATTTTTGCGAACATGTCGCATTCCCAAGGCCCATTGATTTCCTCAGCAAGGGCCCCGACGTGTTGCATGTCGTCGGGTTCTGGCACATCGTTGATGCTCGGGTCATCAGCTTGCGGATATTGGCTTGCAATTTCGCGCTTGGCGGCCTCTTCTTCTTTGAGTGTCTCCAGGACGCGGCGACCGTATTCGAAGTAGCGCCGCAAGACAAATTGACGAAGAGTTTCTTGCAGGATGGCGAAGTTATCCGGGAGTCGACCGGGCCATATCTTCTCGCGAATGCGAATCGCTTCCATGACCCGCCTAAAAGCGGACTGCTTGAAAAACGAATGACGACTAACTGTGATAACGGCATATCCCATGTTTCGCAGCGTGTTTCGGCGTTCCTCGTCAATTGATTGCTGTTCGGGCTCGTCGTGGTAAAAGCCGTTGTATTCGATATCGGTCATCGAATTTTCGAGCAGCGCGTCGAGGTAGAAAACCGTCCGTCGCGTTAGGGCGGCGTATCTTTTGGGGACTGGGATCGGATAGTCCGTTTTGATAGCGCGTATGGCTAAGCCACCCATTGACTTGGGCATTGTCAGCATCATGACAAACGCCGTTTCGAGTGGGGAGCGACAGCCTTCGCGTACATAAGAAAGTGCCTTAAGTGCTTTATTAGATCCACGATACCCCGATGCCTCTGAAAAGAAGGCTCTGAGCTCTTCAACGCTGGTTAGGGCTGGGCGCTCGCGATATTGAGTTTCGTCGGACGTTCCAAGCGCGTAGGAGCCGCAGATTTCAAAGTAATACTCAACGAGCTCCGAAAGGTTGAGGTCGGCTGCTGCTTCTAACGCGCACAGCTTGATATCGACGATGTAGACGTTCGGCTCGAGTTCTAGGTAGCTTTCTGCATCAAACGTATAGCGCGTGCAGTGGCAGATGCAGCCCTTGCGGTGCCTTTTGGCATTATTGGAAAACGTCAGCACATGGATGCTTTCAGAATCGACATTCTTTCTGTTGAGCCATGCTCGCGCCGCTTCCAGGTTGGACGTGGTCGGCGCAGACACCTTGATCTTTTCCATAGATATGGGATCGGTCGCGTGGCTTGCGAGCGAGTTGACTGTTTGGTATACAGCGCGTGCCGTGGTATGTGACAGAACGATTCCCATACGCGCATGATGGCATAGCGGACGCCATATACGCTCGAAACTTCGGGCAACGGTATTGGGGCGCGGCTTATCTTCTGCGAACGGTGGGTTTTTGAGCTGTCGTATTGAGGGGGGCAGCTTCGGCTGGGGAGGTTTCTGTCGGCTGCCCCATTTTGGTGAACTTTAGTTGCGGATTCGTAGCTTCTAAGCGTTTTTGCCGACCGCTCAGATGCCTCACCAACATTATTTGAGTTATTCGGCCTTATCCTATACGAATGGTGTGATCGCAACGTCTTATTCGAATTGATTCAGGTAGATTTATAGGGCTTGGTTGCGAAATTGGGGCGACTATAGCGCTCGATTGCGGTTCAAGGGGCCTCGACTAGTGGTTCAGCTGGCCGAACAACTCGAAAAAAGTAGGTGGGCCAATCTGCCGACTATGTGAAGCATGCGTATTTGCTCGTTTTGATTAAAACTAGGGTGCAGCCATAAGACTGCGCCCTAGTTTACTGCGTGCCGGTGCGTCCAGACGGATTGCACTGTGCCTGGCAGGCGCTCCCGCAG
Organism: uncultured Collinsella sp.; assembly: GCA_900542155.1. GTDB lineage: Bacteria > Actinomycetota > Coriobacteriia > Coriobacteriales > Coriobacteriaceae > Collinsella. The sequence goes on from UQMD01000020.1 coordinate 16,044, forward strand.
ATGGATCGGTTATTTCGCAAACAGGTTCTTGAGGTTGAACTCGGCCTGGACGGTGCGGAGCATGAGGTCGGTATCGTCGAGGCCCAGGTGCTGCTCGTTGGCGTCGGCGGCGAGGGTGCCACGGCGTCGCGCCCAGTTTTCGAGCGCAGCGGGCGCGGACTCGTGGGGGAGCGAGCGCACGTCGGCGTCTAGGCTGCGGCAGATCTGGCGCGAGTCGATGACGATGATCTTGCCTGCGCGGCGTGCCTCGGCGTAACCGTCCAGGTGAATCTTGAACCAGCTGTCCTCAAAGGCGGCATTGTGTGCCATATAGGGATACTTCTTCATGAGCTTGAGCAGCTGCTTCTGCAGCTCCTTGTTCTCGCGGAACGGCTTTTTGCCGTCGATGTCGTCCCAGGTGATGTGATGGATGTTCGAAAGCGGCACATCCTCGCCGCGGTAGATGTCGGGCAGGCCGCAGTAGTGTGCTTCGGCGTCATGCGGCACGGCGTCGCTGGTGAGATCCATGATCTCCCAGCCCACGTTGATGATGTAGCCGCGCTCGGGCGCGCGACCGGTGGTCTCGATGTCGATGCCCAGCACCGTGCCTTGGATGGGCTTGCGGGCATAGGCCACGCCGAGTGCGTCGCGGTCGCCGCGGATCTCGCGCATGACCGATGCGGCGGTACGCTTTTGCATCTTACCGATGGCCGCGCAGGTGTCGGCATCGGACAGACCACGCGAAAGCGTCGCGGGCGTCACGTTGCGCAGGCGCGCCTCGCCAATCTGGTCACACAGGTCGCGGTTACGGTCGGCTAGGTCGCGCACAGTGGTAAAGTCGAAGCCGGGGTCGCCCTCGGCGGTAAAGTACTCGGTCTCGAGCACCTTGAGGGCCTCCTCGCCCTTCTGGCGCTCGGACTCCATGGCGCCATGGTCGCCGTAGATAAACATGGGGATAAACGGCTGGCGCTCGTATTCGAGTGCTTGCGAAACATTCATATGCTGCTCCTTGGACGGGCCGCGTCGCGCGGCTCGGGGTTACTGAGTTGTGGCGAGATGATAGTTTACCATGGGCAACTATTGGCACCGCGCCCGGGACAACTACAATACCCTAGTTGACCGCTAGGACTTTTACAATGTTGCCGAAAGACACGAAAGGTTCCATCCGTCATGGATTTACTGATTGATATTCTGCTCGACGCCGGCAAGGACACGCTGTCCCTGGTGCCGTTTTTGTTGGTGACGTATCTTGCCCTCGAGACGCTGGAGCATGTGGCGGGCGACCGCGTCAACGGCGCTATCAAACGCGCGGGCGCCGCCGGCCCCGTGGTTGGCTCGTTACTGGGCATGGTGCCGCAGTGCGGCTTTTCGGCGATGGCGGCAACGCTGTACGCCGGTCGCGTCGTGACGCTGGGAACTCTGGTGGCGGTGTTTCTCTCGACCTCCGACGAGATGCTGCCGCTGCTACTTGCCGAGCAGGTTCCCGTGCAGACTATGGCGATGCTTCTGGCTTCGAAGGCGCTGATCGCTCTGGTCACGGGCTTTATCGTGGATGCGGCTATCCGCGGCCTTCGTCGTAATGCCCGCGCGCATGCGGCGATTCGCCGTACCGTACTGGGGACCGCTGCCAATCCGGCTCATGTGAACTGCGCCCACGACGACCATACCGGAGGCGACATCATTGACGAGGTGGCCGAGGCGGGCGTGAGCGCCGATCACATTCACGAGCTGTGTGAGCGCGACCATTGCGGCTGCGATGAAGACGAGGATGAGGACGAGCACGGCCATGGCCACGACCACGGACGCGAGCGCGAGCATGAACACCATCATGACCACGGTCACTCCCACTCCCACGAAGGCGCTCCTGTCCTGTCGATTATCCGCAGCGCCATCTCGCATACCGTGCAGGTATCGGCATTTATTTTCCTGGTGACGCTGATTCTGGTCGTCGTCCTCGAGACCTTTGGCGAGTCCGCAATCGAGCAGTTCCTGCGCGGCAATGAGACGCTCGCCGTCCTGGGCTCGGCGCTTGTCGGCCTGATCCCCAACTGCTCTGCCAGCGTCGTCATCACGCAACTGTACCTGGAAGGCGCGCTGCAGCTGGCGCCGATGCTCGCCGGCACGCTCATTTCCGCCGGCGTGGGCTACCTGGTGCTGTTCCGCACCAACCGCAGTGCCCGCGAAAACGCCGTGTTCCTGGTCATGATGTACGTCATCGGCGCCGGCTGGGGACTCGTTCTCTCCGCCTTTGGTCTCTAAGCCCAAAAATCTACCTTGGTCAGCGTAACAGCTCGGTGAGGTTGCGTTTAAAGCGGGCTCGATCCTCGCTGGTGAAGGCTGCCGGACCGCGGGTGCGTCCCCCGGCGCGGCGCACCTTCTTTTCCTCGTGACGAATAAACAGCTGCATGTCGATGGTCGCTTTATCGTAGACGCGCCCGCGCACGCCGATGGCGGCGGCATCGCGTCCGAGTACCATACTCGCCAGGCCTATGTCCTGTGTCACGACCACATCGCCAGCCTGCAGGCGCTCGATAATGGCAAAGTCGGCGCTATCAGCTCCCACACTCACATCGAGCGTTGTGACCCAAAAGCCCCGACGCGCATGCTCAACGTCGCGCGGATCGTCGCGGCGAATGTGGCGTTCCAGGTTTTGCGTGCTGTTGCCGGCGATAACGACGGCGACGCCCGCCCTCCGCGCGCAGTCGATCGACTCGCGTGTGACCGGGCAGGCGTCGGCATCAATAAAAAGCGTCTTTGGCATCTAGCGCACCAGTTTGCCAAATTGAATAGCGCGAACAATCAGCGTCACGCCAAACACCAGCAGCGCGGCTCCGCTAAAGATGACGAGCATCTTGGCCGACCACAGCGGATAGATAAACACGAACATACCCGCGATGATGGAGAGTGCGCCGCTCAGGATGGCGAGGGCGCGGTTGGCGGAAAGCTCGGATTCCAGAATTGACATGACGCCCTCGACGATCCAGCCAAAGCCGGCGACGACCACTACAAGCGTGGTGAGCGTCGCGGTCGAGAAGGCCTGGTTGCGCAGGATCACCACGCCACCCAGAATAATGAGCAGGTTGGAGATGATGCTCGTAACGCGCCAGCCGGTGGGCAGCAGCGGCTCAAAAACAGCGGTAAACAGCCTGATCGCGGCCGTGATCACAAAGTAGAAGCCCAAGACGGTCGTTAGGAAGACGAGGGACTTGGCGGGCGCAAACAGCAGCGCGATGCCGGCGACGAGCGCCAAGACGCCCGTGATGGCGTAAATCCAGCGCACGGCCTTGACGGCCTTGCCTACCATGCTTTTCTCGTCAAATCCAAATGCGCTCGATTGCTTGTCATCGTTTTTAAAGATGCCCATGATGTCTCCTTTCCGTGCGGCTTAAGCCGTAGCTCTTGCAACCAGTATCGCCCAAGGGCGCCGTCGCGTGGGGCGGGAAGGGCGAATGGGAGCCTCATCTTCCCGAATTGTTACCTTTGTTCCCGTTTGGATGCGGAATATTCAACAGGTGTGGAACATTGCGCCGCTGTGTGTAATTGCCTACGTTTTAGGTTAGATTTTCTTAAGAACAATTGGCTTTTATTGGGGGTCTTATGAACGAAGCTGTTCCCGCGGCGCCGGTAAGCGCCGAGTCGATGGCAAAGCAGGGTTGCGAAAAGCTCGGCTTGGACGCGTTTGACGCGCTGGTCCGCCGCGCCCGCACGTGCCGCCGATTTGACGAGTCCATGCGCGTGCCGCGTGAGTTTTTGCTTGAGCTGGCGGAGCTTGCGCACCTGACCCCGTGTGGCGCCAATGCTCAACGTCTTCGCTTTCATGTGGTGAGCGGTGCCGAGGATTGCGCGCGCGTATTTGACGAGCTTGCATGGGCCGGCGCGCTTAAGGATTGGCCGGGTCCTGCCGAGGGCGAGCGCCCGACCGGCTACATCGCGATTTTGGCCGAGCGCGCCGTTCCGGGCAAGCCTGCCGCTCCCATTACCGAGGTCGACACGGGTATTGCCGCCCAGACGATGATGCTCGCCGCGCGCAGCGCCACGCCCGAGGTGGCGGCCTGCATGTTCAAGGCCTTTACGCCCCGCGCGATCGATACGATGGGGCTCGACGGCGACAAGTATGAGCTCAAGCTGATCATGGCTTTTGGCGTGCCAGCCGAGACACAGGTGATCGACGCGATCGATTCCAACCCCGACGGCTCCATCAATTATTGGCGCGACGAGGCGCAGGTGCACCACGTACCCAAGCGTCCGCTTGCCGACGTGCTGCTGTAGTTGTGCGTCGTTGCGGTGCAATCCGGCGGCAAAATCACCACAAAGGCTCCTGTCCCCTTTGTGGTGGTACGAGGGGAGGGTGTGTGGCAGATCTGTATTTGGTGCGGCATGGGCAGACTGAGCTCAATGTGCAGAGCATTTTGCAGGGCTGGCACGATTCGCCGCTTACGGCGCGTGGGCGCGAGCAGGCGCTGACGGCGCGTACGGCGTTTGCGGCGCGTGGCGTGGCCTTTGATCATGTGTATTCCTCGCCGTTGGGCCGGGCGCGGCATACGGCCGAGCTTATCGTTGGCGAGGGCCGTTCCATTGAGCTGGTCGATGACCTGCGTGAGTGGCATTTTGGCTCGCTGGAGGGCACATCAAATCGCGAGATGCCGCCGCAGCCCTGGGGCGATTATCCGGTTGCCTTTGGTGGCGAGTCGGAAAGTGAGCTTCGCGCACGTATGGTCGCGGCGCTGTCCCGCATCATGGCCCAGCCGCAGCACGACTGCGTGCTGGCCGTCTCCCACGGCTCAGCCTGCCAGGAGTTTCTTAGATGCGTGACTGGCGGGGGAGAGCAACCCGACAACGGTGCCGTGCTTCATTTTGGCTATTGCGACGGGGCGTTTTCGCTCTTGGGTTGGTAACAAACGAAAGGACCCCTATGAATAAAGATCTGTATCTGGTCCGTCATGGACAGACGATATTCAACCTTAAGCGTATCATTCAGGGGTGGAGTGACTCGCCGCTTACGCAGTTGGGTTGCGACCAGGCGGCGCGCGCCGGCATGTTTTTACGTGCGCGCGGCATTGAGCCCGATCATGCCTACACCTCCACGCTTCATCGCACCGAGCAGACTATCGCCAACTTGTGGCCGGGCTTGGCGTACGAGCGCCTGGACGGCCTGCGTGAGTGGTTCTTTGGCGACTTTGAGGCCGAGCGCGTGATGCTCATGCCCGAGCGCCCATGGCGCGACTTCTACCGCCAGTTTGGCGGCGAGGGACAGATGCAGGTGCGAGAGCGCATGGTGGCGACGTTGACCGAGCTTATGCAGCGTCCGGACCATACGTGCGTGCTTGCGGTAAGTCATGGCTCAGCTATCAAGGAGTTCATGGACCACGTGAAGGGCGCGGCGGCAGACGAGCGCGACCGTGTGCCGGGCAACTGCTCGGTGCTGCATTTTGCGTTTGATGATGCGACCGACACGTTTGAACTGGTTGAGATCTTTACGCAGGAAGACTACGCGCGCGAGCTGGGGCTTGAGCCGCTCGTGGCGGCGGCAGGTCCGCAGCGTGGATAACGCTGACGTTGCGGCCCGGTTTACCGGCGTAATTGTTTGATGCGAAAAGGGCGGAGGTGCATGCGTTTGCTGCATCTCCGCCCCTTGTTTGTTTGGATGCTGGGTTTTCCAGCTTAGCGTTTGAGTTCGCTAGAACCGTGAGACCTGGTGAGTGAGCAGACCCGTCGGAACCTGCGGCGCGCTGCCGCTGACCTGCGCGGCGGGGAACAGCACGGCTACAGCAAAGTTGAACGGCTCTTTGCCAGAGTAGGCGCCGGCAGCGCGGGCCTCGTCGGCCAGAATCTGCGATGCCCCAGCCAGTGCGGCGACATAGGCGGAGTCACCGGCGAACACCGGGTCGGGCGCCTGATCGAGCATGGCACGGATGGCGGCAACGGCGTCCTCGCGCTTGACCTCCCACACGCGATGTGTGACGCCCGCGGGATCGGTGACGGCGTAGAGCGATGCGCCCTCTTTGGCAGCGCTCAAAATGATATCCATGACGGGCGACGCCTCGTAGGCGAGCGACACGGGGCGCGGCTGCACCTTGAGCTCGGCGATCGCGCGCGCGGTGGCGAGTGCGTCGATGCTCTCGGCGGCAGCCTCGTCGCCGCCCGTCAGCACGTTAACCGGGCAAATCGCCACGACACCCGTCACGCGTCCCGGCTCACCCGAGCATTCGTACACGTAATACGCCGCGCCTGGATCCTTGAGCATCAGACCATCGGCAATGGCTCCGCGCAGAGCATCGTTGCCGCTCAGGATGCTGCCCATTGCAGGCAGTGCCTCGAGCACGCGGTCCTGAGCCGGGCGGATGCAGGGAAACGGAAGTGCTTTCATGGGGCGGTCCTAACGCACGAGTCGGTTTGTTCGCGGCTTATTATGCCCCAACTTGGCCGCTCGCGTCCCAGAGCACGTTATCGGCGAGCGCGATTAGCACCTGCTGACAACGAACGATGTCGGCGTGGGGCACATATTCGTTGGGCTTGTGGGCGAGCGCGAGCGAGCCTGGGCCATAGCTCATGCAGTTACGGTTACCCGTCTTGCCGGCAATGACGGCAGTGTCGGTGTAGCCGGTAAAGAAGCCGACGGTCGTATCCGTGCCCGTTACATCGTCTGCTGCGCACTTGAGTGCAGCTAGAAGGGGAGAGACCGGATCGCGCTCGATGGCGGGGCGGTCGCCCGTCACGGTGTAGCTGCCATGGCAACCGGGAACGGTGGCTTCGGCGACGGCGATGGCATGCTCGACCATATTGATTGCGGCGGCCGTATCGGTCGGCGGGGTCAGGCGCATGTCGACCCAAACTTTGGCGCGGTCGGGTACGACGTAGGGGCGATATCCGCCCTCGATTTGGCCAAACGTGATGGTCGAAGGCCCCAGCTCATCGTGCGCGGGCAGCGCCGCAAACGCGCGACGAAGCGAACACACGACCTCGGCCATGGCGGCGACGGCATCCGCGCCCTTCCAAGGCTGGCTCGCATGCGCCGTCACGCCAGCCATTTCAATCTCGAACCACGTGCGACCCTTGTGCGCCACCTGGATCTGTCCGTCGGTGGGTTCGGTGTCCAGCACCCATTCGCGCGAGCCGACCCAGCCAGCATCGATCGCGGCCTCTGAGCCGCGCATAAAGTCCTCTTCGTCGACCGAGCAGATGAGCGAAAAGCCGCGGCGGGGCAGCGCGCCATCCGTCGCCACGCGCTCGAGCGTATGGACCAGTGCGGCAATGGCGCAGGCCAGACCGCCCTTCATGTCGCAGGCGCCGCGGCCATAGAGTTTATCGTCACGCACGATTGCCCCGAGCGGCGGAATGCCTGCGTCCCAGCCGTCGCCCAAGGTGACGGTATCCATATGGCAGATATAGACCAGCCGTGGATCGTCGCTCAAACCGGGCACGGTGACCATGAGGTTGCGGCGTCTGGGGAATACTTCGAGCTCCTCAATCTGCACGGAATGGAGCGCCGGACTATCAAGTTGCGCCAACTGCTGCTCAATGAGCCTCTTAATGAAGCACTCGATCTCGCCTTCATACGCGCCCGGGTCTGAGCTGTCGATCCGCACAAGCTCCTGCGCAAGCCGCCAGGCAAAGTCCTCATCAACCATATGCAACCTCACAATCAGTCTGCTTTCCAAACCAATTGTAAGCCTCCTAAGGGATTCGCGACGCGCACGCAGCAGTATTTACCGTTCGCAGGCTAAGCCATCGCGTTTGCCGTCCAAGCGGGTTCACAGACGACGCAGTGGGTACGTAGCCGTTATGGACGACATGCTGTGCGACATATCTGCCTTTCGGTATCACCGGATACCTCCACAGGTCTTGGCGATAATGCCGGACCTGCCCGATTCTGTAGACGATCCGCGCAGGGAGCATCTTTGTGAGCACCCACTCGTCAAGCATTTCCTGGGCACCCCGTTGCACGTTTTGGCGCAGGGCAGCTGCGGACGTAAGGGTGATCGCATTGTCAGGCATGTTTGGAACGGGGAGAGGCCTTTTGATTCCGTGCGGCAGACGGAGTTTGGCCTCGATGTCGCGTCCCCGCTCTTTACCCTGCTGACCCTGGCCTCCTCGGTCTCAAACGAGCGTCTGATTATGTGCATGTATGAGATGTGCGGCACCTTTGCCGTGTGCAAAATTGCGCCTCAGGTAAAGTTGGCACTTGAACAGGCATATGGGGGCCGGTGGGGTGACGCACGGTTGGGCTGGGAAAACGTAAAGGATGTCTCGGGGAATCCAACGGACTTGTGGAAACGACCGCCCTTGATCGAGCTCTCTGAACTTACCGAGTACGTCGATAAGATCCGGGGGCTCCGCGGCGCTAAATCGTTCATACGAGCCGCGAAATGCATTACGGGGGTGGCAGCATCGCCGCTCGAGGTCCAGGCTTCGATGCTGTTTGGCCTTACGAGGTTGCGCGGAGGCGAAGGGCTGCGCCTTACCAATAACGTCGAGATCCGTATGACGCGCAGCGCCCGCCTGATTTCGGGGCTTGATAGGCGCTACGCCGATATCTTGCTGGCAAATAAGGACGGCAGCCGAGAATGCCTTGTTGAATGCCAGGGTAAAGCCATACACGGATCCATAGAATCCAAGATCTCGGACTCCGATCGAACGACGGCGCTGCAAGCCATGGGATATCCCGTCGTTCTGATGACCTATGGTCAGCTGGCCGATTCCGATGCCTTCCGCGTGGTGATGGAGCTCATCATGTCCTATCTCGATGTGCCGCTGAAAGACAAGACGCCGCGGCAGCAGGAGCTCGAACGGCGGCTTCGTGAGGAGATTTTTATCGATTGGGCGGGAATGTAGCCGCGCGGGCGGAAAATGGTCGCGCGGACTAGAGTTTTGGTCGCGAAAAAGGCTTCAGTTTCGCCTTGGAAGGAATTTAAAAATGCTATCCATAACAAGTTGTTTCGGAAAATCGACAGTCAACTTGGATGTGGTATATAGAGATCGATTTTTACCTCCTAAAGTCCCAAATAAAAGTGTTTATCAAAGCAGGGGTGCTCAGTGATTTGGGTGGGACTGTCGATTATCCGAAAAAACTTATTATGGGTAGCATTTTCAAAACCAGCCGGAGCAACGAAATCGGCCCCCGTTTCGCGAAAACGGGGGCCGAATGGGCTTCATAGCTTGCCTGGCAGGCTTGGCGCCGGCGCTATTTGATCACGCGCACGCGATACATCGAGGGAATCTGCTTGAGCGCCTCGATCGTGCTGCTGTCCAGATGCTCGTCGGTGTCGAACATGGTGTAGGCGTTCTCTCCAGCGGACTCGTTGGTCATACGCTGCACGTTGGCGTTGTCCTTGGCGAGAATGGCCGTGATCTGGCCGATCATGTTGGGCACGTTGGCGTGCAGGCAGGCGATGCGGCTCGCGGCGCGCGCCTTGCCCATGCTGCAGGCGGGGTAGTTGACGCTGTGCGCGATGTTGCCGTTTTCCAGGTAATCCTTGAGCTCGCTGATGGCCATGTCGGCGCAGTTGGCCTCGGCCTCGCCGGTGCCGGCGCCCGAGTGCGTGGTGATAAACGTGTTGGGCATCTTGACGGTCTTGGGCGTGGCAAAGTCGCAGCTAAACCAGCTCAGCTTGCCCGCGCGCAGGGCAGCGTCGACGGCGTCCTCGTCAATGATGGTTTCGCGCGCGTAGTTGATGAGCACGGCGTCGGGTGCCAGCAGGTTAATCTGCTCGGTGCTGATCATGCCGATGGTGTCTGCCTTGCTGGGCACGTGCACGGTGAGGTAGTCGCAGCCGCGGCACAGATCCTCGAGCGTGCCCACGCGCTGCACCTCGCGGCTCAGCACCCACGCGTGCTCGACGGAAATGAAGGGATCGTAGCCGTAGACGTCCATGCCCAGATCGACGCAGGCGTTGGCGACTTTGGAGCCTACGTTGCCCAGGCCGATGACGCCGATGCGCTTGCCCTTGAGCTCGCGGCCCACAAAGGCCTTCTTGGCCTTTTCGGCATCGACCTGAATCTCGGGATCGTCGGCGTTGTCGCGCACCCAGTTCATCGACTGCACCACGCCGCGGCTCGAGAGCACCAGCATGCCCAGGACGAGCTCCTTGACGGCGTTGCTGTTGGCGCCAGGGGAGTTAAAGACGACGACGCCCTTCTTGGCGTACTCCTCGACGGGGATGTTGTTGACGCCGGCGCCGCAGCGGGCGATGGCGCGGATGCCCTCGGGCAGCTCGTAGCCGTGCAGGTCGGTGGAGCGCATCAGGATGGCATCGGCCTCCTCGGCGGTGCCCACAAACTCGTAGCCCTCGCCAAACTCGACCTTGCCGTCCTTGGTGATGTCGTCGATGGTTTTGATCTTGCGCATGAAAAACTCCTTAGCGGATTTGTTTATAACAAGTGGTCTGAGGTGGCTGGTCAGCCCGCGCGTTGCGGGCTAGTTAGATCGCGGACTCAAACTATGCTGCGCTTCGAAGTCCTTCATGTACGAGGCCAGTGCCTGTGCGTCTTCCATGGTTACGGCGTTGTAGACGCTGGCGCGCATGCCACCCACCAGGCGATGACCCTTGACGTTTTGAATCTGGTGCTCGGCCGCGCCTGCGACAAAGGCGGAGTCGAGCTCGGCATCGCCGGTACGGAACGTGACGTTGGCGATGGAGCGACTGTCTGTCTGCGCGGTGCCGTGGAATAGTTTGCTGTTCTCGAGCAGGTCGTAGAACAGGTTGGCCTTGGCCCAGTTGCGCTCGGCCATAGCGACAAGTCCGCCGGTCTGCTCAACCCAACGGAACACCTTACCGCACACGTAGATGCCAAAGGTGTTGGGCGTGTTGAGCATGGAACCCTTGGCGGCCTGGGTCTTAAGGTCCATGTACCGCGGCGTCTGTGCAAAGGCCGGGCCGTCGGAGATCAGGTCGTCGCGCACGATAACCACGGTGACGCCCGCGGCGCCGGCGTTTTTCTGAGCGCCGGCGTAGATGAGCCCGTAGCGCTCGACGTCGAGCGGCTGCGACAGAAAGCAGCTCGAGACATCGGCGACCAGCGGCACGTCTCCGCAATTGGGAAGCTCGTGGCACATGGTGCCAAAGATGGTGTTGTTCTGGCAGATGTAGACGTAGTCGAGCCCGTCGCCCGCGGCCTCGGCGGCAATGCGCGCGTTGATGTCGGCCATGTTGGGAATGCGGTCGAAATTGGTGTCCTCGGAGCTCGCGAGCAGCACGGCCTCGCCGTACTTGGCGGCTTCTTTGTATGCCTTGTTGGCAAAGTTGCCGGTCACGATGTAGCCGGCGCGGCCGCGGCGCATGAGGTTCATGGGGATGCCCGCAAACTGCAGCGTGGCGCCGCCCTGCAAAAACAGGACACGGTAGTTGTCGGGGATGCTCAGCAGGCGACGAAGGGTTGCCTCGGCGTCGTCGATAATCTGCTGGTACATGCTAGATCGATGGCTCATCTCGAGCACGGACATGCCGCAACCGCGGTAGTCCATCATCTCGTCGGCGATCTCGGCGAGCACGCTTGTAGGCAGTGCGGCCGGGCCAGCTGAGAAGTTGTGCACACGTGCCATCTTCTAGGTCCCCTTCGTAGTCGTTTGAACGTTCGGGATACTTTAGCACAGTGGAGCGCCAGGCGCGACCGCATCACGGTAAAACTCGAGTGCGCCGCTATGATTTACAGGATGGTTACATGGAAGACCTGGCGCCAGCCTATATCACCGGGATATATCGTGACAAATACTCCTTGAGCGCCGGGTCGCACACATAGAGATACGTTCCCAGCATGCCGCGTGTCATGAGGACGTAGTAGGCGTTGACGATGATCTTTCGCAGATCATCGTCGCCTGCTTTTTTCTTTGCGACGGCATCTTTGAAGTTCGCTTTGTTAACGCAGACGGCTCCTTTATCGCCGTCGTAGATAATGTCTGGCCCCAGAATTACGAAGCCGTAGTTGAGGTCGTAGCCCTGTACCGTGTGGATGCATCCGACCTCGTTGACGGCGTTGGGGGAGTTAACCCAATCCTTTTGACTCGAGTTCCAACGTTTAGGGATGCCCTCAATGACGATGTCGAACGCGTCTTTGTGTTTCTTCGTTTCCCACTTCCACGCAAAGCCTGCCATCATGCGGGAAAGACCAACTTCTTCTTCCTTGGCTTGCTGCAAGGAACAGAATTCCTCAAATCGGTCGATGATTCCAAACTGGTATCTGGGAACATCACTGTTCGGATCCCCGGTCCGCGAATCGTAAGGCTCCGATGAAAAGAGTTCTTCGAACTTCATGCCGGCATGCATGTATGCCTTGTTGTCGAGTAAGTCGTAGATAAAATCGAGGTATTCGTCGCCACCGCGTACACGCATTTGCGTGCTTAGGTTGAATTCTTCAGTTTCGATACCCGCTTCTTCGAGCTGATTGAGTCGCTGCTCAAGGCCGTCTCGATTGAGTCCAGATGCGCGGACCTGCTGTTTGGGGTCGTAGAACAGGTAAGCCTTGTCGCAGCATTTGAAAATCCAGTCTACCTGGCTGCTCGTACGAGGCAAGTTGAGTCGCTCGCATGTGTTGTAAAAAGCTCCGATGCCGGCACCGGCTGTCAAGTAATTGCCCAGTCGGTGTGCCTCGTCGACAAGCAAGATGTCATACCGATCCTTCTTGGTTACGTCACTGGGGGTCAGGATGTCGACAGGCTGTAACCCGGGAAGATAGTGCGTGAGTTTTTTGAGCGTCTTATTAAGGGGCTCCATGGGTGTCACGAAGCCGACCCGCAGGTCGGAGAGGTTGGGCTCATTTTTGATTTTGAACATGAGACTGATGGCGAGAATCGTTTTGCCTGTTCCCGGCGCGCCGTTTACGACGGTCACGCGCTTTCTCTTGGGAGCACCGTGCATAACGTCCTCATGTTCCTGCTCAAGACGTTTATAAATCGTCTCGATCGTTTCGTATTGGTCGGGCGTAAGCGTCTTGAAAGGCGAGAACTTGAACAGATCGGAGTTCTCGAGCTCTTCAATGGGGTGGATCGCATAGTTTTCTTCGCGAAGCTTTGTCCATAGAGTTCTGAACTTCTGGCGATATTGAGGTCGCTCGAAATAATCAAATTGGGCATATCCGTTGTTGCCGTTGGTAATCTGGTATTTTTCGTCGGCGCAGAACAGCTCGATAAGCCTGTTCTCGAACTCGAACGTTGCGGACTGATTGAATGTCGGGTTGTCAATCAGAAGGGTCCGGTCGAAGTCCTTGTCTGCGTTTGCGGCGTGTTGCTTCATACGGCGTTGGTAGTTGGTCGTTTGACCGATATAAGCTGTTTTGTTTTTGCTGTTGGTCAGGATGTAGAGAACGGGCCAGCTCTCATCATGGTGGGAGCCGGGCTCTGGCGTGCCAAAATCCTGCAGCGATTCACTCGTCTCGAAGGGCTTGGGTAGGGGGAGCGTGTATTGCCGAAGGGCGAACTCGTCACTCATCGTGGCCCGCCTTTCTGTATTCGTCAGATGATGCGTTGATAGGGTAGCGCTCGCCATTTCGTTTGAGCTTGGACGAGAGTGCAGCTGGGAGATCGATTCCGTTGAGGTCGGCAAAACGCAGGAGGAAAAAGAGCATGTCGGCAACTTCGTCTTCGATGGCTTGGCGTTGCTCGGTGTCTTCAAACATTTCTGGAATGCGTTCGTCGCTCATAAAGCGAAAGAGCTGAAGGAGCTCGGAGGATTCGGTTGCCATGCCAATGGCGAGCTCTTTTGGCGTGTGATAGCTGCGCCAGTTGCGTGCATCACAAAAGTCCCGGACTTGTTCCGTCATGGCATCGAGCTTATCCATCGGCTGCAACCTCCCTGATCTTCATTGCCTTATTATGGCCGTATCTGGGATTTATTGCGCATCATTTGGGGCGTGCGGCTTATGCGAATGATGTGCCCGGCGGGAGGTTTCACCATGAAAATCGACATCGATGTTGACCATCTGCGCGAGAGTCTGCTCGATCGCGCGGGGAGCGCAGCCGGCGCGGGCTTTCCGGCCGCTATGCTCGACGTAGCGGATATCGAGGACGAGTCTCCCCAAGAGCTCCTAGCTCGAGCCGAACGCGAAGGCCTCGACCTCCGCGACTTTGCCGTCGACGATGACTAAGGGGCGGGGGTAGCTAATATGGGACGGCGCGTCTGCACCCGCAGCTGCGCGAAGATGAACGATAAACCGTCGCAATGGAGTCTAATGAGCTCGCGGCGGTTCTATTATGGCCACCCGCTGGCTAAGTGAGTAGGCTTTTTTGGAAATGCTGAGCACCCGAAGTCTTTTCTTCAACAAACCCGCAGGTCACAGACTTGTGCTTTGGTGACGTGGTCGGCGATTCGACAAAAGCCTACTCACTTAGTCTTGAGAGACACTAACTGTCCTCAACGAGACCCCTGTCGGGGCGATTGATGCTCAAATGTAGCCAATTCGGGACGGCTACCCCGCCCCTCTAAGGGGCAAGGCAGGGGTTGCGGTGACTTTGCGCACAAAAAATGCCGGGGGTAAGACCCCGGCTCTTGGAGACCCCTCTATTCTAGGGTACCGACTTCTTTATAGCATGAGATCGGACGGCTTTCAAATTGCGTCATGCGGATGGGATGGCGCGCCTGATAAAGCTCTCAATGAATGGCATCTAACTAGCGTTCGTGATATAAAGAAGTCGGTCATCTCAAAAGAGAGGGCTTCCAAGTGCCGGGGACGTTTTCCCTGGCTTTTTTCATTTCGGTGTCAATTCAAATGTTTTTAATCTATCCCCTTAATAACTTGCGGTGAAATAGGGACTGAAATGGCTGTTCAGAGGCCTATTCAGTCCCTATTTCACCGCAACTTATGGGTGTGGATGGCTACGACGCCAGCGTGGCGATGACGGCTTCGTCGCCAGCGTATATGAGTGTGTTGCCGTCGGGGATGATCGTTTGGCCGTCGCGCTTGAGCATCACGACGATAAACGGGTGCTTGCCTTGCGGCACATTGCGCAGACGCTGTCCAGCTAAGCGGCCGTGGGGAGTCACGGTGACCTCGCGCAGCGTAACCTCGGCACGCTCTTCAAATGTCGGGGCAGCCATCACCAATAGGTCGCCTTCTTCAATCACGGTATCGCCATTGGGCAGCACCGGGTGCGCGCCATCGCGCAGCACCAGGACCACCAGCATGTCCGTCGCGCTGCCAATATCGGCGAGCGAGCGACCGGCAAACGGATGCCCCGCGCCCACCTTGAGCTTGACAAACGACATGCCGTCCTCGACGCGGTAGTCGTTAAAGGTGCGGCGCACGTCGCCTTCCGCGTCGATCATGTCGAGTTTCTTCGCCACTGCCGGCAGCAGCGAGCCCTGCACCACAATGCTCGACACGGCAATCACGAAGACCAGGTCAAACAGGTCGTGACCGCCGGGAACACCGGCCACCACGGCAAAGAGACTAAACACGACCGAAGCTGCGCCGCGCAGGCCCGCCCAGCTTACGAGCGCAACCTGGCGGGGGTTCGTCTTAAAGGGCGCCAGCAGCATGCCCACGGCGATGGGGCGGCTCACGAAGAGCATAAACGCCATGAGTGCCAGGCCCGGCAGCAGCATTTGCGGCAGGCGGGCGGGCGTCACGAGCAGGCCGAGCAAAAAAAAGATGGTCATCTCGGCCATCTCGGTGAGGGTGTCGAAGAAGTGCGCCAGTTCGACCTTGCCGGTGATGTCGCTCGCGCCTAGCACAATGCCGGCAAGGTACACGGCTAAAAAGCCGTTGCCGCCCAGGTAGCTCGGCAGCGCGTAGGCGACGATGGCCACGGCAAACAAGAAGATGGTCTGCGCGCCTTCGGCTGTTGCATGCGCGCGCTCGATCAGGCGGCCCGATGCCCAGCCGATGACAATGCCCAGGCCCACGCCTAGGATGATTTGCTTGGCCAGCAGCACGGGGATGTTAACGTCGCCGCCCGCCGCAAGGGTCGCGAGCACCGCGGTAAGCATGTAGGCGACGGGATCGTTGGAGCCCGATTCGACCTCGAGCAGCGAGTCGGTGCCACCTCTCAGCGACAGGCTGTGCTCGCGCAGTACGCTAAAGACGCTGGCCGCATCGGTCGACGCCACGACCGAGCCCAGCAGCAGACCGCCGATCCAGTCGAAGCCCAGTATAAAGTGCGCGAACACGCCGGTGATGCCAGCGGTGACGATGACGCCGAGCGTGCTCAGCAGCACCGCCGGCGCGGTGACGGGCTTGGCGCGGTCGATATTGGTGTTAAAGCCGCCGTAGAACATGATGAACAGCAGCGCCGTGCTGCAGACGGTTTCGGTGAGCGCGTAGTCGCTAAAGTCGATGCGCGCCGGGCCGTTGACGCCCAGCAGCATGCCGAGCACGATAAAGATGAGCAGGGTGGGGAAGGGGAGCTTTTTTCCGACGGGTTTGATGGTCAGGCACAGAATAATGACGAGGCCGATAAAGAGAAGGATCTGATTCATGGATAGTGTCCGCTCCTGGGTGGTTGGCGTGGCACGGCTAGTTGTCTGCTGTTATTTGTACCCAAAGGTGGTGGGTTTATGGGGGCGGATTGCGGGCATGCGCATTTTCGACACGAGGCTACGACGTGAGCATTGCTGGTCGGGGCGCTGGGCCAGGCGGCGTGGCGTGAGCGGTGCGGGTTGACAGGCGTGCGCTGGCGACCGTTGACGGCATGCAACCCTTTCCAGCTTTATTGCAACGGAGT
Source organism: uncultured Collinsella sp. (assembly GCA_900542155.1). Classification (GTDB taxonomy): domain Bacteria; phylum Actinomycetota; class Coriobacteriia; order Coriobacteriales; family Coriobacteriaceae; genus Collinsella. Next base: position 32,674 of record UQMD01000020.1, read on the forward strand.
ACAATGGATAACGTTTAAGTTCAACTTGAAGTTTTAGTTGCGGCTCCGGGCTTCGGCCGCAATGTAAAGAGAGGCGTTCCATGGCGATCTATGTGACATCCGATGCTCACGGGCACGTGCGTGCGCTTGACGAGGCCCTTTCCAAGATTTCGCTGACGTCCGAAGACACGCTGTATGTGCTGGGCGACATGATCGATCGCGGGCCCGATCCGGTTGGCGTTATTAAGCTCGTGCGCTCGCTGCCCAACGCTCGCGTGCTCAAGGGCAATCACGAGCAGATCATGCTCGACGCCATCATTGGCCAGGATCCGCTCGATGCCGAGACCTGGGATATCAACGGCGGTTGGACTACCCGTCAGCAGCTCAACGACATGGAATTTGAGGCGTACGAGGAGCTGATCCGCTGGGCTGCCGCCCTGCCGCTCTATGCAGTGGCCCAGACTGTCGAGCGCCCGTATTTGCTGGTGCATGCCGGCATCCAGACCGAGGCTGCTCGTGCGTTTTTGCTTGAGCACGGTGTCGATTGCGGCAACGGCAGGGGAGCGGTCGATGCCGATGCCGAGTTGCTGCAGCAGATGCTTGCGGTGCAGTCGTCCGATGACCTGCTGTGGATTCGCCATGGCTATTGGGATGCGCCGACGGGGCTGCTTTCTGTCGAGGGCAAGGGCCCGGTCGTGGTGAGCGGCCACACGCCCACGGTGTCGCTCGGGCGTTATTGCGAGGTCGGCGGCCTGGCGGGGCTCGATGAGGAGTCGGGCCGCGGGCAGATCGTGCGCCTGGGCGGCGAGGATACCGCCGGCGTGCCCGATCGCATCGACATCGACTGCGCCGCCGCCACTGGGTCGGAGTTTGGCCGCGTAGGTATCCTGCGGCTCGATGATGGGGCTGAGTTCTACGCGAATATCAATCCTGGAGAATGATGGCGCAAGGGGTAGCTAATTTGGGACGGAGCTTTTTTGACTGCTTTTGCCCTTCTGCCAACCAAATGATTTTTCTGGGACGGGGATTAAATAATCATTTGGCTGCCCGCTGGCTAAGTGAGTAGACTTTTTTGGAAATGCCGAGCAGCCGGCAAATTTGCCTCAACAAAACCGCAGGTCACTGACTTGTGTTTTGCCTGTGTGGTCAGGGATTCGGCAAAAGTCTACTCACTTAGTTTTGCGTGTCGCAAATCGTCCGCAACGAGACCCCAGCCGGGGTGATTCCATCGTTAATTCCGGTGACCGGGGGCAGCTAATTAGGCGCCGTATGGGTTACGGTCGCGTTCGATGCGCTGGCGTATGTGGGCGTACTCGATAATCAGCAGCACCAGGAGTAGGGCCATGATGGCTAGGTAGCTCACCACAGCGCCCATCAGACCCAGCAGCTTAATCAAGATCACCGGCAGCACCACGCTTACGGCGAAGCAGATCAGGTAGATTTTGGTGACGTCGCCGGCGTGGCGCAGCACCGTGATAATGGCGTAGATAAAGTCGATTGCCGCGGTGACGCCGCCGGCGACAACCATTAGCAGTGCCAGCGTGCGGTAGCGCTCAAAGTTAAGGCCGTACATAAAGCTCATGAGGGGAATGCCGGGGCCTGCCATAAATGCGGCGCACGCTCCGGTAATAACCACAATCAGTGCGATAACGGCAACAATAATCAGGTCAAAGCGGCGACGCTTGCGCGGATTCGCCCAAATGCTCGACAGACGCAGGAGCTGCGGTTTATAGATAAATCCAATGCTCAACAAAATGGCCTGCGCCGGAAAGAACAGGGCATTAAAGTACAGCTGATACTTGTAGGCCAGCGTGCCTTCCATCACAAACTTGGGCATGCTCTCGATGAGGTTGAACAGGAACAGCGCGCCAAAGAGCGGAGCGCACTGGACAAACAGGTGGCCAGCCTCGCGCAGACTCATGCGGTGCGATTTTTCGGTTTCGAGCAGGGCGAGCGGGGCGGTGACCAGCGCGAGCGAGGCAATCGCGGCGATGCCCATGGCCATGGCGGCGATGGGCATGCTGCGCGTGAGGAACAGTGCCACGCTAAAGACCGCGATGACGCCGACGGAGCGTAGCGTTTGGCTCATGCCGGCCAAATAGAGCTTGTCGGCCTGCTGCAGGCGGCCCTCGTACACGTCGGCGATGCCGTCGATCACCTTATACAGGTAGACGCCCAGGCCGATCGTGGCCATCTGCGCATCGTAGCCGCGGGCGCTGCTGTATACCAGGCCGCATGCCAGCGCGAGCGCTCCGCAGATCCAGCGGTTGAGCTGGTAAGAGGCAAAGGACGTCTTTTCGTCGATGTCCGAGACCTGGAAATTGCGCACGCCGTAGTTGCACGCGATCATGATGAGCGTGCCGGTGACAAAGGCGATGGAGAATTTGCCAGCCTCCTCGGCGCCCACGAGCTGTGTGGACACGATGGTGAGCAACGGAAACGCCATGCCCCATACGGCGGTGCCCAGGGTATTCCAAAGGTAGTCGCGACGGGTGGCGTGATCTTCGTACTCGGCTTCTTGCGTGGAGAAGCCGCCGCCGTAGACGGCTCCGAGCAGGCGGTTCCACCAGGCATTGACCATGCGGTGGATGGGGCCGGGCTGGCGATCGCGCTCGCGGCGACGGCGTGTGGCCTGGCTGCTGTCGGGACCGCCGGCGTTACGCTGGCTTAGCTCTTGGATTCGTGCGAGCTCCTCGGCGGTGTGCGATGCGGGGAACAGGCCGTTCTCGATGCGTCCGCCCTGCCCGTGCGCCCCGTCCGATACGGTGGGGTCGGCGACGCCATTGCGGCGGGCGATGGCGCGGCGAATGCTATCGATGGGCGTGATGCTCAAAGCGGAGTCCTTTCTATTGCTGCGCTCTAGTATAGACGCGACGGTGTTCGTTCGTGTTTTTGAACAGGTTGTTCGATAATTTCGGCGGCGCCATTCAGTAGCCGGCACTCGGGGACGTTCCTTATGTGCCGGCACTTTAGGAACGTCCCCGAGTGCCGGCATCCGGGGACGCTCCTTGGTTGTTGCCTGTTCAAGAGTGTCCCCAACGATTAGTCGTTTAAAAACGTCCCCAATGACTAGGCCGCTTGCCTGCGATTTTTGACCGTTGGGCGGGCTTGCCGCCCTTGCCGCAAAAACGTTTTTGCATATCGGGTACAACGGGCTTTACGTGAGTAAAGTGCGCGTCGTGTCCTCGTGTCGCGTTTTTAAAGGAGGCCCCATGCCTGGTGTTACCCCTGCAGATGTTCTATCCAACTTTGGCATTACGCTGGTCGAAGACCCCGCCGAAAACCAGCCCCGCCTGCTGGTTGACCTGCCGGCAGCCGAGCTCGTCGAGCACGCCATCCGCCGCGAAGAGGGCCGTATGGCGTCCAATGGCGCACTCGTGATAGAGACGGGGGAGCGTACTGGCCGCTCGCCTAATGACCGCTTTATCGTCGACACGCCCGACGTGCACGACAAGATCGCCTGGGGCGCCGTCAACCGACCGCTTTCGATTGAGAGCTACGAGACCATCAAGGCCGGTATCGTCGACTACCTCAACGAGCGCGACGTGTTCGTCACGCGCGGCATGGCGGGCGCCGACCGCAACCACACGCGTCGCCTGCTCGTCGCCTGCGAGCGTGCCAGCCAGGCGCTCTTCATTAAGCAAATGCTCGCCCGTCCGCTCGCTCGCGAAATTGCGCGCACCGGTGAGCCGGACTTCTGCGTGCTCGCCGCGCCGGGCTACCAGTGCGATCCTGCCATCAAGGGCCTCAACTCCAGCGCCGCCGTGGTCATCAACTTCCAGGAACGCGTGATTCTGGTCGCCGGCACCGGCTATTCCGGCGAGATCAAAAAGTCCATCTTCAGCGTCATGAATTACCTGCTGCCTGTCGAGGACGATGTGCTGCCCATGCACTGCTCGGCCAGCATGGATCCCGTCACGCACGAGACCGCGGTGTTCTTTGGCCTGTCGGGCACCGGCAAGACCACGCTTTCGGCCAACCCCACGCGACTGCTGATCGGTGACGACGAGCACGGCTGGTCCGACATGGGCATCTTCAACATCGAGGGCGGCTGCTACGCCAAGTGCGAGGGCCTGGACGCGTTCCACGAGCCCGAGATCTTCAACGCCGTTCGCTTTGGCGCCATCTGCGAAAACGTGGTGCTCGACGAGAACCGCAAGCCCAACTATGATGACGTCTCGATCACGCACAATACGCGCGTGGCCTATCCCGTTGAGCATATCCCCAACGCGTGGACCAAGGGCATGGGCACCACCCCGAGCGTCGTGCTGTTTTTGACCTGCGATGCCTTTGGCGTGCTGCCGCCCATCTCGCGCCTGACGGCCGATGCCGCCATGTATCACTTTGTGACAGGCTTTACGGCCAAGATCCCCGGCACCGAGGTCGGCGTCACCGAGCCCACGCCCACGTTCTCCTCGCTGTTTGGCGAGCCGTTTATGCCGCTCGACCCTATGGTCTACGCCAAGATGCTCGGCGAGCGCATTGCCGACGGCCGCACGCGCGTGTACCTGGTCAATACCGGCTGGATCGGTGGCGGCTACGGCGTTGGCCATCGTATCGAGCTTGCCTACACGCGCGTCCTGGTGGCCCGCGCCCTCGACGGTACCATCGAGGACAGCGAGTTCGTGCACGACGATATCTTTAACGTCGACATTCCCACCACGTGCCACGGTGTGCCCGACGGCATCCTGGTGCCGCGCCAGTACTGGCAGAGCACCGCGCGCTACGACGAAGCCGCGCACAACCTGGCGGTGATGTTCGAGGAGAACTTCGAGAAGAAGTACTCACACCTGCCCGAGTCCGTCAAGGCCGCCGGCCCGCACGCCCAGGTGCCCGCCGAGGCCCGTCATCGCGGCCGCGGCCTGCTGGGATTTCGTCTCTAGCATCGCCGCGAGTTCAAAACCACCACAAAGGGGACAGGCACCTTTGTGGTGGTTTTGCTCGGGCGGAAGACTCGGGTTACAATACGCCTGACATATCGCCCCCTTCTCCGGATGGGGGCAGCGTAAGCGCTCTTGTGGCGGCACCGTAGGACTTTGAAGGTGGCCGTCGTAAGGGCGCTTTTTGTTTAGGCGCCCGGGCTCGGGCGCACGCTATGAAGGGAGAGCACATGAAGAGTTTCGTTGCCGAGGATTCGTTTTGGGAACTGTTTCCGCAGGCGGCTATCGGCGTTGTGGTCGTAAAGGGCATGAAGCCCGCGGCGCAGATTTCCCAGGAGGACGTGGATGCGATTGCCGCGCTGCTTGACCGCGCCAATATCGATGCGGAGCGTCACCTGACGAGCGATACCATCAGCGAGAATGCGCCGGTCAAGGCATGGCGCGAGGCGTATCGTCTGTTCAAGACTAAGAAGGGCGCGCGTTGTTCGATTGAGAACCTGCTTAAGCGCGTGCTCAAAGGCAAACCGGTCGGTCATATTACGCCGGCGGTGGATATCTACAACACGGTGTCGCTGACCTATGCGCTGCCTGTTGGCGGTGAGGATGTGCACGCGATTGAGGGCAATCTGCGCTTGGCGGTGACCGATGGCGGCGATGCGTTCCTGCCGCTTGGCGAGGAGACAGATGATCCGACGCTTTCCGGCGAGCTCGCCTATATTGACGATGCGGGCGCCGTGTGCCGCTGCTGGAACTGGCGCGACGGCGTTCGCACGGCGCTGTCCGACGATTCGGCCGATGCATTCCTGGCGATTGAGTGCGTGGAGCCCGAGCGGATGGGGGATTGCCAGGCTGCCGTTGATCGCCTCGCTGAGTTGCTTGAGCGCTATCTGGGAGCGACGGTTGTCGTCAAGACGCTTGTGACTCGCGACAATCCTTGCGTGGAACTGTAGCGACGCCTGCGGATCAAACTCGACGGTCACAACCACCACAAAGGTGCCTGTCCCCTTTGTGGTGGTTTTTATGTTGATGGGTTAACAAATGGGGCGCGTGGGGCTGCCGGTCGCTGAGTACGGCTAAGATGTTTACTCGTTAGCATTATGCAAGCGAAAGGCGGTTGTCTCCCATGCAGCAGAGCGACGAGACACGTTTCGAGGACTTTGTCGGACTGATCAGCGGTCTCTACAAGGAGATCCAGCGCATTAAGGCATCTGAGGGCGCAAGGCTGGGCCTCAAGGGCTCCGATGTTATGTGCCTGTACTATCTGGAGCGCAGCAAGGACGGCTTGACTGGGGCCGACCTCGCCCGCATGGCAGGCGTGACCCGTGCCGCTGTCTCGCGCACGCTGGCGCATCTGGAGGAGGGCGGCTACGTCGAGGTCGAAGATTCGGGCGATGCTGCCGTTAAATACCGTGCCCCGGTTCGTCTGACCACGTTGGGTGGCGAGAGCATGAACGAGGCCGATCGCATTATTCGCGAAGTGCTCGACACCACCGGCAAGACCATGGGCGTGGAGCAGCGCGAGCAGATGTACGCGTCGTTGCGCACGATTCTCAACACCCTGCGCGAGCTGTAGAGCCGCTGGGGCATTTGCTTCCGATAAACAACTGCAGAGTCCCGTTTGAGCGCGTTCGCCGTGCCGGGGCATTGCTGTCGAAATTCCCTGCGCGAGGCCCGCGCAAGAAAGGATCAACTATGTCTGTCCGCATTATTACCGATTCCGCAAGCGATATGTCGCCGGCCGAGCATCCGGCGCTGGCCGTTTTGCCGCTGTCCGTCACCTTTGGCACCGATGTGTACATGGATGGCGTCGACATCGACCACCAGCGTTTTTACGAGATGCTCGTGGAGCGCGATGAGCTGCCCATGACCGGCCAGGTCAACCCGTATGCCTTTTCGCAGGCGATTGCCGAAGCACGTGAGGCCGGCGACGAGGCCGTGATTATTACCGTGGGCGCTAAGCTTTCGGGCACCAATCAGAGTGCCCGTACCGCACTTGCCGAGGCGCCAGGTGGCGACGTGTTCGTGGTAGACAGCAACAACGTCACCCTGGGCGAGCGCGTCCTGGTCGAGTATGCGCTGCGCTTGGTGGACGAGGGCCGCAGTGCATCTCAGATCGCGGCGGCTGTCGAGGCCGTGCGCGACCGAGTTGTGGTTATTGGCCTGCTCGAGACGCTGGAGTATCTGGTGCGCGGCGGTCGACTGTCTGCTGCGGCGGGCGCCGTGGGTACGCTGCTCAACGTAAAGCCCGTGGTGGCTGTAGAGGACGGTCTGATCGTACAGCTGGGCAAGGCGCGCGGCTCCAAGAACGGTCGTAACCTGCTGAACCAGAAGGTCGAAAAGGCGGGCGGCGTCGACTTCGCCATGCCCCTAGCGCTTGGCTATACGGGACTTTCGGATGCGGTGCTCAAGAAGTATATTGAGGACAGCGTGGCGCTGTGGGCTGGCCACATCGAGGGCGAGCTGCCCGTCCATACCATCGGCGCCACCATCGGCACCCACGTAGGTCCCGGCGCCGTAGCCATAGCCTTCTTCCAGCCTACCAACTAACCGACCTGCCATAAACCACCACAAAGGGGACAGGCACCTTTGTGGTGGTTTATGCTTTTCCGGATGGAAAGGAGTGAGCAATGGCGTCTGAGGGCTTTTTTGAACGGGTGTACGAGGTGGTCGAGCAGATCCCCGAAGGGATGGTCGCCACGTACGGTCAGGTGGCGCTGCTCGCCGGTCGTCCGCGGAGCGCGCGGTACGTTGGGTATGCCCTACATAGCAATCCGCGCCCCGGCGAGATTCCCTGTCACCGCGTGGTGTTTGCCGACGGGCACATTTGCGAGGGTTTTGCTTTTGGCGGTCCCGATGCTCAACGCGAGCTTTTGCTAGGGGAGGGCGTGGCGTTTAAGGACGACATGCACGTCGATCTGGGCGCCTGTCGCTGGCCTGCCGGACTCTAACGGTTCTGCCGTGGCTAAAACCACCACAAAGGTGCCTGTCCCCTTTGTGGTGGTTTTAGTTTACACTAGCTAACTTATGGAGAAGGTGTGGCGGAGCATATTGACACTACAAAGTAAACCATGGTGAACTATATTGTATTCAGCAACGGAGCAGGCCATAGGCGATGAAAAAGCCTGCCCTGTTGAGTTTGATTCGCATTCCTCCCCTCTGTGCGATTCAACGGTGTACTTCGGGAACGGGCCCGCTGGCAACTGACTGCCAGCGGGCCCGTTCCTGTTAGGGGAGGATTTAGCCTCACCGTCTGTATGTGTCCAAATCCCGGCGGCAGCGCCGCAGAGCTTGTCTCTAGTACACCATACCCATGGCGTCCTGAACCTCGGCCAGGGTCTGCTCGGCAATCTCGTTGGCACGACGGTTGCCCTCGTGCAGCACGTCCTTCACATATTCCAGGTCGTTCTCATAGCGCTGGCGACGCTCGCGGATCGGCGCGAAGTACTCGTTGACCGCCTCGGTCACGTATTTCTTAAGCTGACCGGAGCCGCCCATGCCAATCTCTTCGGCAATCTCAACCTCGGAACGACCGGTGCAGATCGCGGCGGTGGAGAGCAGGCCGGATACGCCAGGGCGCGCCTCGGGATCGAACGTGATCATACGCTCGCCGTCGGTCTGGCTCTTCTTGATGCGCTTGGCCGTCTCCTCGGCGGTCATCGAAATATTGATGGCGTTGCCGTAGCTCTTGCTCATCTTTCGACCGTCCAAGCCGGGCAGCAGTGGGGTCTCGGACAGCAGCGCGTCGACCTCGGGGAACACCTTGCCGTAGCGGTTGTTAAAGCGGCGGGCGATGGTGCGGGTAAGCTCGATGTGCGGCAGCTGGTCGCGGCCGACGGGCACGACGTTGCCCTTGCAGAACAGGATGTCGCAGGCCTGATGCACCGGGTAGGTGAGCAGAAGGCCGGTGAGCTCGTGGCCCGAGGCCTCCATCTCGGCCTTAACCGTTGGGTTGCGCGCCAGCTCGGCCTCGGACACCAGCGACAGGAACGGCAGCATGAGCTGGTTGGCGGCGGGCACGGCGGAGTGCGCGTAGATCATGGTATTGTCGGGGTCGATGCCGCAGGCAAGGTAGTCCATGACCATGTTGTACACGTTGTCCTGGATGTGCTCGGTGGTGTCGCGGTCGGTGATGACCTGGTAGTCGGCGATGAGCACGTTGGTCTTGGCGCCCATGTTCTGCAGCTCAACACGGCCCTTGAGGGTACCGAAGTAGTGGCCCAGGTGCAGACGGCCGGTGGGGCGGTCGCCGGTGAGCATGGTGAACTTCTCGGGCGTCTTGGCCAGGCCCTCGCGAATGGCGTTGCTCTTTTGCAGCGCGACTTCGTAGCTGTTCTCGTTTGGCATGATTGCTCCTAACGTTCGTTCGCAGGTCTTGATGATAGCGTGTTTATTGAGGGGTGGGCGTGAGTGGGTGAGGGACTGTCGGGAGTCGGCTTTCATGTCCGTCGCGCCGCCCGCGCGAACGGCTGCCAACGCCTTAGCCCATCCTCGCCAGCAAACCCTAGCGCCTGTGGTGCCGCTCTTCCTTACGCTCTTCCGCCGCCTGCTCCTCCTGCTTAAAGGCGGGGTCGTCGGGGGTTACTAGCTCGTCCTCGTGCGTGTGCTTGTTGTAATGGTGGCGCAGCACGGGCTCAAACAGGTGCAGGTGCTTGGCGAAGGCTGCCGAGCCAATGGCGAGCACGGTAAAGATGAGCACGCGCATGGGGACCTCGACCTGATTAATGGCGGCGGCGCCGGCCGAAAGCATGATGCACCAGGCATAGATGAGCAGTACGGCCTGCTTTTGGTTGTAGCCCTCCTGAATCAGGCGATGGTGGATGTGGCCCTTGTCGGCCTGTCCGATGCTAATGTGGGCGCGCTTGCGGCGCACGATGGCGCTAAACGTGTCGATGATGGGCACGCCGGCAACGATGAGCGGGATGATAAGCGAGGTGAGCGCGGCGGTGCGGCTCACGTTGAGCAGCGAGATGGAGCCCAGCGCAAAGCCCAGAAGCAGCGACCCCGAGTCGCCCAAGAAGATGCTTGCGGGGTTGAAGTTGTAGCGCAAAAAGGCCAGGCAGGCGCCAAAGAGCGCAATGGAGAGCGCGGCGGCGTCGATGCGCCCCGAGAGAACGGCCATCGAAAACATGGTGAACGATGCGATGCCGCAGATGCCCGTGGCCAAGCCGTCGAGGCCGTCGATGAGGTTAATGATGTTGGTGAATGCCACCAGATAGATCACGGTGATGGGGTAGGCGAGCCATCCGAGCATGATTTCGCCGGGGGCAAACGGGTTGACGATGACGACGATCCGCAAGCCGCCGATACAGGCGATGAGCGCGGCGAGTACCTGACCGGCCAGTTTTTGTTTGGGCTTGAGCTGATAGACGTCGTCGATAGCGCCGGTCGCAAAGATGACGGTAAAGGAGAACGCCAGCATGGGATAGCTAATGTGAAGGCGTGGGTGCGGCACCAGGACGGGCGGCCAGCCTAGGTGCCAGGTGCCTAGGATTTGCACAATGCAGGCAACGACCAGGCCCAAAAACACCGCCGTTCCGCCCAAACGCGGGATGGGCTTGGTGTTGATGCGGCGCTTAGAAGGATAGTCGACGGCGTCGAGCTTAATTGCCAAGCGCTTGACCAGGGGCACCGTGAGGAAGGTCGTGATAAAGGCCGCCGCTGCCACGCATAGATACGGTATGTAGCTCGGGGATGAAGCCATGAATCTAAAAACCGCCAAGCGTCGAAGGAAAAGGTCAAAGGTTACTACGCAAAAAGGCATAGCTGACCCATGATACTCGACCGAGGGGGTGCGGAGGTTTGCACCGTGCGATTATCACGCGCTTACCAGATATTGGGATGTTGGTGGGGATTCTGCTGGATGCCGCTGAGCGTCCATGTGGGGCCTGCAGCGGCGGTATTCAGAAAAATCGGCAAAAGAAAACCACCCCCCACGTTACGAAAATGAACCCACCTAAAACAGGTGGGTGCCCTCATCGACTGTTCCAGCGTCCTTAACAACGAAGGATACCTGTACTAGGTACGACTGTGTGGGCTCCCTAAATAAACGCGACGGTTCACCCAGTTGCTCCGCGGGGGGCGGAATATCTACATCATAAAGCGGCACTTTGTCGATTCCAGTCTTGACATTACAAAAATCGTGTCGGACGATTACGGCGCTTTTAGGCTCGAGCCGTCTGTGCGGCCTAGCCCTTTACGTTTGAGCTGCTGAATCGTTGTTTTGGAGCATGTTTTTATGCCGACGTCGTTGACCGAACTTTTTTCGCCCGCCTGCCATTTGTGTCCGCGCCGTTGCGGTGCGGCGCGCGATGAGGGCGCGCGCGGCGTATGCGGTGCTAACGACACGCTTAAGGTGGCCCGCGCCGCACTTCATATGTGGGAGGAGCCGCCCATTTCGGGCGAGGCCGGCTCGGGCACGATTTTCTTTAGTGGCTGCTCGCTCAAATGCGTCTACTGCCAGAACCACGAGATCTCGACCGGCAATTTTGGCCTTGAGATTTCGCCTGAGCGCCTGGTCGAGATTATGCTGGAACTGCAGGACCAGGGTGCCAACAACATCAATTTGGTGACAGCGACGCACTATGCGCACCTGTTGCCTGCCGCGATTGCCGCGGCACGGACGCGCGGGCTGGTCATCCCAATCGTCTACAACACGAGCGGTTACGAGCGCGCGAGTGCCGTGGCGGCGCTGGGCGACCTGGTCGATGTGTGGCTCACCGACTTTAAATATGCCGATGCCGGGCTTGCGCAGTCGCTTTCTCATATCAAGGACTATCCGCGCGTGGCCGTGTCGGGCCTGGTACAGATGGCGCGCGAGGTCGAGCGCCGCGGGGGAGAGCTGGTGGACGAGGACGGGCTCATGAAGCGCGGCATCATCGTGCGTCACCTGGTGCTGCCGGGGCATGCGGATGACTCGTGCCGCGTGCTAGATCTGGTGTGGCAGACGGTGGGCGATGTGCCGATCTCGGTCATGAACCAGTACACGCCCAATGCCCTCATGCGTGAACAAGGCGGCGATCTGGCGCGCGCCGTAACGCGCGAGGAGTATGAGCAAGTGCTCGACCATGCCGACGACCTGGGCTTTATGACGATGTTTTGGCAAGAGGGCGGAGCGGTAGACGAGAGCTTCACCCCAGCGTTTGACACCACCGGTGTTCTTACCAGCGCAAAGTAGTGCGTTTGCCGATGATTTTTCTGGGACGGGGATTATAAAAGGCTCTGTTAGACCAGGATTGACATACATGTGTCCCCACGGTGCCATATCGTT
>UQMD01000021.1 GCA_900542155.1 uncultured Collinsella sp.
GCTGCGGAAACGCGGGGCCCGTTCAGGCTGTTGCGTTGAGATTGAAAATCAACCTTTCATTCATTATGACGAAGTCTCCAGAATTATAATCCAGCTCGGATTCACATCATCATGGAACAAGACCGAGAGGCGTGACGTAATTACGCAGATAGCATGCAAGGCGAAATAACGGTATATTCTTAAGCAGGTTTGTTCCACTCTGAAAGGTACCTCCTTGACTATCTCTATCGACGCATCACGCGTTGCCGTCATCATCCCCTGTTATAACGAAGCCGTCACTATCGCTAAGGTAGTAGCCGACTTCCGCTCCGCATTGCCAGGCGCACCCATCTACGTCTACGACAACAACTCAAGCGATGAAACCGCAAAACTTGCGAAGGAATCGGGCGCAATCGTTCGCCACGAACCCAGGCAAGGCAAGGGCAACGTCGTGAGGCAGATGTTCCGCGATATTGACGCAGATTGCTACCTCATGGTCGATGGGGATGACACCTATCCGGCGGAAGCTGCCGCAGCGCTCGCCGCCCCAATCCTCTCTGGTGAAGCGGATATGACCGTGGGCGATCGACTCTCTAACGGTACCTACGCAGAGCAGAACAAACGCGCCTTTCATGGCTTTGGTAACGACCTCGTCCGCACAATGATTCGCTGGATCTATGGTTATTCCTTCGACGATGTCATGACCGGCTACCGGGCCATGTCTCGCCCCTTCGTAAAGACTTTCCCAGTCCTCTCCGAAGGCTTTCAGATTGAGACGGAACTCTCCATTCATGCGGTCGATCGACGCTGGAGGATTGCCGACGTCCCCATCGATTATCGCGACCGCCCAGAAGGTTCGGAGTCCAAGCTCGATACCGTTGGAGATGGTGTAAAAGTTGTGTGTGCCATCGCCAGCCTATTTAAGAACTATCGTCCTCTCAAGTTTTTCAGCCTTATCGCATTGGTACTCGCTCTCGTTGGCCTGATTCTCGGCCTTCCAGTCATTGGAGAATTCTTCGCAACCGGTCTTGTTCCACGGCTCCCCACTGCAGTGCTTGCGGTAGCCTTCATGTTCCTGTGCGGGCTCTCGCTTGCTACCGGCCTCATCCTTGACAACGTCGCCAAAACTGAGCGAAAAGAATGGGAGCTTCAGGTCTACCGAGTATTCCAAGAGGGCAGAAAAAATTAACCGTTCAATTAAGAATAGGAAAAGGCCTGAAACCAGATGGTTTCAGGCCTTTTCATTTACCCCTCTACACAAACGAACGCGCAACAGCCAGGATGGATACCACTTGCTGACATACCAATCTCTCCTAAGCTTGCGGATATATGATAATTGGAGACGTAGCCAATTACATTGGCGTTCAAATAACAGGCTAGTTGCCCAAATACTGATTTGCCTTCGCAACAAGCCAATTGACGTCTGTTCCGGCGGGGCAACTTGTTGATGAATACCACTTATGTATCCCAACGTTATCCCCCATCGTCAAATGTCTCCAACCCTTAGATCTTGCAAGTGCAGCCATGAGCTGTGCACTTGTATCAAGGGTAGCATACGAAGGCGGATTTGCCGTAGTTCCCACATGCTCGATAGACACCGAGCGTTTATTCCACTCCCAGTCGCCAACGGCCCAAGCCGTGTCATTGAGACCGACATACTGGTGAATCTGCCCTGGTGCCACGCCATAATGAGCCGAGGCTTCGCGTGTACCCCAAAAAGTATTATCAATCTGGGAAAGCGCTGTGCACTCAGAGATGTGAATCACAATCACGCTCCAGTCTTCGCCGTAACGAGACGACGAATAATGGGCACAACCCTTCCATTGAACTCCAGTTAAAGCAGGTGGAATATAGGTAGCCTTTTCAAAGGCAAAACGCTGATTGGCGGTACCATTATCTTCAGAAAGGGCAAGCGCGCCGCCAGAAGAAGCCAAGACAAGTCCACTGGTCGACCGAATCGTATAGCCCTCTCCCCTGTTGTAAACCAAATTCCATTTTTGAGCGTTGCCTTCGTTACGGGTCCAAATTTGGACACCATTACCAGCCGACTGATTGCCGCCCTTGATATCGAGAGGCTTGCAGGATTTAGCGCTAGATATCTCATATGTTCCATCGGAATTCTTGCGAACATCCCAAATCTGAGCCGCCGTTCCGTTCGAACCATAAAATCCAACTGACGTTCCGGTAGCCGTTGATCCACCAGACACATCGAATACATACGACCGGTTCGCCATAAGCTGGATGGTATATGACCCCTCAGAAAGAACCCCGACGCTCTTTACGTTAAATCGAACACCGGGCAGCTCCAACGAATCAACCACGCCCAATGTCGAGGAAGAGCCCGAAACACAGAGATACTGACCTGTAGCTGCATTTTGCAACGCAACCTTGCCGCCAGACAGCGCACTGTGCCACCGCTGAGAATCGGAGCCGCTTGATGTCTGCTGGACAAGCTTCCCGTCATCAGCAAGGGAGAGAACCTTCGCAGAGCCGATGCACTCAATCTCAAACGTGTTGTCCAACCCTGCCACTTTGCTTACATACCATTTTTGCGCAAGCGCATCGTTCGATGTATATAGCTGGACCGGAGCGCCGTCCTCCACGGATCCGCCAGCAACATCCAAGACTTTCGAGGCCGTGGCCGACTCAAAGGAAAAAGCACCTTCACTCAAAAACTCTGTAACCTGATGAAGCGTAAACTTTTGAGCAGCGCTTCCATTGGGGAGATATGCGTCCAAATTCGCCTGAACACTGTCAGAAGCTCCAACAATATCCAAAAACAGGCCAGTCGCCTTATTAATAAAAGAGAGCGTCCCATCGCCGTTGTCGACTACAGAAAACAACTGATTAGCATTGGCCGAATCACATTCCCACTGTTGGACATTAGTGCCCGGAACGAGCTTGCCGCCATCCACGTCAAGCGCTTTTTGAGACTTTACATTACGGATTACATAGTAACCGTCGTGATATTCAAAGCTAAACAGCTGAGCAAGCGTACCGTTGCTACTGTAAAGCTGGACATTTGCCCCACTGGAGCTTGAACCACCGGCAATATCAAGGACCTTACCGGTGGAATTGCAGGCGGGACTCAGAGTGAAATACCCAGCAGGAAGAATATCCTCGCATTTAGCAACTGATGGAGAAGTACTAAACAACGCAAAGTGCGAATTGTTATCATTGACGCTCAACTCAACATTTACACCATTGGACGCACCGCCTCCCTTGGATCCAAGATAGAATCCGGGCCTAAGAGCACTCTCAATGAGATATGAGCCATCGGATTGCTTGGAAACAATCCACTTTTGAGCAAGCGTGCCGTTGGAACCATACTGAGCAACATTCGTACCAGACGAGGCATTTCCGCCGGCGACATCAATCACCTTATTGGAGCCAACGTTCGTAAACGTAACATAACCCTTATCGTCATGGGAAACGATCCAACGCTGAGCATTGCTCATATTCGACGTGTACAACTGGATGTTGGCACTGTTATCTTTTGACCCACCAGAAACATCCAGTACAAAGGAATAGTTCTTGCTCGAGCTGACGATATACTCGCCATCCGGCAAATCAGACATATGAGCCGCAGCATCAGCATCCTGTTCGGAGCGCAAACATTTAAAGTCGGATGGCGCAAATGCAACCGATAGCTCACGCGCATCGCCCCTGGAAACCGTAACAAGCTTGCCAGAATCACTTACGCCCAAAACACAACCCGTTGCAGCGTTAACGATACGATACAAGCCGTTGCCCGCATCTTCAACAGCCCAATCATAAATCTGTGACGAGGGCGACGGACTCCCTTGCTTAACTGCTGCCCCAGGAACAATATCCCCGTCCTGAGCATATAGGTAGCGATAGGATTTCGCAGACTTTATAGCATAAAGACCCGTTTCATCATCAAGTTCAAAGCCAAACGACTGTGCAATAGTCCCGTTGGCGCTATAAAGCTGAATAGCAGCCCCGCTGTCCATACTGCCGCCAGTCACATCAAAAACGCGACCGTCGGAAGCCGTTACAACAACAGATTGAGAATCGATTGATTTAACCTTAGAAACTACTCCCGCAGTATACAGCTTGAATCGCTGCGCGGCAGTGCCGTTATCGTCATAAACCTGCACATTCGCACTATTTGCAGTGGAGCCGCCGGCGAGGTCTAAGACAAAGCCCGTCCTAACCGCAGAGTAGATTTTGACAGAGCCATCACCGCAATCGACAAGAATCCACTTCTGAGCCCAAGAGCCATTGGGTGCATACTGCTGAACGTTAGCACCAGCTTTTTTGCTTCCACCAGAAACATCAAGGACTTTTCCGGATTTCACATTCGTAATGGTCGCATAGCCATTCTCATCATAGGAAAACGTCCAACGCTGAGCCTTAGTTGCATTAGATGCATATAGCTGAAGATTGGCGCCGGAATTCGTAGACCCGCCGGCAATATCAAATACCTGACGCTCAGAAACAGAGCCGATAGCGTATTCAACGCCCTCTTTTACAAGGCCCTTGCCCGAGGCGGCGAGATCATTGAGCTCCTGACGGACGGTACGCGCCGGCGCAAGCGTCCATTTCTGCGCATCAGATGCGTTATACGTATAAATCTGAAGCGCAGACCCGCTCACGCCATTGCCGCCCGGAACGTCAATGGCTTTACCGGATTTCGAATTAATGAACGAGTATTCGCCATTGCCGCAATCAACAATGGACCAATGCTGCGCGCAAGTGCCGTTGGATGAATACTGGGAGATTGCTCCACCATTGGAGACAGATCCGCCTTGAGCCTCAAAGGGCTTTTCAGAGTTAACATTTACGATTTCGTACAAGCCATTGCCAACCTGCTTAAACGTAAACATCTGAGCCTGACTATTATTGGCGTTATAGATCTGAAGCCGCGCTCGGTTATCAGATGAGCCGCCGTAGATATCCATGACAAGCTGCGGATCGAGAACGCTCTTTATGGCAAAAGCCGTATCAGTTGTTACGGCCGATGCGGAAGCGAACGTAAAACGCTGCGCGGTCGTTTTATTCGGAGCCCAGATACGGACCGGAGTGCCATCCGTCGTGCTGCCGTTAGTTAGGTCGAGTACCCAGTTGCCCAATGCGGACTGGATATAGAACCCATTATCGGAAGCGCGAACGTGCCAAAGCTGATGGTCGTCTTGAGCATAAGCCGCCTGGACAACCAAAGAACCGCTCTTTGCGTCTTCATCAGCCACGGTGAGATACTGCCCAGTTGATTCGTTCTTGAATCGATACGCCCCCGAACCAGCCGACTCAAGGATGAAGCGCTGATCAGCCGTTCCTTGGGCACCATACAAAGAAAGGCTTCCATCTTCGCAAACGGTAACGCTCGAGGAATCTTTTGCTATCGAGTCGATGTAATAAGTTCCATCAGAAAGAGAAAAATCGGGCAGATTGAGCACATTGATAAAATCAGCAGAAGAAAAAGCGCTCATGTCAACCGTGTTGGCGGTAATGCCATCGATGCGGGCTTGCGACGTATACTGCCACCCAAACTGACCGGCGCAGCTAAACGTTGTATTGAGCTTAGGACCGTACTCCGCAATCCAAGACACACGGGGACGCACGCTGGCGGCTTTTAAATAGGTATCTGTATACCAACGTCCGGAATAAATTGAAACGTTGTTGATCCCAAAACCAGACAGCGTATTAAAATACGCATTCACAATGCCCTCGTATGCCGAAGCACTATTGGGCGATATTGCATTTCCGTTGCTGTCGCGGAACGACTCGAGGTCATAAAAAATCGGTAGCGACAAATCGTATAGACCGTATTTGCTTACGATTTGCTGGGTGAAGTACGCCTCACTTGTAGCGTCATTCGAATTCTGGGCGGTACTAAAGATATATAGGCCAAACGGAATTCCCAGACGGCGCACCTCGCTCAAATTGCGCTCAAGCTGTTTGTCAAAATGACTCGTTGAATGCGCGAAACGCAAAATGACAGCATCCACGCCTGAGTTTTTGACCCTATTCCAATCGATCGTCCCCTGCCACTCCGAGACGTCAATGACTTTAAGGGCAGGAGAAGCAAACACCTCGTCGTAGCCGTTATAAAACGTTTTAGAAGCGTTGGAACCGCCCCAATAGGGAGAGCCATTAGCCGAACGAGTATCAAGCGCAGCGACGAGCGGCTCCCCTTCCATTGAGCTGCCGGCAGTGTAGGTACCCAAACCCTCATCGGGGTGCGCCTCGCCATAGGCAAGACGTTCCTCCAGAGAGGCATCAACAGGAAGCGTAGCATCATCGGCAAAAACAGGAGTTGCCCCCAGGCTGCAGAGCAGGCCAAGGGCAACCAGTAGCGACGATGCAAGACAAGTTTTCTTGCGCATATCCATCAACCTAAATCCAGACTAGCAAAGGGCGATATTGCGGTACCAGCCCCAAAGCGGCGTATACGTTGTTCCATAATAGTTGACCCAGTCATTAAGCCCACGGACATTAATTCGCCCGATGTTCTCAATTGCCTTGCCATCTCCAATGAATATTGCGATATGTCCCCAAATGGAACCTGCCCACGTATTGGAGTGGGACGGGACAGCGATAATCATACCAACTTTTAAATTGGCTCGATTGCCATCGTGGCAATAAGACCAAAACGTGTCGCAGACATATAACCTCGATTAACGGAATAGGACTAAACAAACGGGCGAGCAGCACCTATAGGGTTGCCGCGCTCGTAGACGCTGTGAACACCGACGCCCTGATTTGGCCAAGAGTCAATCATGCGCCCACCGCCCAAATAGATGGCAATATGACCGCGGTAGTAGATAACGTCGCCGCGTTGCATGCTGCCAACGCTCACTGGCATAAACGTACCGTTGTTATACCAATTCATAGAGTTGTAGGTTTGCCACGCAAGCCAGCGATGGTTGTAGGGGTTGTAGATCCCCATGTCCATGCCCGTAGCATAAAGGCATTGCAGCACAAAGCCCGAGCAATCGACGGCACCGCCAGGGGCCGTCGAATACGGCTCAATATAGCGCGTACCCACATACTCATAAGCGCGCTGGATAAAGGCATTAACGCAATCGTCTCGCGTAGCATCGATTGCAATGCGAGACGGCGTCACATAGGTAAACTCACCGGTGCAATAACTCGGAAGTTTAACCGTCAAGCTGCTGACCTGCGGATAGTTCGCGGGATTCTGATAACCAATCTTTGCAGGACGCTCTGCAGAAATAGCGCGCCAGCTCTGAGCGTTGGACCCGTTATAAGACCACAGTTGGACATTAGATCCATTCGCGGTAGCTGCACCACCTACATCAAGAACCTTATTGCCGCAGGCTGAGATAATCTTGATTCCACTCTCCCCCATTTCGAAGCGCCACTTTTGCGCATTCGACCCATTCCATTGCCACTGCTGAACGTTGGCCCCATCCGCATCGGAACAGTTAAGGACGTCAAGAGGGTAAGCTGAGCAGCAAGCTGTAAGCGAATACCAGCCGCCGCCGATGCTACGGACCCACAAGCGCTGACTTAACGTGCCGTTGGAAGCATATATTTGGACGTTTGCACCATTCGAGCGAGAACCACCAGCCACATCAAGTCGTTGCCCCGCCGCATGCATGGGAGCGAACTCGTAGAATCCATCAGAAATCAGAGAGACGGATGTGATTGCCCACCCTTGAGCTGCCGAACCACCCTCATCGGTGCAAACAATGGAGCTGCCAGATCCCGGGGCAGTCAAGACCTTACCGGTCTTTTTGTTCTTTAACTCGATACCATTGCCAAAACAGACACCAAGCGACCACTTGGCCTCATCGGAATCCTTATCCGAAATCTGAAGAACAGCGCCGTCAGATTCACGCGCCGAGAGGTACTTGGCAGAATTAACGCACTGGAACGAGAAGTATCCCTGCTCGTCGGCACGAACCCAGAACTTCTGAGCCAAAGTCCCGTTCCCCGCATAAACCTGTAGTGGAGCGCCCTCTGCATAAGAGCCACCAGAGACATCAACGTATTTACCTGCCGAGTCTGAATAAATTGAGTAGCAGCCCTCTCTGAGCGACACGGTAAAGGAATCAAAGGTCCAGCGCTGCGAAGCGTCACCGTTTTCAACTGCAGTCGTTACGGATCCGTCGGACTTTCGCTCCAGTACCAAATTACTCGCAACGGATCGGATTAAATAGGCATCTCCGTCAGACTCGATACGCCACTGCTGATTTGATCCAATCCCGGGGAAATCCCACTGCTGAACTTTTGCGCCAGGAATAATATCGCCGCTATCAAGATCAAGTCCCTTACCAGTCCTCGCAGGGCGAATCGAGTAAAAACCTGTAGCAGAGTCATATGAAAGCTTGAAGCACTGTGCTAGCGTGCCATTTGCAGAATACGTTTGAACGCGAGCACCATTCGAGGTAGAGCCCCCTGCCACGTCAAGGCATTTTGAAGGATCCGAAACGGAATTAATCTGGTACATGCCATCCGCAACCGTTTGGGTGCCCGCCTCAACATGAGGATTTGCGTTGATGGCAATAAAGCGCTGCGCTGTAGAACCATTTACCGACCAAATCTGAACATTGGCACCGTTAGAGACGCTACCACCGCTTACATCTAAAACAAGATTGCGTCCAAGACCAGAATAGAACACAAACGATCCATTTGCCTGCTTAACAGGAATCCAACGCTGCGCGGCGGTGCCATTCGCACCGTATTGTTGAACGTTAGCACCAGCTTTTTTGCTTCCGCCGGAAACATCAAGGGCCATAGAGGTCCCCGCATGAGCGATCGTTACATAACCAGTAGGTTGCCCATCCGAGCCAAGAATATTTTTGATAACCCAACGTTGGGCGGCAGTGTTATTAGAAACATAGATTTGGATATTGGCACCGTTTGCCGCGGAGCCGCCAGAGACGTCAACGACACTCCGCGGTGATGGCTCCATGCAGAGAGCATAGGTACCGTCTTCGACCTGTAGCCCCTGCACAGCGGCAAACGCATCGACATCCGTTTGCGTCCAGGTAAAACTGTTGGTCCGGGTCAAAGTCCAGGTGGCAGCATCAGTCGAGGTAACGGCAACGACGCTTTCAAATGAAAGGTATAACCCATTAGCGGCGTTTTTAATGGCAAAGCCTTCACCGAAAGGCTCGAGGACCCAAAAGCGATTCTTCGTATAGGAGCCAGCATCATCAAGGGATCCATAGAGATGGGCAGCGCCGCTGGGTACGACACTACCGTAATCGGCGTCTATCAACTTGCCCGAAACAAGCGAAGCGATCGTGTAATAACCGGATGCGCTGTCATATGTAAGACGGAAAGCCTGCGCCACGGTATCGTTCTTCCTATATGACTGAAGAGCGGCACCGGATTCAGCAGAAGCGCCCTTTACGTCGAGTGCCAAACCGGCAGATTCAAAACAATAAACACCGTCGGCAACATTCTGACCCATGGAGTCAACGACAGGATTTGAATCGAGCGGAAAAAACAGCTGTGCGGCAGTTTGGTTGGCCTTATACAACTGGACATTAGCTCCATTAGCAGAGCTACCGCCCGCGATATCAAGCACGTACTCAACGTTGAGGGCGGAATGTATCGTCAAGCCCCCATCGGCGCCCTTAACGGCAACCCACTTTTGCGCACGAGTGCCGTTACTCACATACTGCTGAACATTACGACCCAACTCAGCCTTACCGCCTGAAACATCAAGTACCAAGCCAGAACCGGTGTTTTCGAAAGTTAAAAACCCGTTCTCGTCCTCATGTACCAACCAACGCTGAGCTTTAGTCATATTCGAGTCGTACATCTGAACATTGGCACCATTTGAGGAAGATCCGCCCGCAACATCCCACACCCTGCGCGATGCATTACTGCAAGCAAAAACATAGGTCGCACCGTCAGAAAGTGTCCCTTTGTTTTTAACGGCTAAGTCCTCAATGCTCCCAACATCTTGAGATGCCGTATCAGTCGATTCGGCAGTAGGCGCCGACGAGTCTTCAGATTGCCCCTCGTTAGACAAGGCGGACAAACCGTCCGGAGCGGAGCCGCCATCGCCACCATTAGTAGCGTCAGAATCGATAACCCGGTTAACATCGCAACCGTTCGTGGACGCCTCATCCGCGAATAACGGAGACACCCCAACGGAGGAAATAAAAAGACCCGCAGCCAAAGCCACTACCGAAATAGCAGCAAGGCCACGGGCTTTACGACTGCAGCTCATATCAAACCCCCAATCCAAATTAACATTGAATCTATAATAGTTGATACAAGCCGTGACAACGCAGCCATTGGCTACTTAATAACAACCGCTTGCGCACCTCGTTGCTGGTAGACCCAGGCAATCCAATCTCGATCGTAGGTAGTATAGCCATCGATGGTATCGGAGATCATGACCTTATTTGTTTGAGGGTCATAGCCCTTCAAAACCACCGTATGTGAGTTAACGCAGGCAAAATAACCTCCCTGTCGGGCATAAATATTACCCACGTTGCCCTGATGGACAGTGGTCCAAATAATGACCGGGTAGCCATCATCCAAGTATTTACAAAGGTCATACAAAGATGTTCCCGAAACGTCGTACGAACGCAAGCTACTCCCCCGGCTCGCTAAGAAATTGTTAGCGGCCTTATTGAGTCCAGGAGCACAGATCTCGTTACCGTTGGAATAGCTATGGGGATCGCCCCAGAAGCACCAAACAAAATCCCAAGAGCTACGAGGGATCCAGCGATCAGCCATCTCGCAAGGTCCAACACCAAAACCGTAGTAATTTAGAACGTTGGTCAGGGCAGCCGATTCGCAACCATTGGGCAGTCCGACGGAGTACTGATTGTAAACGGGGACAGCCAGATCTACCGCCTCGGGCGTATAACTTGTCTGAACAAAAGTGAACCCCTGGGCACCAGAATTATTGGAGTTATAAATCTGAATATTGGCACCGTCGCCAAAAGCTCCCCCACTCACATCCAAAACAAGGGTCTCGTTGAGTACGGAGCGGATGACGAAAGAGCCCCCACCCACGTAGTCAACGCGCCAACGTTGCGCAGAACTTCCATTTCCCTGCCATTGCTGAACGTTGGTACCCGAAACGCCCTGGGCATTAAGCACATCAAGGTACTTCTTGCTTCGACAGTTCTGAATCGAAACAGTTCCGTCAGAATTGGCGCTAACGTTCCATTTTTGAGCGCCAGAACCGTTGGAAGACCAAAGCTGTACATTGGCGCCATTGGAACGCGAGCCGCCCGCCACATCCAACGCTTTAGAACGATCAGAGGCGACGACAATGGTATAAGTGCCCGAATCAACTAACGAGCAGGTAGACAATTTAAATGACTGCGCTGCGGTACCATTAGAAGCATACATCCCAATATTAGTTCCGTTGCTTGTTAAGCCCCCTGCAGCATCAAGCACCTTTCCCGTTGCCACGTTGGCAAGGACAGCACAGCCGTTATTAATCTGAGCGGTCCATAATTGAAAATCATCATTGGTTTGAGAACGAACGCAAACGTTATCGTCCTCATCCGCCGTTAAAACCTTGCCAGATACCAGGCTCTCAATGGTATAGGTGTTATCCCGTTCGGCAACCTTTGTGATTTTCCACTTCTGAGCAAGCGACTTGTTGCTTCCATAAAGTTGCACGTTGGCACCGTCAGCAGCAGAGCCGCCTGCAACATCAAGAACCGCAGAAGAAGATGCGGAATTCGAAATGGTAAAGAAACCCTCGGGCAAAAGCGAGGTCACTTTTGTGAACGCCAAACTTTGCGAGCCGGAATCAGTCGGGGAATCTCCGAATACGTTAGAACTTTCAACGGTCAACACCAATCCGGTCGCTTTATTGGTCGCTGTATACGAACCATCATCATTGCGCACAATGGAAAACAATTGATTGGCATTATTGCTGCCGATATTCCATTGATGGACATTGGTTCCAGGGCACAAATTGCCGCCATCAACATCAAGCGCTTTGCCAGACTGGGCACTCACAATCCGGTAGTATCCGCCCTCATATACAAACTTAAAGTCCTGCGCAAACGTACCATTAGCGGCGTAGGTCTGGACATTAGCTCCATTGGAAGAGGAGCCACCGGCAATGTCAAATACACGCGATAAATCAGTCGCCAGTGAAATGGTAAACCAGCCGTCCAGGCCAAGATCACTACACGGCGCTACGTCTGGTGCAGTCGAAACAAAACGAACGTTTTGAGCGGGAGTCCCATTGTTCGCATAGGTTTGAATGTTGGCGCCATTTGAGGATGAGCCGCCCGCAACATCTAGAACAATGTCAGTCATAAGTGCCGACTGCAACCGGAATAGCCCCGCCGACGCCGAGGGAACGGCAATCCAACGCTGGGCACGCGACCCGTTGAATGAATACTGTTGAACATTAGTCCCCAACGAACAAGACCCGCCAGCAATGTCGAGCACCCTACCCGAAGAGACGTTTCTGATAATCAAATAGCCAGACTCATCATGAGAAATTACCCACTGTTGTGCCGACGTCATATTCGAAGCATAGGACTGAACATTGCCGCCGTTGTCTTTAGATCCACCGCTTACGTCCAGTACCTTGGTCTTGCCAACGCCCAGAGCCAGAATATAACGCCCGTCAGCGATATTGCCGGCATTCTGTTGCGCTAACATGTCCAGCTCTTCACGCTGGGCGTTTAGATCATAAAATGACCAGCGCTGGGCACTCGTGCCGTTAACGGACCAAGTGCGCACGTTCGCCCCGTTAGCTGTGTTTCCCCCGGCGATATCAAGACAAATTGAGGGATCAAGGGCAGAGATAAGCTTAATTGAATCGCCGTCCTTCACTGCAATCCACTTTTGCGCGGCAGAACCATTAGATGCGTACTGCCGGACATTCGTTCCAGAATGAGCGCTTCCGCCAGATACGTCGAGAACAAGCCCAGAGCCCTTGCAGGTAAGCGTTACGAAACCGTCCGAGTCATGGGAGACGGTCCATGTTTGCGCAGACGAGGCATTGAGCGCATATATTTGAACATTCGCACCCGAAGACCTGGATCCGCCGGCGACATCAAGCGTCTGCCAACGACTCTTTGCCGAACGAATGAGATAGGTACCGTCAGCAAGATCTGAGGCATGAGCAGCCGCGAGCTCGGCAATGATAGTAGTCTTAGGTTTTTCAAGCGTAAAAATCTGAGCCGCAGGCTCATTGGCTTGATATAGACGAATTTGAATGCCATCGGCATCATTTGCACCGGCGATGTCGATCGCATAATCATCATCGATAACAGGCGAAAAGATGAATCCATTACCAACCTGTCGAGCATGCCACGCAAAGCCCCAAGCATCGCTATCGCCAGCGCACTGCGTAAGAAGCGGATGGTCCGAGAAATAAGAAACATCATTGGGATAGCAAAGATACAGTCCCGATTTAACGTTCTTAAAGGCGTATCGGGCATCGCCAAGGTCTTCAAGAATAAACTGCTGAGCAGCCGTCTCATTTCTTCCATACAGCTGTATAGCCACGCCGGCACCCACCGATCCACCGGCGACGTCGAGCACGCGATGCCCCGACAAAGTCGAGGTTAAGAAATAGATGCCCGTATCGAGGGTCGAGTAGCTGGACAGATCAGCTGCCTCGGCAGAAGATTCAGACTCGACGCCCGCGTCTTCATCGGTCGCGCTGTCGTCATGAGCAGAATCGCCCAAAGACGAATCCCGAAAAGAATCATTCACGTCTTCAGCTTTCACAGCCTCTTCCACCGATGGACCAGCCGGAGAGACTTCAGCAAAGGCGGTCGAACCCGATTTAAGAACGACGGGCAATATTAGAAGTAGGCCCAACAAGAGCCCTGTTTGCATTGCAATGCAAACACGCTTTTTATGACGCATGACATCCCCCAGACAACCTCGTCAACACCAACGACACGACACTTGTCACCACAAACGAACGCATCATTTGACCATCTAAAATCAATGAATTGTTATGCAGTGAAACTGCTACGTGTTTGGTTATTTAATCGCGGTCCAGCGCATCATGCAAATCTTTGCGCAAATAAGGCGACCGTCGTAAGCGAGCCGCCTTTGATCTTTAGTAATTACTTTGAGCTTAGTAATTAACGACCTTCGTTCCATAGGGAATATTGTCGTAAATCCATTTGGCATGGTCGGTCGTAAGCCTGATGCATCCCGCGGACGCACGTTGTCCCATAGTGGAGTCCATCACGTTAAACGTCCCCGTATAGCAAGGCTGCGTGTGGAACAAATAGTCACCGTAGAACTGCGTATAATACCAGCAGGTATATCCATGCCCAAACGAAAGTCCCTTTCCATAGACGGAATACTCGCCCAGCACGGTCGGCGACTCATTTTTGCCAGGAGCGCACTGCCAGAAAGACCATAACTTCCAGTTGCCACGAGAGCCCCTAAAAATACCTGTACGGCAGCCGACGGTGTCAGTCAAGATCAACCAATCCGTGTTGCTGTTGTACCACTGCGCACGGTTATACATTGCCTGTTGATCCGCAGGTAAGGGCTGAACATACGTAGTTGCCTTGAACGTAAACCGCTGCGCCTTTGAATCATTGCTCGCGTATAACGCAACATTCGTACCGTTTGCCGCATTTCCTCCAGAGACATCAATAACAAATGCCGTGTTAAGGGCGGATGACAATCTAAAGCCACCGGATACGTACTCAATATACCAACGCTGGGCAGCACTGCCGTTTCTGGACCATTGTTGGATATTTGTCCCAGAGGAAGCAGCGGCATCTTTTACATCAAGAGCTTTGCCACTGGCGGCGTTGACGATTGTGTAAGAGCCATCAACGTTGCGTGAGAAATTCCATTTTTGAGCACCCGTATCGTTATTTTGCCAAATCTGCACATTCGCACCGTCAGCAGACGATCCACCGGAAACATCTAAGACCGAGTTTGCACGAGACGCCATTCGGATAAAATACGTGCCGTTTGCGACATCCGCCGAAGTCGAACGAAGGCGGAACCTCTGCGCTGCAGAATCGTTTGAAGTATAGACTTGGACATTGGAAGACGAAGCGAAATTGCCGCCCTTCACATCAAGCGAGAGATCTTGGTCATCCGCAGAGACAAACTCAATACCATTGCTATCGATTCGCGCCACCCATTGCTGCGCCTTCACATCTGCCGGTGCCATCGTGCAAACATTGGTACCGGAAACAGCAAGTCTATTAGTTGAGCAAACAGATTCAAACGTATAGGTATTCTTCGCTCCATCCACCTTTTTAAGCAGCCATTTTTGGGCGAAGGAACCATTGTAGGAATAGAGCTGAACGTTGGCTCCTGAGTCAGCAGATGCGCTCGCGACATCAAGCACATAGGAGGAATTTGCAGACGGATAGATCTCATAAAGGCCTTCGCTCAGCAAGTCTTCTTGCTCGGCAAAAACAAACGATGTCTGGACGGAATCTCCCACAATAGCAGCAACCAGATTTGAACCGGATACCGCGAGCATGAGCCCCGTAGCCTTATTTATGAACGAATAGCTTCCGTCTTCATTGACAACGACGCTAAAGAGCTGATTGTCGTTGGGGCTTTCATCCCACTGTTGGACATTCGTTCCGGGGACAACGTCGCCCGCTGCGACATCGAGCACCTTACCGGAACCAGCATTACGCAGAACATAGTAACCGTCGCGATACTCAGCCTTAAATAGCTGTGACAGCGTGCCGTTGCAGGAATATGTCTGAACATTGCCGCCGTTCTTTAATGATCCACCGGCAACGTCAAGGGCAACAGCACCATTTGCGGAGGGAGAAATAACGCACCAACCCTTGTCTTTCAAAATGTCATCGCAAGGGTCAACTGAAGCAGGGTTTGTGGCAATAAAGCTGAAACGCTGCGCAGCAGTTCCATTCGAAGTATATAACTGCACGTTTGTCTGAGAGTTCAGAGAGCCGCCGGCAACATCAAGTGTACGCTGTTGCCAAACAGCAGAAAGAAGCCGAACGCTTCCATCGCCATTCGGCACCGCAATCCACTTTTGCGCATAGTTCGCATCGCCACAAGCCGTGTATTGCTGGACGTTCGTTCCCAAACAAGTTGAACCCGCGGAAACATCAAGTACTTTGCCAGACTTGACATTCGTTATAGTAAGGTAGCCGTCATCGTCATGCGAAACACGCCAACGCTGAGCGGCAGTTGTATTCGATTGATAAGTCTGCACGTTAGCACCGTTAGAAGCAAAGCCCCCGGTAACATCGAGAACCATTCGAGACAAATCCGGACCGGCTGCAATCGCATAGTCCCCGTCTTTGACAACTTCGCGGTTATCGGAAGCGAGCTTATCGAGCTCAGAACGCACGGCCGTCGGATCCACAAAGTAGAAGGATTGGGCAGCCGTTCCATTTGCACTATACAGCTGAAGCCCGGCACCAGATGCAATAGAGCCACCGGGGACGTCTGCGACCTTTTGCCCGTTCAGAGCCGACACAATACGAAAGCGCTCGCCATCTTTCTCGATGATCCACTTTTGAGCCTTGGTTCCATTGGCGGCATAGGTCTGCAGTTTCGTGCCGTTGGCGTCATTGCCGCCCGCCGCATCTAGAACCGCCCCAGCACCATGAATCGCAATGGTGCGATACCCGTTCTCCGTTGTCGAAACATCGAACGTTTGAACACCTGAATACCCGAACCTATCGAAGGACAGTGATCCGCCGCCTGCAATTAGCGCAAACGAATCGCTCGAGGCCAACATAGCGTATGTCCCATCGGGAAGGTCAGCAAGGTGCGCCGCCGCTCGATCATCGAGTTGCTGCTGCTCAGTTTTGGCGGGGGTTAGCACCCATCGCTGAGCCGCCGTACCGTTTGTCTCATACAACTGCACGGCAGAGCCATTAGCGGCAACTCCGCCCGAAACGTCAATGGCAACCGACTGGTTGAGCGCCGAAATCAATGTATAGCTGCCGTCGGTTTCCTTGATTGCAATCCAGCGTTGCGCAAGGGTCCCGTTATCGGACCAAAGCTGAATAGGATTTCTGTTACTGGCTCTTCCGCCCGAAACATCCAGCGTGCAGCCCTTGACAGAAGAGATAACAACGAAGCCATTCTGATCGTGAGACACATGCCAGATCTGGGCATTCGTATTGTTGGCTCCGTACAGTTGCAACTTCTTACCGGCACCTGCCGTTCCACCAGGAACATCCAGCATAAACTTGCTGTCAACCGAAGACCCAAAGGTATAAAGTCCATCCACAAGATCATCGGCATGCTCAGAGGCGAGGTCGTAAACGGACCCGGGCATTTCTGGTGTCACAACATCGGTCGTATCCGATGCCTCGGAATCAGATACGTCATCCAAGGCCGAATGAACGCCAGAAGCATCGTCAGGAACGTTCAACTGCTCCATAGCTATAGCAGAGCTTCCATTTTGATTAGTAATTGCAGCATCTTCTGCAAACGCAGGAACAAGGCAGCATCCCAACAGTAGCGTGCTAAACACCGAAACAAATAAGGCTTTCCAATTGCCCATAGCCGTCCCCTCTCGCAAAGTTAATTACACTTTATGGCAAGAAGCCTTCTTCGTCGTCAAAGGATTCGTGAATAGCAAGGGCTAGGCCCCGAAAGGTCAACCAAATTAAAGAGGCGTTTCGCAACATAGCCGTGAAACCTCTGCTGTAAAGTCATTATGAATAGGAGTCCAGCCAAACTCGCGCCAAAGCTTGCTCGCATCTATTGCGTAACGCCGATCGTGCCCCGGGCGATCCCTCACCCAGTCAACGTAATCCTCACTCTGCCCCATTGCCTTAAGAATGGTCCTAAGAACCTCGAGGTTGCTATGCTCTCAATTAGCACCGATAAGATACGTCTCCCCCACCGCTCCTTTAGTCAAAATGGACCAAACGGCGCGAGCATGATCCTCCACGTGAATCCAGTCGCGTACATTCAAGCCATCGCCGTACAACTTAGGACGCTCGCCGCGCTGAATGCATGCAATCGAATGCGGGATGAACTTCTCAGAATGCTGGTGTGGGCCGTAGTTATTGCAGCAATTTGAGATTGTCGCTTTAAGGCCATACGTGCGTGACCAGGCCCTTACCAACATATCAGATGCGGCCTTAGAGCTGGAGTACGGACTGCTAGGCCGATACGGCGATTCCTCGGTAAACTTACGAGGGTCGTCAAGCGCCAGATCACCAAACACTTCATCGGTCGAGATGTGATGAAAGCGAACATTGAATGCACGGGCCGCCTGAAGGAGCGTATACGTGCCCTCAATGTTCGTCGCAATAAACGGCGCGGGGTCGGCAATTGAATTGTCGTTATGAGACTCGGCAGCATAGTGAACGATGGCATCATGGCCCGGAACCAATCGCTCGAGAAGATTCGAATCGCAAACGTCCCCCACGACAAGCTCAACCCCATCTTTAGACAACCCGGCGATGCTATCGAGGTCTGCAGCGTAGGCAAGCTTATCCAAAACGGTAACGTGCACATCGGGAGCGCTGTCCACGACAAAACAGACGAAGGCGGATCCGCAAAAACCGCAACCACCCGTCACAAGAATAATTTTATATGGTGACGCTATACGCACCGCCACCCCCCCAGCTATTGTTGACCAATTCTCCCACAATTCAGTGACATCGCGGAGAGCAACTTGGCCGGCAGCCGCGACCCAATTCGCATGCGGGCCCAGAGCGCTACAGCAATGCGGTAAAACACGTATCGAGCCGGTTGATTTCCGATCTCAGCCGAACACATTGAACGGATAGGCCGTTCCCGCAGTAAGCCGAACGCCCCCGAGGCCCCTCCCGGGCCCCGGGGGGCGGCATTTTCCCAGTTGAAGGAAAAGTGGAGATGTGTTTCGATGGGTCCGGCGGCCGTCCCCGCCCTCCGCCCGGCACCTCTTCCCAGACTCAGCCGGACGGCCGGTCTGTCTATTCAGTTTCCCCTTAGGCTAGGACAGCGGGGCATCGCCCCTCTCCGCGCGCGCCCACCCTATCAGCCCCGGCGTCAGATCGAGCTCGCCGAGCGGCACGTCCTCCACGCCGTAGGCGCCCGGCAGCGCCGCCGCGTCGTCACCGAGCATCGCCCTGAAGGCGCGGGCGGGCGTCGCGAAGCCGAGCGCGCCGCGGGGCTCGGAGTTCACGTGCGGCATCGGGAACGCCGGGTCGGCCGGGGAGAGCCGGTCGAACCTGAGGCCGGCGCCTTGGGCAGCAGCTTCCTTATCTCGACGTGGTTGCGCTCGCAGCCTCCAGCGCGAATGCTGGAGGCCCTCTCGCATCCCTCAATATCGAGCTCGCAGTGTTTCCATAATTAGCCCTCTACGATTGTCTTAGGGCCTGCGTTTATCGGTTTGTAGAGCTCGTCTAGATAAGTAGGCTTTACTCAGTTGCTCGTCTGCCGAAGAAGAGGCTATCAAATTGATAAACGATATTATATATTTCGAATCTTGTGTTTGAATTGAGTTTTCCCTAGACTGTTTATATGGCACAGAAAGGAGAACTCATGGCTGCTCCAATTATCCGCTTCGAACGGATTTCAATAGATAACCTCAAGAACGTTGGGCATGGGGAGGTGTCTTTCTCCAACTCCCGTCGTCCGGAAGGGGCCAGCGTGCTCGGAATGTACGGGCAGAACGGCTCTGGCAAGTCTACGCTTGTCGACGCCCTTCAGATGGCTCAACAGTGCATGATGGGGCGCAGGCTCGATAGGCGTTTCGCGCAACTGGTAAGTGTTGACGCGGATTTTGGTATCGTGGAATGCGAGCTGAGCGTCCGCCAGCCTGACGGCAGCAATGCCTATCGCGTGGTCTATTCATTTAAAGTGAAAAGCGATGTTGCGGAGCTAAGCGAAACCGAAGACCAACCTGAAGAAGGCGAGAAATTCGTGCTTCTAGTGTTTGACGAGCGGCTTGCCGTGGCTAATGACACGCCTGGCAAGAAGTCCCGTATGACAACACTGATTGACACGTCTGGCAACGGTGCTTTTGGTCCCGCTGCCAAATACAAACAGCTCATAGGTAAAGACTCAGAAGAGGGCGTCGAGCTGACGGTCGAGAAGAGGCTGGCGTATCGTGAGTCTCGCTCATTCATCTTTTCAAAAAAGCTAAAACAGACCATCCGTGAAAAGAATAAGGATGAGGGAGCCCCCTCTCAGACGGTCAAAGATGCTATGAACGCACTGAACGCCCTGGAGAGGTTTGCGGCAGTTCAAATGTTCGTGCTGAATACTCGTGATGTAGGAATGCTTGCTCTCGATGCGCTGCCCTTTCCATTCCGTGTTGTTGGGGGAAAGAAGATAACGGGCGGTGGAGCCATACTGCCTATGAGTGGCGCACAGACAATACCCGAGCGTATTTATGAGCCAGTGAACACTGCCATAGAGAACATGAACATCGTCCTTCGCGAACTCATTCCAGGTCTTGAGGTCTCACTTCTTAAGCTTGGCGCGGAGGTTATGAAGAGCGGTGATACTGGGGTTAATGTCCAGCTCGTCTCTGTGCGCAACGGCAAGACCATCCCCCTCAGCTGCGAGTCTGAGGGCATCAAGCGCATCGTGTCCTTCCTCCACCTCCTCATACTCATGTTCAACGATCCCTCTGTGACGGTTGTGATCGATGAGATTGATTCTGGCGTGTTTGAGTACCTTTTGGGCGAGTTGCTCAGCATCGTGTCCGAACACGGTCAGGGCCAGCTCATATTCACCTGCCACAACCTGAGGCCACTTGAAACCATCGATCGTGGCTTCATTGCCTTCACCACCACTAACCCGGCAAAGAGGTATGCCAGGATGGCCAACGTAAAGTCCTCCAACAACCTAAGGGACTTCTACTACAGGGATATCGTTCTCGGCGGACAAAAGGAGCAACTCTACGAGCCGACACACAACGGCGAGATCGAACTCGCGTTCATTGAGGCGGGTGTTACTAGTGGAGAGTAAGAAGGTCGTCCTCTTCATCGTCGAGGGTCCATCCGATCAGTCCGCATTATCCGTGATCTTATCAAAGGTCTTCGACCAAGATGAGGTCTACGTCTATGTGGTCCACGGCGATGTAACCGCGGAAAATGGCGCCACACCTCAAAACATCGTGCGCAAGGTCAACGCTTTCATCAAGGACCACATGAGCACGTACCGTCTTCGCAAAGCAGACATGCTACAGGTCGTGCACCTCATGGACACCGACGGCGCCTACGTTTCAGACAATGCGGTGACAGAGCTGGCTACGGTTCCGAAGACCGTTTACAATCCAGGGCAGATCATCGCAGCCAACCGGCAGCAAATAATCGATCGGAATAGACGAAAGAGCGCGAACATGGACAGGCTAGCGTTAGAGCCTGCCATAGGCGGCATACCGTACCTTGCAATCTACATGTCGTGCAATCTAGACCACGTCTTGTACAACAAGCTCAATAGCCATGACTCAGATAAGCGTAAGGATTCGTTAGCGTTTGCCCACAAGTACCGGAACGATATCGAGGCATTCATCTCATTCATCAATGACTCAGATTTCTCGGTGGCGGGTGATCGTAAGGAAACGTGGGAATACATCAGACAGGGTCTTAATTCCATAGATAGGCACACGAATCTTGGCCTATGCTTTCCGACGGCGAACGATGAATAAGTTTGGCGTCGCATGATGGTGGTAGGATTTGCACACATGTGAGGCAGCGGCGCCGAGGATTCCATTTCCCGTAAATGGGCCTGTGGCGTCATGATTGCTCACGGGTTTTGATTATTTAACCTTAGGGAGGATGACCTTGTGTCGTTAATCTTCTGCCCAGAGTGCCACGCGAAGATATCCTCGAGCGCATCAACCTGCCCGCATTGTGGCTTTACGGCGACACAAAGCGATGAGGCGGCAATCGTACCGATTAGCTCTTTGTCTCCAGCAAAGCTTCCTCCTAGGGTAACGGTGCTGGAGGCGACGGTGTTCGACAATGACATGAATCTGATACCCGCTCAAACGAACGAATCGCTCGTGAAATTCCTCTCGGACGCCGACACCATGGCTAAGTTCGCGCCAGCCATCTATGACATCATCAAGAAGCTCGCCAATCGAGGAGACACGAAGTATGTCGCTGATTTTAGTGCGGCAGCTGAAGAGCTTATGAAGAGTGGGGAGCTGGTTTTTTCGGTCGAGAAGAAGACCGGTGACCTGCTGCCACAACTCAGGAGCGTGAAGACGGGCCAGATATACGAGAAGGCAAGGATTAAGGCCGAACAGTTTCCGCAAGATATGACGCAGTCAATCGTGGATGTGCAGATGCAAGTGATGATGGCGAACGTCATGGATGCCATCGAGGCCGTCGCCGCCAACGTTGAGGCGCTGCGCATCGAGAACCAGGCAGACCGTATCGCATTGGCCGAGAGCGCCTGGCAACAACTGCAGCAGGCCATGCTCATCGAAGATTCGCGGCTGCGCGAGATCAAGATAATGGACATCGCGTCATCGGCCACGCAGGCGCGCTGCACCCTGCAGGGCAACTTCCAGGCAGAACTCTCTCTGGCGATGGGCAAGCAGGGCAAGGCCAGGGACTGGGGCAAGGCAGCAAACACTGCCATGGTCGACCTCACGGTGATTGCTCTTATGGCCAAGACAGAGTATGCAGCTTATCGCGTCCTTGAGGAGCCAGCAGCTGCAGATGCCGCGCTCGAACAGTTCAAGCAATTCATCCTGGAAAACAAACTCGAGCAGAAGGACACCCTGCGCTTGCTCAACTCATACAGCAAGGGCAACAGAGGCGACATAGTGAGAGGCTTCGTTCAGTTATCGGGTTCCGTTGTTGGACTGCAGATTGGGGGCCGCGAGGAGCGCGCCGGCTTGATTGAGGGCGGCGTTCTCGAATCCCTGCGGAAAGTGGCGCAAGAACCTGATGAGGTGCATCTGGTGGTTGGAGAAGATGCCCCTGAAAATCAGGCAGAAGAAGGGCAGGGGTAGATATGGCTGCTAGATGCATCGTCTGCAAGAAGGAACTGCCAGAAGGCTCTAAGCTGCCCATTTGCGAATACCACAAGGGCGTAGCCGCCGAAAAGGCCAAGCTGGCAGGCGTCGGTATGGCAGCATTAGGCGTCGGCGCACTGGTAATGGCGAAAGACACGATAGGCCCAATCGTTAAAGACAAGGCTGTGCCAGTGGCGAAGAAAGCCGTGGGTACAATTCTTAAACACTAGGCCACTGTCAAATAACCAGCCACGCTTGCCGAGTCAATCCTCATGTACGCATAGCTCGTGTTTGAGCTGCTGTACACCGTGCCGCAGCCGCCCACGATCAGGGTGCAGTTGTAGAACGTGTACAGGCCACTCGCACCGCTCGGCAGCGCTCAGGTGGAGTCCACGTAGATCGTAACGAGGTTCCTGCAGCCAGCGAAGCAGTAGAACTAGTAGTCCATGCTCGCGATGTTCATCGCGATGTCCGAGAGGAACGTGCATGTCGTCGCGGCCCCAGCCCTCGGGGAACCG
Organism: uncultured Collinsella sp.; assembly: GCA_900542155.1. GTDB lineage: Bacteria > Actinomycetota > Coriobacteriia > Coriobacteriales > Coriobacteriaceae > Collinsella. The sequence goes on from UQMD01000021.1 coordinate 23,338, forward strand.
CACGTGCGACCAGTCGAACCCCTAGGCCGACTTGCGCACGGGGACCCTTGCCTGCCTGAGCAACCGCGCCCGCCTGGGCGCATGCACAGCAGTCTGAGCTGCAGCGTCGGGTCGGCGCTGTCCATCGGGGCGTCGCCCCGCTCGCGGGGGGCAGGTCGCCACGACCTCGTCGGTCGAGGGGTCGACCGGCGTGACGCCGAAGGCACCCAGTCCCACGGCGACCTCGCGGCCGGCGAGCGCGGGCCCGGCGTTGTACCGGTGGGCAGCGGCAGCAACGCGGCACAGTCGTCCTCGAGCAGCCCGGGCTGCGGGATGTCCAGGCGGCAGCGGCGCCCGTCGGATAACTCGAGCGGCTCGGCGAGCGGCTGCTCGTCGAGCCCGGCGACGTCGTGGAAGGACGGCACGGGCACGGTTCATTCGTCTGGCAGCGGTTAACAAGTAGCAGGAACCTCATCGCCCCCTACAGCCGTTGGCACACTGCGGCCACACGCTGCCCGTCAAACCCGAATCCCCAGCGCATGCGGCCAACGCCGGGTCGTGGCACTCGAATCTCGTCGATGCCGTTGCGCTCGATCTCGAGCAGTGCGTGCACCGCCAGCAGCTCCAGGCCCAGCGCGTCCACACCGGGGTCGTAAATCATGTTGATCGTTATCAGCGGGCGCTCGTCGAGCATGCCGATCGTGTCGGCCACATCGAACACATTACCCGTAGGGAATACCTGGATATCCCAGCGATCCGCGCCGCACGTTCGTCTCGAGGCAGGATTGGCATAGCCCGGCAAGCCAAAACAGAGCCCCTGCAAGAGCAGGTGATATGGCAACGGCGCATCTGGGTCAGTCGCACCGATTCCCGCATCTCCAAGTACACGGCCCAGCGCCCGCCTCACCGCATCCTCGTCCCCACGGCACAGCCCGTCGCGAAACGCGTCGATGTCTCGAACGTCCTCGGCAGCGCACTCAAACCACTCAATTATTACCAAGCGCAGCACATAGCGAAGCTCGTTATTGGGCAGCCGCAGAGCGCGGCGCAGATCACCGTTTACCGGCTCCTCGGTCATATCCGTCGTCAGAAAACCGGACAGGTACAGTGCCGTCCACGGGTCGTCGTCAGGCAAGGCATCTGGCCCCGCGGCGTCCAAACGAAGCGGAACCTCAACGCATCCATGGGCTTCGAGCAAATCGAACAAGGCCGAAAGGCGGTCGAGATTCCACCCGGCAACTACCTCACTCAGGCAATCGGCATACCCATACAGGTCGGCACGCATGGGCGGCGTGCAGCCACGGTCCAGAAAGCCGATCACACGCGCCGGACTCGAGCAATATGCCCCGCCAAACCGGTATCCCTCGAGCCATTCACGCGCATCATCCAAGCATTCCTCGCATCCAGCATGGCTCAACAGAGCCCGAACCTCGGCATCTGAAAAGCCAAACCACCGGTCACACCATGTCGAGAGCGGCGTCGCCAGGCGATACGAGCAACTGCGCGCAGATAGCGCTGCCTCGGCAGGGCCGGGACACTCCCCCATCATGCACGCCAGTCGCAACGAATCGCCCGCAGCGGCAATGGCATCGAACAGCACGCGACCGAGTCGCTCCGTCAAACCGGCGCCGCGATTGTCCGTCGCGCCCACATAGCCCAACCACGCCACGTCGTACCCGTCAACAAGCAATACAACCTGTTCATCGCAGGCCATCTCCAGCAACTCAATAAGCACACCGAGCACCAAGCCAATCTCGTCCTCGCTTGCCACGCCACGCGCAACGCGCTCGATGTGGCGCAGCTTGCCTCGAGGCAAATCAGGAGCTTCCAGATATGCCAACAGCCGAGCGCACTCGCCCATAAACGCATCACGCACCACACCGGTAACAGTGGCGCCACGCCTCGCAGCGCCAGAAAAATCCAGCGATATCACCGGATAGCACGCGCACTCATCCCGATAGCGCCCACCGCCCGCATCCCAAATCTGAGCATCGGCAAACAAACTCCGACCAGCACGATCGACCGCAGGACCGACCGCGGGACGCTCCAGAAAAGCCCTGAGCATCGACAGATTCATGCTCTTGCCAAAACCCTTGGGCCGGCAGCACACCACGACGGACGCGTCGCAATCTAGCACATCGGCAATAAACATGGTCTTGTCGACCAGAACACATCGGTTTATGGCCTCTGCAAAATCATGCACGTCGACCGGTAGCCGCCCATCATCCAAACGATTGAGCAACTGTACACCAACGTTGGTGCCCGCACCATAAATCGCCTGTTCAGACACCGTAGCTTCTCCCTTAAACGCAACACGATGCCCATTGTACCGAGCAGCCATAGCATCAACGTTATCTCCGCGCAAACGTTTCGGGCAACGGTAGCAACAGATACCCCAAAGGAACGCAATAAATCGTTGCACAACAAAAATGGGGCCCGATGCAAACGCACCGAGCCCCATCCAAAACTCTTATAAAAACGACTCAAAAGGCTACTCTTCGGAGCCATCCTCGCCGGTAGCCTTGTTCTGCTGGTCGAGCTTATGCTTGCCGCTCACGATAGACGTGGCACCCAGTGTGGCCAAGCTCGCGCTGGCAAGGCTTGCCATAACGATGAGGTCGCCCGTCTTGGGCATGTTGCCACCCGAAGACTTGGACGTCGTGGTCGTGGTGGTAGTCGTCGAGGTCGTAACGACGTTCTTCTCGTCGTCCTCCTTAGGATCAGCTTTGGCCCGCTTAGCGTCACCGTCCTTATGCTCAGCTTTTACCTGCTTAGCGCCATCATCAGTCGAAGCCTCGCCGACCGTCTCGGATTTAGAAGCCTCGCCAGAAACATTCTCATCAGAGGGCGAGCCGCTCGTAATACCGGCTGTCAGAGAGCCCAGCACGGATCCAAGCTGCTCACCAACGGAGGGCTTGTTCTCGGTGGAAGAACTGCCCGCATCGGAACCCTTGCTCGAACCACCCTCAGAAGCATCGGAGCCAGAACCGTTAGAGGAGCCATCATCGGCAGAGGAGCCACCGGAGCCGTTGGAAGTTCCCGCATCGGTGGAGCCAGAAGTATCGCCGGCCGCAGCGCCACCAGACGTTGCTCCACCGTTACCGGCATCATCGCTGCCCGTACCGGTCGAGGGCGTATCCGTATCGCCGCTATCGCCCGCATCGCCATCGGCATCAGGCGTTGGTGCAGCGGGGGCGGCCGGCGCCATGCTCGGGCCGGGCGCCGGCGTGGGTTCAGGCTCCACAGGCGTTGCCGCGGCAGCCTCGTCCTCGGCGATATAGACCAAGCAGTCCTTGAGCTCGTTGCGATAGCGGTTCTTCCAGCCCTCGTGGTACTGGGGCTGGCTCGAGTACTTCTTCGCAACGTTATTGACCACGCTATCAGACAGCGCCGTCACAAACTCGCGGTCGGTCATGCTGCTGGAAAGATTCGCCCAACGGAAAAAGTCCTGGCAGCCACCGGTGCCGCACATGTTGGTGATGCTCCACACCATGCCCTTGACGCAATCGGCGCGCCCGGAAATGTCAATGCCCAAAGCGTTCTTAAGCCACGACTCCGTCACCGCATAGTACGAGTTGTACGCGTATGCATCCTGCAGAGCAGAGAACTCAGCCGGATCGGTGTTATACGCACCCAGGAAGGCCTCTTGCGCAATGCGGCCCAGCTCGGTGAGCTGTCCGTTCGCATACATGGGGTTGTTCGCGTTAGAAATCTCACCGCCGCGATCGATCGCGTCCTTGAGCATGCTGTACTTAGCAGAATCGTAGTTGTAGACCTGCCTCATAAACGGAATGAGCGACCATCGACGGTCGAACTGGTAATAGCCCAGCGCGTTATAGCCGTCGCCATACGAAAAGCCCTGGTTATAGTTGCCATGGCTCTCGTACTTGGTAAAGTACTTCATCTCGGTGGTCACGTTAACAAACGAAACGCCCTGGACCGACCTCAGCACGCCCGAGAAGGACTGCTGGGTATAGAGACCCTTATCGATATCGGTCGCATTCGAGGCAACGCCCGGCGTGGGCTCCTCGGCAGCGGCGGGTGCCGGCGCGGAAACGGCGCCAAACGAAAGCGCCAGCGTCAGGCCCGCGACAATAGCAGAATGCTTGGGCTGCATAAGATCCTCCCTGCATTGGTGTAGTTAAAGTGCAGTTTGCAAAGATAAGAGTAAGTATTGCAGCTCGCCCGTTGTTGCACAACAACCCCTCGGTAAACGGCAACAACCCTCCGCGAAATCCGCGAAATCTAAAGGAATTAAACAAACTGGTCGTCGGGCACCAGAAGAAGATCGCCGTAGCGTCCCATCAGCCCGTCTCTCAACTGACAGAAAGCGGGGATATAGACGTTCAGGATACGCTGAATCAAATCTTGAGCGAGCTTGTTGTCATAGATATGGACGTTCGTATTGCGGTCTCTGAGCATGTCTAGCCAGGCTGCCTCATCAATAAAGTCGTAGAATCGGTACGACTCCTTCAAGATGGCACGAGGAGACCCCGACGCGGCAAGCGTGGCGCCCTCATACTCGAGCAGACGCTTAAGGAGCTTCCAGCTCAGTTCAAATTGAAGATTGAACTTATTAATTAATCCACTCTGAACAAAATCATTGTTGAGATCCTGATTGGGCGCATCCTCAAGATTCGCCAAGGCGCTAACAAAGTTCTCATATTTTTTCATACAGAATCACACCATCCCTGGCAATCTCATCGAGCAATTGCTGCGATAGGGACTCGTCGAGATTGACGACATCTACATCTAAAAGAGTATCAAGATGTTCCTCGATCAAATATGAGAAACGGCCGAAATCCCGGCAACCTGCTACGGCGATGTCAATATCGCTCTTGGGCAAGTTGTCGCCTCGAGCACGAGAACCAAACAATACGACCTTCTCGGCGTCACATTCCCGAGCAAAAACTTCGATTTGCTTGTACACCTTGTCGAGAGATGCCATTTGCACCCCTACAGCTTAATGTCAAAGTTGATTTCGGGGACGGCGGCTAGGTCTGCCAACGTCACGCCGTCGACGTACTTTTCGATCACGTCGTCCAAACCGCGCCAGAACTTGACGGTCGAGCACAAATCGCTGCGGGTGCAGCTGTTGTCGATGCCGTCGCACGCCACGGGCGCCGTGCTGCCCTCGACAGCGCGCAGGATGTCGCCAGCACGCACCTCGGCGGGGTCCTTGGCCATCATGTAGCCACCGCCTTTGCCGCGCACGCTCTTAAGCAGGCCCGCCTTCATAAGCGGACGAACCAGCTGCTCCAAATACTTTTGCGAGATATGTTCACGGTCGGCAACCTCGCGCAAAGCAATCTTGCCCTCGGCGTCACCCAGCGCCGCGATATAGATCATTAACCGGAGGGCATAGCGGCCCTTAGAAGAAATGAGCATACCTACCCTCCCGTTGATCCTGGGACAAAATCAGGCTTGTTTGTCCCAAATCCCATGCACGCGGGGCAAACAAACCTGATTATTATGTCCCACATCTAGAAAAGTCGAGTGGATTAGTCGGGTTTTCCCTTGACTAACGCCGAACCCATAGTAACTTTATTCCGAGAAGATTCCTAGGGTTTAGTACACCTATGAGTACACCATATACAGAGAGGGACAGCATGAGCGCAAATCCGCTGCTTTCCATCGAAGGTCTGACAGCCTCCGTGGACGAGAAGACCATCCTCCACGACGTTAACCTCAACGTCGCCGCCGGCGAGACCCACGTGTTGATGGGACCCAACGGCGCCGGCAAGTCCACCCTTGGCCACCTGGTCATGGGCGACCCCGTCTACACGGTCAACGACGGCCGCATCGTCTTTGACGGCCAGGACATCACCGAGCTCACCACCGACAAGCGCTCGCGCGCCGGCCTGTTCCTGAGCTTCCAGGCCCCGGTCGAGATCCCCGGCGTGCCACTGTCGAGCTTTTTGCGCGCCAGTATCGCCGGCCGCCCCGGCCTGGAGATGAAGGGCAAGGAGTTCCGCCGTCGCGTCAAGGAGTTCGCGGCCGAGCTTAACATGGATACCGCCTACCTCAACCGTGAGCTGGGCGTGGGCTTCTCGGGCGGCGAGAAAAAGAAGGTCGAGATGCTCCAGCTTCTGCTGCTGCAGCCCAAGCTCGCCATCTTGGACGAGACCGACTCCGGCCTGGACGTCGACGCCCTGTCCACCGTCAGCCACGGTATGGACGCCTACCGCAAGAGCTGCGACGGCTCCATGCTCATCATCACGCACAACACGCGCATCCTGGAGCACCTGGATGTCGACCGCGTCCACGTTATGGTCAAGGGCCACATCGTGCGCGAGGACGATGCCTCGCTGATCCCCTGGATCGACAAGAACGGCTTTGAGACCTTCGAGCGCGAGGCCGCCGAGCAGCGCGCCCAGGCCGAGGCCGCCGCTGCCGAGCAGCAGGCGTAAAGGGGCGACGCAATGACCAAGAACCGCACCGAGGTCGCGGACATCGACCGCAGCCTCTACGACTTCACCTACGGCGAGGAGGGATTCGAGCGCCTCGACGCCGGCATCACGCCCGACATCGTGCGCGAGATCAGCGCCAAGAAGGACGAGCCACAGTGGATGCTCGATCTGCGCTTAAAGTCCCTCGAGATCTTCAATCGTTTTCCCGACCCGACGTGGGGCCCCTCCATCGAGGGCCTGGACATGGACAACATCGTCACCTACGTCAAGCCCAACACCGACCAAAAGCACGACTGGGAGTCGGTGCCCGACGACATCAAGAACACCTTTGAGCGCCTGGGCATCCCCGAGGCCGAGCGCAGCTACCTGGCGGGCGTCGGCGCGCAGTACGACTCCGAGCTGGTCTACCACAACATGCAGGACACCGCGTCCAAGATGGGTATCGTCTATTCCGGCATCGAGGAGGCCCTGCATGGCCCGCAGTGGGAGCCGCTCATCCACGAGAAGTTTATGACGCTCATCCCGCCCACCGACCACAAGTTTGCGGCCCTGCACGGCGCCGTATGGTCGGGCGGCTCGTTTGTCTACGTGCCCAAGGGCACCAAGTTGGACTTCCCGCTGCAGAGCTACTTCCGCCTTAACGCCAAGGGCGCCGGCCAGTTTGAGCACACGCTCATCATCGTCGAGGACGACGCCGACCTGCACTTCATCGAGGGTTGCTCCGCGCCCAAGTACAACGTTGCCAACCTCCACGCCGGCGCCGTCGAGCTCTTTGTGGGTAAGCGTGCGCACCTGCGCTACTCGACCATCGAGAACTGGTCCAAAAACATGTACAACCTCAACACCAAGCGTGCGCGCGTGGACGAGGATGGCGACATAGAGTGGATCAGTGGCTCCTTCGGCAGCCACGTGGGCTACCTCTACCCCATGAGTGTGCTCAACGGCCGCCGCGCCCGGTCGAGCTTTACCGGCATCACCTTTGCCGGCGCCGGGCAGAACCTCGATACCGGCTGTAAGGTCGTGCTCAACGCCCCCGAGACCTCGGCAACCGTCGAGACCAAGGGCATCTCCAAGAGCGGCGGCATTCAGACCTTCCGCAGCTCCATCGTGGCCACGCCCAAGGCCGAGGGTTCCAAGGCAACCGTGAGCTGCCAGTCGCTCATGCTCGACGACCAGAGCCGCTCCGACACCATCCCCGCCATGGACATCCGCGCCAAGAACGTCGACATCGGCCACGAGGCCACCATCGGCCGCATCGGCGACGACAAGGTGTTCTACCTGATGAGCCGCGGCATCTCGGAGGAAGAGGCCCGCACCATGATCGTCAACGGCTTTGCCAACCCGGTCTCCAAGGAGCTGCCGCTGGAGTACGCCGTCGAGATGAACAACCTGATCAAGCTCGAGATGGAAGGAGCGATCGGATAATGAAACAGGAAACCAACACCGCTGCCACCACGCTCGAGCAGGTCAACGCGATGCCCGCAGCAACCTGGGGCTGGTTGAAAATGAATCAGACCAAGCTCGAACTTTCGAACGAACTTGCCGCCGCTCCCACCGAGGCCGTTGAGGTCGAGGGCTTGGACGAGCAGCTTGCCGGCTCGGCCGACGCCTTCGACGCCGCCATGGACGCCATGGCCGAGCGCTTCCCCGAGCGCCGCGCCTCCGCCCCCGGCGACGCTGCCGACCGTGCCCGCATCACGCCCGAGACCGAGCTCGACGTGCCCGCCACCTCTGTCTACCAGGCCGGCGCCATCAAGCTCGAGGAGGAGCTCTCCCCTGCCGAGGCCTTCGAGACAGGCATGGGCGAGGCTGCCTATGCGTATCTGACCGAGCACGCCACCAAGCGCATCGTCATCGATGTTCCCGCCTACCAGCACGCCGCCGTTACCGTGCGCGTGAGTGGCGTCGACGCAGCGGCTGCGATTGCCGCCATCGACGTCGTCGCCCGCCCGCAGGCAACGCTCGACCTCGCCCTAGCCCTGGACTCCCCCGTTGCCGGCGAGGGCGTCGTGGGCTCCGTGCTGCGTGTGTGCGCCCACGAGTACGCCACCGTCAACGTGACCTGCACGCAGACACTCGACGACAGCTGGATCGCACTCGACGACACCGGCCTGTTCCTAGACGAGGGCGCGCGCGTCAACGTGCAGCACACTGTCCTGGGTGCCGGCGCCAGCGCCACCGGCCTTGCCGGCGACCTGCTGGGCGATACCGCCAAGGTGACCATCGATACCGATTACCTGGGCGCCCGCGAGCAGGTGCGCGACTTTAACTACGAGCTGCGCCACCGCGGTCGCAAGACCGAGTGCGAAATCGACGCCAACGGCGTGCTGACCGGCACGTCCAAGAAGGTCTACCGCGGCACCATCGACCTCGTGCACGGCTGCAAGGGTGCAACCGGCACCGAGCGCGAGACGGTGCTCTTGGCTAACAAGGGCGTCGACAACAAAACCGTTCCCGTCATCCTCTGCGACGAGGACGACGTCGCCGGCAACCACGGCGCCACCATCGGCCACGTCCGCGACGAGCAGCTGTTCTACCTCGCCTGCCGCGGCCTTGACCAAAACGCAGCCGAGGACCTGTTCATCCGCGCCAAGCTGGAGGACGCTGCGCTTTCCGCCACCGACGAGCGCACCCGCGCCGCCGTCGTCCGCCTGGGCAACAACCTAATCGACAACTTTGAGGAGGAGCTCGCATGATCGATACCGAGCACGTTAAATGTGACACCTGTACCGCACCGGAGCCTATGGAGCTCGACGCCAGCGACGAGGCTTCGCGCGGCTGGCCCACCGTAGATATCGAGACCAACCCCTACAAGGGCCAGTTCCCGCTGTTCCAGCAGCACCCCGAGATCGCCTTCCTCGATAGCGCCGCCACCGCGCAGCGCCCTGCCTGTGTGCTCGACGCCGAACGCGACTTCTACCAGCGCATGAACGCCAACCCTCTGCGCGGCCTGTACTCGCTGTCCGTCGAGGCCACCGACGCCATCGCGAAGGTCCGCCAACAGATCGCCGATCTCATCGGCGCCCCCAACGCCAACGAGATCGTCTTCACCCGCAACACGAGCGAGTCGCTCAACCTGGTCGCCAAGAGCTTTGCGCCCACAGTGCTCGAACCGGGCGACGAGGTCGTCATCACCATCATGGAGCACCACTCCAACCTGATTCCGTGGCAGCAGGTCTGCCGCGAGACCGGTGCCAAGCTCGTCTACCTCTACCCCACCAAGACCGGCCAGCTCACCACCGAGGAGGTTCTGGCCAAGGTGGGCCCCAAGACCAAGATCCTGGCCGTGGGTCAGGTCTCTAACGTCCTGGGCGTCGAGAATCCGGTCAAGAACCTCGGCAAGCTCGTGCACAAGTACGGCGGCTATCTGGTCGTCGACGGCGCACAGTCGCTGCCGCACATGCCAGTCAATGTGGCCGATCTGGGCGCCGACTTCTTTGCCTTTAGCGCGCACAAGGCCATGGGCCCCATGGGCATCGGCGTGCTGTGGGGCAAGATGGATCTGCTCAACGCCATGCCGCCCATGCTTACCGGCGGTGAGATGATCGACTCGGTTACTGAGCAGGACGCCGTCTGGGCTCCCGTCCCCGAGAAGTTCGAGGCCGGCACGCAGGACGCCGCCGGCATCTTCGCCACAGGCGCCGCCCTCGACTACCTCGTCAACACGGTGGGCTACGAAAACATCCAGGCACGCGAGCAGGCACTCGTCCACTACCTGATGGGCGAGCTCATGCAGCTCGACTTTGTCCAGATCATCGGCTCAATCTATTGGGATAACCACCACGGCGTCGTGAGCTTTAATGTCAAGGGCATCCACCCGCACGATGTCGCGAGCATCATGGACATGGACGGCGTCTGCATCCGCGCCGGTCACCACTGCGCGCAGCCGCTGCTCACCTGGCTGGGCGTCGAGAACCTTGCCTGCTGCCGCGCCAGCGTAGCCTTCTACAACGACAAGGCCGACATCGACAAGTTCATCGCCGGCCTGCATCACGTTTGGAGCACGTTCAATGGGTAATCTGTACACCTCCACCACATTTATGGAGCACAACTCGCACCCCGACTATAAGTACGAGATGGATGCTCCCACGCACGAGCACGACGGCATCAACCCCAGCTGCGGAGACGAGCTCACCTTGCAGCTGCGTGTCGAGAACAACGTGATCGAGGAGGCCTCCTTTACCGGTCACGGCTGCGCCATCAGCCAGGCCAGTGCCGACATCATGGCCGACCTCATCACCGGCGAGACCGTCGAGGAAGCTCGCCACCTGGCAGAGCTCTTCCTCGCCATGATCCGCGGCGAGAAGCTCTCCGAGGAGGACCTGGAAGACCTGGACGAAGCCGCCCAGCTCCAGGACATCTCGCACATGCCCGCCCGCGTCAAGTGCGCCGAGCTCGCCTGGCGCACCCTCGACGGCATGCTCACGGGACAAAATAATCAGTAGTATTTGTCCCAAATCTTAAGAATTTTGTTGGCCGAATCGCTTGACAAGAGTGGTTCGGCCATTTTCTATTCCGAGCCCTCAGCCTGAGCATTCACCCGCGCATAAGCGCGCACGATACGAGAGACGGTACTCTTGCTGATTCCCGTATACCGTTCGATCTCGCGCACCGTGTAGCCGCCATCGTGCAGGGCGAAAATGATTCCGTCTCGCCGCGAGGGTGCTACGGTCTTGAGTTCGTTGAGCGGCACGCCCAGGCGCTTCGCCATCTTGTCGGCAAACGCACGCCGCTCCCACTCTGTCTCATCCATATCATGAATCACCGGATCGGAACCATCGGGCATTGACAGAGAATAATCCAGAAACCCCCTGACAGACTCAAAGAGCTCGAGCACACAAGAAGGGTCCGAAAATCCCCTCGTCATATCGTTGTCATACGCTCGCAGATACTCGGCAAAGCTGCTCCACGGATAGCGCTCGATCAGGGCGATACCCGCCTCCTGCGGATTAGCATGAACATAGCGAATGGCGGCCATTAGATAACGGTCGGTATCGAGCGAGCGCCGGTCAAAACGGTTCTGGAACAGATGGCCCGTGCGCCCCGTGCGTTTATTGAACCGACGAGCGTACGTCAAAAGCAGTCGTTGCATCGCCGCGCTCATCGTGTCCTCATAATCCGAGAGTACCAGATCCACGTGATTGCCCATAAGGCACCAGGCGATAACCGTCACGCCCGCCTCGCGGCAGCACTCGCGCATCAGCTCCAAAAACTCCCACCGGTCTTCATCGCCCTCAAAGATGAGCTGCTTGCCCGTACCGCGGGCACAAACATGGTAAAAGCCGGTAACCGTTCTCCAAACGCGCTGCATGGCGCTCCCTTCGCCGGGATCTGCTTGCCATCCAATACAACACGATTGAAGCGTGCCACCAAAACATTCACGCAAAACAATACATTCGCGCGGCCAAAGGCAATAAACAGGCGGCGAACGGCACCGTTGCAACAGGTCAGCCCCTGCAACGCTTACAAGAGCTGACCAAAAGCTTGCCAAAGACGAACCCCCTCTACAAAAGTTCACGACCACAGAATATAGAGTTAAACCGTTTCAATTAAAACTTCCGGACTTCTCGCTACGAAAACTGAGCCGTTCGCCGAATATTCCGTGCATTTCGCGGTATTATAGGGGCTGCATGTCATGTCCCTTTCGAAGGGTCGCCCGGCAATCGCCAGCCACGACCCCCCGACGGGACGCCAACACGATAGAGAGGAGAGGCATGCAGTACTCACAGGAAGTGGAGAACATGTGCCCCGTTGCCAAGGGTGCATACCACGGCCCCGCACCCATCCCCGAGGAGGGCAAGTGGGTCCAGGCTAAGGAGATTTCCGACATCTCCGGTCTTACGCACGGTGTGGGTTGGTGCGCACCTCAGCAGGGCGCCTGCAAGCTCACGCTGAACGTCAAGGACGGCATCATCGAGGAGGCCCTCGTTGAGACCATCGGCTGCTCGGGCATGACCCACTCTGCCGCCATGGCTTCCGAGATCCTTCCCGGTAAGACCATCCTCGAGGCCCTCAACACCGACCTCGTCTGCGACGCCATCAACGTTGCTATGCGCGAGATCTTCCTGCAGATCGTTTACGGCCGCAGCCAGACCGCGTTCTCCGAGGGCGGCCTGCCCGTGGGCGCCTCCCTCGACGACCTCGGCAAGGGCCTTCGCTCTCAGGTCGGCACCATGTTCGGCACCAAGGCCAAGGGCGCTCGTTACCTCGAGCTCGCTCAGGGCTACGTCACCCGCATGGCTCTCAACGACAAGAACGAGATCATCGCATTCGAGTTCCTGAACCTCGGCAAGTTCACCGACGCCGTCAAGGCCGGCAAGACCCCCGAGGAGGCCATCGCTGGCGCTATGGGCCACTATGGTCAGTGGGAGAACGCTGCCAAGTACATCGACCCGCGCACCGACGAGGAGACTCACTCCGTCGCCAGCGTGTTCCCGGTTCACGAGTAGAAAGGGAGGGAAATAACTATGACTGTTACGTTCGAAGGTTACGAGCGCCGCGCTGACAAGATCAACAAGTGCCTCGCCGACAACGGCATCGCCTCCCTCGAGGAAGCTCTGCAGATCTGCACCGACAAGGGCTTCAACCCGCGTGAGATCGTCAACAACACCCAGTCCATCGCCTTCCAGAACGCCGAGTGGGCCTACACCCTCGGTTGCGCTCTCGCTGTCAAGCGTGGCGCCAAGACCGCTTCTGAGGCTGCCGCCATCATCGGCGAGGGTATCCAGGCCTTCACCGTTCCCGGCTCCGTTGCCGAGGACCGCAAGGTCGGTCTGGGCCACGGCAACCTGGGCGCTATGCTGCTCTCCGACGACACCGAGTGCTTCGCCTTCCTGGCTGGCCACGAGTCCTTCGCTGCCGCTGAGGGCGCTATCGGCCTGGCTCTGAACGCCAACAAGGCTCGCAAGAAGCCGCTGCGCGTTATCCTCAACGGTCTGGGCAAGGACGCCGCTCAGATCATCGCCCGCATCAACGGCTTCACCTACGTGAAGACCCAGTTCGACTACTACACGGGCGAGCTCAAGGTCGTCGAGACCATCCCCTACTCCGATGGTCCCCGCGCTGCCGTTAACTGCTACGGTTCCGATGACGTCCGCGAGGGCGTTGCCATCATGTGGCACGAGAACGTCGACATCTCGATCACCGGTAACTCCACCAACCCCACGCGCTTCCAGCACCCCGTCGCTGGCACCTACAAGAAGGAGCGCCTCGAGGCTGGCAAGAAGTACTTCTCCGTCGCTTCTGGTGGCGGCACTGGCCGTACCCTGCACCCGGACAACATGGGCGCCGGCCCTGCCTCTTACGGCATGACCGACACCATGGGCCGCATGCACTCCGACGCCCAGTTCGCCGGTTCTTCCTCCGTGCCTGCGCACGTCGACATGATGGGTCTCATCGGCATGGGCAATAACCCCATGGTCGGTGCCACCGTCGCCTGCGCTGTCGCCGTCGAGGAGGCCCTCAAGGCCTAGTCGCGCCCGCGCGATGCTCACATAGTTGAGCTTTGGAGCCGCTACCTTTCGGGGTAGCGGCTCTTTTTGTTTACGCTGTCGCAGGGCAGCTAATGCCGATATATCAGTTGGGGCGAAATACGAGATGTGATGAGACGGAGCGTCAGAACGTCCATGACGCCCACCTGCCATATTTGCCCTTTACCGATTTGCCGAGTCTTTGCGGCCCCATTGCCGATCACCCATGCGACAATGCGCCGGACGAGAAAGGAATCCGATGGAATCGACTGATGTACTGGTAATTGGATCTGGCATTGCGGGCCTTTGCGCCGCCATCGAAGCGGCACGCACGGGCGCAACCGTCGCTGTGGCAAGCGCCGGCAAGACTATGAGTGGATCGAGCTTCTTCCCCGGAACCTGGGGCCTGGGGCTTATCGGACCCGTTAACGAAGACGACGAACAAGACCTCATCGATACCATCCAGACCGTTGGTGGCGGCGTCGCCGACCCCGAGCTTGTCCAGACGTTTGTCCACGGCATTCCCCAGGCAATTGAATGGCTCGAGCAAGACCTGGGCGTTGAGCTCCAGCGTCCGCAAAGCGCCGAGAGCGCCCAGCAAAAGCAGTTTATCCCCTGCTTTGACCACAAGACGCGCATGTGGCGCGGCCTCACCCGCAAGCCCCTTGAGGACGCTCTGACGACCCGGATCGAGTCGCTCGGCATTCGCCTGCTCCCCCGCCATGAGCTTATCGACCTTGTTGAAGATACGGACGGAAAGATTGTCGGCGCCACGCTCTACGACCGGACAAACGAGCGTCTCGTGCCTATGGCAGTCAAGGCCACTATCATCGCTGCGGGCGGCACGGGTGGCCTGTTCGAGCGCAGCCTCACTTCCGCCGACGTGCTCAGCTCATCACAGGCTATCGCGCTGGCGCACGGTGCGTCCCTTACTAATATAGAGTTCATGCAGATGATGCCCGGCTTTATAGAGCCCAAGCGAAACCTTGTTTTTAACGAGAAGACCTGGCGCTACGTCAAGTTCGACCAGCCGGTCGATAACGCCGACGATAAGCTCGACGATCTGCTCGAGCAACGCTCCGGATATGGTCCCTTCACTTCGCGTCTGGATTCTCGCGCTATCGACCTAGCCATCGACCAAGCGGGAGCCGAAGGCCTGGCGCTCCGCTACGATTTCCCCCGCGAGGATGTCCCAGAGTTTGTGCAGACCTTTGCCACCTGGCTGCAAGACGAGCACGGCATCGCCCCGACTGACGAGATGCGCGTTGCGATGTATGCCCACGCCGCTAACGGCGGTATCAAGATCGACATGACCGCGTACACGGGCGTTGAGGGCCTCTACGCCTGCGGTGAGGCAACAGGCGGCATGCACGGCGCCGACCGCATCGGCGGCTTGTCAAGCGCCAACGGCATCGTGTTTGGGCGCATCGCGGGCGTCTCAGCGGCTCACGCGGCACTGGACGCTCCCGAGGCGGCCGCTCCGATGGATATCGCCCTCCCTCAGTATGGCATTGCCACAACAGATGCCGAACGCCTGACACACAGCCTTAAGCACACGATGAGCACCTATTGCATGATCAACAGGACCGAAGCAGGTCTATCCAAGGCCCTGCAACAGCTTGAAAGCCTGAAAGACGAGGCAACGGCGCTGAGCAAGCCACACGCCAATGACAGCGAGATCGCAGCCCTCGCCCGCCTGCAATCGCAGATTCAACTAGCACAGGAAATGGTCAAAGCCATGCACAAGCGGACCGAAAGCCTGGGTTCGCACTATCGATCGAATTAAACTGGACACCTATCTAGAGCAGAGCACAACTAATCGATATCTATGGGCCCCGTGACCTCGAAGTGGCACGGGGCCCATTCGTGTCCGCACGGCAGCGTATCCTTATTCTGAGTACAGAGCGGGCAAAGCGCGCATAGACAATAGATCAGCGAGGAGGAGATATGGACAGTAGAGATATCGAGAAGTGGCGTGTCGAACTTGATAGCTGCGCCAATGTGGAAGACGGCGTTGAGTATTGGCTCGCACGCGATTTAATGGAACCCATGGGATACACTCGATGGGAGAACTTCGCCGAAGTTGTTAAGAGGGCAAAAGTCTCGTGCGAAACAAATAAAACTCCAGTTGATTCCCATTTTCGTGACACCACGAAAATGATAACTGCCGGTGTCGCCGCTCGCGCGGTTAAAGACTACAAGCTTACGCGCTATGCATGCTATTTAATCGCCCAAAACGGAGATTCAAACAAGCCAGAGATCGCGCTCGCCTAGGCATACTTTGCCGTGCAGACGCGCCGGTTTTACTGATCCCCAGGGTAGACTCGATCTGTGAAAGCGGCCGTGCCCTTTCGGGTTCGACCCCATGTACTGTTAACAAAAAACGGCCAACCGAAGTTGACCGTCTTAACAATCTTTGGTGGGCCGTCAGGGGGTCAGCCTGCTGCGCAGGCGGCCGCTGCGGCGCTTCGCGCCTTGCGCGCTGCGCTGGCAAATGCTCGCGCATTTCCTCAGCTCCGCGCCCTTACGGGTTCGACCCCATGTACTGTTAACAAAAAAAAGACGGCCAACTTTCGTTGACCGTCTAAACATGCTTTGGTGGGCCGTCAGGGGGTCAGCCTGCTGCGCAGGCGGCCGCTGCGGCGCTT
>UQMD01000022.1 GCA_900542155.1 uncultured Collinsella sp.
ACTGTCCGAAATTGAGAGGCAAGGCCCTGCGCCCGGCCCCTCGGTTCCCGCTTACGAGAGCGACGTTCTCAGCAACTCGTTGAAGAGCTTCGGGTTGCCCTTGCCGCGACTCGCCTTCATGCACTGGCCCACCAAATAGCCAATGACCTTCTGGTTGCCGTCGCGGTACTGCTGCGCCTGCTCGGCACAGTTTGCCAGCACCTCGTCCACAATCGGCTGCAGCGTGCCGGCATCGCTCACCTGACGCATACCGCGCTCGTCGACGATCTTGTTGGGGTCGTCGCCGGTCTGGGCCATGGCCTCAAAGACCTCGTGCGCCTGGTTGGAGCTGATGGCATCGGTCGCCAGCAGCTTGGCAAGAGCCGCCACCTGAGCCGGCGCGATGCCAGACTCAGCCAGCGAGGTACCCGCGTCCTTAAGGTAGGCGATCATCTCGTTGACCAGCAGGTTCGCGACCGTCTGGGCCTCCTTGCCAGCCATGCCGGCAGCAGCGGCCTCAAAGAACTCGGCAAACTCCGGGTCGCCGGCGATCTGCTCGGCGTCGGCGGCCTTAATGCCAAAATCGGCCTCAAAGCGGGCGCGCTTGGCATCGGGCAGCTCGGGAATCTCGCCGCGGCAGCGGTCGATGAACTCGTCATCCAGATCGAAGGGCGCCAGGTCGGGATCGGGGAACAGACGATAGTCGTCGGCCGTCTCCTTCACACGCATGACCACGGTGCGCTTGCGGCTGGGCTCCCAGTGGCGGGTCTCCTGATAGATGATGCCGCCCTCCTCGAGCACCTCGGCCTGACGGCAAATCTCGTAGGCAAGGCCGTCGTGCAGGCTCTTAAACGAGTTGAGGTTCTTGAGCTCGGTCTTGGTGCCCAGCTTGGTCTCGCCCCGGCGGCGCAGCGACACGTTGCCGTCGCAGCGCATGGAACCCTTCTCCATGGAGCAGTCCGAAATGCCCAGCGTCACAAAGATGCGACGGAGCTTCTCCATAAACAGGCGCGCTTCCTCGGGCGTACGCAAGTCGGGCTCAGTCACGAGCTCAATCAAAGGCGTGCCGCAGCGGTTGTAGTCGACGAGCGACTCGGCCGCGGCGGTAATGCGGCCCTCGGCACCGCCCACGTGGACCATCTTGGCGGCGTCCTCCTCCATGTGGATGCGCAGGATGCGGATGGGCACCGTGTAGGAACCGTCCTCGCGACGCTCGGGCATCTGCAAGTTGGACGCATCATAGCTGGCCAGGTGGCCGGCGCGCTGGTTGCCCTCGCGCATGGTCGACGTCATGGACGTGGACAGGCCCTCGGCGTTGGCCGAGGCGCTCGCCAGGCTCTGGGCCTCGGCCTCACCAAACGCGCAGTCGGGGCGCTCGGCGGCACCGCGACCGGTCACATCCAGATCCAGGTGACCGTACATGGCAAAGGCAACCGGACCCTGCGTGGTCTGGAAGTTCTTGGCCATGTCGGGATAGAAGTAGTGCTTGCGGTAGAACATCGAGTGACGCTGGATCTCGCAGTTGGTGGCGAGACCGGCCTTGACGATGCTCTCGATGGCGCGCTTGTTGGGCACCGGCAGGGCGCCGGGCAGGCCCAGGCACACCGGGCACACGTTGGCGTTGGGCTCGTCATCGTGGCTGAGCTTGCAGTTGCAAAACATCTTGGTATCGAGTGCGGTGAGCTCGGTATGGATCTCCAGGCCGATCACGGCCTCCCAATCCTGCAGGACCTCGGAAAGCTCCTTCATTACAGCTCGCCTCCCTTCCCGGCAAAATCGGGCGCGACGGAAAGCACGGGCGCACCCGTGGCGGCATCGGCAAAGCCGCGCTCCAGGGCGCGGGCAAACGTGAGCAGCTGACGGTCCTTAAACGCCGGACCAACCAGCTGGGCAGAAACGGGCAGCTGAGTATCCTCGCCCAGGCCCAGCGGCACCGAGATACCGCCGTTGCCGCATATGTTGAGCGAGATGGTGTACAGATCGGAGAGGTACATCTGCGTGGGGTCGCTGATCTCGCCAAACTTAAAGGCCGTGCGCGGCGAGGCGGGCATGAGGATGGTGTCCACCTTGGCATACGCGGCGTCGTAGTCCTGCGTGATGAGCGTGCGGGCCTTTTGCGCAGCGTAGTAGTACTTGTCGTACACGCCCGAGCTCAGCAGGTAGGCGCCGAGCATCTGACGGCGCTTGGCCTCGGCGCCAAAGCCGTGGGCGCGCGACAGCGAGCTCTGGTCGGACAGGTTGGCGCAGCCCTCCTCCTGATAGCCGTAGCGAATGCCGTCGAAGCGGGCCAGGTTGGAGAACGCCTCGGCCGGGCCGATGACGTAGTAGGCGGCGATGGCGGCATCCAGGTGCGGCAGGTCGACCTCGACCAGCTCGGCGCCCTGGTTCTGCAGCTCCTGGGCGGCGCGCTGAACAGCGGCCTTGACCTCGGGCGTCAGGCCCTCGGCCTCCATAAACGCGGGGATGATGCCCACGCGCTTGCCCTCGATGCTGTCGTTGAGATGCTCGGTAAAGTCGACGGCGCAATCCTGGCTGGTGCAGTCGTACGGATCGTGGCCCGCGCCGGTAAGCGCGTTCATGGTCAGCGCGACATCCTCGACCGTGCGGCCAAAGGGACCCACCTGGTCGAGCGACGAGCCAAAGGCAACCACGCCGTAACGGCTCACGGCGCCATACGTGGGCTTAAAGCCCACCACGCCGCACAGCGACGCCGGCTGGCGAATGGAGCCGCCGGTGTCCGAGCCCAGCGAGAGCGCGACCTCGCCCGCGGCGACGGCGGCAGCGGAGCCGCCCGAGGAGCCGCCGGGCACGCGTTCGGTATCCCAGGGGTTGTTGGTGCGGTGGAACGCCGAGCTCTCGGTGGAGCTGCCAAAGGCAAACTCATCCATGTTGGCCTTGCCCATGGGCAGGCAGCCGGCGTCGAGCATGCGCTGGACGCAGGTGGCGGTGTAGACGCTCTGGTAGTCCCCGAGCATACGGGAAGCACAGGTGGTGCGCGTGCCCACAAGGTTCATGTTGTCCTTGATGGCCAGCGGCACGCCCGCGAGCGGGGGCAGCGGCTTGCCTGCGGCACGGTCGGCATCCACGCGCGCAGCGGCCTCGAGCGCAAGCTCGGGCGCCACCTGCAGGAATGCCTGGATCCCGCCCTCGCGCGCCTCGATGGCGGCAAGGGAGGCCTGGGCCACCTCGGTAGCGGTAAAGTCGCCGGCGGCAACGCCCGCGGCGATCTGGGCGGCGGTAAGGGAATCGAAGCTTAGCGCCATTACTCGCTCTCCCCCTCTCCCAAAATGGACGGCACGCGGAAGTAGCGGTCGCGCGCGCTGCCGGCGTTTTCGAGCGCAACGTCGAGCGGCAGGTCGCGCTCGGGCTCGCGCAGGTCATCGCCCATTACGTTGGACAGGCTTCCGATAGGATGGAACGTGGGCTCCACGTCGGGCAAGTCATATTGCAAGACGGGCTCGAGCATCTGGATGGCGTCGTTCATGTAGGACGTCATCTGGGTGAGCTCGTCATCGGTCAGTGCGATCTTTGCGTACTCGGCAATGCCGCGCACGTCTTTCTCGCTGAGTGCCATAGGCGCTCCCTTCCGCATAACAGATAAACCGCTCTAGTATACAGGGCAGCGCCGGCTTGGAGCAGGCGCTTTACCCAAATGCAGCGAAAACGTAACGAGGGCGGCGGTTGACAGGCAGTGGGCTGACGGTTCTGCAGCGAAACCGCACCGTCCATAGCGAAAACCGCGTCGCCCACAACGCAAACCATCACAACATTCGACGTTTTTCGGCAAAATCGCGATTTTCATCGAATGTTGTGATGGTTTTACCGCCTTGCGGCACGATCAAAATGCCGGCATCCAAACAGCAGCAGCGCCGCGGGAACCGCCGTCACGACCATGCCAGCCCCCACGAGCGTCTGTTGTACGCCAAATGTCGCCGCCAGCCACGGTGCAACCGCCAGAGGGGCCACGCCGGCGAACATGTTGCCAAAGCCCATGACCGAGTTGACGCGGCCGAGCTGCTCGAGCGGAGCCGTCGTTTGCACGATGGTGTTGTGGAGCGGGTTGACGACACCCCAAGCTATGCCCAGGGCGATTTGGCCGACAAGGGCCACGCCAACGTACGACGTCCCCACATAGAGCAGACTTCCCAAGCCCACGGACATAAGCGCCACGAGCAGTGTTTTAAGGTTGACCAGGTGCGGCGGCATCCGAAGCGCAACCACGGCGCCCAGCACCGCGCCCACACCGCAGGCCGACGAAAGCCAGCCCATCCATTCGACACCGACGTGCAGAACATCGCGGTAGAAGAACGACTCCAGCGGGTCAAAGGCGCCATAGCCAAAGTTCGAAAGAAAAATGATACAGAAAAGTAGCGCGAGGACGCTGTTGGTGAAGACTGTCTTGATGCTGGCTGCGAAGGTGACGCGGGGAGATGTGTTGGGGTCGGGACTTTGACTGGCCTTGTCTGATGTGATCTCACCGGTCGTGGGTTTGCCTTCGCGCGTGGTGGCCGAACCCGCCCGCGGCCTAAAGCCCCAGCCGGCGACGAACGCCAGCACGGTAAAGAGCATCATGAGCACGAACACCGCGCGCGACGACGCAGCCGCCGCGACAAAGCCACCCAACGTGGGTCCGACGATAATACTCACGTTTGAGAACATGGCGATGGCGGAGTTGATGTCTTTGAGCTCGACGGGGTCGTCGGTGAGATAGGCCGGATAGGATGTGGCGATGGGCTGGGCGAATCCCATCGTAAAGCCCAGAAACACCGCGCCGAGCAGGACGACGCCGGTCGCGCTACCAAAAGCGATGATTGCCGTGCCAGTTGCCAACGTGCCGACGATACTCGCCCGGAAATGCCGGCACGGACCCCAAGCGTCAAGCGCCGCTCCACCCGCAAAGGATCCCAGGATCACAAATACATTCATAAACAGGACAGCCAGCGATGTCGCGACGACCGAAGCGCCGTCCGCATAGGTGAGTGTTCCGATGACGCCGATAAAGTAACTGGTCTGAAAGCCGGTGTAGATGAGGAAGCGCATTGCCACCAGGCGTTTAGCCTGCGCGGACAGCGACGATTGAGGCTTTGAGAAAAGAGGGGCGAGCATGGAGACTCCTTGTTTCATACGAATGCGGACGGCGGGCATTCGCCACCGTCTATCGAATCAATCAATCCGCATGAAACATTAAGGACACATCGAGCCCCTACTCTCCGTTTTCCGTCCGTCATGAACTACTTGGTAGATTGTAAGGCATGTCCCAATAATCTACCAAAGCAAAAACCACCACAAAGGTGCCTGACCCCTTTGTGGTGGAAATGGCGTTTGCCCAGATAAAACCTGCCAAAATAAACCTGTCCCTTTTTGGCATGTTATGGCAGCGCAGCGAGCCGGCCCCTAAAGGTGATCTTGGATAAGGTCGCAGATGGCTCGGGCGTCGTTGATGTTGATGGCTCTGGTTGCAAAGCCGGCGTCGAAGGCCTGACGCGCCAGTGCCTCGTTGCAGGCAAGGGCCAGCGTGTGGCCATCGACCAGGTCGAGTGAGCTCTTGCCGCGCAGACGGTCGACACCCGAGCGCGCGACCACGATGTTGTCGAAGCCCTCGGTCTTGTAGCCCTCGATAATAACCACGTCGACATCGTTGTAGCGCGACAGCAGCTCGCGCGCGGGCATCTCGTCCTCCTCGCGCGTGTCGGCGTACTCCGCCCAGCGCGTGGCGCAGATGAGGCCCACGTGCTTGGATCCGGCCTGGTGATGGCGCCAGGTGTCCTTAGCGGGTACATCGATATCAAAGCCGTGGTGCCCGTGATGCTTGAGCGAACCCACGCGCAGGCCGCGACGGGTGAGCTCGGCAATGACCTTCTCGACGAGTGTGGTCTTGCCCGAGTTTTGGTAGCCGATAAACGCGATCGCGGGGGCTGCCGGTGTCGGAGCTGCGGGTGCAACGGCGATGGGTGCGCTCGCGGGTGCGGCACCGTCAGCGGTCACGGACTCAACAGCAGCAACCTGACGCTCTGCACGATCCCACACGCCCGAGCGGCCGCCCTCCTTGTGCAGCAGGCGCACGTCGACGATCTCCATGCCGCGATCGACGGCCTTGCACATGTCATAGATCGTAAGGCACGCGGCACTCGCGCCGGTCAGGGCCTCCATCTCGATGCCGGTCTTGCCCGTCACGCCGGCCGTAACCAGTACGTGAAAGCCAACCTGCCCATCCGTGCGCGCCGGCGCCCAGCCCTCGGGCACGTCCTCGGCCGGCGTCCCCGCCGCAGCGATGGGCGCAATGTCGCACTTGCTCTTGGTAATGAGCAGCGGATGGCACATGGGGATGATGTCGCTCGTGCGTTTGATGGCCATGATGCCCGCCACGCGCGCGCAGGCAAGCACGTCGCCCTTTTTGGCGCGGTCCTGCAGCACCATGGCCTGCGTCTCGGGATGCATGAGGATGGTGCCCTCGGCGATGGCAATGCGATGGGTCTCGGCCTTGTCGGACACGTCGACCATGCGAACCTCGCCCTTGGCGTCCACATGCGTCAGCTCGTCGCGACGGGCGTCGCGGGCGGGCTCGGTGACAGCGCTGGCAGTCGGCTGCGCGGGCACGGCGGCGTTGCCAGCATTCGCTGCAGCCGTGACTTTGTGGGCAGACATCGCGGCCCTGCGAGCGGCCTTGGTGGCATCGGCGTACCTGCTCTTGGCCATATGATCATCCTCCGATTTGGGACATAAATCGTTGCGTGCCCTCAATTATCGCGTGTTCCTGCGGTTTGTGGGCCACGGCATCGCGCCAAATCGAAAGTACCTGCATATCATCACCATGGCGCAGGGCGTCGCGCACCGAATACTCGGCATCACTGAACAGGCACGGACGCACGTTGCCATCGGCCGTCAGGCGCAGACGGTTGCAATTCGCGCAAAAATGGTTGGACATGGCGCTAATAAAGCCAACCGTTCCCGCCGCGCCCGGAAAGTGCCAATAGCGCGCAGGACCCGCGCCGGCAGGAGCGTCGTTGATGTCGAGCGGCTCGAGCTCGCCCAGTCCCGCCGCGGCGGCCCCGGCATTGATGCGCGTCCGCAGCTCGTCGCTCGGCACGGTGTCGCTCGCATCCCACAACTCGGGATTGAGCGCGGGCGCATGCGGGTCCACAGTGCAATGCGAGCTCGTGTGCTCATCGCCGATGGGCATGTATTCGATAAAGCGCAGGTGGATGGGGCGGTCGAGCGTGAGCCGCGCGAGGGCCGCCACATCCTGGTTGAGCCGGCGCACAACAACGCAGTTGATCTTAACGGGCTCAAAGCCCCAAGCCAGCGCCGCGTCGATACCCGCCACGGTCTGCTCGAGTCGACCCAGACGCGTGATCTTTCCAAAGAGCGTAGGGTCGAGCGTGTCGAGCGAGATGTTGACGCGGCTAAGCCCGGCATCTTTGAGCTGCGGTGCCAGCTTAGGCAGCAGAGCGCCGTTGGTGGTGAGCGAGATGTCCTCGATCTGCGGAATCGCGCGGATGTCGCGAATGAGCGGAATGATACGGCGGCTGACCAGCGGCTCGCCACCCGTCAGGCGCACGCGGCGAATGCCCTCCCCCGCCACCAAGCGCACAAAGCGGGCGATTTCCTCGGCGCTGAGCAGCTCGTCGTGCGCGCGGGGCGTCACGCCGTCTGCCGGCATGCAGTAAATGCAGCGAAAATTGCACTTGTCGGTAACGGCAATGCGCAGGTAGTTGATATCGCGGCCAAAGCCGTCATGTTGCACGCGCCCGTCCACGCAGCCCTCCCCTCACGCGGCGTTTTATTCTTCGGAAAACATAATACCCCACGGGAGAATCATGCCGACACCCGTACGACAGGACAGGTCGCTTCGAGCAAAACGGACTTTCCAAGCCCATCCTCAGCACAGACCATCACAACATTCGGTGCTTTTCCCGTTTTTGGCAAAAAACGTCGAATGTTGTGATGGTTTGCCTGCCCACGGCACCCCGCAGAAGGACCGGAACGTCCCTAAAGGCCGCCGTCCCAGTGCCGAATCACGAATTCTCGTAGGTCGTTCTGACGTTTCTGGAACGCTTCGCTTCGGTCGCACTTAAGGCCCATAGCGAGCGCGATGGCATTCATTGCCCGATGCAATTGCAGTTGATGGGCAAACTGAGTCCCGGTGAGGACGATCATCCTAAAGCCCAGCGCGCTCAGCACGGTCATACGCTCCGCATCCGACGCGCTGCGCTGTTTATCAAGATGGTCCGAGCCGTTGTATTCAATCCCCGTACCGCTCGCAGGCGCATATACGTCGATCTCGAAATACCCGGCCTTAGCGAGATACTTGAACTCGTTGGGAACATCGACCCGATGGTTGAGCTCGATCTTGGCGTATCCCAGCCCTCCCTGGGAACGTTTTGCTACGACCATGATTGCGGTGGCCGTCTCCATGGGCGACCGCGCGCCATCGTACACGCGCCTGAGCACGGCGGCCGCGCGTATAGCCCCCTGACGAGATCGGTTCTCATTGCAATAGGCAATCATGTCGGCAACGGTATATCTCTGCCCCATCTCGATATAATCGCCTGTCGACAGATGATTCAAATGGTATCGGGCACAGATTTCGTAGCCATATTCCAGCTGCTCGGGCTCGCTCATCCACGAACCCGCTTGGACAAAGCACATGACCTCATCAACCACTAGAAGGCCCTCCGCCACCTCGATAAGATGGCCTGGAGGTACCGGCGCTCCAAATACGCGGCACCTAAATCCAGCCGGCGTCGAGCGCTCAAAATCGAAGTTGACGAGCGTATCGATATGGTCGAGCTCTTCTCGTGGAACACCAAGCGAAACCAGATAGTCGGCAACGATCCCAACTGCCGTTGAAGCCCTCAGCCCCTTGGCATCGAGTCCCAATTTGGGCAGGCTCGCGGTCAGCTCCGCCTCGCCAGCAAGCGAGTCCTCATCGTATAGGCTGCTTGCTCGCGAGAGCGGCTCGGACGGGCGCGCCACGTTGTGGTACAGCCAGGCAGTCTTATGAGACAGGACGATCGGCAGGTCCATGAGCCCTCCAATGGAGTCGGATAACCAACCTTATTCCCCTGCCCACGGGTCCGCACACCTTCGTGCACAAGAAAGCGATTCCACCCGATCGAGTGGTAGAAAAACCATCACAACATTCGATGCTTTTCCCGATTTTGGCAAAAAACGTCGAATGTTGTGATGGTTTGAGGCGAGGTGAGGGAGCACGGAGGGGTCAAAGCATCGTGCTCGAACGGGTTAATCCAACTCTTTTAAGCCATGTGCCAGCTGCCAGTACTCGCCGTGCTGGGCGAGCAGCTCTTCGTGCGTGCCGCGCTCGATGATGCGGCCGTGTTCGAGGACCATGATGGCGTCGGCGTCGCGGACCGTGGACAGGCGGTGCGCGATCATAAACGTGGTGCGGCCGCGCATGATGCGGTCCATACCGCGCTCGATGAGCTTTTCGGTACGCGTATCGATGGAGCTCGTGGCCTCGTCCAGGATGAGCACCGGCGGGTCGGCGACGGCAACGCGCGCGATGGCGAGCAGCTGGCGCTGGCCCTGCGACAGGTTGGCGCCGTCCGCGGTCACGAGCGTGTCATAGCCCTGCGGCAGGCGGCGGATAAACGAGTCGGCGCAGGCTGCCTCGGCGGCGGCACGCACCTCCTCGTCGGTCGCGTCGAGCTTGCCAAAGCGGATGTTCTGCGCAATGGTGCCGCTAAACAGGTGCGTGTCCTGCAGCACAATGCCGAGCGACCCGCGCAGGCTGGCCTTGGCAATGTGCTTGACGTCGATGCCATCGTACGTGATCTCGCCGTCATCGACCTCGTAGAAGCGGTTAATGAGGTTGGTGATGGTCGTCTTTCCGGCACCCGTCGAGCCCACAAACGCGATCTTTTGCCCCGGCTTGGCAAACAGGTTGAGGTCCGTGAGCACACGGGTGCCCGGCACATAGGAAAAGTCCACGGCATGGAAGCGCACGTCGCCGGCAAGCGGGACCAAGCCGCACGTGAGCTCGGTACCGTCAGCAGCCACCGCGCGGCCCGACTCATCAACGGCCGCCACGTCATGCAGGTGCCCGTAGACGCCCACGCCCTGGCCCTCGGGAATCTTCCACGCCCATGCGGCGTCGCCCGTCTGCACCAGCTCCACGCGGCCCTCGTCCACCTCGGGCTTAAGGTTCATAGCCGCAAACAGGCGCTCGGCGCCGGCCAACGCATTGAGTAAGAAGTTGCCGAGCTGCGTAAACTGGTTGATGGGCATGGCCGCCTGGCGCACAAAGACCAGGTAGCTCGCGAGCGCACCTACGTCGGCGAGCCCCTTGATGCAGAGCATGCCACCCGCCACGGCGACGATGGCATAGTTGACGTAGCCAATCACGACGGTCATGGGCACCATGGAGTTGGCATAGCTCACCGCGGCGGTGCCGGTGCGACGAAGTTCGTCGTTGCGGCAGGTGAAGCCGGCGACATTCGCTACCTCGCGGTTAAAGACCTTGATGACCTTTTGGCCCGAGACCATCTCTTCGATATATCCGTCCAAGTCGCCAAGCGATGCCTGCTGGGCGGCAAAGAAACGCTTAGAGAGCGCGCCCGAGTAGCGCGCGTACAGCACAATGGCCACATCGCACACGAGCGTGATAATCGTGAGCTGCCAGTTGAGGATGATGAGCATGGCCGTGGTGCCGACCACCTGGATGATCGCCTGAATCACGTTGGCAAAGCTGTTGTTGAGCGCCTCGGAGACGGTGTCGACGTCGTTGGTAAAGAAGCTCATGATGTCACCCGAGCGCGTGCTGTCGAAGTAGCTCAGCGGCAGCGTCTGAATGTGGGCAAACAGGTCGCGGCGGATATCGGACACCACGCGCTGGGCCGCGCGCACCATAATCTGCGAGTAGCCCAGAGCCGAGAGCACGCCCGCGGCGTAGATGGCAGCGGTAAAGATAACCTGCTTAGCGAGCAGTTCCTCGCCGCCCGTTGCCAAACCGTTGACGATGGGGCGCACCATGTAGGTACCGGCAAGGCTTGCGATGGCCGCAACAGAGGCAAGCACACCCACTGCGAGCAGCGAGAACTTGGCGTGACCCATGTAGGAGAGCAGGCGGCGGAGCGTCTGCGCCAGATTGGCGGGACGGGCCTGAGCGGATGTCTTAGGCATGGCGCTCACCCCCTTCCGTGGCTTGAAGTGATCCGCTGGGGCCAGACGAAGACGGGGCATTTGCGCCGTCTGCGACGTCCGCATCCCCCGCAAACTCCATCTGCGAGGCATAAATCTCCTGGTAGATGTTGTCGCCCGCCAGCAGTTCCTCGTGCGTGCCCACGCCGTGGACACGACCGTCGTCCAACACCACAATGCGATCGGCATCCATGACGCTCGCGATGCGCTGGGCGATGATGAGCACGGTCGTATTGGGAATCCGAGCGATGTGCTCGCGAATCTTAGCGTCGGTCGCCATATCGACCGCGCTGGTTGAGTCATCAAAAATGAGCACGCGCGGATGCTTGAGCAGCGTGCGCGCAATGCACAGGCGTTGCTTCTGGCCGCCCGAAACACCGGCGCCGCCTTGGCCCAACTCGCCGTCCAGCCCGCCGGTGCGATCCAGGAACTCGTCCACGCATGCCGCCCGGCAGGCCGCGAGGAGCTCATCGTCCGACGCCTGCGGATTGCCCCACTGCAGGTTCTCGCGCACGGTACCCGTAAACAGCACGTTCTTTTGCAGCACGATACCCACGGCGTCGCGCAGGGCAACTAGGTCGTAATCGCGCACATCGCGCCCGCCCACGAGTACGGCGCCTTCGGTGGCGTCGTACAGGCGCGCAATCAGCTGCACAAGCGAGCTCTTGCCCGAGCCCGTGCCGCCGAGGATGCCCACCGTGGAGCCTGCCTCAATGCAAAGGTCAATATGCTCGAGCACATCCTCGGCAGCATCCGCGCGGTACTTAAACGACACGTCGCGAAACTCGATGCTTCCGTCGGCCACCCCGTGCACGGCAGTGGCAGCGTCGGGCGCCTGGATAAGCGAACGCTCGTCGAGCACCCGCGAGATGCGCTCCACGCTGGCAAGTGCGCGGGTGAGCAGCAAAAACACGTTGGAAATCATCATGAGCGAGTTCATGATCAGCAGCACATAGCTCATAAAGCCCGTGAGCGAGCCCACGCCGAGCTCGCCGGCAAGAATCATGCGCCCGCCGATCCACAGAATGGAAAGCGCCGCCACGTACATCGACAGCTGAAACACCGGCAGGTTGAGCACGGCGTTGCCGAAGGTCTTGGTCGCCGTGCCGGCGAGCTCGGTATTGACGGCATCGAACTTGGCCTCCTCGTGCTCGGCACGCACGTACGCCTTGACGGCGCGCACGGCGGTGAGGTCCTCCTGCACCACGCCATTGAGGTGGTCCATCGAAGTCTGCAGCTGGCGGTAGAGCGGACTGACGCGATAGGTGATAACGCCCAGTACGATCGCCAGCACCGGCAGGATGATCGCGAAAACGGTGGCGAGCGGGCGCGACAGCACCAGCGCATAGACCAAGCCGACGATAAGCGTCACGGGACCGCGCACCATGGGACGAAAACCGTTGCCGATGGCGTTTTGAATCACGGTGATGTCGGTGGTCATGCGTGTGACAAGCGAGCTGGCGTCGTAGTTGTCCAGATTGCCAAAAGCGAGCGTCTGGATCTTGCGATACTCGGCCTCGCGCAGGTTAGCGCCCAGCCCCGAGGCAACGCGGGCGGACGTGCGCGCATAACCCAAGCCAAGTACCAGCGAACATGCGGCGCATACCAACATATACGTGCCCTGCAACAGCATGTAGTTGATGTCGCCCGCGGGCACGCCCACATCGATGATATTTGCCATGATGACCGGGATAAACAGCTCGAGCGCCGTCTCGGCCGTCACAAAGAGCACGCCGAGTATGGCATCGCGGCGGTATGTCCCCAGATAGGAAAACAAAATCTTGAGATTGCGCACGCAGATTCATCCCCCATCAAACGTTGTTCGCAAACCCACGTATTATGGCGCGCCGTGCGGCGGTGTCAAGTGATGCGAAATCGATTTCTGCAAGGCTAGTGCAGGCGCCATGCTCACAGGGCGCACGTCCGTATTCAATTAGAAATGAACGCGAGCGTGACTTTTTCGCCCCACTGCCGACACAAACCTTGACTCTACAATCGTTGTAGGGTTTTCACTACACTGGTAGCTAAACGACCCAAGCCAGAAAGTGCCCCGCCCATGGAACACGACCTCACACGCGGCAATGTCCTTAAGACCATTGCGGTCTTTGCCCTGCCCTATATGCTCTCATACTTTTTGCAGATGCTCTACGGCATGGCCGACCTGTACATGATGGGACAGTTTAGCGGCGCGGCCGGCATCACCGCCGTGGGCAATGGCGCGCAGACGCTCTATATCATTACCGTGACGCTCGTGGGCCTGGCCATGGGAACGACGGTCATCGTCGGCCACGCCGTGGGTTCGCGCCGCTTTGACCGCGCCGAGGCCGCCATCGGCAACACCATCACGCTCTTTATGGGCGTCTCGGTGGTGCTGGCCGCCGTCTTATTTGCGTTGTGCCCGCAGATCGTGGCGCTCATTGGCACGCCGGCCGAGGCGGTCGAAGGCACCGCTGCCTACCTGCGCATCTGCTTTGTCGGCATTCCGTTTATCGCCGCGTACAACATCCTCTCGGCCATCTTTCGCGGCCTGGGCGATTCGCGCTCGCCCATGTACGTGATCGGCGTGGCGTGCATCATTAACATCGCGCTCGATTTTTTGTTTATCGGCCACATGGGACTCGGCCCCGTGGGCGCGGCACTCGGCACGGTAACCGCCCAGACGGCAAGCGTTGCCCTCGCGCTCGTGTGGCTCAAGAGCCGCCGCACGCACATTCACCTCAAGCGCAGCGACCTGCGTCCCCAGCCCGAGGTGCTCAGCAGCATTCTTAAGATCGGCGTGCCCGTGGCCGTGCAGGACGGCTGCATCCAGGTGGCGTTTATGTTCATCACCGTCATCGCCAACCACCGAGGGCTCGTCGACGCCGCCGCCGTGGGCTTGGTCGAAAAGATGATCAGTTTTTTGTTTATCGTGCCGAGTTCCATGGGCGCCACCGTCAGCGCGCTCACGGCGCAAAACGCCGGCGCGGGCAAGGGCGACCGCGCGCGTCAGGTGCTCAAAGATGCCATGACCATCTCGGTGATATATGGCTGCCTGATCACGGTGCTGATGTGGCTGGTGGCACCGGCGTTTCTCGGCTTTTTTGCCAAGGACGCCGCGGTCGTTGCGGCCGGCACCGGCTATATGCGCAGTTATATTTTTGACGCGATCTTTGCCGGCATCCACATTTGCTTTAGCGGTTTTTTCGCTGCGTATGGCAAGAGCTACATCGGCTTTGCGCACAACGTGCTGGCAGTGGTGCTCATTCGCGTGCCCGGCGCGTGGCTGCTGTCGAACGCCTACTCCGACACGCTGTTCCCCATGGGCATCGCCTCGCCGTGCGGGTCGATTCTGTCGGTGATTATTTGCGTGGTGGCATTTACCGTACTCAACCGTCGCGGAGCTTTTGACAAGTTGGTGGCATAGCGGGGCAACGCATGCCTAGCGCCTCTCCCCTGTTTTTACCGAAAGGAGCGGTCCTGTGACCGACATGCCAAGCGAACACACCGAGGGCCTACTCCGCATTGGCGAGGTGGCGCGCCTGCTTAACCTGAGCGTGGGCGCGTTGCGCCATTACGAGCAGATGGGCCTACTGGACCCGGCGCACATCGATCCGGCAAGTGGGTACCGCTACTACGGATCGCGGCAGCTCTCCACCCTCAACACCATTAGCCACCTGCGTGTTCTCGACTTGCCGCTCGCGCAAATCCGTGAGTTTGTGACCACGCGCGATGTGGACCTCATGCAGCGGCAGCTGGCCCAGCAGCAGGAGCTCATCGAGCGCAAGCGCTGCGAGCTGGAGCGCGTGTCGCGCAAGATCGATAACCGGCTTGCCCTGCTTCACGATGCCCTGAACACCGAGCTCGATACCATTTGCACAATCGATGCGCCCGAGCTTCGCTGCGCCGTGTTGCGCGAACGCGTCAACCCTACCGATGCCTATGCGCTGGAGTGGCAAATTCGTCAACTGCAGAAGGGCCAGCACGAGACCTTTGTCTTCCTGGGCAACTTGGGCGTCGGGATCGCGCCCGAACGCTTTGCCGCCGGCGACTTTGATGGCTACGACGAGGTCTTTCTGCTGCTGGATGACACGGACGATTACCTGGGCGATGTCGAAGTACGTCCCGCCGCGCGGTGTCTGACGGTCAGCTTCCGCGGCACGCACGGTCAGGCGGCCCCGCGCTATGAGCGCTTACTCGATTACATGCACGAGCGCGACCTGTCCCCCGCCGGTCCCTCGCGCGAAATCGCCCTCATCGACGACATTATCAGCGACGACCCAGCAACCTACGTGACGCAGATCACGGTGCCAGTTGCCGTGGCCGAATAAAAACCTCCCGGATAGCATCGGGCCATCCGGGAGGCTCTTTAATTTGATTAATTTGGCTATCGGCGCCTTAAGCCTGGGGCACCTCACCAGTCGCAAGAATCTGCTCGAGTGCGTCCTCATCCAATACAGGCACGCCCAGCTGCTCGGCTTTGGTGAGCTTGGAGCCCGCTTTGGGGCCGGCGACCAGATAGCTCGTCTTCTTTGACACGCTGCCCGAAACCTTGGCGCCGAGTACCTTGAGCGCCGCACCTGCCTCGTCGCGCGTGCGGTTGACGAGCGTGCCGGTGAGCACAAAGGTCAGACCCGCGAGCGGCTGTGCGTCGGCGAGCTCGCCGGCCACGCCAGCGTCGGCCGCGGCTTGCGCGTGCGCGGCGCCCAAGTCGACCTCGAGCGACATGCCCGCCTGGCGCAGGCGCTCCAGCACGGCGAGGTTCTCGGGTACGGCCAGGAACTGCTTGACGCTTGCCGCAATCTTGGAACCGATGCCCTCGCACTCGGCGATGTCCTCTTCGCTTGCCAAGATGAGCTTGTCAATCGACAGGAATCGTTCGGCGATGACCTCGCCCACACTCTTGCCCACGTGGCGGATACCCAGGGCAAACAGTACGCGACCGAGCGGCTGGCTCTTGGACTTGTTGAGCTCGGCGATGATTTTCTCGGCCGTCTTGAGGCCCACCGGGATGGGGTCGCCCTTCTTGACGCCCTTTTTGCTGTTGGAGCTGGCATACACGCGACCCGTGTCTAGGCCGGCGATGTCGTCGACCGTGAGCTGGTAGAAGTCGGCGACATCGTGGATCAGGCCAGCAGCGATCATCTTGTCGACGATCTCGTCGCCCAGGCCGTCCACGTCCATGCAGCCGCGGCTCACCCAGTGGAGCAGGCGCTCCTTGAGCTGCGCCGGGCAGTCGATGGACACGCAGCGATATGCCACCTCGCCATCCTCGTGGACCACGGGGCTGCCGCACACGGGACAGACCTCTGGCATGTGCCAGTCGACCGAATCGGCCGGGCGTTTGTCGAGCACCGGCCCCACGACCTCGGGAATCACGTCGCCCGCCTTGTGCACGATGATGGTATCGCCCTCGCGCACGTTTTTGCGGCGGATCTCGTCGATGTTGTGCAGCGTGGCGCGCGCGATGGTGGAACCGGCGACTGTCACCGGGTTGAACTCGGCGACCGGCGTGAGTACGCCGGTGCGACCAACCTGGATTCGAATCTCGCGCAGGATGGTCTGCTTTTCCTCGGGCGGGAACTTAAAGGCAATGGCCCAGCGCGGTGCGCGGGCGGTAAAACCTAGGTCGAGCTGCTGCTGGAAGCTGTCAACCTTTACGACCACGCCGTCGATGTCGTAGTCCAGGTCGCCGCGGTGCTCGAGCGCCTGGGCACAGAACTCGTGGACCTCGGCCGGCGTGGCGCAACGAGCCACGTTGGGGTTGACGCTAAAGCCGGCGTTGCGCAGCCAGTCGAGAAATTCGCGCTGGCTGTGGACGTGCAACGGGTCGGTATCGGCAATGGCATAGATAAAGGTGGCCAAGTCGCGACGCGCCGTGACCTTGGGGTCTTTTTGGCGCAAGGATCCTGCAGCGGCGTTGCGCGGGTTGGCGAAGGGGTCGCGGCCCTCGGCATCGGCCTCTTCATTCAGACGTACAAAGCTGCCTTTGGGCATATAGACCTCGCCGCGTACCTCAATGGTGCGCTCGCGGTCGGCGCCCATGTGGGCGAGCGCCGGCTCGGACAGGTGCATGGGCACATCCTTGATGGTACGGACGTTGAGCGATACGTCCTCGCCCGTGGTGCCATCGCCACGTGTGGCCGCGCGCACAAAGGTGCCATTTTGATAGGTAAGCGCCACGCCCAGACCGTCGATCTTAAGCTCGCAAGTATAGGTGACGCTGCCGGCACCGAGCGCATCCTCGGTGCGTTGGAGCCATGCGTCGAGCTCGTCCAGATCCATGGCATCGTCCATGGAATACATGCGCGCCATGTGCGTTACCGGCGTAAACTGCTCGCTCACGTAGCCGCCCACGCGCTGGGTATAGCTGTCGGGCGTCACCAGGTCAGGATAGGCCGCCTCGATCTCCTGCAGCTCAACGAGCATTTTGTCAAAGGCGGCGTCCGTGATCTCGGGCGCATCGAGCATGTAGTAGCGATAGGCATGGTAGTCGAGCTCGTGGCGCAGCTCGGCCGCGCGCGTTGCCGCCTGGGCACGGACATC
Organism: uncultured Collinsella sp.; assembly: GCA_900542155.1. Taxonomy (GTDB): domain Bacteria; phylum Actinomycetota; class Coriobacteriia; order Coriobacteriales; family Coriobacteriaceae; genus Collinsella. The sequence goes on from UQMD01000022.1 coordinate 17,662, forward strand.
GGTCGGTGCGGTGGCTTCCGCGATCGCGGGCGTTTCGGTATCGATGTCCACGCCGTCACCAAACAGGCTCGATTGCTCCATAGCGGCACTCCTTCGCTCGATTTCAAACGGATACTAGAGTACCACCGGTCGCAATGAGGCCGAATAGCGGTCTCGAACCGCACCGAATCGGCAGCCGCCAGACTGGGGTGGGTCGCGCGATTAAACCATGCTCTTATCAGCTCTAAATGATCCGTTTTCCTCCGTCCCCAACGGATCAATGGGACTGTCCCACGTTGATGGGACAGCCCCCTGGCCTCGATATGTGCGAAACGGCTCGTTAGTAGCCCTGGCCGTGGCCTTGCCCCTGGCCTTGCTGGCCGAGCAGCTCCTCCAGGTACTGGCGCAGCTGCTCGTCGGTAATACCGCCGTTGCCGGTATCGGTCGCGCTGTCGTCCTGCTGCTGGTTCTGCAGCTCCTCGTCGGAGCCCAGCTCGACAGTGACCTTCTTCTCTTCCTTGCCGCGCATGAGCGTGATCTCGACCTTCTCGCCCACCTCGTGGCTGCGCAGTGCGATGATCAGGCCATCGGCGCTCGTGATCTCGTCGTCGCCCAGCTTGGTGATGACATCGCCCTCCTGAATGCCGGCCTTGGCAGCAGGACCATCCTCAACGACGCTCGCCACATACGCGCCGCTATCGGTGCTCAGCTTGTTGGTGCGGGCGTTGAGCGCGTTGACGCTCGAAAGCGTAGCGCCCATGTACGGATGCACCGGCGTCTTGCCGTCGATAATCTGGTCGGCAATGTTCTTGGCATAGTTGACCGGAATGGCAAAGCCCACGCCCGAGCTGGAGCCCGAGTAGCTCTCGATGAGCGAGTTGATACCCACAAGCTCGCCGTTATCGTTAACGAGCGCGCCGCCGGAGTTGCCCGGGTTGATGGCGGCATCGGTCTGGATCATGTTGGCATAGATGGTGTTACCGTTGGCAGAGCTCATGGCCGTGGAGCGATAGAGCGCCGAGACGATACCCGTGGAGACAGACTGCTCGTTGCCGAACGGCGAGCCAATCGCCATGACCCACTCGCCCACGTTGAGCTTGGAGGAATCACCGATCTCAATCGGCGTGAGCTTGGAGGCGTCTGCGTCCTTGAGCTTGATGACGGCCAGGTCGCTCGAAGCGTCGTTGCCCACGAACTCGGCCTCGTAGGTGGTGCCGTCATCCATGGTCACCACGTACTGGTCATAGCCATCGACCACGTGGTTGTTAGTGAGGATGTGGCCCTCGGTATCGAGCACCACGCCCGAGCCGACGCTGCCCGAGCTGTCCGACTCGTCGGCAGACTGCGAAAGCGAGCCATTCTGGCTGCCGCTCGAAGTGGCGGTAATGGAAACCACGGAGGGCAACGCCTTGGCAGAAACGGCCTCGGCCAGCGTGGTGTCCTCGGAATCAATCGTAATCTTTTGCGTCGATGAACCCGAAGCACCCGCCGTCACGGCATTCTTTCCGCCGCCAATGTTGAGCGTGCCACTCATAATGAGCGCAATGACCAGCAGGGCGCCGCAGGCACAGCCGGCGAGTGCCGTAATAAAGATCGGCAGCTTTTTGGTCTTAGTCTTGACCACTGTGTGCTTGTTTACAACCTGCTGGCTGCCCAGCGGCTTTCCGGTCTGCGTGTCGTAGGCCTGCACGTAGGGAATGTTGCTGTCGGCAGGCGTCGACTCTACCTGCACACGCGGCTGCTGTTGGGTCTCGCCGGCGTTGCCCGCATCCTGGGGACGCTGGGAATCGTTCTCGCTCATAGCTGCGATCCTTTCGTCAAATAACCAAAGGCCCGCCAAACATGTGGCGGGCCATCATTGTTCACGTTGAGTTGTACCCCAAGCTGGGCAGTCCCGAGCACTAGATGCCAAGATTTCAGCTTTGCTTAAGTAATGACATGCTTATAGGCCAATTCGTTTTATGCCGTCATGTCTATTCGATATAACAGTCGATAGCAAAGCTATATGTTGAATCGTTAATGAAGTCCGTAATCGTCGCGCCCATGCCTGATCCGCACGTCCACTTATCTTTCTCCGCGTCGTATGGCGTTGGCTCCCACCCCGTTTCATATGATGCTTCGCTTTCCGTGAAGTTATTCATCACGTATTTATCCTTCTGCATGAGCGCGTACCAAGCGTTTGCATACATCACAAGCGGATCGATTTGGACTATCGAGTACTTTCCGGAACGAATCTCAATTTCTGTTTTATCGTTATAATAAGCGACTGTGAGCTCAATCTTGGCAAGCAGCGGCAACGTTTCGTCTGATTCCCTCTGGATTGTTATGACATCACCGGCCATAGCGTCGGCAGACACAGTTTTGCTCTCTGGCGTGAAAATAGTCTCTCTGCTTCTTGTTCGCGTTTTTTCATTGCCATTTTCATCTCTGACCACCGTGTCGACCACGAGCGTCAATCGCTTCTGAGCGTCCGGCAACTCCACGGCTTCTGCCATCCCGGCTCGCATCAAAATAGGAGCCCCCGCCATCAGACCTAAGAACTGCTTTCTATCAATCATTCTTCATTCCCCTGGTCTGCTTGATTTGGCTTTCTCGGCTGAATGGGGATATAGAACAGTCCCGTCAAGTTCCTTATCTTCCACAAAAACTAGAATCCATTTTTCACCTGCCTTCAACCCTGCAACATATCCGGAACTTGACTTGCGGCGCATATCGATCTTTTTATGGCAACCACTTGGCATCAACGCCTCAAATTGCCCGTTATGAACATCCGATAGAGTGCGAACTTCGATCGCAACAACCGTGTCGTTTTCTCCCCCATTAGTCGCCCCTAGCAGGGACAAACTCACTGCAGCGACCAAGGCAAGGAAAAGAACCAATAGGGGTATTGCCCTTCGAATGAACTTGTCGCCGTTCACGAGCACAATCACCCCTTGCAATATGTTCCGTCGTGAGCCGTGTAAATTGATACGTCATATGGAAGAAACTGCAGCCGGTTTGTCTATCCATTCCAAACCACAAGCAGGTACTTCTTGGCATTTGAGTATGTGTTATACATTGCCACATAGCCCACAACTGCCATTGCGTGCCCGCTGCCATTTGACCGGAGCCCCCCCCCGGAGAAAACATTGCCGAAACGCGCATGCGTAGGTTTTCGCCTCTTTGATAACTTTCGCCTGCGTTGGCGTTATCATTCCCGAAATCGTTTTGCTCGCATCAACAACGTAATCCCATTTATACAAATCCATGGCAAGTAACTAAATGTTATTCGCCAGATAGTGCTATACGCTTGATATTGTTTTTACTGACGCACTTTCAGTCGGTAAAAGGTATGATTCTTGCCACAAGCGAGAAAAGGGCACCGAAAAACTCCGGTGCCCTGTATCGTCTTCTGGTTATCCCTAGTCCTTAAACAGATAGCCCACGCCGCGGACGGTGGTGATGTGCGCCGCGATCTGCGGGCCCACCTTGGAGCGGATGCGTCGGATATGCACGTCGACGGTGCGCGTACCGCCGCAGTACTCAAAGCCCCACACGCGGTGCAGCAGTACCTCGCGGCTGTAGGCGCGGTTGGGATGCGTCGCCAAAAAACTCAGCAGCGAGTACTCCATCAGCGTCAGGTCAATGGGCTCGCTATCGAGTGTCACCTGGTAGGTGGCCAGGTTGATCTCAAGGTTATCGATGTTGAGCACATCATCGGAGGCGACGGGCTCCTCCTCGCCCATCAGACGCTGTGCACGAGCCTTGAGCTCGTTGGGCGTCGCCGTGGGACATACAAAGTCGGCATGCGCATGATTCGGCAGGCGCAGGGTGCCGAGCGCCTCGTCGTCGACGATCACCAGCATGGGAACACCGCCGCGATCGTCGAGCCACTTGGCAATCTGATCGATGCGGTCGCTGCGGATGCCATCGGAATCGAGGATCAGCAGGTCAAAGTCGTGCGCCGCAGTTGGCGAATCGGGGGTGGCCAGACTCACCTCGACACCCAGGGTGGTCGTCAAGCTGCGGGCAAACTCGTGGAAGCGCGTCGTGCGCGCCATGAACAGGGCACTCTTTTCGGACATATCGGCCTCCAAAGAAATGAGCTCAATCGTACTGGGACAAGCCAGCGCGATTAGGAGTTCGCCAGGTAGTGCTTGATCTCCCATTCGGTGATCGTGGACTCAAACTTATGCCACTCGTCGCGCTTCTTTTTGAGGAAGAAGCTATGGATGTGCTCGCCGAGGGCATCCTTCATAAACTGCGAGTCCTCAAAGACGTCGAGTGCCTCTTTAAGCGAGCGCGGCAGCGGCGTATAACCGGCCTCGAGCATCTGGCGGTCGTTGAGCTTGAGCGTCTCGGCCGTGGCCTCGGGCGGGAGCTCCAGCTTGCGCTCGATGCCGTCGAGACCAGCAGCCAGCGTGACGGCGTTGACCAGATACGGGTTGGCCATGGGATCGGGGCTACGAAGCTCAATGCGCGTGGACAGCTGCTTGCCGGGCTTGTAGACCGGGATGCGAACCATGCTTGCGCGGTTGCGCAGGCCCCACGTGGCGTACTGCGGCACGGAGTCGCCGCCCGTGGTGATGCGCTTGTACGAGTTGACCGTGGGATTGGTGATGGCGCTGATCTCGCGCGCGTGCGCCAAGATACCGGCCATGTAGTGCTTGGCGACGTCGGAGAGATGGTACCTCTCGTCGGCCTCGCCCCAAAAGACGTTGTTGCCGTCGTGGTCGAACAGCGACTGATGCAAAAACATGGCGCTGCCGTCCTCGCCCGCCAGCGGCTTGGGCATAAAGGAGGCGTGACAACCGCTCTCGTAGGCCTGCTGTTTAATGATGAGCTTGGCCGTGGTAATGGCGTCGGACATGCTCAGGGCCTCGGCGTGGCGCAGGCTCATGCCGTGCTGCGAGCGACCGGCGGCGTGGAAGGTGTACTCCACGGGCACGGACATCTTCTCGAGCGTAAGGACCGTGTTGCGGCGCAGGTCGCGCGCGGCGTCGCTCACCGAAAGATCGAAGTAGCCCACGTTGTCGAGCGGCTCGGGCGTGCGCTCGTCGGGGAAATAGTAGTACTCCAGCTCGGCACCAACGTTGAGCAGGTAGCCGGCCTTCTCGGCCTTATGGAACATGCGGCGCAGCGCAGCGCGCGGGTCGCCGGCGAAGGGCTCGCGATCGGGAGTGCACACGTCGCAGAACACACGGGCGACGCCGTTGTGGCTCGGACGCCACGGCAAAATCTGGAAGGTCGAGGCATCAGGGAACGCCAGCATGTCGGCTTCCTCGGGCGTGGCAAAACCCTCGATGGCCGAGCCGTCAAAGCCAATGCCCTCCTCAAATGCGACCTCGAGGTCCTCGGGGCTAATGGCAAAGTTTTTGAGGCGGCCGAGAATGTCGACAAACCACAGACGCACAAAGCGGATGTCACGCTGCTCTACGGAGCGGAGTACGTAATCGATGTTCTGCTGGTTCATGTCGCTCCCCTTTCTTTCGGGCGGGTTTCGACTGGTCTATACCGCAGATACTATCGCAGAAAAATGTTTCCGCAGGGTTAAAGCGTATCAAGCGCTCAAAAAACGTGCGCGAGCAGGCGGTCACGAACGAATGGCTAGCGTTCAGATTCGGAAACAATTTGCCTACACGCTCGTTCCAGCGCTGGGAACTCCATCGTCACCGCATCCCAAACAACCGATCGGTCGACATTGCCGTAATCATGCGCGAGGTAATTTCTCATGCCGATAATTCCACGCCACTCAATTTCGGGATGAAGCCGCTGCGAGCGTTCCGACAACTTGCCCGCTTCTTCCGTCACCCTAAGCGCGCACATCAAAAGGGAGTCCGCCAACGCCCTCGTCCGCACGTCATTCGCATGCAGAAACTGGTCCTCGGTGATATCAAAAGCCTTGATGCGCTCGTTCGTTTCAGAGATGGCGTCCAAGACCTCTTGGGCGCGGAGGCCGTCTGACTTACGCGCGATCATAAAGGATCACTCCTTCGCGCTCGATTACCGCGGCAAGATCGGCATCAAGATGGTCGCTCGAGACAAGATCAACCTGCCTCCCAGTTTCTTTGCGCACCGCCTCACCAAACGCCGACAACGCGAAAAGACCAAAGCCCTGCTCGCGATCAACTTCGAGACGTAAGTCGATATCGCTATCGGCACGCGCTTCGCCACGGGCATACGAACCAAAAAGAATCACGGTTTTGATGGCGGGAATCGAGCTGGCTGCCTCGCGGACGGCGGACTCAATCTGGGCAGTATCCAAAATGCCCGCCGCGACACTTTCGCTCGCAGAGCTTTTACCGAGTGAAGGAACAAACGGCAGTGAGCGCTCGCGCAGCATCTGTCTCATAAACATATTGACCGCAACAGACGAAGTCATGCCAAGTTCTTCGCACAGCTCGGCAAATGAATCTTTAATTGACGAGTCCACTCGCACACTCAGCACAGACGCAGCCATGGATACCTCCTGTATGACATTGTCTATATATTATCACACAGACTAGCGCGAGGTCGAAGCGCGGTGTTCGATGTGGCCGGGGATCTCGATGCGCTTGGGGGCGAGCTTTGCGGCATCGCCCACCGTAGTGGTAACGATGTCGATACGCTCGGACAGGCGCTCGACTACGCGCTCGGCAATGGTAAGAGTGTCCTGCGCTGCCGTGGTCACACCGCCAAAGAGCACATGGTTCCAGGGGTAATCGTCAAACGTCGCAATCTTGAGGCCAGCCGGCAACGAAGGTCCCAACTGTGCCAGCGCCTCGGTCAGGCGCAGAAAGACCAGGCCGTTGACGGCAATGAGGCCGAGCTTTTTGCCCGCATAGCCGCGGATGGTCTCGTCCAAGCGGCCAACGCCCGTGGCACCACCGTCGGCCAGGGTGACGACCTCACCCGCAAGGCCGCGGCGCGAAAGCTCGTCGGCAAAGGCCTCGGCGCGCTCGCGACGCACGGGGCTGTCATCGCTTGCCTCGGTGAGCAGGCACAGGCGCTCGCTGCCAGCAGCGGCCAAGGCGTCTACCAGGCCGGCAACCAGCTCACGGTTGTTGGAGGTCACCAGATCGATGCCGCCGGCGGCAACATCGCGGTCGAGCAGAACGACAGGCAGGCGTCCCGCGGCCGCGGCGATCGCCTCGTCGTTGCCGCCGCAGGTGTTAACGACGAGGCCGTCCACGCCGGCATCGATAAGCCTGGTGAGCGATTCGGCCTCCTTAGCAGGATCATTGCCGCTAACGGCCGTCATGAGCGAGCAGCCGCGCGCAGCGGCGCTGGCGGAAAGGTCCTCAAGCATGGCGCTGGAGAACGGGTTGCTAATGTCGGCCATGATCACGCCGATGAGATTGGTGCGCGAGCTGCGCAAATTACGCGCGGCGGCACGCGGGCGATAGCCGGTGCGCTCGATAACCGCCGCGATGCGGGCGCGGGTTTCCTCGGTCATCTGCCCGGGGCGGTTATTGAGGTAGCGCGAGACCGTGGCCGGGCTCACGCCCGCCTCGGCGGCAATGTCCTTGATTCTCATCTGCGCCATAGCGCACCCCGTTTCCCCATTGTCGGCAACCTGAGCCATTTTAGGCATTTATACGGACTGCCTACGCCACCAGAGCCGCAGAACGATCTTAATTTCACCGCAGCAAATAAAGGGGGCGAGTTAGATAGCCGAGTCTTTGGGCAGCTCGAAATAGTCGGGATGCAAGGCGATAACCGGGCCCTGCTCCTCGGGCATCAGATGCAAGTGCGTCTCTGCCAAATAGCTCGCCGTATCGGTATCGCCCTTCTTAATGGCCTCGAGAATCCGGCGATGCTGCCGACGAATCGGCTCCCAATCCAAATCCTGCGACACCATACGTAACCAGTTGTATCGCTCAAAATGCGTGTTGACGCTCTTCATCCAATCCCACAACATGTGGCGGCCGGCAATCTCAAAACACGTCTCGTGGAACAGGTTGTCCAGATCGAAAAAGCGACGTGTTTCGCGATGGTCGAGCGACTCGGACTCGGCAAGGATCTGCTCGAGCCGCTGCTTTTGCTCGGACGTGGCTGCCGAGCAGCATTTAATGAGCACGCTTCTCTCGAGTTTCTCGCGCAAGAAACAGGCGTTCTCGGCGCGCTCCATGCTGATTTTTGAGACATAGGTGCCGCTTTTGGGACGCGTTTCCACTAGCTCCTGCTCACGCAGACGCACAAAGGACTCGCGAATGGGCGTGCGCCCGATTCCCGTCCCCTTTTCCAGACCAATCGCCGAAAGGCGCGTGCCGGGCTTGAGCTCGGCATAGATGATCTTGGAGCGCAATGCGTTGTATGCCTGATCTTGCAGGCTCTGATAATGCTGGTGTCGTTCCATAAAGCCCTCGAATGAAGCTCACGGTTTGTCGAATATCACCACGTAATACTATCGCATCCCCCATCCCCTCAATTGCGGTGAAAGAGGGGGTGCTCACGTCGCCAGCACCGCAAGAGCAAGCGGTGGCATCCCGAAACCCGGGACACCACCGCTATTTTGCTATCGGATGGCGCAGAGACGCCCCTCCCCACGCACCAAGGGGTTGACTAGAGCTCGCAGGCGACCTTGTAGCCATCGCCGATGGCATCGCGAATGTTGCCGCACTTGTTGGCATCGCCCAGCACGTGGGTGGCAACACCGGCTGCGGCCAGGTCGTCGGCCAACTTGGTGTTGGGACGATAGCCCATGGCAAGTACCAGCGTATCGGCATCGGCGATGGTTTGGATCTCGCCGTCCTTCTCGTAGCTGATGGTGTCCTCGGTAATCTCGGTCACCTTGGCCTCGGTCAGCACGTGAACGCCCTTGGAGAGCATGCGCGTGATGAGCACCGCGCGACCGGCACCGCCCTCGTTGGCGGCAAGCGTCTTGGTCATCTCGATAACGGTGACATCGCGATTGGCCGGCGAAAGGTCGTTGACCAACGGGGCCAGGTAATCGGCCGTCTCGCAGCCAACGGTGCCGCCGCCCACAATGACGATCTTCTTACCCGGGAAAGCCTTGCCACCCAGCAGGTCGTCAGCCGTCATAACCTGCTTAAAGCCCTGCATGAATGCCGGAGCGATGGGCTCGGCGCCGTAGGCCAGGACAACCTCGTAACCCGCGTAGTCGCGCTGAATGTCCTCGGCCGAGAGCTCGGTGCCAAAGACGCACGTGACGCCGGCCTCGGCCAGGCGACGGTACTGATACTTGATCACGCGGGTGAGTTCCTGCTTTGCCGGCGGAACGGCTGCGATGCGCATCTCGCCGCCCGGTTCGTCCTGCTTATCCACGAGCACCACGTTATGACCGCGCTTGGCGGCAATGTAGGCTGCCTCCATGCCCGCAGGACCAGCACCAACAACCAGTACGTTCTTGGCCTCGGCGGCAGGCTCGTAGCCGGCCTCGTCGCGCTCCACGTCCGGGTTGACGGTGCAGGAGATGCGCTTGCCAAACATGATGCCGTTCAGGCAGCGCAGGCAACCGATGCAGGGACGGATATCATCGGCATTGCCGGCAGCGGCCTTGTTGCAGAACTCGGCATCGCACAGATTGGCGCGGCCCATCATGCAGATGTCGGCAGCGCCGTCCTCGATCAGCTCCTCGGCAATCCATGCCTCATTGATGCGGCCGACCGTGGCGACGGGAATGTTCACATGCTTTTTGATCTCGCGCGAGCAGGCGGCGTGCGAGGCCTGCTGCGTACCGGCGGCGGGAATCGCGGAGCCGCGCTTGATGGTAGTGCCGCCCGACACGTGGATCATGTCGACGCCAGCCTTCTCCAGGCGACGCGAGACGTAGATCATGTCGTTGAGGGTCAGACCGCCATCGGTGTACTCGTCGCCCGAGATACGGACGTCGATGATGAAGTCCTTGCCGCAGCGCTCGCGAATCTCGGCGATGACCTCGAGCAAGAAGCGCATGCGGGCATCGAGCGAGCCACCGTACTCGTCGGTACGCTTGTTATAGAGCGGGGTCAAAAAGCCGCCGAGCATGCCGTGGGCGTGCGCCGCATGGACCTCGACGCCGTCGACACCGGCCTTCTGCATGCGCACGGCAGCGTCGCCAAACTGATGCGTGAGCTCGTGGATCTCATCGACCGTGATAGGGCGCGGCGCCTCGCGGGCATAGGACGGGCCCACAAAGGACGGGGCGACGAGGCGCGGCGTGCCCGGAATGTTAAAGGCCATGTAGGCGGGGTGGAAGAGCTGCGGCATAATCTTGCAGCCATACTCGTGGACGGCCGCGGCGAGCTTTTCCCAGCCAGGGATAAACGTGTCGTCGTAGCAGCACATGTCACCCGGCAGGTAGGTATAGGTAGGCTCGACCGTCACGACCTCGGTGATGATGAGGCCCACGCCGCCCTTGGCACGGGCACGGTAATGATCGACCAAGTCGTCGGTCACATAGCCATGATCGGCCAGGTTGGTGGACACCGGCGGCATAAAGACGCGGTTCTTGACCTCGGTCGTACCGACCTTGATCGGACTAAAGAGCATCGGGTAGGCGGAGGACTCCATACAGGGTTCCTTTCGTTTGGGCCGCTCGGCGGCAGTTGCTAACGTACTTATCGTATCAGCAACTGCCGTATCCGAAGTAATGCATTCCCAAACGCTGGTCGGCTAATGAATACCGCGGCCCAAGTCTTCGGCAATTTTGTCTACGCCCTTAAGTGCGGCGCAGGTCTTTTTGTTGGAGCAACGTCCCGTGCAAACGCCACCTTGAGCGCAGTCGGCGCAGGTGCCCTTGCGATAAATGCGCACGCACACGGCGACAAACGCAATACCGATAACAGCCAGTACAACAATATCGATAGGTGCCATAGCAAGCCTCCTCTAGTTAACCATCACTTACTTTACCCCATTCTCAACCTACCAAAAAGGGACAGGTTTATTTTGGTCGGTTTTATCTGCGGAAACGTCACATCTCCCCCACCAAAAAGCCCGAGTGTCACTGGGACACCCGGGCTCGTGGAAAGGGGCTAATCCTTATTTGGACTTAAGCGGAAACTGCGGCGGAAGCAGTGTTGGTCTCGTCCTCGTCGGTCCATGCATGCTTGGGCATGGGACGGAAGATCTGGAAGAGCATCGCAGCCAGCAGCACGATGGCCACAACCGTCCAGATACCAAACTGCCCAAGAACAAGCAGGTTATAGAACTGGTTGATGAACAGGCCGATGACCCAAGCAAAGGCACACTCGTAGCCGATGGCAATCGCGGTCCACTTACCGGAGTTCATCTGGTTACGGATGGTGCCGATAGCGGCAAAGCACGGAGCGCACAGCAGGTTGAAGGCACCAAAGGCGACGCAAGCGCCCATGGTCGGGAACATAGCCGCAAACGCGGTCCACAGGCTCGGGTCGGTCTCGCCGGCGTCGGCAACGGACAGCAGCGAGCCGGCGGTGGCGACAACGTTCTCCTTGGCAACGAGGCCAGAGACGGTCAGTGCGGTGGCCTGCCAGGTGCTAAAGCCGAGCGGGGCGAAGATCCAAGCGACCAGGTTGCCGAACATGGCAAGCACGGAGTAATCCATGAACTCCTCGGGGATGCCCTCCATGGAAGGCAGGTAGCCAAAGGCGCCGTTGTAGCTACCAAAGTTGGAGAGGAACCAAACGACGACGGTGGACGCAAAGATGACCGTGCCGGCCTTCTTGATAAAGGCGAAGCAGCGCTCCCACACGTGCAGCGCCCAAGAGCGGATCGCCGGGAAGTGGTAGGCAGGAAGCTCCATAACAAACGGCGTCGGGCGGCCGGCGAAGAGCTTGGTCTTCTTGAGCATGAGGCCCGAGGCAATGACGGCAAAGACGCCCAGGAAGTAGAAGAGCGGGCTGATCCACGCAGCGGTGGTAGAAGAGTCGCCAATGATGGAACCCATAAGCAGGGCGATGATCGGCAGCTTGGCGCCGCAAGGGATGAACGTGGTGGTCATGACCGTCATGCGGCGGTCCTTCTCGTTCTCGATGGTCTTGGTAGCCATGACGCCGGGGACGCCGCAGCCCGAGGACACGAGCATGGGGATAAAGGACTTACCGGACAGGCCAAAGCGGCGGAACACGCGGTCCATGATGAAGGCGACGCGGGCCATGTAACCGCAGTCCTCCAAGAAAGACAGCATCACAAAGAGCAGGAACATCTGCGGGACGAAGCCCATGATGGCGCCGATGCCAGCCACGATGCCGTCACAGACCAGCGAATCGACGAGGCCACCGTCCTCGGTACCGCCCGCCACGAGAGCGTCATGCACCGCGGTGGTGATACCCGGGACATAGGGGCCGTACTGTGCCGGGTCGACCGAGTCGGCGTTGTCGCCCGCAGCCTCAACAGCTGCGTCATAGGCGTCGCGACCCTGACCGAGCACGTACCAGCCGTCGGTGCCGAAGAGCTGGTCGTTGGTGAAGTCGGTCACCGTGCCGCCCAGGGTGGAAACGGCGATGTAGTACACGCAGAACATGATGACCATGAAGATCGGCAGGCCCAGGATACGGTTGGTAACCACGCGGTCGATCTTCTCGGAAGTGCTCATCTTGGCAGGAGCCTTGGTGAGGCACTCATCGATGATGTGGGCGATTACGCCATAGCGCTCGCCGGTGATGATAGACTCGGCGTCGTCGTCGCAATCCTGCTCGCACTGGGCGACCAGCTGCTCGACGCGAGCGGCCTTCTCCTTGGTGAGGTTGATGAGCTTGCAGGCGTCCGCGTCGCGCTCAAACAGCTTGACAGCGTAGTAGCGACGCTTGTTGGCGGGAACGCTCGCCGGCAGGTTGTTCTCGATGTGGTCCAGAACGTCCTCGATAGAGGAATCGAACTTGTGCTCCGGCACCTGGCCCTTGGAAGCAGCGGACTTCTTGACCTGCTCAAAGAGCTCGGTAATGCCCTTGTTCTTAAGAGCCGAGATCATCATGACCGGGCAGCCGAGCTTCTTGGAAAGCTTGTCCGTGTCAATCTTGTCGCCGTTCTTCTCGACCAGGTCGGCCATGTTGAGGGCGACGACCACGGGCAGGCCGGTCTCGATGACCTGAAGTGCCAGGTACAGATTGCGCTCAAGGTTGGTCGCGTCGACCACCTGGACAACGACATCGGGCTCGCCGCTCATGAGGTAGTCGCGTGAGCACTGCTCCTCGGGGCTGTAGGGGGAAAGCGAGTAGATGCCGGGGAGGTCCGTAATCGTGACGTTCTTGTCACTCAGGAGCTTGGCTTCCTTTTTCTCAACCGTGACGCCGGGCCAGTTGCCAACGTAGCCGTTGGCGCCGGTGATCAGGTTGAAAAGCGTGGTCTTGCCGCAGTTGGGGTTACCCGCCAGCGCGACATGGATCTGAGAATCCGCCATTCAATCCTTCTTCCTTGTGTGCCCGCGCTGCTTTCTCCGCACGGGCTGGATAATGTGCTTCAACATTGCAAATTTAAGTTAGAAAAACCTAACTTTATCTGCATAAATAGTTGCCGCGGGCCCTTACTGGACCTCGACGACGGCAGCCTCCTCCTTGCGGATGGAAAGCTCGTAGCCGCGCACGTTGATCTCGACCGGATCTCCGAGCGGTGCAACCTTAACGACCTTGAACGAAGTGCCCTTGATGAGGCCCAGGTCCATAAGGTGACGGCGAAGCGCGCCCTCGCCGTGAAGCTTGACGATGGTAGAGCTCTCGCCCACCTTAACGTCACCCAACGTCTTCATATTCTTTTCCCCCTTTCAGCTTTTATGAAATGCTGCGAACTAACCGACGGTCATGATGTGCATGGCGACCTTGGTGTCGATACCAAAGCGTGCGCCCAGCACGGTGACGATGATATTGGCGCCACTCGAGCTCACCACGTGAACCTCACTGCCCTCGACAAAGCCGAGGTCCTTGAGGTGGTGCTTCATGTCCTCATTGCCCTTTACGCGAGACACGCGCACGGTTTCACCCGCTTTTACCATCGAAAGCGGCATGGCCGGCATCTGCGGTCCGCAAGACATGAGTGTGCTCCTAACGTCAGTTCGTCCTCAACATCGACGCAGCAAAAGTTAACCACGTCTATGTTCGCTACAGTAAACTAGCACGTGGTTAACTTTTTGGAAAGGGTTCCTATTCAGTTTTCGAAAAAGTTTCCCATATGAAACAGGTGTGACAAGGGGACAGCCCCTTTGTCACATTGTTGCGTTTAGAGGGAGAGGTTTCTGATCGACGTGACGCACGAGGCCTCGTCTACGCCCGAAATGCGGAAGATGATGTCCTCGCCGCACTCGCCGTAGAGAGCCATGAGCCCCATTACATCGCGGCCGTCGGTATGGCGATCGCCGATGCTGACCGATACGTTGCTACGATGCTTGGCAATAATGTCGTAGAGCAGCGCAACCGGGCGGGCATGCAGTCCCAACGGATCTTTAATCGTCTTTGTAAACTCGACCATGTCCCCTCCCACGGCATCGCACATTCGGCCGGCAAACCCAGCCACGTGGTAGTTATTGTAGCGTTAGATGCTTGTCGAGAGCTCCTCTGAACACCTCGTGGGCAAAAAGTGGCAAATATGAGTACTGTCACCAATTTAGTAGCAGCAAAATCGAGAGCAAGTTACCTCCTTTGAGCGATTCGAAGAGGTTGAAAGCGGTAGCGCGCAGAGATGTGGTGTAAGAGGCGGGGCATGCCCCGCCTCCGCCCTTT
>UQMD01000023.1 GCA_900542155.1 uncultured Collinsella sp.
GACACGGAAGAGGTCAGAAGTTCAAATCTTCTAACGCCCACCAAATGTTCGCAGCCCAGAGGCTTAGCCTCTGGGCTGTTTTGTTTTGCTCGCCAAATGGGTCGCCAAATACGTCACCAAATTTCGAGTTTTTTGATCTTCTGGGATGCTTCTCAGTAGTCATCCGAGAAAACTCTCATCTTCTCTGTTTGCATACACATATCTTTCAAGGATTCGTGCCGCGGTTACATGGGGCTCGGCAAGGCACGACCGCAACATGTTGGTCAAGCATAATCTTTTGGATTCTTTTGGCGTGAGCGGCTTGGTTTTGGTAGGATTTGTCAGCGGCTTGACTAAGGGGGTTTTATAACTGCCATGCAGGTAGCCGTGTTGGTAACGTTTTACCGACTTGCCAAGAACCCCTCATAATTAATGCGTCTGCAAAATGACCAATTGCTTTGACCTGCTGAAACACTATATGTTGTGTTTGAACTAAAAAAAGAATACAGGATATAGATGCCTCTTTGTCGTATGATAGATGGCGGACAGAGAACGAGGACCTTATTTGCCCCATTTGGATAGATCTTTGAGCCGCTTGATCGGCCGCGAGGATTGTCCGCATGAGGACCTATGGTTTATCGAGAACACAGATTGCGCGACGGCGCCGCAAGACAGGGGCAAGCCCTGCCGGGCATCGTTTGGCTCTGAAGCGCAATGAGACTACGACGCGAAAGAGGCAAGAGGATGAAGATCATCAAGCGCAGCGGCACCGAGGTTGTCTTTGACATCGATAAGATCGTCAATGCGATTCGCGCCGCAAACTTGGAGGTCGAGGAGAGCTCTCGTCTAACCGACCGCCAGGTGGTTTATGCGGCGCAAAACGTCGCCGAGGCATGCGAGAACGCGGGCCACACCGTTTCGGTCGAGGAGATCCAGGATTTGGTCGAGGACGAGATCATGCGTCTCGACTGCTACGAGGTCGCCCGCCACTACATCATCTATCGCTATGTTCAGAGCCTGAAGCGCCAGAAGAACACGACCGATGACAAGATCCTGTCGTTGATCGAGTGCAATAACGAAGAGGTCAAGCAGGAGAACTCTAACAAGAACCCGACCGTCAACTCCGTTCAGCGCGACTACATGGCCGGCGAGATTTCCAAGGACCTGACTCAGCGCGTGCTGCTGCCCCAGGAGATCGTGGATGCCCACAACGAGGGCCTGATCCACTTCCACGATTCCGACTACTTTGCCCAGCACATGCATAACTGCGACCTGGTGAACCTGGAGGATATGCTCCAGAACGGCACTGTTATCTCGGGTACGCTGATCGAGAAGCCGCATAGCTTCTCGACTGCCTGCAATATCGCGACGCAGATTATCGCCCAGGTTGCTTCCTCCCAGTACGGTGGCCAGTCTATTTCGCTGACCCATCTCGCCCCCTTTGTTGAGGTGAGCCGTCAAAAGATTCGCGGCGAGGTTGCCCGCGAGCTCGAGGAGCTCGGTGTTTCGGCATCTGCCGAAAAGGTCCGTGAGGTCGTTGAGGACCGTCTGCGCGATGAGATCCGTCGCGGCGTCCAGACGATTCAGTATCAGGTCGTGACCCTTATGACCACCAATGGCCAGGCGCCGTTCGTGACGGTCTTTATGTATCTCAATGAGGCCCGTACGCCCCAAGAGAAGCACGACCTTGCCATGATCGTGGAGGAGACGCTTCGTCAGCGCTATGAGGGCGTTAAGAACGAGGCCGGCGTGTGGATTACCCCGGCATTCCCCAAGCTTATCTATGTGCTCGAGGACGATAACGTTCACGAGAATTCCCCGTACTTCTACCTGACCCAGCTGGCTGCCAAGTGCACCGCCAAGCGCATGGTGCCCGACTACATCTCCGAGAAGAAGATGCGCGAGCTCAAGCTGTCGAAGGGCGAGACCGCCGGCAACGGCGATTGCTACACCTGCATGGGTTGCCGCAGTTTCCTGACGCCCGACCGCTCGGGCAACGGCTTTAACAATGTCGCCAACGCGCTGAACTATGACCCGACCAAACCTAAGTACTATGGCCGCTTTAACCAGGGTGTTGTGACCATCAACCTGCCCGATGTCGCGCTGAGCTCGCATCAGGACATGGACAAGTTCTGGAAGATCTTCGACGAGCGCCTTGAGCTGTGCCACCGCGCCCTGCTGTGCCGTCATGAGCGCCTGATGGGTACGCTTTCTGACGCTGCACCGATTTTGTGGCAGTACGGCGCCCTCGCTCGTCTGAAGAAGGGCGAGACGATCGACAAGCTGCTCGTGGGCGGATACTCCACCATCAGCCTGGGGTATGCCGGCCTGTATGAGTGCGTCAAGTACATGACGGGTCACAGCCACACCGAGAAGGAGGGCACGCCGTTTGCCATGGCCGTCATGCAGCGCATGAACGACAAGTGCGCCGAGTGGAAGGCCGAAAGCGATATCGACTTCTCGCTGTATGGCACCCCGCTTGAGTCGACGACCTACAAGTTCGCCAAGTGCCTGCAGCGTCGTTTTGGCATTATTCCGGGTGTGACGGACAAGGGCTACATTACCAACAGCTATCACGTCCACGTGTCCGAGGAGATTGATGCTTTCGACAAGCTTAAGTTTGAGGGCATGTTCCAGCAGCTTTCGCCGGGCGGTGCTATCTCCTACGTTGAGGTTCCCAACATGCAGGACAACCTCAAGGCTGTCATTCGCGTGATGCAGTACATCTACGACAACATCATGTACGCCGAGCTCAACACCAAGAGCGACTACTGCCAGGTGTGCGGCTACGATGGCGAGATCAAGATTGTTGAGGACGATGGCAAGCTGGTGTGGGAGTGCCCCAGCTGCGGCAACCGAGACCAGGAGAAGATGAACGTCGCTCGTCGTACGTGCGGCTACATCGGTACCCAATTCTGGAACCAGGGTCGAACCGAGGAGATCCGCGACCGCGTGCTGCATCTCTAATAACCATCCCAGGCTGCCCCGTAGCGAGGCCCCGGACCTTTACTCGCTATTTCGGACAGTCCTGGCTCACGACGGAGGCGCCACTGGCGCCTCCTGTTCGTGCGGAACTCATATCGAGCAAAGGTCCGGGGCCTCGCTACAGGGCAGCCAAGTTGATGTAGCTGAGATGCAGCGCGCAGTCTGCTCACTCCTCGAAGTTCTTAGCGGAAATAAGTCGAGTTGCAGCTGCGATTTACTTGCGATGGTGGTTGAGCCGCAACCCAGTTTTTATTGGACCTCGAACCCTATGCTCGATGTTCGCTTCGTTCATTGAGTTACCCTTTGCATGAGGCCGGGACATATCGTCCCGCCCGCAGTTTCGCAGGCCGCAGGCCGAGAATGTTTGAGGACGGGATGATATGTCCCGGCCTCCCGGGAGAGTTACCTATGAACTACGCGAACATTAAGTATTTCGACATTGCTGATGGAGAAGGCGTTCGTACTTCTCTGTTTGTAAGCGGGTGCCGTCGTGGGTGCAAGAATTGCTTTAACTCTGTTGCGTGGGACTTTGCTGCGGGCGAGCCCTTTGATCGCGCCGTCGAGGACAAGATTATCGAGAGCCTCGACCATCCCTTTATCGATGGTCTGACGATTCTGGGCGGCGAGCCTATGGAGCCCGAGAATCAGGCGGGGCTTGTCGACTTTATCGAACGCGTGCGTGCGGCCTATCCTGCGGGGTCGGACAAGACCATTTGGTGCTTTACCGGCGACGTGCTCGAGGAGCTTATGCCGGGTGGCCGTCATTATACCGAGGTGACGGACCGTATTCTGGCCTGCCTCGACATGTTGGTGGACGGCCCGTTTGTTCAGGACCTGTACGATATCACGCTGCGCTTTAGGGGTTCGAGCAACCAGCGCGTGATCGATATGAACGCTACGCGCGCCCGTGCTGAGCGCGAGGGCGTTGCGCTTTGTGATGCGGTTGAACTTTGGCGGGACGATCCGGTCTACTCGACCCATACTATGTAGCTTGTGGTCGATGCCGGAGGGCGTGGTACCATAGCGCGAACGTGAAATCGGAAAAGTGAGGCCCAGATGGTCGATCAGGAAAAAGTCGAGGCCGCCATTAAGCTGTTGCTTGAGGGCATAGGCGAGGACCCAACTCGTGAGGGCCTGCTGGAGACCCCGGCGCGCGTTGCCCGTATGTATGGCGAGATTGCCGGCGGTATGGACCAGAGTGCCGAGGAGCATCTGTCCAAAACCTTTGCCGTCGCTTCGAACGATTTGGTTATCGAGCGCGACATCACGTTCTACTCGCTGTGCGAACATCATCTGCTGCCGTTTTATGGCAAGGCCGCCATTGGTTATATCCCTAATGGTCGGGTGGCTGGGCTTTCCAAGCTCGCCCGCACGGTTGAGGTTTATGCCCGTCGTCTGCAGCTGCAGGAGCAGCTGTGTGCGCAGGTTGCCGACGCTCTCATGGAATATCTTGCTCCCCAGGGAGCGATTGTGCTCATGGAGGCCGAGCATATGTGCATGACGATGCGTGGCGTGCAAAAGCCCGGCACCAAGACCGTGACGCTCGCTCGCCGCGGCGTCTTTGAGACCGATCCCACGCTCGAGGAGCGTTTCTTTAGGATGTTGGGCCGCTAACCATGAGAGTCGTCAACGACTTTACATCGAAGACCGATGAGGGGACGTCGCGTCGCGGCTTTATGGCTTCGGGCCTGGCCCCCTTTGGCGCCATGCCTCGCATTGATTACATTTGTGCCAACGGGCTGTTCCGGCGGCACCTGGGCAACATTGCACAGTTGGAATCGGGGCGCATCTTCTGCCGCCACGGTATTGACCATCTGCTCGATGTCGCTCGCATTATGTGGATCAAGAATCTCGAGGAGCAGCTCGAATTTGACCGCGAGGTCATTTACGCCACGGCACTTCTTCACGATATCGGCAAAGATGAACAGTACGAATCGGGTATATCCCATGATGTTGCAAGCGAGCGCGTCGCTGATGCAATACTCGCCGGCATGCCCGATGGCGTGGCGTTTGAGCCGGCCGATGCCGCAGCCATTAAGACGGCCATTCTGGGCCATCGAAAGCTGCGCGTGAACAGCCAACCGCTTGAGCGTCTGCTCTATGCAGCCGACAAAGCGTCGCGCGCCTGCTTTGCATGCCCCGCGCGCAATGCTTGCAACTGGAGCGATGATAAAAAGAACCTATCGATTCGCGTGTAGTTAGTTTGCGCGGTCGGGGTTCTAAACGAAGGAGACGATCGCGATGAGTAACAAGAAGCTGCCCGAGAATGCAACCAAGACTGAAGGCGCCGAGCTCGCCCGCCGTGGAAGGGGCGAAATATCCACTGCAACGGCGGTGCCCCACGTGGGCTATGATGATCTTCGCCATGCCGATCGTATTGTCATTGACGGCCTAGAGGTTTTTGCCAACCATGGCGTGTATCCCGAAGAGAACTCGCTGGGCCAGAAGTTCATCGTGTCCCTGGTGCTCTATGCCGACCTGCGTGCAGCGGGGGAGCACGATAACCTGGACGCCTCGATTGACTACGGCTCGGTGTGCCACGATGTCGATGGCTATCTGCGCGAGCATACGTTTAAGCTCATCGAGGCTGCAGCCGAGGGGACAGCCCGGATGCTGTTGCGCCGCTATCCCTCGCTGCTTGGTGTGCGCATAAAGCTCGATAAGCCGTGGGCTCCTGTTGGCCTGCCCCTGGCAAGTTGCGGTGTCGAGATCGAGCGCGTGCGCTAACCGGTTCTAATACGTCTCTATGGGTGGCTGCTTGAGTCGCTGCGACAGAGCTCTATTGTTGGGGCAGTACGTGTCGAGCAGGGCGTGAAACCGCTGATTGTGGCTTGGCTCGAGCAAGTGGACGAGCTCGTGGGCGACAACCATGTCGAGGCATTCGACGGGGTAGGCGGCGAGCTCGCGCGCGATGCGAATAGCGCCGGATTTAGGCGTGCATGAGCCCCAACGCGTTTTCATGCTGCGTACGGAAATGCGGGCCACGGTGACGCCCATTGCGATTTCGTACGCGTGCACGATGTCGCGTAGCGCTGCGGTGACCTCGGACGCGTAGAGCTGGTCGATGTGGGCTTGGAGCTCGTCGGACGTTAGGCCGTCGAGGATTGCGCGCCGCTTGGCCTGTGGGCTTTCGTCCGATTCGTCGGTACCCATAAAACTTGCGAAGGTGGCCTGCTTGGGTCGCGGTGCGGGCGATGCAAAGTTGTGATCGAGTGCGTCCTGTACCGTGATGGGCTTGCCCCAAAGTGCAATGATGGACGATGGGCTGAGCGGCTCTCGCGCTGTTGCCTGACGTTGCTCACGTTGGGCAAGTCGGCTGATAATCCAGGCGCTGTTGCGCTTCACAAACGCTTCGATGCGCTCGCGGCTGGCGCCGAGCGGTGCGCTGGCGTGGACCTCGCCGCTCGATGTGACGCGTAGGTTAAAGTTCTTGACGCGCTTTTTGGTAACGACGACGGGGATGAGCGTTCCATCCGGTCGGGGTACGGAAATCGTAAATTGCTGCGTCAAATGTGATCCTTCAGATTGGGGACGGGCCGGCATGTCGACCGCTCGGCATGCCGGGCCGCTCAAGGGATGCGAAATTAATTGCGCTCTTAATAGCGCTCGAAGAAGGCGAGCGCGTTGTCGCTGCAGAGCTTCTGCATCACGGTCTTGCCAAAGTGCTTGGAGAGCATGTTCTGGAATTCGGGCATCTTGCTGGCATCAGAGAGGAAGTCGGGTACCTTGGCGCCGTCCCAGTCGCCGCCGAGTGCGATGACATCTTCGCCGCCCAGGTCGAGCCAGTGCTCGATATGTGCCGCCAGCTGGTCGAAGGTGACGTCTGCGGCGGTTTCGTCGGTTGCGTCGTTGGAAAGGAACTCGCTGCAGTAGTTGAGGCCGACGATGCCACCCATGTCGCGAATGGTGCGGAACTGGTCGTCGGTAAGGTTGCGTTTGACGCCGCAAACCGCACGGGAGTTGGAGTGGCTGGCGACGAAGGGACGCGTGGCGTGGGCGACAACCTCGTCAAAGCACTCATCGTTGAGGTGGGAGACATCAAGTACCATGCCGGCGTGCTCCATCTGCGTAAGTGCCTCGATGCCGGCGGCGGTGAGACCGGCGTGGGTGTCGTGGCCGCTCGCGAGCGGTCCCTGCGCGTTCCAGCTGAGTGATGACATGAGTACGCCCAGGCTCTTGAGCACCTCGATCAGCGCGGGGTCCTCGGCAAAGAACGTGGCGTTTTCGATGGTGTGGATGCAGGCGACCTTGCCGTCTTTGAGCGCGGGGCGAATGTCTGCGGCGTTGCGTACGTTGACCATGCGGTCGTGGTTGAGCATTGCTTGGCCGCTCATGTGTGCCATGATCTGCGCCTGGAAGCGCGCGGCGTGGGCGGTGGGAATCTCGTCGGGGACAAATGTGGCGAAGCACTGTGCCCACGGCGTGTTGCCGATCTTTGCGAGCGAGATGGCGCAGGCGTTGCCCTCGATGAGGTCGAAATCTTGCGGATGCGTTTCGTCGCCGGGGAAATAACCGTCGGTGCCGGCGGTAAAGCGCAGGTCGAGATCGAGCGTGGCCCAGCCGATGCGGTCGGCGGTGTCGCAGTGTAGGTCAAATACGGGATATGCCATGGTTCCTCCGGTTGCAGCGTTTCTTTGCAAACTGTCTTTGAATTGTATGACTAGGGTATAGTTAGCGCCATATGTTCACGGCGGCCCGCGTTGTGCGCCGCCCTTATCACGGAGGTTACCATGTCCAACCAGGGCAAGAAGGTCAAGACTCATTATCGCGGCACGCTCGACGATGGTACGCAGTTCGATAGCTCCTACGATCGCGGCGAGCCGCTGGAGTTCACCTGCGGCGCCGGCCAGATGATCAAGGGCTTCGACGCCGCTGTTGTCGACATGCAGGTGGGCGAGAAGAAGACCGTGCACATTCCTGCTGCCGATGCCTACGGCGAGCACAACCCCGAGATGGTTATTACCTTCCCGGCCGAACAGGTTCCCAATATCGAGCAGATCGAGAAGGGCATGAAGCTCTTCCTGTCCACGCCGAGCGGCATGCCCGTCCCCGCCGTGGTCATCGACGTGACACCCGAGGCCGTGACGCTCGACGCCAACCACGAGTTGGCCGGCAAGGACCTCAACTTTGATATCGAGCTCGTCGAGGTCGAGGGCTAGAGTATGCCTGAACGCTTGGTTTCGACGACATGCTTGGGAAATCTCAACGATCCGTCCTATGAACTCCTGCTTCGCCGGAAGTTGGGCGGCGTCTTTGAAGTTGACGAGCTGCTGCTCGATTGGGACCAGGCCGATGTATGCGCGTTTGTGGGCGTGACGGAGCTGGGGCGCACGATTGATGTTCGGCTGGATGCTACCGACGGCGGTCGTCTTGCCGATGGCTACGTGCTCGCCATTGACCGTTCGGGCATGGTGCCCGTGGCGGTTGTCGTGCGCCTGCGCAGCGCCGAGGTTTATTTGGTCGAAGTCGACCGCATGGATCCGATTGCGCTCGCGCATGCGTGCTGGGAGATCGGCAACATGCATGCGCCGCTCTTCCGGGGCGACTCGGACGAGCATACCGTGCGCATGTATACGCCGGTGCAGCCTGTTTTGGGCCGTATGCTCCGGGGTGTCGAGGGTGTTCGGCTCTCGGTGGTTACCCGCGAACTCGATACGGACCGACGCTTTGCATCGAGCGCGGCGGATGTCGTCGTGAGCATGGCTCCCGACTTTACCATCGTAAAAAAGACGCGCGGCTAAGCGCGCGTATGCGCAAGACGGGCTTTGAGGGGCGACCAATCAAAGTCCGTCTTGCTGTTGATAGGAGGCTTTGGGGGAAGCATATGGGTCTTGAGGGAATCAAGCTGATTGCATGCGATTTGGACGGCACGTTGCTGCATCCGGGGGAGCGCGAGCCGCGTTCCGAGGCCTTTGAACTCATCGATGAACTGCATCGTCGCGGTATCGTGTTTATGCCGGCGAGCGGCCGTCAATATGCGAGCTTGCGCTACCTGTTTGCCCCGGTGGCCGATGAGCTCGCCTATGTATGCGAAAACGGAGCCCTGGTGATGAGCGAGGGGCGTGCCGTTGTCAAGCGCTCTATGGAGCGTGACCTGGCGATGGATATCGCGAATGCCGTGGTCGCCTACCCCCATGCCGACGTTACCCTTTCCTGCGAGGGGCACCTCTACACCATAAGCGGCAACGATGCGTTCGTCGACCATTTGCGCTATGAGGTCCACTGCGATGTGGCGGTGGTCGGCCGTCCCGAGGACATCGACGAGGACGTCATTAAGATTGCCTTCCAGATGCCCGAGGTGGATCAGCCGGCGGCCCTGGAGTATTTCGAGCGCCTCTTTAGCGACCGTGTTGACGTGATGACGTCGGGAACCGAATGGACGGACTTTATCGGTTTCGGTTCGGGCAAGGGCTCCGCGCTTGCCGATTACGGTCGTGCCCTGGGTATTTCGCCCGATGAGATGATGGCGTTTGGCGATAACGAAAACGACCGCGACATGCTCAACGTAGTGGGCCATCCTTATCTAATGGAGAGCTGCAATCCCTCTATGCGCGGCATCAACGACCACGTCCGCTACGTGCGCACGGTCGAAGAGGAGCTGCGCCGTCTGCTCGCCGAGTAGGTTTTCGGGACATACCTAGAAATCTATTTTTTGCTGCAAAGTGCGAAAAGGTGGATTTAAGGCATGTTCCAAACATTTACCGGCAGTCGGGGCAGAGACCCTCGAAGATGGTGTAGTGCGACGTGACGTGCCAGCCGATTTGCTCGGACGCCTTGGCGTCGAGCTGGGCATCGAAGGGGAGCGGTACGTCGATGACGCGGCTGCACGAGGTGCAGATGATATGTGCGTGCGGCTCGATGGTGCGATCGAAGCGACTTCCGCCCGGCGTCTTGATGGAGAGAATCTCGCCGGCGTCGGCCAAGAGATTGAGGTTGCGGTAGACCGTACCGCGGCTGATTTTGTCATCCTGCGCGCGCACGACGTTGTAGATTTCGTCGGCGGTGGGATGGTTATAGCTTTGGCGCACGGCGTCAAGAACCAGCTTTCGCTGCCTGGTATTCCTTCTTTGCACCGCCATGCGCCTCGCCTCTTTTCTATTAACGGTCGTAGGTAAATGATACCGTATTTAGCACACAATACTAATAACGAGGCGTGAAACCGTCTTCATTGGCAAGTGGGGCTCGAGCCTGGGCGTCTGCGAGGCGAAAACGCGTTCCCATGCGCTCGTAGGAGGCATGAAGCGCTTCGAGATGAGATAGGATATTTGCCGGAGCTCCCTGTATCTCCATCTCGACTGAGCCGTCTTCCATGTTACGCACCCAGCCGGTGAGCGCGCGTGCCTGCGCGAGGTTGGTGTTGGTAAAGCGAAAGCCAACGCCCTGGACTTGCCCCGCCCAGCGCAGGAAATAGCGCAGGGGAGTGTCTTGAGTGGCCTCGTCGCTTGCGAGCACAGTAAGCCTGCGGCGCAGCTCGAGCTCGACGTTTGATGGTTTTTGAGGTTCTCGACTGCCGCCGGTGACGCTGGAGAAGAACGTATCGAAGAGGCCCATCGCTATGCCTGCTTGCTTGCGTCGGCCGGGAAGGTTATGCCGGCCTGCTGGCGCACGGCATCCATGATGCGCAGCGAGACGAGCGTGACATCGCGGTAGTGACCAAGTTCGTGACGTCCCGCCGGGGTCTCCCAAATCTCTTCCTTAACGTTATCGATGCCGCCGATGGCGGTGATAAAGTCTGTGAGTTCGTATTCCATAGTGTTGCTCGATTTGGGCAGGTCGAGCACGCGGCCGTTGTCGCCCTGTTCGCGCGGTGCCTCGGTCGCCGAGCCGCGTACGACATCGCCGCGATAGTCGATGCGGACGTTGCGGGGCGTGGACAGATGGTCGATCTGGATAGTGCCACGCTCGCCTTCGATCTGCGAGGGCAGCAGGTCATTCGTTATTTTGGAGTGCGCGAGCTCGACGGAGATACGGCCACCGCCGTAGCTGGCGAGGATGGAACCGCAGCCGTCGATGGGGCCGTGCGTGAGCTGTCGCGTGGCGGGGTCGAGCAGAGTAGCCATGCTCGTAAGGCCGGAGGGCATGCCGAAAATCTCGACCATGGGCTCGACGGTGTAGACGCCAATGTCCATGAGGGAACCCGATGCCATATTGCAGTCGAAGATATTGGTGGCGCGTCCCGCGAGAATCTCGTTGTAGCGCGAGGAATATTTGCCAAAGCGCAATGAGGCGCGGCGGATGGGGGCGATCTCGCCTAGGGCGTCCTCGATGGCGTGGAAGGCGGGGTCGTGGAGGGGACGCATGGCCTCGAGGGCCACGACACCTGCTGCCTCGGCAGCGCGGAAGACTTCCAGCGCCTGCGCTTCGGTGGCGCAGAAGGGCTTCTCGACGATGACGTGCTTGCCACCGGCGATGCAGGCAAGGGCCTGCTCGTAGTGAAGTGCGTTAGGGCTGCCGATATAGACGGCGTCGACGTCGGCGGCTGCCGCGAGCTCATCGAGTGAAGTAAAGTTTCGCTCGCCACCGCGCTCGGCGGTAAAGGCGGCGCCGCGATCTGCATCGCGCGAGAGCGTGCCCACAAACGCAGCTTGGTCGTTGGCGTTGACGACCTGGATAAAGTCGTCGGTGATCATGGATGTGCCGATGGTCGCTATACGCAGCATGTATCCCCCTCGTGCCGTTCGGTTTACAGGATGAGTGTAGCGCGAGGAGGCAGGAAATAGCGTGCGAAAACGCCGTTACAGGTCGCTCTCGTTAAAGCCAGTGTCGATATCGAGGTTGCTGCCGTCGGCCGCCGTGGTGGCAAGTTCGTCGCAGCGCTCGTTGAGCTCATGGCCGGCGTGGCCCTTAACCCAGATGAACTCCACTTTGTGCTTGCTCTTTGCGGCAAGCAGGCGCTCCCACAGGTCGCGGTTCTTGACAGGCTGCTTGTTGGCGGTCTTCCAACCGCGTTTTTTCCATCCGTCAATCCAGTGCTTGTTGAAGGCGTTGACGACGTATTGCGAATCGGAATGGACTTCGACCTCGCAGGGGCGGTTGAGTGCCTCGAGCGCCACGATAACCGCCATGAGTTCCATGCGGTTGTTGGTGGTCTTGGCGTAGCCGCGCGAAAGCTCGGAGGTAAAGGTCTTGCCGGCGGGGTTGGTGTATTTGAGCACGGCGCCGTAGCCGCCGCGTCCCGGATTTGATCGGGCCGAGCCGTCGGTATAGATGATGACCTTCACGGGCTTCCTTTCGTTGAGTGCGTTTCATGTGAGTGACCATTGTAGCGCCATGCCCGCCGGGGGCTAGCAATCTATGATTTCTGCCCCGTCTTCCGACAGTTGGTTGGCATGGATGATGCGGTTGAGCTCGTCGAGGTATTGTTGCAAGAGGGGAGAGGGCTTGCGCTCGTCGTGCATGATATAGCCTACGTGCATCGTTGGGGCGTCTGCTAACGGGATCGATGCCATACCCCATTGCATTTCATTGGAGAGGACGCCGGTCGACAGGGTGTAACCGTTCGACGTGATAAGTAAGTTGGTAAGTGTTCCGCGGTCCGAGATTCGTATGTTGCGGTCGCAAGGGATATAGCTAAAAGGTTCCTCGGCGTAATAGAAGGAGTTTGAGGTTCCCTGCTCAAAGCTGTAGCGCGTATAGGGCGTGAGGTCGGCAAGGGACAGCTGCGGGCGGCGTGCGAGCGGGTGGCGCTCGCTAACGAAGACGTGGACCGTCGCGTCGAATAGGGGATGGAAGCTTGCGCGGGCATCGGCGAAGGCCTTCTGCAGAACGCGGGCGTTAAAGTCATCCAGATACAGAATGCCGATATCGCTGCGAAACGCACGGACGTCATCGATGATCTGCGATGTGGTGGTCTCGCGCATGATGAACTCGAACTTGCTGTCGCGGCAGCGCTCGACTACGTTGACAAAGGCCTCGACCGAAAAGGCGTAGTGCTGGGCGGAAATGGCGAGGCGGGCTTGCGGGGTGCCACCGTCCTCGTAGCGTGCCTCGAGCATGTCGGCCTGCTCTACGACCTGGCGCGCATAGCCCAAAAGCTCGGTGCCGTCGTTGGTGAGCGTGACGCCGCGGCTGGAGCGCGTAAAGATCTCCAGATGGAGCTCTTGTTCTAGGCTTTTGACGGCGTTTGAGATGTTGGACTGAGCGGTATAGAGGCGCTGAGCTGCGGCGTTGATTGAGCCGGACTCTGCCACGGCGATAAGAAAACGAAGCTGCTGGAGTGTCATCGGTGCCCGTCCTTTCGATAGCTATCTAAAAAACCGATAACAGGTTAGCGCTTTTAAGTGATTGACCGAGCGAAACAATGCTCGTACTATTCAAAACACACAAAGGCGGTAGGTAATTAAGCCGACCACGGAACCGGGATGTCAAAAGGAGGACCGCATATGAACTGCTTACCAAGACGAATGCCGGGCTCCTGTTTGCGCCCGTCGGCGTGATCAGGAGACAGCGACTTACTTCTCTCTTTTTTATTTACTTTCGTTCGATCAAGGAGATCATCATGAGCCAGTTCATCAACAACCCCGAGCACACCTTTGGTTTCGATACCCTGCAGCTTCATGTTGGCCAGGAGAGCGCCGACCCCGCATCCGACTCCCGTGCCGTGCCTATCTACCAGACCACGAGCTATGTGTTCCGCAACTCCCAGCACGCCGCCGACCGCTTTGGTCTTGCCGACGCCGGTAACATCTACGGCCGTCTGACCAACTCCACCCAGGGCGTCTTCGAGGACCGTATCGCCGCGCTCGAGGGCGGCGTGGCAGGTCTTGCCGTCGCCTCCGGCGCTGCTGCCATCACCTATACCCTGCAGGCTCTTGCCCAGGCTGGTGACCACGTGGTGGCTCAGAAGACCATCTACGGTGGCTCCTACAACCTGCTGGAGCATACGCTCTCCCAGTTTGGCGTCGAGACCACGTTTGTCGATGCCCATAACCTGGAAGAGGTTGAGGGTGCCATCAAGGACAGCACCACGGTCATCTATCTCGAGACGCTCGGCAACCCCAACTCCGACATCCCCAACATCGGCGCCATCTCCGAGATTGCCAAGAAGCACGGTCTGCCGGTTGTCGTCGACAACACCTTCGGCACCCCGTATCTGTTCCGTCCGCTGGAGCACGGCGCCAACATCGTCGTCCACTCCG
The DNA here is from genome assembly GCA_900542155.1 of uncultured Collinsella sp. Taxonomy (GTDB): domain Bacteria; phylum Actinomycetota; class Coriobacteriia; order Coriobacteriales; family Coriobacteriaceae; genus Collinsella. The sequence continues at coordinate 14,103 of UQMD01000023.1, forward strand.
CAACCAAGTTCATCGGAGGCCACGGTACCTCGCTGGGCGGTGTGATCGTCGACGGCGGTAACTTCGATTGGAAGGCGAGTGGCAAGTACGCCCAGATCGCTGAGCCCAACCCCTCCTACCATGGTGTTTCGTTTGCCGAGGCTGCCGGTCCCGCCGCCTTCGCAACCTATGTCCGCGCTATCCTGCTGCGTGACGAGGGCGCCTGCATCAGCCCGTTCAACGCCTGGGTCCTGCTCCAGGGCACCGAGACGCTGTCGCTGCGCGTTGACCGCCATGTCGAGAACACCAAGAAGGTCGTTGAGTTCCTGGCTGGTGACAGCCACGTCGCCAAGGTGAATCACCCGAGCCTGCCTGAGCACCCCGATCACGAGCTCTATCAGAAGTACTTCCCCCGTGGCGGTGCCTCGATCTTTACCTTTGAGATTAAGGGTGGCCAGGAGGCTGCATGGAAGTTCATCGATCATCTGCAGGTGTTCTCGCTGCTCGCCAACGTGGCCGACGTCAAGTCGCTCGTCGTGCACCCGGCTACCACCACGCACTCCCAGCTCTCTGCCGAGGAGCTCGCCGAGCAGAACATCACGCCCTCCACGATCCGTCTTTCCATCGGTACCGAGAACGCCGAGGATATCATTTGGGATCTGAAGCAGGCCTTCGCCGCGCTGGACGAGTAAGGCGACTTGTGCAAGGACCCCTTGCGACTCGATAGGTATAACTGCATAAAATGCCTGCTCAAGGCGCCTGTGCGAACAATGGTTGCACAGGCGCCTTTTTTGCATAGGAATGGTTAAAATACAGGTTTTTTAGCGTCGAATATCCAATCTAGATATGGAAAACTCCTGTTAAGTGAATGTGAGTTTTACGCAAATGACGTGCACCTTTTGAGAAAAACCGCAGGTCGCGAATTGTTCGGGGTACTATGCAGCGCGATCGAATCACACGCAGCTTAAACGCAGCAAAAACGCACTACGGAGGTTTCCAGCTACATGAGGATCGATTCACGAAAACCGAAAGCCGCCGCCCTTTCCGCCGCTCTGACCGTGGCACTTTTGATGGGCGCCGGCGCAACTGATGCCCACGCGGCAACACTATCCGATACGGTCGGATCTGCGCCGTCCGAGGCGACGCTGGTGCAGCCCGTCGACTACCGCGGCGACGGTTATGGCTCTATGCAGGAGTGGAACGCCTCGATGGGGGCAAAGCGCGATTCCCTGGAGATGCGCGCTCAGATCATTATGAATATGTATGGCGACTATGCTACCGATGACGAGCGCGCTGTGTTGCAGGGTTGCATCGACGGTGCGGGTAGCCTGTTGACGATGGGGGAGGTCGATGCCAAGTCGACCGAGCTCGATGAGCTTCGCGCCACGCTCGAGGATGCCAAGCGTGAGGCGCTCGAGGCTGCCGCAGCCGAAGCCGAGGCCGCTGAGGCCGTTCAGGCTTCGTATTACAACGCCGGCTTCGGCTCGTCTTATACGTCTGCTGCGTATTACGCGAACGGCTCGGGTCTGACGCGCTCGAGCGGCGTCAATAACTATAACGGCCGCCGCGAGACTTATTACAGCAGCAACGTGTTGTATCACCACCGCACGGGCGAGTGGACGCAGGATTCCGAGGGCTTTTGGCGCGATTCCGATGGTTACTATGTCGTTGCCGCGGGCGATAAGGCCCAAGGCTCCACGTTTACCGGTTCCAAGGGTGAGTGCAAGGTCTATGACTCCGGCTGCGCAGCCGGAACCACCGACTACTATACCGGTTGGTAATCTGCCATAAGCCAATTGGACATGACGGGCGGGCGTCTTTACCGAGCCTTTGGGCAACGTAAAGGCGTCCGTTTTTTGTGCATGCTTGAGTTAACAGAGCGCTTACCGTGGCCGTACGCCGCGCATATGGGCACGGGGCACACTAAGTCACGAGAAACAAAGTCTTTCTCGTGGAGGAAGTGGTCTTGTGAATGCTCGAGATATCGCCGTTGCCGCCGTTGCATTGACGCTTGGTTGCCTTGGTCCTACGGCCGCGCTCATTGCGGGCATGCAGGGGTCATGCGGGGCTGCTCCAATCGTGGTTGGCGCGCTGATCGCAGCCGCACTGCTGGGAAGCGCGGGTGTAGTCCTTTGTCGCGACGATGAGGGCCAGGCCTCGGAGTCGCAGCTCTAACCGTCGGGACATCGACTACTGGTTATAGATGAAGATGAAAGCCGCCGTAAGGGGAGTGCCCTTGCGGCGGCTTTGCTGTTGAGTCTGTTGACGTGGTGAGTCGGGCGCTACCAGCTTGCCTCGATATCGCGAATACGCTGATAGAGCCATTCGTTCTGCGGTGCCTGGATATCGTGCTTGGTCGCCAGACGGCAGATGGTGCCGGCGAACTCCTCGACTTCGGTTTTGCGCCGCGCGACGCGGTCTTGCGCCATCGAGGGCATGCCGGCGGGATCGATTCCTTCGATGAGGTGCACCATCTGCGTCAGGTCTGCCTCGGTCAGCTCAACGCCCTCGGCGTTGGCGACCGCAAGCGTTTCGCGCATGGCGGAAACAAGGCAGCGACGCTGCTCGGAGCCCGGCTCCGTGGCACTTCCGTACGTGCCGCCGTAGGCCATGCAGGTCTGGTTGATGCCGTCGTTGAGCATGAGTTTGGCCCACATGCGGTGCGCAATGTCGCTCTCGACGGTATGGGCGATGCCGCAGCGCGTGTAGAGCTCGTCGATTGCGGTGATGGTTGCGGGGTCCGTACCGGCCGCCGCGCCAAAGCGGATTTCGCCCGTGTTGGTAAAGGTGAGCTCTCCGTTGAGGAACACGGCGTCCATACCCTGGCAAATACCAAGAACGGTATGCTCCCAGCCAAAGCGCTCGGCAATCTTTTGCTCGCTCGTGATGCCGTTGCACAGCGAGGCGATGAGCGTGTTGGGTCCCACGACGCGCTCCATAGTCTTGAGTGCTTGGTCGAGACCGGTGGTCTTGACCGTCAGGATGACCAGATCGGCGGGCGTTGCCTTGCTGGCGCGGACGGACTTGAGCGCACAGGGCTTGTCGTTGACGGTGAGCGCATCGTTTGCGTGACGCTCAAAACGGGCGTCATCCATAACGTATTCGACGGCGTCATTGCCGAGGGCCTTGGCAATCATACTGCCGTAGAGCAGGCCGACGCCGCCCTTGCCGATAAAGGCGACCTTGTTGATCTGCATGTGAATCATCTCCCCATATAAAAGGCGCCCGCGTAAAGGGCGCCTGATGGATTGTATGCCGCCGGACCATGCTGCGTGCACCGGATGGCCGTATTTGTTTGTTGCTCCTTTCATCGGGCTTTTTGCTGATGTTAATGCGGTGCCGTGACAGCTCGATTTCTGCTGCGTTACGATACGTTCTCGATTGCGATTCCACGATGTTTCGGCTGCGTGACCATTGTGTTTCGCCTTGCCGGGGCGCTGATGGCGAAGGGAGGGGCCGTGCAATACCGCGTTGACCCCAAAAGCGGCAACCGTATCTCGGCGTTGGGGCTGGGCTGCATGAGGTTTCCCGGTGCGCCGGGACGCCCGGATGCGAAGACTGCCGACGCCATCATCTCCCGTGCGGTGGAGCAGGGGATTAACTACCTGGACACGGCCTATCTCTATCCCGGCAACGAGGCGTGCGTGGGGGCGTCGCTTGAGCGCCTGGGCTTGCGCGACCAGGTTTTGCTCGCAACCAAGCTGCCGCATGCTTCGTGCAAATGCGCGGAGGATTTCGATCGGTTCTTCGACGAGCAGCTGCGTCGCCTGCGGACCGACCGTATCGACTATTACCTCATGCACAACATTACCTCGCCCGCCCAGTGGGAACGTGTGGTGGCGTTGGGCATCGAGGACTGGATTGCGCGTCAAAAGGCGGCGGGGCGCATTCGCCAGATTGGTTTTTCGTACCACGGCAGCGCGGCGGATTTCATGACGATGCTCGATGCATATGAGTGGGACTTTTGCCAGATCCAGTACAATTACGCTGGAGAGCGATATCAGGCGGGAACAGCAGGACTCATGGCGGCCGCGGAGCGCGGGCTCGCGGTGTTTGTGATGGAGCCGCTGCTGGGCGGGCGTCTGGCGGGCAAGCTACCGCCGCGGGCTCGCGCTGTGCTCGACGACGCCCGTGACCCGCACCTGCGTACTCCTGCCGCCTGGGGGCTTTCGTGGGTGTGGAACCATCCTCAGGTGACGATGCTGCTTTCGGGCATGACCGATACCGCGCAGGTGGACGAGAATTCGTCACTGGCAGACCTCGCGTTGCCGAATTCGATGACTGCCAACCAGCTCGACACGATTGCGCGCGTGTTGATGGAGTTTGAGAAATCGAACCGTGTGCCCTGCACGGGATGTGGCTACTGCATGCCATGTCCCAAGGGTATCAACATTCCCGGCTGCTTTGCCGCCTACAACGCGAGCTATGCGCACAGCTGGTTTACGGGGCTGTCACAATACTTTACGGCGAGTGCGGTGCGCACGAGCGAGTCCAAGTTGGTGAGCAATTGCGTCAAATGCGGCAAATGCGCGCGGCATTGTCCGCAGCACATCGATATCCCCGGGCGCTTGGACGACGTACGCCGCCGTTTTCAGCCTGGTCCCGTGACGGCGGTGCTTAAGGCCTTCAACAAAACGCGCTCCTCATGACCCTTTTATAAGTTGCGGTGGAATACGGTCTGTTTGCGCCAAAATAAGGCACCAATAGACCGTATTTCACCGCAACTGATGAGGGGGAGTTGGAGATGCTGACGATCGGGTGTCATCTTTCGACGACGAAGGGCTATCGGGCGATGGGGGAGACGGCGTTGTCCATTGGCGCCAATACCTTTGCGTTCTTTACGCGCAACCCGCGTGGTGGCAAGGCGAAAGACCTTGATATGGATGATGTGGCGGCCCTGCGCGAGCTTATGGAGCAAAACGATTTTGGCCCGCTTGTGGCTCATGCCCCGTATACCTATAACCCCTGTTCGGCTAAAGAGCGGGCGCGCGAGTTTGCCTTGGAGGCCATGGCCGAGGACTTGCAGCGTCTGGAAGCGCTGCCCGGCAACTACTACAACTTCCACCCCGGCGCGCATGTGGGGCAGGGGACTGATGCCGGCATTCAGATGATCGTCGACACCTTGTGTCAGGTGATGTTTGGGGGACAGCAGACGACGGTGCTGCTCGAGACCATGGCGGGCAAGGGTACCGAGGTGGGCCGTAGCTTTGAAGAGCTGGCGCGCATTATCGAGGGTGCTGCCGCCAGGCGTCCAGAGCTATCGGACAAGCTGGGCGTGTGTCTGGACACCTGCCATGTGAGCGATGCCGGCTACGACATCATCCATGATCTGGACGGCGTACTCGACGAGTTCGACCGCGTGGTGGGTAACGACCGCTTGCGTGCCGTACACATCAACGATTCGAAGAACCCCTGTGGTGCCCATAAAGATCGTCACGAGTGCATCGGCAAGGGATACCTTGGCAGCGAGGAGTTTGGCGGTGGTATGCAGGTTATGCAGATTATTGTATCGAATAGCCGTTTGCGTGCATTGCCGTTCATTTTGGAGACGCCGAACGAACTTGCAGGTTATGCAGCTGAAATCAAACTTTTAAGGTCGTTACAGCAGTAACGACTGTCACAAAGTGGAGTGTTCCATTCACGTTATGTGATTGTTTCAATCAGTTTTCTAATTGCAGATTCGCACTTACAGGTGCATAATAACCAACAGTTTTTGCAGACCTCTGAATCAAATGGGGTCACTGGAAGGAGACTGATTATGAAGCTCAAGAAGCTTGGTGCATTTGCCGCCACGGGCGCCATGGCGCTCGCTCTTGCACTGACGGGCTGCGGCTCGTCCAACGCCACCTCTGGTTCTGATGCCAGTTCCAGCAGCTCTGACGACGCTAAGGTCGAGAAGGTCGACGGCTCCAAGGAGTACGCGCTCGTCAAGGACGGTACGCTCACCGTCGGCACCTCTGCCGAGTACGCGCCGTTTGAGTACAAGGATGACAACGGCGACTACCAGGGCTTTGACCTTGAACTCATTAAGGCTATCGGCGATAAGCTGGGTCTGGATGTCGAGTACGTCAACAACGACTTCGACACGCTGGTTCCGGGCGTCGCTTCGGGCGCCAAGTACGACGTCGCCATCGCGGCTATCACTGACACGCCCGAGCGTGAGAAGGAAGTCACTTTCTCCGACTCTTACTACATGGACGATCAGGCTATCGTGACCAAGGTCGATAACACCGACATCACGGCCGACAACTTCAGCGAGAAGCTCAACAACGCCGACGCTACCATCATCGTCCAGTCTGGCTCGACCGCCGAGGCCTTTGCCCAGGAGAACTTCCCCAAGGCCAAGATTGTTCCCTACAAGGACGCCACCGAGTGCTTCAGCGCCCTGCAGTCCGATAAGGGCGACGCAGTAGTCACCAACCGCTCCGTTGCCAGCCAGCTGACCGCCGAGCAGTTCAACACCTGCCAGACCATCAAGCAGATTAGCACCGGCGAGGAGTACGCCATCGCCATCAACCAGGGCAACACCAAGCTCAAGGACGACATCAACCAGTCCATCAAGGACCTGACCGACGACGGTACCGTTGACGCCCTCATGGCTAAGTACAGCATCAAGTAAATAGATGCTTGATTGCGCGTGGGCCCTTTCCGTTTTGCGGAGAGGGCCTTTGCGCTTCTCTCGACGGACCGCGTTTCCGTCTTGTTTTGCCGGCAACTTCTACGATAGGAGCCACCTTGTCTCGATTGAACAAAGGGGCCACGGAGCAGCACTCTCCACTGCCTGCCTTACTCCAAAAGCTAGCCTGCGCCATGGCCGTGGCGCTCGCGCTCGTGTGTGCGGGGGCATATGCACCCTCGACGGCCCAGGCGCTTGAGACCGCAAAGATCACTGCCCGACCCAACACCGGTTCGGGCAGCGCTGTGGTCGGCGGCACCGAGACGCGCATTACCTGGGAAGTTCAGGCCGATGCCGACGAGGAGCTGAGCGGTCTTTCGCTGACGTTTGTCGACGGCGCGACGTTTGGTACCGATGACACGCGATTGACGATGCTCTCGGGCGAGGACCTCATGGAGCGTACGCCCATGAAGCCCACGTGCAAGGCCGATGGCCAGACGCTCAAGATCGACTTTGGCGAGACGGCGCCTGCCGGCGGCTTTTTCCGTGTCGAGGTTTACGGCGTGACGTTCCCCGTCGAGGGCGGCGACGAGGCCTTTAGCGGAACCTACATCTTGGCTGACGGCTCGACCAAGAAGATCTCCAAGATTCCGTCGGTGGAGATCAAGGGCGTGACGGCATTCGATAACTTCCTGGCCGACCTTAAGGAGCAGCCGTGGATCGAGGCGTGGAACTCAAATATGTTCCTCCGCCTGTTCCTGAACCCGGTTATTTTGGTCCAGAGCCTGCCGATCGTCTTCAAGGGCTTCCTCATGTCGCTCTCGATCGTGCTTGTGGCGTTCCCGTTGGCAATTCCCTTCGGTTTTGCGTTGTCGCTCATGCGCATCTCCAAGTCGCGCATCCTGCGCTGCCTTGCCGGCATCTACGTGAATATCATCCGCGGCACGCCGGCGTTCCTGCAGATCTATATCGCGTTCTTTGGCCTGCCACTGGCCGGCGTCAAGGTGGATGATTATGTCCTGGGCGTCATCGTCATGGCCATGAACTCGTCTGCGTATCTGTGCGAGATCTTCCGTGCCGGTATTCAGTCGATTCCTAAGGGTCAAAACGAGGCTGCTCGCTCGCTGGGCATGAATGCCTTCCAGACACTACTCTACGTTATGATTCCGCAGACGTTCCGCAATGTTCTGCCTACGTTGACCAGCGAGTTTATCCTGCTCTACAAGGATACGTCGCTGCTCGCCGCCGTGGGCGTGGTCGAGATCGTCATGAACGCCCGTACCATCGTGGCCACGACGGGCTCCATTACGCCGTATGTGGTTGCCGCCCTGTTCTATCTGGTTATTACCCTGCCGCTTGCGCGCTTGGTGAGCGGTCTTGAGGCGAGGCTTTTGGGGACGACCGAGACCAAGAAAAAGCGTCCCAACAAGAGCGCTGGGCAGGTTGTCGCCACGCCCGCCGATCATATCGCCGGTCTGTAAGGAGGTCCTGGCATGAGTGAAACGAATTCCAACGAGGTTGTCGTCAGCATCAAGAACCTTCAGAAGGCCTTTGGCGACAACGTAGTTCTGCGCGATATCGATCTGGACGTGCATAAGGGCGAGGTTGTCGTTGTGTTGGGTCCTTCGGGCTCGGGCAAGTCGACGATGCTGCGCTGCATCAACCGCCTGGAGGACCCCACGAGCGGTTCGATCGTCGTTGAGGGCGTGAACGTGTGCGCCAAGGGCGTCGACCTTAACAAGGTGCGTACGCATTTGGGCATGGTGTTCCAGCAGTTCAATTTGTTCCCGCACCTGTCGGTCAAAAAGAACGTCATGCTCGCGCAGCAAAAGGTGCTCAAGCGCAGCAAGGAAGAGGCCGAGAAGATCGCCGTCGAGGAACTGACCAAGGTTGGTCTTGCCGAGCGCATCGACTTTATGCCGAGTCAGCTTTCGGGCGGCCAGCAGCAGCGCGTGGCCATCGCCCGTGCCCTATCGATGAACCCGCACGTGATGCTCTTTGACGAGGCCACGTCCGCGCTCGACCCAGAGCTCGTCCGCGACGTGCTGGGCGTTATGCGCGACTTGGCCCGCGACGGCATGACCATGATCGTCGTGACGCACGAGATGGGCTTTGCCCGTGACGTCGCCGATCGCGTCGTCTTTATGGACGGCGGCGTTATCGTGGAAGAGGGTACGCCGAGCGAGGTCTTTGACCATCCCAAGAGCGAGCGCACCAAGGCGTTTTTGGGCAATATCTCGTAGCGGCGCCTCGAGGTTGTCGATATAACAAACGGGGACCGGATATGTATCCGGCCCCGTTTTTGTTTGGGCATGAGCGACTGTTGTTGTGCGGTGCTCGGCTGTCAGCTGCTTTGAGACTTTATGCCGGCTTCGTTAGGCCAGCTCCGCTCCCAGAGCCTTGCAGGCCGCCTCGCCCTCATCGTCGGGGGCGTCGTAGCAAATGACGGAATCGACGACGTTGACACCTGCCTCGTCGGCATCCGCCTTCCAGTTGTCCATCCATTCGCCCTCGGCCCACGAATAAGAGCCAAAGAGGACGACCTTCTTGTCGCCGAGGGTTTCCTTGACTTCGTCCCACATCGGCTGGAACTCATCGTACTCGAGCTCCTCGGAGCCCATGGCGGGGCAGCCGAAGGCGAAGGCGTCATAGCCGGTGGCCTTGTCGGCGGAGAAGTCGGCGCAGGAGATGACATCTGTCTCGGCGCCGACTGACGTCGCGCCCTCGGCAACGAGGTTTGCCATGGCCTCGGTGTTGCCCGTGCCGCTCCAGTAGACGACCGCGATCTTGCTCATGTGTTGTCCTTTCGGTTGTGCGGCGTGCGGCCGCGGTTTGTATGTTCTATCGGGTTGCCTGGGCAAGTTTTGCCAGGCTATGGCCCTGCTGATAGACATGGGTGAGGTGTTGCGTGCAAGCGCGGTAGGATTCGAACGTCGCAAGCGCTTGCCCGACATTCGTGTAGACCTTCCAAGGTCCAAAGACCTTGTAGTTCTCGCCATGCTGGACGATAAATTGACGCACATCTTCGTAGGGATATCCCAAAAAAAAGCCAATTTCGTGAGGAAACTCGCAGGTGCAGCCGTCGCCGCAAGGTTCGCTCTGCGCAAGAACGCATGGTCCGTCGGCGCAGGCGCTTTCCGTGGCATTGCTGCTTGCCAGCGTGATGCGCGCGGCGAGATGCACCAGGGATGCGGGCAGGTTGTGGACATCGTAACCTTCGGCGGCAAGCGCCGTCGTGGCGCGGGGGTCGGAGAGGTATCGCATGAGGTCCGCAGGGCGGTACACATAGATGAGCGCTCCGCAGGGGCGCCAGACCAAGACGCTCGTGTGGATGCCGAACGGTTGGAGTTCTCGGTTGCATTGAGCTATGACGGCAAGGAGATGTGTACGACGCACTTCGATATGGGGGTTGCCGGGCTTGCCGTTTTGACTTGCGTAGACGCCGGGATAGGTAAAGAGCGATGCCGGTTTGATGCCCGCGAGCGTGGGAGAGCAGTTGCGCACGATTGCTGCCTGAAACGTTGGGATGTCTATGGTTCGAGTCACGGCGCTCCTTACGGATCTAAACTGTTAGCCTAGGAAAACTTATACACGAAAGTAAGCCATGGTCAACAAAAAAGTTTGAAGAGGGAAACTAATTGACCGAACAGACATGATTTTGGGTTAAGATGGGGACACCCCATGGGGGTATCTAGATAGTGCTACTTGAAAGGGGAGCGCATGAGTGACTTGCTCAACCCTGCGAATCTCATCGTGCTGGCCGTCATTGCCGTCGGCATGTTTTTTGGACTGCGTCGCATTGCCGCTTCGACACACGGGAAGAGTTGTTGCAGCGATGGTGCGAGCGGCAAGAAGGCCAAAAAGGTTGTTGTGGTGGATACCGATGCGTCACACTATCCCTATAGCGATGAGCTGCTCATCGGCGGCATGAGCTGTGACGGCTGCGCTCAGAACGTAGCCAATGCCCTCAATGCGCTGGATGGTGTGTGGGCTACGGTAACGTACGCGGACCACACAGCGCGTGTGCGCTCCAAGCGGCCGATCAATCGCGGTGTCCTTGAGACTGCCGTGAGAGATGCGGGTTACTACGTCATGACGCTGTAAGCGTCGCTCTGGGTGCGCTTCCTTGGCTAGGCTCGTCCGCGCAGCTCGATGTCTTGGATGTCGTCGAAGTCGATGGCGATGTCTCGGAGCTTGAGGAGCTTGAAGGCGGGGAGCGCCTCGTCGAGGATGCCGGTGCGGCTGCGATAGCCGTATGTATCGTAATAGGTGACACGAACCAAGTCGCTACGTTTGAGACCCTCGAGTTTTTTAGAGAGCACGAGGGCTTTTTCTTCCGTGAGCTCACGTCTTGGCTCGACGGTGATTTCCTGCTTGCGCACGAGTTCGTAGTATCCCGTGAGGGCGGCAAAGGGCATAAACTGCGCGGCACGGCCGGCACGGACGGCGCCGTTGGCGGTGAGCTTGGGGTCGGCGGATCGACGTCTTCCCTCGGGGTCCGCTAGACGTTCAAAAGGCGTCGGTGGCCGCATCGGCTGTTGTTGGGACTTAGGCACGATGTCCTCCTACCTGATCGTTGCGTTCGCGCGCGGTGGCGCCGGCGGTAAAGCTTAATCCCTTGACGAGCGCGTTCTTGCCGTACTTGTCTTTCACGGCCAGGACGGCGCGCGCCAGATCGCGCTCGCGCTCATCGGCCTCGATATCGCTGAACAGATCGATGGTGGCAAATTCCTCGGGCATGAGGTTGCCAAATCCCAGGTTGATGCGCTTGACCGGTCGTTTGGGATCGACCGTTTGTGCCCAAAGGTCATCGAAATACCCCATGATTTTCTTAAACGAATTAGTGCGCTCGGGCAGCTTTCGCGAGGCGTTGGAGTGCGCAAAGAGTGCGGCATAGCCACCACGCGGTTTGCCGCCATGCTCTCCCACAAAGATGCCATCGATTGCCTGCGCTTCGCGCACCAGGCGACGCCTTTCGTCATCGCGCTGGACGGGCTTGGGAGCACGGGGCGCGAGCTCGGAGCTGTCGGTCGCTGCGGGTTCGATGCCCGAGGTACTCGAGCGCAGGTGTCCGCAGCCGTCTATATACTGCGCCGTGCCGCTGGCGTTGAGCCGGCGTATGTCGGCGCGCTCGCTTGCATAGCCCACAAAGAGCGAGATGCTGTCGCACACCACGTGCTTGTCGATCAAATCCAGCACGGCGGCATCGACCATTTCGCGCAAGACGGTGTAGGCCTGCTCGTAGGCATAGCCCTTCGAGAGCACCTGCCCCGTGGTGGTCGAGGTCGCTTGCGGGCGATAGGCTTGGATATCGGCGATGGTCGTTGGCTCGCGCCCAAAGGCGTGGTCGATAAGATATTCGGCATTGACGCCGAGCTCATCGTAAAGCAGGTTTTCGTCGAGCGCGGCGACGCCCATCAGATCGTAGACGCCGTACTTTTCGAGGCGGGCTGCCACGCCGGGGCCGATGCCCCAGATATCGGTAATGGGACGATGAGGCCAGATCTCTTTGCGAAAGGTCTCGTCGTCGAGTATGCCGATGCGGCTGGGTACGTGCTTGGCGGTAATGTCGAGCGCCACCTTGGCCTGAAATAGGTTGGGGCCGATCCCGACCGTTGCCGTGATGCCCGTGCGCGCGAGGACTTCGTCGCGTAACATGCAGGCGAACCCTTCCGCATCGGTGTGATAGAGGTCCAGATAGGGCGTCACGTCGATAAAGCATTCGTCGATGGAGTAGACGTGAATGTCTTGCGGACTCACGTATTCCAGATAGATGCCGTAGATTTTCGCCGACACCTCCATGTAGTGCTGCATGCGCGGTACGGCCTTGATGCAGTCGATGCCGTCGGGAATCTCGAACAGACGGCAGCGATTGTGTATCCCGAGGTCCTTCATAGCCTGTGTGATGGCGAGGCAGATGGTCGTGCGCCCGCGCGATTCGTCGGCAACGACCAGGCACGTAGTGAGTGGGTCGAGTCCGCGGTCGACGCACTCGACACTGGCGTAAAACGTCTTAAGGTCGATGCAGATATAGGTGTGACGCTCGTGCCCCACGCGTCCTCCCATCAAACACATGTTCTTATCGAATACATGTTCGATAATACCTGCTTGCGCGGACATCGTCAAAACCTGTCCCTCTTTGGCGGGTATGGTCGTGCGGTTGCATCGGGTTTTTTAACGCAGCTCTAAAGAGAGCGAAACAGCTCGGAAAACCTCGCTTCGTAGCATGAGCCTAACGATTGATACCGCCTATACGCACGGAAGGGTTGTGGGGATAATGGTCAACTATGGGTTTGGTATGCCGACGCGCTTGGTTGCGGATGGGGATGTGGCTCGCTGGTGCGGACGATTGGTCGCTCACTACGGTGGCACCAAGGCGCTGGTTGTGCTGGGCGGTGACAAGCATACGCGCGATGAGCTTGTCTCGGCGGCACTTGGCTCGCTTGATCGAGCCCTACTCGAGCGTGTGCTTTTCCGCTGCGGCTCGTTTGAGGGCGACGGGGGAGACGAGCTGATCGACGAAGCCGTGGCCCTGGCGACCGACGAAGGCGTAAACTTTGTCCTGGCGATTGGCGATGCCGATACTGCTGGCTTTGCGCGCGAGCTCGCGCGTCGCATGGCGGCGCTCGATGCCGACGAAGACGGCTTTGTGCCTTATGGATGCATTGTCTCGGAGGGCAAGGTGCCTGCTGTCGTGGGCACCGGCGAGGTCCCCGTTTTTGCCATTATCGCGCCCGAACTGCTGGAGGACATCGGGTCTCCTCTGCGTGAGTTGCTCGGTAGCGTCTGCGCTGCGGCCTAATATTTGCCATAAAGGGACGGGTTATTTTTGGTTGGTAAAGCGTTTGACCTGCCAAAATAAACCTGTCCCTTTTTGTTCGGTTGCCGTTTGGGGGCCGATTGGCAACGCTCGCTGATTGTAGTCTTGACCTGCGCTAGAATAGTGGCATCTGAATGTCCGGGCGCATGGAGGCGTGCGCCCGTATGCTGAGGAGGACTCTATGGCAACTGTTGCCGCACCTATCGATGCTACGTCGACTGCCGCTTGGAAGGCACTCGAGGCTCATCAGGAGAAGCTTGAGGCCGAGGGCATCGACCTCAAGGCCTGGTTCGCCGCTGACGCCGACCGCGTGAATAAGTTGAGCTTTGACGCCGGCGACCTTCACTTCGATCTGTCCAAGAACCTGGTGACCGATGAGACCGTCAAGCTGCTGTGCGATCTTGCCCGCGAGGTGAAGCTCGAGGAGCGCCGCGACGCCATGTTCTCCGGCGAGCACATCAACACCACCGAGGACCGCGCCGTCCTGCACACCGCGCTTCGCCGCCCGGCAAGCGAGAAGGGGCAGCTCATCGTTGACGGCCAGGATGTCGTCGCCGACGTGCACGAGGTCCTCGATCGCATGTATGCCTTCGCCGAGCGCGTGCGCTCCGGTGAGTGGAAGGGCGTTACCGGCAAGAAGATCGAGCACCTGGTGTCCATCGGCATCGGCGGCTCCGATCTGGGCCCGGTCATGGCTTACGAGGCTCTGCGCCCCTATGCCGACGCCGGTATCGACTGCCGCTATATCTCCAACATCGACCCCAACGACCAGGCCGAGAAGCTCAAGGGTTTGGATCCCGAGACCACGCTCGTGATCATCGTCTCCAAGACCTTCACCACGCTTGAGACCCTCACCAACGCCCGCGAGGTCAAGACCTGGATGCTCGAGCAGCTCAAGGCTCAGGGTGCCATCGACGGTTCCGATGAACAGAACGCCGAGGCTGTGGCAAAGCACTTCGTCGCCGTTTCCACCGCACTCGAGAAGGTCGAGGCTTTCGGTATCGACCCGGCCAACGCCTTCGGTTTCTGGAACTGGGTCGGCGGCCGCTACTCCGTCGACTCCGCCGTGGGCCTGTCGCTGATCGTCGTGCTCGGCCCCGAGCGTTTCCAGCAGTTCCTTGAGGGCTTCCACGCCATCGACGAGTACTTCTGCAACACGCCGCTCGAGAACAACGCCGTCGCGCTGATGGGCCTGCTCAACGTCTGGTACGTCAACTTCTTCGGTTCCAAGAGCCACGCCGTGCTGCCGTACTGCCAGTACCTGCATCGTTTCCCGGCCTACCTGCAGCAGCTCACCATGGAGTCCAACGGCAAGCATGTCCGCTGGGACGGCAGCGCCGTGACTTCCGACACCGGTGAGATCTTCTGGGGCGAGCCCGGCACCAACGGCCAGCATGCCTTCTACCAGCTGCTGCACCAGGGCACCGTGGTGGTTCCGGCCGATTTCATCGCCTTCGCCAATACCGCCAACCCCGCAACCGACAATGGCCAGGATGTCCACGAGCTGTTCCTGGGCAACTTTCTGGCCCAGACCAAGGCGCTCGCCTTTGGTAAGACGGCCGACGAGGTTCGTGCCGAGGGCACGCCCGAGCAGATCGTTCCGGCTCGCTGCTTTGAGGGCAACCGTCCGACGACCTCGATCTTCGGCGACACGCTGACCCCGTTCGTGCTCGGCGAGCTCATCGCCCTGTACGAGCACATCACGTTTGTCGAGGGTACGGTCTGGGGCATCGACTCCTACGACCAGTGGGGCGTTGAGCTGGGCAAGCAGCTTGCCAAGCAGATCACTCCTGCCTTCCACGACGACGCCGCCAAGGCCGAGCAGGACGCTTCGACCCAGGCACTCATCGAGTTCTATCGCGCGCATCGCAAGTAGGATTCGCTGCGAAAACTAACGCATAGCCGACAAGGGCCCGTATCCGTTGGGATGCGGGCCCTTTGCTATTTGGATAGGATGGAATGTATCGGGAGGCGCCTCGACGGGCATCTCAATCGTCGAAGGCACGCCGTTCATGTTTGGGACAATATGACATTTTTCCCGTTGCAAACAGCGCCGCCGTGGGTGTTCTGTATGATGGCTCAGACAAGGTTGCTCAATGACGGGGAGGCATATATGGCAATCAAAGCCATCGCAATGGATATCGACGGTACGCTCACCAACGATCAGAAGGTGATCAGCCCGCGTACGCGCGAGAAGCTGCTCGCGGCACAGGAATCGGGTATTAAGCTCATCTTGGCTTCGGGTCGTCCCGCCTGGGGTCTTCACGCCTTGGCGCAGGAGCTCGACCTTCAAAACCATGACGGTCTGTTAGTTGCCTTTAATGGCGCGCATGTGGTCGACGCTCAGACCGATGAGGTCCTTTTTGACCAAGCCATGCCGGCTGACGAGCTGCACCGTCTGATTGATCATCTGCGCAATTTTGACGTGATCCCTATGATTTCGCTCGGTCGGGACCTGCACGTCGTGGACTCGTATCGCTGCATGATTACACTGCCGGACGGTTCGCAGAAAAACATCGTCAAATACGAGCGCGATGCGTGCGACCTTAAGATCCGCGAGGTCGAGAGCTTGCATGAGGTCGTGGATACTTATCCCGTGGACAAGCTGCTGACGGCGGGCGATCCGACCTACCTGCAGGCGCATTACGAGGAAATGTATGCGCCCTTTACCCAGACGCTTTCGGGCATGTTTACGGCCGACTGGTACTTTGAGTACACGGCGCCCGGTATCGATAAGGCCCGTGCGCTCGAGGGTGCCCTGCCCAAGCTCGGCATCGATGCCAGTGAGGTCGTATCGTTTGGCGACGGCCAGAACGACAAGTCCATGATTGAGTGGGCCGGCACCGGTGTTGCCATGGGCAACGCCGTCGATGAGGTTAAGGCCGTGGCCCAGATGGTGACCGCCAACAACAACGAAGACGGTATCGCGGTAGCACTTGACCAACTGCTGGGTTAGAATCGCCGATAGTGTATGGTTCGGGCGTCCGCTTGCGGGCGCCCTTTTGTTAGGGAGGGTGCCGTGTCTGCATTTCCGTTCGACGCCGTTATCTTTGACATGGATGGCGTCATCGTCGATACCGAGTATTACTACCTGGGGGAGACCGCCGCGTTTGCCAAGGAGCTTGGGCTGAATCTAACCCAAGAGGAGCTAAACGGGCAGGTTGGCACCTCACATCAGTTCTTCCTGCATATGCTGGTCGATTGGTTTGAGCGCGCCGGTAGGGGGCATTTCACTGGCGAGGAAGCGTTGGCCCGTTGGGACGAGTGGGCGCATAAGCGCCCGCGCGACTATCAGGCTTTGATCAACCCGGGTGCCGTTGATACGATTCGAGAGCTGCCGCGCCGCGGCGTCCGTGTGGCGCTGGCGAGTTCGTCTCCCATGGTCAGCATCGAAGAGGTGCTCCATGCATGCGGACTGTCGGACGCCTTTGAGTACGTGGTGAGCGGCGAGCAGTTTAAGGAGAGTAAGCCCGAGCCCGACATCTACCTGCATGCGCTGGATCTGTTGGGGCTGCCTGCGGACCGTTGCTGCTGCGTTGAGGATTCGGTGCCTGGTATCACTGCCGGCAAACGCGCGGGGTTAACGGTGATTGCCAAGCGCGAGGAGCGGTTTGGCTTTAGCCAGGATGCCGCGGACAAGATCATCGACCAGCTGCCGGAACTGCTTGAGCTTTCTTAGGGGGTCTTTGTGGCCTTTCTGGGAGCGAGTGGGCAAAAAATGCCAAATATGAGTACTGTCACTATTTTGGTAACAGCAAAATCAAGCCTTTGAGACCCTAGTTGAGTGTCTGGGGATGATTAAAGCCTGCTTGATATGGCTTTGCCCATGTTAAAGCGCCTTGTTAATGAACTGATGTACATTAACAAGGCGCTAATTTGTTGCAAAATAATGTGACTAGCTTTGCAACAGTACTCATATTTGGCATTTTTTGCCCACCGGGGGGTGGCGCGCGCAGACGTGGTGTAAGAGCGTCCCGAGGTCCGTCGCTGCAAGTC
>UQMD01000024.1 GCA_900542155.1 uncultured Collinsella sp.
GTCGCGCCCTTGAAGTTGAACGTCAGATTGTCCAAATGCGGCCCGCGCAGCGTCGAGCCGTTCCGCCGTTCGGTAGAACGGCGGAACTAGTAGTTGGCTTCGTAGCCGTTGCCGTCGCCGGTGGGCTCTTCGTAGTAGTCCGAATCGCTCGAATCGCCTGAGTCATCGGAATCGTCAGAGCTGACCGATGAGGTTGCGGTACCGTTTGCGTAGTCGTCAGACGTGTTGTTGTTCAGGTCGCCGATCGTAGAGCTGGAACCATCGGACATACCCATGGTATTGGGACCCTTGGGATCCTTGCCGGCGTCGACGCGCGCCATCATTTCCTTAAGCTGGTCCTCGTAGACAAAGACGTAACTCACGCCATCAATCATGGTGCTGTCATCGGCATACGAAGGCAGGTTAGCCGAGTAGATGCCATTGACGTCCATGCCGCGCATGGCATTGACCGTAGACACGATATCCTGGACGCTCATATCGGTTACGAGCATGTCGGACAGCGAATTGACGAGGTCGAAGACCTTGGTGGCATCGAAGTTGTTGAGGATCTGGTTGGCGAGGGCGCCGAGTACCTGACGCTGATGGCGCATGCGCGTGTAGTCGCCATCGGCATAGATGTAGCGGCAGCGGGCGTAGGTAAGGGCGGTCGCGCCATCCATGTGCTGCTGACCGGCAGTAATCTTAATGTCGAGGTGCTCGGGGTCGTCGACATCATCGGTTGCGTTAATGTCGATACCGCCAACCGAATCGATGAGCGACTGCATACCGTCGAAGCTGACCTCGGCATAGTGGGAAATCTGAACACCGCACAGCTCGTTGACCGCCTGGACCATGGCTTCGGCGCCGCCGTAGGTATGGCAGGCGTTGATCTTCATGGTCGAGCCCTTGTACACGACCTTGGTGTCGCGCGGAATGGAGATGAGCGTCGCCTGCTTTTGCGTGGGGTCGATGCGTGCCAGGATAATCGAGTCGGCACGATACGTATCCTCGCCCGGGCGACCATCGGTACCAAGGAGCAGTACGTAGAACGGATCCTTTGCCTCATCGGTGTCAACCAGAACCCGACGCAGATTGTCGGTAATGACATTGGAATCGCCGAGCTTGCCCATAATGGTGGCAAACCACAGGCCGGCGGCAGTCGTTGCGCTCAGCAGCACACCGAGCACGGCAATAAGCGCGACGCGGCGAACCGTATGGCCGCGACGGCGCTGACGGGCGCGCTCGGAATAGCGGGCGACGTTATCACGGCTATAGATCTTGGCCTGTGCGCCGGTCGAAGGTCTTCGGGATTCCGCAAGGGGCTTTTTCTTAAACATAGGCAACCTGCATTAGTAGATGACGGGATCGGGGACAGTGGCGTGCTCGACGTGAGCGCCAAGCGCCTGCAGCTTTTCGACAAACTGCTCATAGCCGCGCTTGATGTGATGGATCGCCGATACCTCAGTCGTGCCATCGGCGATCAGACCGGCGACAACGAGAGCTGCGCCGCCGCGCAAATCGGGCGAGGTAACCTGCGCACCCGAGAAACCCTTGACGCCGTGAATCATGGCATGGTGGCTCTCGATGCGAATATCGGCACCCATGCGCACCAACTCGGATGCGAACATAAAACGATTCTCGAAGATGTTCTCGGTTATAACGGAGCTGCCGTCGGCCAGGGCGGAGAGCACCATGATCTGCGCCTGCATGTCCGTCGGGAAGCCGGGGAACGGAAGCGTCTGGATGTCGACCGGCTTGATACGCTCGGCACGGTTCACATGGACGCCATCCTCGACGCGCTCGCAGTCGATACCCATGAGCTCCATCTTCTTGAGCACCATGCCCAAGTGAATGGGGCAAAAGCCCGTGACATCGACACCGCGATCGTCTGCCATCAGCGCGCCGGCAACGATAAAGGTACCCGCCTCGATGCGGTCGCCCACCACGCGATGGGTAACGGGATGCAGCTCTTCCACGCCCTCGATGGTCACGACAGGCGTACCCGCGCCGACAATCTTGGCACCCATCTCGTTGAGCATGTTAGCGAGATCGACGATCTCGGGCTCGCGTGCGGCATTGTCGATAACCGTGGTACCCTGCGCGCGCACGGATGCCATGATGAGGTTCTCGGTTGCACCGACGCTGGCAAACTCGAGCGTGACGGTGGTACCGCGCAGGCCCTGAGGCGCATTGGCGTTGATATAGCCGTGGGCGGTATCGAACTCAACGCCCAAGGCCTCAAGACCCAAGATATGCATATCGATCTTGCGAGCGCCCAGGTTGCAGCCGCCGGGCATGGCGATCTTGGCGCGATGGAAACGGCCTAGCAGCGGTCCCATCACGGCAGTGGAAGCACGCATCTTGGCAACGAGCTCGTAGGGCGCCTCCCAAGAATCGACCTGGGAGGTATCGATCTCGAGCGTGTGCTCGTCGAGAACATCGATCGTGGCGCCCATACCCTTGAGCACCTTGCCCATCACGTGGACATCGGAAATATCAGGCACGTTCTGCAGCGTCGTCTTGCCCGGCGCCAGAAGCGTTGCCGCCATGAGTTTGAGCGCGGAGTTCTTGGCGCCCGAAACAGGCACGGAACCTCCGATGGCGTGGCCACCCTCAACGCGGATAATATCCAAGGTCTACCCTTTCAAAAAGCATGCCCGGGGTGGCTGGGCCATCCCGGGCATGATGTGTTCGCAAATGGTCGAACGCTAAAACGTTTGACTATTGGGCAAGCTTGAGCTTACACCATGCGATTTCATTATAGAGGTAGGCGCGGCGTGCATCATCCTCCGACAAATTACCCAGCTTCTCTTCAAAACCTTGAATATCAGCTTTAACCTTATCGGCGTCGACGGTCGCCAAATCGCAAGCGCGCTCGGCGAGGACGGTCACGACATCGTCCGCAACCTGGGCATAGCCGCCGGCCACGGCAAACGTGTGGTCGACAGTGCCCATGGCCTTATCGGAAACGCGAACGTAACCGCGGTCGATTGTGCAGATTTCGCTGGAGTGAGCAGACAGAACGCCAAACTCACCATCCGTGGACGGAATCGACACAAACGCAGCGTCGCCCTCATAGGCGCAGCTCACGGGGCACACGATGCGGATACGCATAACCTACTTCTCCCCCATCTTGCGGGCGCGCTCGCGCACGTCCTCAATCGTGGAAGCATAGCGGAATGCCTGCTCGGGCAGGTCATCGGCCTTGCCGTCAACAATCTCGGCGAAGGAGCGGACGGTATCCTCGACGCGGACGTAGACACCGGGGTTGCCGGTGAACTTCTCGGCGACGTGGAAGGACTGGGAAAGGAACTGCTGGATCTTACGGGCACGGTTGACCGTAAGGCGCTGCTCCTCGGACAGCTCGTCCATACCCAGAATGGCGATGATGTCCTGAAGGTCGGAGTACTCCTGCAGGAGCTCCTGGACCTTGACGGCGACACGGTAGTGCTCCTCGCCGACGATCGAGGGATCAAGAGCGTCGGAGGAAGACGCGAGCGGGTCGATAGCCGGGAACAGACCGAGCGACGAAATGCTACGCGAAAGAACCGTAGTGGCGTCCAGGTGCGTAAACGTCGTGGCAGGCGCCGGGTCGGTCAGGTCGTCTGCAGGGACGTAGACAGCCTGGACGGAGGTAATGGAACCCGTCTTGGTCGAGGTAATGCGCTCCTGGAGGTCACCCATCTCGGTAGCCAGCGTAGGCTGGTAACCGACGGCGGACGGCATACGACCCAGCAGAGCGGAAACCTCGGAACCGGCCTGGGAGAAGCGGAAGATGTTGTCGATGAACAGCAGAACGTCCTGGCCGCGATCGCGGAAGTACTCAGCGGTGGTAAGGCCAGCCAGACCGATGCGCAGACGCGCTCCAGGCGGCTCGTTCATCTGACCATAGACCAAGCAGGTCTTGTCGATAACGCCAGACTCGCTCATCTCGAGGAACAGGTCGGTGCCCTCACGAGTACGCTCGCCGACACCGGTGAACACCGAGGTGCCGCCGTGCTCCTGGGCGAGGTTGTTGATGAGCTCCTGAATCAGAACGGTCTTGCCGACGCCGGCGCCGCCGAACAGACCCGTTTTGCCGCCACGGATGTAGGGCTCGAGCAGGTCAACGGCCTTAATGCCGGTTTCGAAGATCTCGGTCTTGGTGGTGAGCTCGTCGAAGCGGGGTGCTGCGTGGTGGATGGGATAGAACTCCTCCACCTCGGGCATGGGCTTGCCGTCGACAGGCTTGCCCATGACGTTCCAAATGCGGCCGAGCGTCTTGGGGCCAACGGGCATCTTCATGGGCTCACCGGTATCGGTGGCGATGAGACCACGCTGCAGACCGTCGGTCGAGGACATGGCGACCGTGCGGACGACGCCGCCCGGAAGCTGGCTCTCAACCTCGAGGATCGTGCTCAGGTGACCGATCGGGGTCTCGGCCTCGACCGTGAGCGCGTTGTAGATCGGGGGCACCGCACCGTCAAACTTGACGTCGACGACAGGGCCGATGATACGCACGATGCGACCATCACCGGCAGTCGTCTTCTTGGTGGCTTCCTCGACCGCAAGCTTTACGGTGTTATTAGCCATTACTGTTCCTCCAATGCTGAGGCTCCGCCGACGATCTCGTTAATCTCGGTCGTGATCGAAGCCTGACGCACGCGACTATACGTGCGGGTAAGGGTCGAGATGATCGCGGTGGCGTTTTCCGTCGCGGAGTGCATGGCCTTGCGGCGTGCACCCTGCTCGGCGGCCGCCGAATCGATCAGGGCCTGGTAGATGACCGTCAAGATATACGACGGTACAAGCTTGCCGAGAACATGCTCGGGAGAGGGCACGAACTCGAACGTGGACGAGATGCGCTTAGGGGCGTCGGTCTCGTTCTTACGCGGACCGTGGGCCATAGCGATCATCTCGGGATCGAGCGGCAGCAAGTGCTCGACGCGAAGCTCCTGATCCACGCGGTTCTTGGCGTGGTGATAGACAAGCTCGACACGGTCAAGCTCACCGGCACGATACGCATCGCAGATATGAGAGGAAATCATGCGAGCCTGATTGAAATCGGGCTCGGAGGAATTGCCCTCAAAGTGCATGACGACGTTTGCGCGGTCGCGGAAATACGTGGCCGGCTTGCGTCCGCACGCAATGATCTCGCACTCGATGCCATCGTTCGCCCAAGAAGCGGCGAGCTTTTCGGCCGTGCGCTCCACCGTCGTATTGAAACCGCCGGCAAGGCCGCGGTCCGAGGCAATAACGACAATCAGGCCATGCTTGACGCTCTCATGCTTCTGCAGCATGGGATCGGTGCCCGAGCAGGAGGCGTCGCCGGCGACCGTCAACATGACGTCGGTCAGCGCCTCCTTATAGGGCTCGGCCTGCTTGGAGCGATCGAGGGCACGACGGATCTTGGCCGTAGAGACCATCTCCATCGTGCGCGTGATCTGCTTGGTCGTGGTAACCGAGGAGATTCGCTTCTTAATGTCGCGAAGGTTGGCCATAGGGCTTAGTTCTCCTCTGATCCAGTCGTATCGGCATGGTGCTTGGCCATGAACTGCTGCTTGAAGTCACCGATGACGCGCAGGAGCTCAGCCTTGGTGTCATCGTCGATCTTCTTGGCGCGAACCTTGTCGAGCAGCGAGCCAAAGCCATTGTCCATGTACTCGATGAGCTCGGCACGGAAAGGCAGCACATCGGCGATCTCCAGGTCGTCCAGGAAGCCCTCGTTGCCGGCAAACAGCGCAACGATCTGCTCGCCAACCTCAAACGGTTTATAACGCGGCTGCTTAAGGAGCTCGGTCATGCGGGCACCATGGGTCAGCTGCTTCTGAGTAGCCTCGTCAAGGTCGGAGCCGAACTGGGTAAAGCCAGCGAGCTCCTGGTACGAAGCGAGGTCCAGACGGAGGTTACCGGCGACCTGCTTCATGGCCTTGGTCTGAGCGTCGCCACCGACGCGGGACACGGAAATGCCCACGTCGACTGCCGGGCGCTGGCCCTGGAAGAAGAGCTCGGACTGCAGGTAGATCTGACCATCGGTAATGGAAATGACGTTGGTCGGAATGTAGGCCGAAACGTCGCCGTCCTGGGTCTCGATGATCGGCAGTGCCGTCATTGAGCCGTAGCCGTTCTTCTTGGACATCTTGACGGCACGCTCGAGCAGACGAGAGTGCAGGTAGAAGATGTCGCCAGGATAGGCCTCGCGTCCGGGCGGACGATGCAGCGTCAGCGACATCTGACGATATGCCACGGCCTGCTTGGACAGGTCGTCGTAGATGACGAGCACATGACCGCCGGGGTTAGTCTCGCTGGCGGGCTTGCCGTCCTCGCCGTTATACATGAAGAACTCGCCGATAGCGGCACCGGCCATAGGCGCGATGTACTGCATAGGGGCGGAATCGGCAGCGGTGGCCGAAACGATGATGGTGTAGTCGAGCGCACCGTGCTGAGCGAGGGTCTCGCGGATGTTGGCAACCGTGGAGGCCTTCTGGCCGATGGCGACATAGATGCAAACCATGCCCTTGCCGCGCTGATTGAGGATAGCGTCGATGGCAATGGCGGTCTTACCGGTCTTACGGTCGCCGATGATGAGCTCACGCTGACCACGGCCGATAGGCACCATGGAGTCGATAGCCAACAGGCCGGTCTGAACCGGCTCGCACACCGGGGTACGGTCGATGACACCGGGGGCCTTGAACTCGATGGGGCGACGGTGCGTGGCGACGATGTCACCCAAACCGTCGATAGGCTGGCCGAGCGGATTGACGACGCGGCCGAGCATGGCGCGGCTCACGGGGATATCCATAATGCGGCCAGTGGTGCGGCACTCGTCGCCTTCCTTGATGGCGTCGACGGCACCGAACAGAACGGCGCCGACCTCGTCACGGTCAAGGTTCTGGGCAAGGCCGAAGACGGTCTCACCGGTATCGGAGCTCTTGAACTCCAGAAGCTCGCCTGCCATGGCGCTCTTGAGGCCGGAGACGCGCGCGATGCCGTCGCCTACCTCGTCGACCGTTGAAACCTCATGCGTATCGACCGTCGCGGAGAGGCTCGTGAGCTGCTCCTGCAGTTTCTTGGCGATATCCTGGGCATTGAGGGTTTCGGACATTAGGCTTCACCTCCGTACGAATTAGCAGAGTTTGCGAGGGTCTCCTGCGCGATGCGCAGCTGCGTCTTGACGGAAATGTCACGACGCTCGCCGCGGGCTTCGAGCACCAGGCCGCCCACGATAGACGGGTCGACCTGCTCGATAAGGAATACCTTGCGGCCGAAGTCCTGCTCGCATTTCTTAGTGATGGTTTGACGCAGCTCGTCGTCGAGCGGGATCGCCGTGGTGACGGTCACGCCCACTACATCCTCGTCTTCCTCGGCAACATACTTAAAGGCAGCTGCCACCTTGGGAAGAAGGTCGAGCTGGTCGCGCTTGGACATGGTGTCGAGCACGGCGATGATCTCGGGGCTGGCGCTAGCCAGGCGCTCGATCATCTCGAGGTCCTCGAACACATGGTTCTCGGCCTTAGCGGCTTCCAAAAGGGAGCGCGCGTAGGTCTCGAGCACCTTGTCCTGATAGCGGCTAGTCGGCATTCAGGCTACCTGCTTCCTGGATGTAGCGCTCGATGAGCTTCTTCTGCTCGGCCTCGTCGTCGAGTGCCTCGCCCACGATCTTGGTGGCGACGGCAACGGACAGGTCGGCGATGGAGCTCGCGGCACCGGCGTAGATGGACTTGCGCTCGTCCTCGACGGTCGTGTGGGCCTTGGCGATGATCTCCTCGGCCTCCTTGTGAGCAGCCTCGATGATGCGGGCGCGCTCGGACTCGGCGTCCTTACGGGCCTCGAGAACGATGTCGGCAGCCTGACGACGGGCGTCGGTGACGATCGAGTCGGACTCAGCGCGCTTGGCGATAGCCTCCTGCTTGGTCTTCTCGGCCTCGTCGAGGCTCTCCTCGATCTTCTTGCCGCGCTCCTCCATGGTTTTCATGATGCCCGGCAGGGCGACCTTGGCCAGCACGATCCAGATGATCAGGAAGGCGATAAGCGCCGGGATGAACTCCGCCATCTTAGGGATGAGGATGTCCGCACCGGCAGCGCCGTCCTCGGCGAACGCGGAAACCGGCATGAGCAGCGCGGCCGCGGACGCGGAGAGTGCGATCGCGCTCTTCTGGGATGAAAGATTCATACTTGACGCTCCGTGCTATTTAACGATCAGCGCGACAACGAAGCCGATCAGAGCCAGAGCCTCGCCGAAGGCGGAGCCCATGATGAAGACGGTGAACACGCGGCCCTGGACCTCAGGCTGACGGGCCATAGCACCCGTAGCACCCAGAGCAGACAGGCCGATAGCAAGACCAGCGCCGATAACACCGAGACCGTAACCGATAACTCCCACGATTCCTCCTTTGTCGTGCGTGTCTTATTTCACGCAGGATAACCTTTTTATAACTGCCGGGCTCCATGGGTACGGGCACCGGCGGTTTAACGAATTGCCTTACCTTTAAGGCGCGAACGGAGGTCTACTCCTCCTCCGCGACCTCCTCTGCCTCGGAGACATACACGGCGGTAAGGACCGTGAAGACGTAAGCCTGGATGGCGCCGACCACAAGCTCGATCGCATAGATCAGGATGAGGATGGCAAGCCAGGCCAGCGAAGGCAGGGCGCCGACAGCGTGGGCCGCGGAAACCTGCTGAAGCAGCGGCTGCATGAACATGCTCGCCATGATGGCGAACGAGCCCATGACCACGTGTCCTGCGAACATATTGCAGAACAGACGGACGGCAAGCGTGATGAGGCGCAGGAAGGTCGAGAAAAGCTCGACGACCCACACAAGCACGTTCATCGGGAAGCTCACGCCCTGCGGGGCGAGGCTCTTGATGTAGCCGATCACGCCGTGAGCCTTGCATCCGTAGTAGATGAAGTACACGAAGGCGAAGATGGCGAGCGCGGCGGTGGAGCCGATTGCACCGGTGCCGGGCTTCATTCCCGGGATCAGGCCGATCATGTTATTAATCAGGATGAACAGGAAAAGCGAGCACAGGAACGGGAAGTGCTTCTTCCAGTTCTCACCCACGACGCCCTTGCCGATATCGTTCTCGACGTACTCGATGATGTACTCGAAACCGTTGACGAAGAAGCCCTTGGGAACCAGGGTCTGCTTCTTCTTGAACACGGCCAGGACGATCAGGAGCACGATCGTGGAGACGATCAGCCAAAACGAGTACTGCGTGATGCCGCAGCTCAGATCGCCCACGACAGGGGTGGAGCTGAACTCGCTGACCAGATGATTAATCTCATCAGGCAGCTTTTCAAAAATTTCCACGACTTACCTTTCGACCTCATGAGGATCTCGCAGCGCCTTGGCGACGCGAACCGTGCAGGCGGCCATAAAGGCCACGAAGCCGATCGCCTCGCCCAGGAGGAACATACGAAATGCCTCTCCGAACAACGCAAACACAACCAAGGTAAAGACAAGCAACGCGATCGCCGAGACCGCGAGACTCACCATGCCCTTGAGCATGTCCGCATTCTGTTTATCGTCAAGAACCGGCTTGAGCGTAAAGACAAAGGGAAGGAAGGCAATTGCGCCCGCGATGGCGCCTGCAACGATAGCGAGCAGATCGGCTATCTGAAACACTGGCTTCCTCGCTTTCCTTTTTAACGCCTCACAGCACAGTCCCAGCCAAACATTGGTGACTATTGTACGAGCCAATCGCTAAAGTACAACCGTAAAACAAACGGTTAATACGCACCTGTACGTTTTCTTAAGGCCTTCTTTATGCCGCAGGTACGGTAATACGTTTTTTCGAACCCCTCAGCGCAAAACGTCCGTTAACAGAAGTGCGCGTGGACGACTTTTGCTCGCCCGCGCGCACCATTTCTTCGTATTTGTGACCGTAGCCGACAAGGCCCAACGACTAGAGCGTACCGTAGATGCGGTCGCCGGCGTCGCCCAGGCCGGGAACGATGTAGGCGGCCTCGTTGAGATGGTCATCGATGGCGCACGTATAAATATGTACGTCGGGGTCCTTTTCGGTCAGTGACTTGAGACCCTCGGGCGCGGCGACGATGCACAGCATGCGGATGTCCTTGACGCCACGCTCGCGCAGATAGCTGATAGCCATCTCGGCCGAGCCGCCCGTGGCGAGCATGGGGTCGACGACCAGGCAGATGCGCTGGTCGATATCCTTGGGCATCTTGCAGTAATACTCATGCGGCTCGTGGGTGACCTCGTCGCGCTCCATGCCGATGTGGCCCACGCGAGCAGAGGGCACCAGGTCGAGGATACCGTCGACCATGCCAAGGCCCGCACGCAGGATAGGCACGATGGCGAGTTTCTTGCCGGCGAGCTGTTTGAACGTGGCGGCAGTGATGGGGGTCTCGACCTCGACGTCTTCCATGGGCAGGTCGCGCATGGCCTCGTAGCCGTCAAAAAGCGCAAGCTCGCGCACGAGCTGGCGGAACTGATTGGTGCCGGTGCTCTTGTCGCGCAAGATCGACAGCTTGTGCTGGACGAGTGGGTGATCGACAAGGGTCACACGGGACGTATCGTAGGTGACGGTCATGGGTTGAAGCCCCTTTCGTTGCGGCCGGAAGATGGCCTTGCTGACAAGGCGCACGGCGACGTTGTTGCCGCGCGCCGTGCATAAGTTTAACGGTTTGTTGTATCGAGTGCCCCGTCGCAACCCTACTGAGCGGTGCTGAGCGAGCGTTTGACGGCATCACGCCAGCCCGCCAGGTTTTGCTCGCGGCGCTCGGCGGACATATGAGGATGGAAGATTTTGACGATCTGAGCGTTTTGCTCCAGCTCCTCCAAATCCTCCCAGTAGCCGACGGCAAGGCCCGCCAAGTACGCGGCGCCGATCGCCGTGGTCTCCACCGTCTCGCACTGCAGCACGGGGATATCCAGCAGATCGGCCTGGAATTGCATGATGAACTCGTTGCGCGAGGCACCGCCATCGACGGACAGGCGCTCAATCGAAAGTCCCACGTCCTGCTCCATGGCGCGCAGCACGTCATAACTCTGATAGGCCATGGACTCGCAGGCCGCACGCACAATGGTCGCGCGACTCGAGGCACCGGTCAGGCCGCACACGATACCGCGAGCATGCGGGTCCCACCAGGGAGCGCCCAGGCCTGCGAAGGCGGGGACGAAGTAGCAGCCCTCGTTGTCGTTGATCGAAGCGGCGAGTTGCGCGGACTCGCTCACGCTCGAGATGATGCCCATGTTGTTGCGCAGCCAGTTCATGGTGGAGCCTGCGGCAAAGATAGAACCCTCGAGCGCATAGCTGATCTTGCCGTCAGCGGCGATACCGATCGTGGAGACCAGACCGTTCTTGGATTCGACGATCTCGTCGCCGGTGTTCATGAGCATAAAGCAACCCGTGCCATAGGTGTTTTTGGTCTGGCCGGGATGGAAGCAGCAGTGGCCGAATAGCGACGCCTGCTGGTCGCCCGCCACGCCCATGATGGGTGGCATGTTGGTCATGATGTCGCTCGCGACGCGGCCGTAATCGCCCGAGCTCCACCGAACCTCGGGCATCATGGAACGCGGGACGTCGAAAAGCGCCAGCAGATCGTCGTCCCAATCGAGCGCATGGATATTAAAGAGCGCGGTGCGGCTGGCATTGGTGTAGTCGGTAGCAAAGACCTGACCGCCGGTGAGATTGTAGATGAGCCACGTGTCGATGGTGCCGAACATAAGGTCGCCCGCCGCGGCGCTCTCGCGCGCGCCGTCGACGTTATCGAGAATCCACTGCACCTTGGAGGCCGAGAAATACGGGTCGAGCGTAAGCCCCGTGCGGGAGCGCACCAGCTCTTCTGCGCCCTGCTCGACCAGCTCGTCGATCAGAGGTGCGGTGCGACGGCATTGCCACACGATGGCGTTATAGATAGGTTGGCCGCTTATGCGGTCCCACACCACCGTGGTCTCGCGCTGGTTGGAGATACCGATGGCGGCAATGCGGTCAGAATGGATGCCGCTCTTAAACTGGACCTCCATCATGACCGCGATCTGGCTGGCAAGCACCGCCATGGGGTCTTGCTCCACCCAGCCAGGGCGCGGGAAGCTGGTTTTGACGCTGCGACGTGCCTGCGCGACGATGCATCCGTACTCGTCGACGATGGTCGCAAGTACCGAGGTGGTGCCGCAGTCGAGTGCCATGATGTAGGAACCGCCAAAGTTAAACGAGGCATCTTCCATGCCCAGGCTGCCCAGATTCAACGACATCGCTTACACCTTTCTATTGCATCGGGCCAGACAGGACCCGTTCGATCTCTGATGCGGGAAGTGCGCCTTGGCGCAGGATCTGGAGCCCGCCGTGCTGGAACGACACGATGGTCGAAGCGTCGCGACACGGGGTCTCACCGGCGTCGACGGCAACATCGACTCCCTCCAGGATGCGCTCCTCCACCGTGGCAAAACTTGCCGGCGCGGGCGCGCCATGCGTGTTGGCGCTGGTGCAGGCAAGAGGGCTGCCGCAGGCGCGGATGAGCGCTTGCACCACGGGCGAGGCCGAAGCGCGAAGCGCCACCGTGTCGTCGGCGGCGCGCATAAAGGTCGGCACGCAGGGGGCCGCCTTGACCACGATAGTCAGGGCGCCCGGCCAGCATCGTCGGGCGAGCACGCGGGCCTCGTTAGGAATATCCACGCCATAGCGATCGAGCGCCTCGGCATCATCGACCAGCCAGGCAACCGTTTGGGTGAGCTCGCGCTGCTTGAGGGTAAAGA
The DNA here is from genome assembly GCA_900542155.1 of uncultured Collinsella sp. Classification (GTDB taxonomy): domain Bacteria; phylum Actinomycetota; class Coriobacteriia; order Coriobacteriales; family Coriobacteriaceae; genus Collinsella. Next base: position 12,678 of record UQMD01000024.1, read on the forward strand.
TACGACGATAGCCGGTACCGACCGCGGGGACCGCGGCGCCGTTGACGGTGGCCTGCGGATCGCGCGGCCACGATGGGAATTCGCTTGTATCTTGAGGCACGGCGTCCGAAAAGGCATTGACCGCCACAGCGACACCATAGACGGTCTCGGTCGGGATCAGGGCCAGACCGCCACAGCCGAGCACCTCGGCCGTACGCTCGACGGCAAGCCGATGCGGCTCCCGCGCTCCCTCGTATACCCGATAGACCGTCTGCATGTGTATGCCAGCCCCTTACGCTCTGGTGCAAGTTTGTTTACTGTGGGGCATTCTCGCACGAAACGTTCAATCTATTTGCCCAGAGCGCATGTTGGTTTGGTGAGCGGCTCTAGTAGTCGGTGAAAGTGAGGGGGTTATTGAAGGATTTTAGCGAGCAAGCGTAACGGTACGATCGGGGAACTCGATGCTTGCAACCAGTTTTCCGCCGAGGCTCTCTGCGTACCTGCTCAGCGTGTCGAGCCTCATCGAACCCAACTCCCCACGCTCGAGCTCGGATACACGTTTTTGAGAAACGCCCATCGACTGGGCGACCGACGCCTGTGTTAGATCTTTTAGCCTGCGAATCTGAGCAAGCTTATAGGCTTCGATACGATCGCGAGTCCTGTCCTGCTCGGCGGTAATGGAGTCGCGTGTTATCCCGCGAGATTCCATATACTCATGCAGTTCCATCTCGATCGAGCCTCCTTACGTGGCGACGGTATATTTGCTCGGCCCTTGGAATGTTGATCGCATACCAGCCGTTCCATTTTGCCCTTGACGATCCCGCTCGCGACTTATCACCAACCAATAGCAATACCGCCTGGCGCTTGGGGTCAAAGGCGAAGAGGATGCGAATCACCTGCCCACTACACGACGTCACTCTCAGCTCCTTTAAATGATGAAGCTTCGAGCCCTTTACGCGGTCAACCAGCGGACGACCAAGGCTGGGACCTTCCTTCTCGAGCACCAAAAGGTCTGCATAAATCTGCTTCAGCGTAGCTTCATCCTGCTCATCAAGCCAAGGTTCAATGTAATCAAGCACGATACGGTACCGATGCAGCTGATTTGATATACCTTTCTCCTTCTATAGTAGAAGTTTTACGGTATATTGCAAGGACAAACTTGCGCAGATATCTATTTGTTCAGCTTAAATACGCTGTTTGGGCTCGGTGACGACGGCTCGAACGATGCGGGGGCGATCGGTGAGGTCGCGGACGATGCGCACATCCGATAGACCCGCCTGACGGCAGAGCTCGGCGGCAGCGTCGAGGGCACCCTCGTAGAGCTCGCAGGCAAAGAGTCCGCCGGCACGCAGCATATAGGGTGCCGCATTGAGCAGGCGGCGGAAGATATCCAGGCCATCGGCACCGCCCTCGAGCGCCAAATCGGGCTCGAAGTCCTTGACCTCGTGCGGCAGCGAGCGCATAACGTCGGTCGGGATGTAAGGCGGGTTGGAGACGAGCACGTCGAAGGTGCCCCACTCGTCGTGGGGAATGGAGCTCACCAGGTTGGTGAGGCTGAAGGCAACCTCATCTGCCGTGAGGCCGAGCGCGTCGCGGTTTTTGGTGGCCAGATCGATAGCACGCGGCTCAATATCGGTAGCGGTGCAGGTAACGTGGCCGCGGCGCTCCCAAGCAAGGGAGAGCGAGATGCAGCCCGTGCCGCAGCCGACCTCGAGAACGCGAGCAGTGCGGGGCTCGGCTGGGGCAGGCGCAGCGGCATCCTGAGCTGAAGCCGTCTCCTGGTCGGCACCCTCGATGGCGATGCCGTATTCGTCGAGCTCGGGCTCAGCGGCTTCCGCAGTCTCGGCTTCCGCTGCCTGTGCGGCGGCTTCCTCGGCCTCGCGGTCGGCCAGTTCCTCGGCATAGGCACGGCTACCCAGCACGTCGCCGCCTAGCGCCGCCTCATCGGCAGCCGTCAGGTTAGCGGCACGGCGCTCGGCGGTCGCGCGTTCGTCTGCCAGCGCGGCCTCGGCTTTGCGGGCCTCTTCGACCTCATCGTTCCAAGGCAGCTCAACACGCTGACGGGCAGCAGCCTCGGGGCTCAGCACCTCGGCATCCAGATAATTGAGGACTTCCTCGACGAGCATCTCGGTCTCGGGGCGCGGAATGAGCACACCGGGGGCGCACGCGACATCGATCATGCGAAACTGCGTGCTGCCCGTGATGTATTGCAGCGGCTCGCCCTTAGCGCGGCGGACAACGGCCGCGTGCATGGTCTCGAGCTGGGCCGCGTTAAGCGTCTCGTCCATGCGCATATATAAGTCGATGCGTGCCAAACCCGTGGCAGCGCACAGCAGCCACTCAGCAGAAAGACGGGGGTGCTCCTCGCCGCGCTCGGCCAGGTACTCCTTGGTCCACTCAAGACAACGCTTGATGGTCCAGATCTCGTTTGCCATGGGGCCCTCCCCTCTTAAGCGCCGGGCGGCGCGCGAATGTCGGAGCAGATTGTAAGCGAGGCAAGCGTTTGGCAAGGGACGATTGAAGGCGATTATCGAGAATCAGCCCAGATTTTTGGATGGGTCTCGTCCAAAGTGCTCATTCGTCGACGTCCATATTTGAATCCGTCAAGATTTTGGCAAGGTTGCCCTAAAACTGACCAATATCTAACCAAACACTTGCCACATCGCTTGACGCGCGACACGCCAAAATTCGCCCCACGACTTCTCGAACGATAATTTAAGCATTATTTTCGGCGATAGACGCATGCCGATCATTGCTTTGCGCAGGTGAACGGCTCAATAACTATCAAAGCAGATTGAATAACATCCCAAAGCAATGTACCCAACCTAGTCGTTGGACGTTCTTGTTTGACTAGTCATTTAAGAACGTCCCCAACGACTACTCATTTAAGTCTGTCCCCAATGAGTGCCCCACATCCGGGGCAAGGCAACGCCGCAGGTAGAGGACGGACAGCGAGCGCCGCTCAGAGCGAACAAGTTGGCATGAAAAAGGCAAGGCATAGACCTTCTGGTCATGCCTTGCCTTTTGAATGACAAATTGTCGCTCTGGGCGGCGCGCAGCGTCGACCGGTTACGCGGTTTGGTAAAACCGCGTAACCTACACTGCCTGTGCCAGCTTCTCGGCTCGCTCGGCGGCGGCAAGTGCCTCGATGACGGTGCCGAGCTGGTCGCCCAGAAGGACGCCGTTGTAGGTGGAGTTGAAGCCGATACGGTGATCGGTCACGCGGTCCTGGGGCTGGTTGTAAGTACGGATCTTCTCGGAACGGTTGCCGTGGCCGATCTGGCTTTGGCGCTCGGCACCGAGCTCGGCCTGCTGCTTCTCGAGCTCCATCTCGTACAGACGGGCGCGCAGCATCTGCATGCAGACTTCACGGTTCTGGATCTGGGAGCGCTGTTCCTGCGACTGCACCACGGTGTTGGTGGGCAGGTGGGTGATGCGCACGGCAGAGTAGGTGGTGTTAACGCACTGACCGCCAGGGCCGGAGGCGCAGTAGGTGTCGATGCGCAGGTCGGACTGGTTGATCTGAACGTCGATCTCCTCGGCCTCGGGAAGCACGGCGACGGTTGCCGTGGAGGTCTGGATACGGCCCTGGGACTCGGTCTTGGGAACGCGCTGGACACGGTGCACGCCGGACTCGTACTTCATGACGGAGTAGACGCGGTCGCCCTCGACCTTGAACTCGATGGACTTAAAGCCGCCGGCCTCGCTGGGGCTGGAATCGAGCACGGTGGTCTTCCAGCCGCGCGACTCGCAGAAGCGCTGGTACATCTTGTACAGATCGCCGGCAAAGATGGCCGCCTCGTCGCCACCGGCGGCGGAGCGGATCTCGACGATGGTGTTCTTGTCGTCGTTGGGGTCGCTCGGGATGAGCATGTACTTAATGTCTTCCTCGAGCTGGGGAAGCTTGGACTCGTTTTCGGAGATGTCCATCTGGAGCATCTCTTTCTCATCGGCATCGGTGGTATCGTGGAGCATTTCCTTGGCAGCCTCGATGTCATCGAGCGCGCCGATGTACTCGCGCGAGGCGGCGATGAGGTCGGACTGGTGCGCGTACTCCTTGTTGAGACGCGTGAACTCCTTGATATCGGAGGCGACGGCCGGGTCGGAGAGCTTCTTCTCGAGCTCCTCGTAGGCCTTGATAATCTTTTCGAGCTTGTCGCGCATGGCGGGACTCCTTTATATGCGTGAAGGTGAAAATCGGCAGAGTTGATGGGGCGCGCGGCGCCACTGCGGGGGTAAGCCCGGCTAGAACATGTCGATCTTCAGATACATGCGCATCCCTTCGCGTATGGGGTACATAGTTGCGGTCTAACCCATACATGATAGCGTGCGCAGGCAAACCTGCATATAACCCGCACGGAATGATTGGTGCAAACAATCCTGACCCCATTGCACCAAGGGCTTGCTTTTGGCTAGAGCGTTTGGAGTAGAGCAACGAGGAAGCGGATGCCCTGGAGGTAGGCGCGGCGGGTGATGCGCTCGTTGGTGCCGTGGACGCCGCGATCACACTCGTCGTCATCAACCACAAAGGCCGAGAAGCGAATGCACTCAGGGCAAATGCGCTGGTAGTTGGCAGCGTCGGTCGCACCGATCACGGTCGAGGGCACAATTGCCACTGGCTCGAATGATCCGTTTTCCTCCGTCCCCTTTGGATCACGGAAATAGCGGGCGGCGATGGAGCGAACCGCCTCGAGGCCGGGACCACCGATGCGCGGGGACGGCGAGGGTTCGGAGCTGCCGGGACCCAGCTCCACTTCGACACGACCGGCAAGGTCCGCCCCGGCAACCGCCTCACGGCAGCGCGCCACAACGTCGGCCACGCTCGTGCCCTCGAGCATGCGGAAGTTAATGTTGGCCCACATATCCTGCGGCATCACGTTGGCGCCGGCGCTGCCTCCCTCGATCTGCGTGGGCGCGCAGGTGGTCGTCACCAGCGGATAGAGCTTCTTGCTGGCGAGGCAATCGCGGACAATGGCGCCCCCGTTGGCGGCAATCTCATCCGCCGTGTAGAGCCCCAGCTCGACAAGCTGCGCGGCAAGCAGATCGGTCACGCGCGTCGGCCACTCGATATCGCAGATTGCGGCGATGGCACGGCTGAGCACCTCGAGCGACGTGCCGCCGTAGGGGTTAGACGAATGCCCGCCCGCGCTCTTCGTCTTGAGCACGATATCGGCATAGCCCTTTTCGGCCAGGTCGGCATGCATAAGCCAGCCCTCGCCCGCGCCGTACTCGGCAGCCGGAACGATGCGGTAGTCGCCCTCGTCGATCAGGAACTCGAGCTCAACACCGCGCTCCTCGAGCACGCGGCCGATAGCTCCAGCGCCGTACTGCGTGGTTTCCTCGTCCTGGCCAAAGGCGAGCAACAGCGAACGCTTGTGCTCCCAACCGTGCGCCAATGCATACTCAACCGCCTCGAGAATGCCTGCGACCTGATCCTTCATGTCGATAGCGCCGCGGCCCCAAATGTAGGTGTCGTCCACGTGCCCGCTAAAGGGGGCGTGCGTCCAGTCGGCCTCGGTACCCGGCACCACGGGGACCACGTCCATGTGGCCCATGAGCATAACGGGATTGAGAGCAGGGTCGGAGCCGACAAGCGTCACCAACAGCGAGTGGTCGATAAGCTCGACCTCGCCCGCCGCAAACACGCGCGGCCAGGCCTGCTGCATATAGGCGCGCAGGTCGTCGAAGGGCTGCCAGTCCACCGCCTCGGCATCCATGCTCGAAATGGTCGGAAACGACAGCACGCGGCCCAAGCGCTCGCACGCGCTGACCTCGTCTATATCGGCAAAATCGTCCTCATGCGCAAAGAAGCGCCAAACCTCGGCCATGACATCCTTTCGATTGTGACGACAAAGGCCGCCCCACGGGAGCGGCCCTGCAACGTAAGCGTTTGCGGTCGGTTATTTGTCCTCGAGATAGCGAGAGAGGAACTCACGAGTGCGCTGGTGTTTGGGGTTGCCGAAGAGCTCGGCCGGCGCGGCGTCCTCGAGCACCACGCCCTTGTCCATAAAGACCACGCGGTCGGACACCGTGCGGGCAAAGGCCATCTCGTGCGTGACGACAACCATGGTCATGCCGTCGGCCGCGAGCTTGCGCATGACCTCGAGCACCTCGCCCACGATCTCGGGGTCGAGTGCCGAAGTCGGCTCGTCGAACAGCATGATCTGCGGACTCATACATAGGGCACGAGCGATGGCCACGCGCTGTTTTTGACCACCGGACAGGCGGCCAACGGCGGCGTGCGCGAACTTTTCGAGTCCCACGCTCGTCAGATGCTCCATCGCGACCTTCTCGGCCTCGGCCTTGCTCATCTTTTTGAGCGTGACGGGCGCGAGCGTGCAGTTGTCGAGCACATCCATGTTGTTGAACAGGTTAAAGCCCTGGAACACCATGCCGATGTCCTCGCGCAATTTGTTGATGTTGCAGCGCTCGGCCGTGAGGTCCTGGCCGTGGAACCAGATGTGGCCCGCGTCCGGGGTCTCGAGCAGGTTGAGGCAGCGCAGGAAGGTCGATTTGCCCGAGCCCGAGGCGCCGATGATGGTGACAACCTCACCGGAATTGACGGACAGGTCGATGCCCTTGAGTACCTCGAGTGAGCCAAAGCTCTTGCGCAGGCCCTCGACGCGGATAAGCGGCTCTTGGTTTTGCACGGCTGCCGCAGTGCCGGTAGTGGCGGTATCTGCCATGATGATTCTCCTCGTCTTGCGCCTAGTTGGAGCTGGGCAGCGTGGCAGGGGCCTCGGCGCCCAGCTTTTTGCCGAAGGCTTCGAGCAGGCGGCTCGCCACGAGTGTCAGGATCAGGTAGACCACGAGCGCCACGCAGTAGACCTCCATCTGGCGGTAGTACACGCCGGCGACCGTGGTAGTAGCGTACATAAGGTCGAACACGCCGATGACCGAGAGCACCGACGAGTCCTTAATGTTGATGATGAGCTCGTTGGTGAGCGCCGGAATCGCGTTTTTAATGCCTTGGGGGAACACGACTTTGCGCATGGCCTGCCACTGCGACAGGCCCAGCGAGCGCGCTGCCTCGGCCTGGCCGGGATCGATGGACTCGATGCCGCCGCGCAGGACCTCCATCATGTAGGCGGTGGAGTTGAGCGAGATGGTGACGAGGCCGGCGGTGAAGGTACTCCAGATCTGGTTGGCCTGAGCGGTCTCGAAGCCCATGCCGCGCAAAACGGTAAAGCCCGCGTAATAGATGAGCAGGCCCTGGACCATCATGGGCGTGCCGCGCACGATGGTGGAGTAGATGGTCGCAAAGCCGCGGCCGATACTCTTAAAGAAGCGCACCAGGTCGTTGTCCACGCGGTCAAAGGTCTGAATACGCAGGAACACAAAGAGCAGCGCCAGGAAGAATGCGATGACGGTACCGAAGGTCGCAAGCGCGATGGTGATCTCGATACCGCGGATAAAGAAGTCGCCACTCTTGTAGGTCATGTAGACCAGGCTCGACAAAAAGTCGCTGGGGTTGGAATCCGAGACAATGCTCACCTGCACCAGGTCGATAAACGACATGACGCAGCGGTCGATAAAGAAGATCGCCGCGATAGCGACCACGACATAGCTACCCAGGCGCGCGCCGCGGCGGAAACGCTCGGATGCGAACGGCGACTTTTCGCGATAGTCACTCCAGTGCATAAGCTTGGTGACAAGCGCCGCTGCCGACACGACAATCCAGGCCCAAAGAATCGCCCAAAGGCAATCCTGGAAGATACCGGTGGGGGCTAAGAAGCTCAGCGGTGTGGGGTTGCGCTGGCTAAACGCCAGGCCGAGCGCCGCGATGACGCTCGTGCCCAGGTATACATAACGGTGGTCGGCCTTGATAAAGGAGGCCAGACGGTTGATGGCTTTCATGCTGCCTCCCTATGCCGGCTGACGGTCGAGGCACGCGTCCCACATTTGGTCGCGCTCCTCTTGGCTAATGCCCTTGAGTGTCTTGTCGATGAGCTTAAGCAGTTTGTCCGAGCCCTTGCGGCAACCGACATTTGCCGTGACCTCCTGCTTAAAGCCCTCGCCCTCGGCAAAGTGGATGGGGACGATACCGGGATTTTGGGCCATATAGCCCTTTTCGTTCTCAGTGTTGTAGGTCACGGCGTCGCACGTGCCCTGCAGCAGATTCGAGAACACCGTGGGGACCGAATCGACCGGGTTCTTGTGCACAACGCCCGGAATCTCGTCGATGACGGTATCGAGCATGGTGTCCTTTTGGCCGAGCACCGTGGCACCGCTGAAGTCGCTGAGCTTGGTGGCGTTTTGGTAGGGCGAGCCCTCTTTTACGAACAGGCCAAAGTAGCCAATGAAGTACGGGTCGGAAAAGCCGACGGACTCCTCGCGCTCGGGCGTGGCGCTCATGCCGGCGATGATGAGGTCAATCTGGCCGTTGTTGAGCGAGTCGATAAGGCCCGAGAAGCTCTGCTTGACGGCAACGGGCTCGCCGCCGAGAGCCTTGCAGACGATCTTGGCGATCTGCACGTCGTAGCCATCGGCATAGGCGCCCTGCACGTTGTCGATGGGGATCGTGAACTCGCTGGCCTCGGAAACCTGCCAGTTGTACGGGGCGTAGGCCGCCTCCATGCCGATGCGGATCTTATCCTTGCCGATCACAGAATCGGACAGGTCGTCGCGACCGCCGCCCGTCGTGGACTGAACTACTTCCAGCGTGGAGGGACGCTGGCAGCCGGCAAGTGCGCCGGCGACGACAGAAGCGCTCGCAGCGAGAGCGCTACCCAAAAAGATGCGACGGCTGCATACCGGCTGTGGATGCGCGTCGCGTTGATGGGGAGAATGCATAATCTGCCTTCCCTGTTGAATCGTATGCTGACGACTTAACAGGATATACGCCAGCGACCAGCAGCGCAGCACAAGCTCGAAAAATTAATAGACACACGGTAGTCATTGGGAGCGTCGATGTTTTGGCAATGCCAGCGGGCGCCACCCAGAGCGAACAAGTTAGCATGAAAAAGGCAAGGCATAGACCTTCTGGTCATGCCTTGCCTTTTGAATGACAAATTGTCGCTCTGGGTGGCGCGCAGCGTCGACCGGTCCGTCGTTCGTTAGAACGGCGGAACCTCTAGAGCAGGGTAACGCTAAAGCTGCGAACGTCCGTCTCACCCGGTGCCAAGGTAATGGTGTTGACCTTGTGCTCAAAGACGTCGTCCTCGGTGTCCATGGTGGTGTGGCCGGTCCAGGGCTCGAGCGCCACAAACGGGGCGTCGTTGGCGGCAGACCACACGCCGATGTACTTAAAGCCCTCAAAGTCGATCTTGACGCCGTGGCCCGACTTGCGGCCGCGCAGCGTGAGCGTGGAACCCGGGACATCGGTGAACATGATGGCATCGTTATCGAAGCTGCGGTGCGTGATGGGCAGCACGTCCGAGTTATCGGGAGCCTTGTAGCTGCCCTCGAACGTCATAAGACCGTCGGGCGTGATGATGGGGGCCTCGTTAGTCCAAGCCTCGGTAAACGCCAGCTCGTAATCCTCGAACGCCTCGTCTTCGGCACCGGGGGCGGGCACGTTGAATGCAGGATGACCGCCCACCGAGAACGGCAGGGCCACGTCGCCGGTGTTGGTGACGGCAAAGGTCTGCGTGAGCGTGGCGTCGCCGGTCAGGGCATAGGTCATGTTGAGCTTAAAGTGGAACGGGAACGCCTTGAGCAACTCGGGCGTGTCAGTGATCTCGTACGTTACCGAGGAGCCATCCTCCGAAACCTCGACCAACTTGTGCTCGACGATGCGAGCGAGTCCATGGCGCGGCATCTCGCAGGTGCCGGCCGCAGATGTCGCCATGTTGTTGCGCAGCGATCCCACGATGGGGAACAGGATAGGCGCATGCTTGCCCCAAAAGGCCGGGTCGCCCTGCCACAGATACTCGTTGCCGTTGAGGGCAAGGCTCGTGAGCTGGGCGCCCATGGAATCGATGGCCGCGGTGAGGCCGCCGCGCTTGATGGTAGTGACGGTGGACATGCTACTTCCTCCAATAGTAAACAACGGTGTCGAGGGCTATTGTCCCACTCTTGGCGGCGGGGTTGAGCGACAGGTGCAGTTATTGAGCAATAGCGTAAAGGTCAAACCCGCCCTGCGGCGTGCTATCGACCGTATCGGGCGCCTGTGAATTAAAACTCACCGGAACCATGCGCTTTGAGGCACGGTAACGCGTGCCGTCGGTGGCGACGGGCGGCTCATCGACCGTGAGCTCGTAGTCGCCGGGCTTGAGCTCGATGCCGTCACCTTCGGAATTGACGTATTGGTACTCGTCGATCGCTTGCCCCTTGAGCGTGCGACCCACGATATGGACGAGCATCTGGCTGTCGCCGCGCGCGGTGTCCCACGTCGCGCCGTCCTTGACCTCGACCGATACATGCACCGAGCGCGTGCGGCTGAGCGATTGCTCGACAGACATCTCGACCTTGGCGGCGTCTTTGCGCTGTTGTTCAACATGGCTCCAGACGTTTCCAATTACCGAGCATGCGATAACGCCGGCCATAAAGGCGATAAGGATGGGGCCAAGCGGAGAGCGACGTCCCGCATCTTCCTCGCGAGCCAGATCGGGGCGATGCGTGGGCGCAGGCGCCTGGGCACCCTGCGAGGGCACGTCGAGAATGCTGAAGGATGCCGTGCTGTCGGGATCGATAGTGTGACGCGGCTGCGGGGTCTTTGCCGGCGAGATGGACATGTCGGCTGGCTCACCCAGTGTGGCCGTGGCATCGGCCTTTGCCTCGTCGGCCTCGGCCTGGGCCCAAGCCTGTTCAAAGGTCAGGGGCTCGGCGGCATCGGAGGCGGCTTCAGGCTCGACACCGGCATCATTGCCGACCTCGTCCTCGTCGCTCGACACGTCACACGGAGCGGGCTCGTCCCACTCTTCGTCCGGAGCCTCGCCCTCGCTATACCACCATTCAAAGCTATCGATATCCATACGGGGCGCCCCCTTGGCCTCGCAAATAAACACTTGCTAGCCTTATACCCCCAGACGGCACGGCGGCTCGCCGGCACAGATAGGAAAACCATCACAACATTCGACGCTTTTCCTCGTTTTCGAGATTTTCATCGAATGTTGTGACGGTTTGGGCGACTGGCTGGCAGAGCAATGTGACAAAGGGACTGCCCATTCGTCACATTCTGTTAGAGTTGCAGGGATTGAATCCCGCTTATTCATGCGACATTGGAGTGACAATCTTGACCGCCGCAACCACGCCTAAAAGTAAGTCAACCGCCGCCGCGCTCTCCCCCGCGCGCACCAAGCTCTGCCTAGCGCTGCTCGTGCTGTTGGGATTCTCGCTCGGCTGCTCCGAGTTCGTGGTCATCGGCATCGAAAGCGACTTGGCGACGGAACTCGGCATATCACTTGCCACTGCGGGCCAGCTCATCAGCGTGTTCGCACTCGTCTACGCCATCGCCACGCCGGTGCTTGCACTCAGCACGGGGCGATTCCGCCGCTACCAGCTGCTCGTGTGCTATAGCATCGTCTTTGTGCTCGGCAACCTGGTCATGGCGTTGGCGCCCAACTTCCAGGTACTGTTTATCTCGCGCATTGTCCTGGGCTCTGTCTCGGGCGCACTGCTCGCCGTGGGCGTGACGTACATCCCCGAGCTGCTGTCCCCGCAGCAAACTTCGCTTGCCATCTCGGTGGTATATGGTGCGTTTTCCGTGGCAATGGTCTTTGTCACTTCGATTGGCAAGTTCGTGGCCGACACGCTCGACTGGCACGTGGCCATGTACGGCACGCTGACCTTTGCCGTTCTGATCTGCGGAGCGCTCGTGGCGTTTATGCCGCGCGCTGGGCAAACCGACGAGCCTGCCACCTTTCGCGAGCAGGCGGGTCTGCTGCGCGAGCCGAGCATCATCACCGGCATGCTCATCTTTTTGTTTGGCGTAGGCTCGGTCTATGTGTTCTACGGCTACGTGACGCCTTATCTTGAGCAGGTGCTGGGCATGGGCACCGTTCAGGCGAGCACCACGCTTATGGCCTACGGCGTGTTCTGTCTGATCTCGAACATCCTGGGCGGATGGATCGACGCACGTTTTGGCATGAAGGCACTGCTTGTGACGTTTGTGCTGCAGGCTGCGGCGTTGCTCGGGCTGTTTGCCGTGGGCGGCACCATGCCGCTCGCGCTGGTCTTTGTCTTTAGCTTGGCGCTGCTCATGTACCTGTTCTCGGTGTCGTGCATCACGCACTTTATGGACGTGGCACGCAGCCGCCACCCCAAGTCGATGGTACTCGCAAGTTCGGTTGAGCCCATGGCGTTTAACGTCGGCATTTCGTTTGGCACCGCAGTGGGCGGCGCCGTGGTAAGCAGCATTGGTATTGCGTACGTGGGCGCCGTGGGAGCCGCGTTCTCGCTTGTCGCCTGGGCGCTTACGCTGGTGACGATTAAGTTGGCTCGCTGGGAGCGCAGGCGGGCAAGGGCGTAGAGCGAGGTTCCCTCTAAAACGTCTATCGTTCCAGTCGCGACGCTTACCTGACGACAGGCTAAGCCAGCCCCTTTAGCTGTGGTTCGATCTCATGTACTTCGAATGCACGATTTTCCAGTTTTCGTGTATCCGAAGTACACGAAATGTGCGCGGGGCACCTCAAAGGCGGCGGCAGACGCATTGTCTGCCGCCGCCTTTTATACTGGATTTTATAGATATGCGAGTCGTTTACTCCATACCCAGTAGCTCGCGCATCTGGGTTGCGTAGTTAGATGCCATGTTGCCGTAGACAATCTGCACGCCGCCGTTGACATGCACGATGCCACGCGCTTCGAGCTTTTCGGTAAACTCGGCGTCATCAACCACCTTGTCACAGTCATTGAGCTGGATGCGCAGACGGGTGAAGCAGGCCTCGACAGACTTAATATTGTTGTCGCCGCCCACTGCCTCAACGATGGCGGGAATGAGGTCGCTGATCACAGTCTTGGGAGCCTTTGCGGCCTCATCGTCGGACTCTTCCTCGCGGCCAGGGGTCTTAAGGTCCTTCTTAAGGATGATGAACTTGAAGACGAAGTAGTACACCACGAAGTAGATGGGGCCGAGGAACAGGATAACCTGCCAGTTGGAGCCCTTGGCTGCACCCATAATGCCGTTAAAGATCAACGACAAGAGCGGGCCGCCGAAGGACGCGGAGCCAGCCACGTTGAACTGCAGGATATAGGTCAGCGCATAAGCAAGACCAGCCATGAGAGCGTGGAACACGTAGAGGATGGGCGCGATAAACAGGAAGGAGTACTCGAGCGGCTCGGTAATGCCGGAGAGGATGCAAGGCACCACGATGGCGATCATGAGTGCTGCGGTCTTCTTCTTGTTCTTGGGAAGCGCCGTCTTGTAGAAGGCGAGTGCGGCGCCGGGCAAGCCGAACATGGCGAAGATAACCTTGCCGTTCATGACAAAACGGCTGACCTCGATGTTAAACGGCGTGCTGGGAGAGCCCAGGATCGCGTTGTAGATATTGATAGCGCCCTGAACAGTCTGGCCGTCGATGGTCTCGACGCCACCGAGCGACGTGAAGAAGAACGGCAAATAGACAAAGTGATGCAGGCCAAAAGGCAGGAGCATGCGCTCGCCGGCGCCGTAGACAAATGCACCAAAGGCACCCGTAGTCTTGATGAACTCGGACAGCGCACCGAGAGCGTTCTGAATAAACGGGAAAACAAAGGACATGACCAATGCGAGGATGCTGCATGAGAGCAGCGTTACCGCCGGAATAAAGCGCGTACCGTTGAAGATGGAGAACACGGCGGGCAGCTCAATCTTGTAGTAACGGTTATGCAACCATGCGACGATTGCGCCCACCAGAAGACCGCCGATAACGCCAGTGTCGAGCGTGGTGATACCGAGAATCGTGCTCTGGCCCGTCGTAAGATTCGCGGGATCGATAACGCCAGTCGCCGTAAGGAACGTGCCCATCACGGAATTCATGCACATGTAGCCCAAAAAGCCACAAAGCGCCGCGGTAGCCTTCTCGGACTTGGCGAAGCCATAGGCGAGACAAATCGAGAAGATAACCGGGATGTTGTTCATAACGATGCCGGCTGCGGCCTTGAGAATCGAAAAGAAAATCGCAAAGCCCGGAGCAGCAAGCCAGGGAACAGCTGCCGTAAGGGTGGGGCTGGTAAAGGCATTGCCAAAGCCCTGGAGGATGCCGGCAATTGGCAGAATCAGCACGGGCGTCATGAGGACTTTGCCCAGGCGCTGGAACTTTGCCAGCAGCTCATCTTTGTTCATGGGATACCCCTCTTAAAGAAACGGGGCGCGCGGCTCTACAATCCACACGCCCCATAACAGTTATCAAGCGATATGGAACTAGTTACTTAAGCTCCGGCCAATAATCCTTGTTCGCCTCGATGAGCTTGTCGAGCACCTTACGAGCCTTCTTAGCATCACCGACCAGACGATTAAGCGTGAGTGCCTGCAAAGCCTTCTCGTAGGAACCCTCCATCCAAGCCTCAACAGTCAGGCGCTCATAGGCGTACTGGTTCTCCATAAGGCCGCGATAGAAGGTACCGATTTTGCCAACAGCATAGGGCTGCGGGCCATTGGCGCCCACGCTTGCCGCGACCTCGACCATGGCGTCATCGGGCATCCCCTCGATAATGCCGTTGTTGGGCACGATGACAATGAAGGTCTTGTTGGTGTTGCGATAAATGGCCGAGGTGATTTCCACGATCATATCGCCATGAGCGTCGTTTTGCACAACCGAGGAGTTCTTTGCGGTGCCGACTTTGGCAACACGCTCGCACTCGGCGAACACGCGCTTCTCACGGCCGTTGATAACCTCATCGGAGCGAGTGTAGTCGGGGTCGAGGTGAGCGACCTTGTACTCGGGATACAGATAGTACTGCAGATAAGTGTTGGGCAGATAGTCGGGGAAGTCCTCGAGCATGTCCTTGACCATGGCGTAGGTATCAAGCCAGGACTGGTCACGCTGCTCGGCATCGGCAGGAAGGAAGCCGTTCTTCTCCGTGTACTCCTTAATCTGCGGGACGAGGTCATGACCCTCTTCATCGTAGATGTGCTTGAACCAACCGAAGTGATTGAGGCCAAAGTACACGGGCTCCGTCTTGCTCATATCGCGACCGAGCAGGCGACCGTAAGAGCGCATGAGGTTGACAGGCTGGTCGCAGATGTTGAGGACGCGATGCTCATCGGGCAGAACGCGCTCGAGACCATATGCCACAATAGCAGCCGGGTTGGTGTAGTTGATAATCCACGCCTCCGGGCTATGAGCGCGAACGTCGTTGACGATCTCAACCATGTCATGCATGGAGCGCATACCGTAAGCCATGCCGCCGGGGCCCACCGTTTCCTGGCCGATGATTCCCATATGCAGCGGAATCTTCTCATCCTTGCTGCGCATCTCGTAGCCGCCGGTACGAATCTGGCAGAGCACAAAGTCAACGTCAGTGTATGCCTCGTCCTTATCGGTGGTGTAACCAAACTCCACACCGGGCTCCTCCTCGGCGAAGAGGATCTTGCCAAACTCGCCGATCGGACGCTGGCGCTCGGCATCGATGTCATAGAGCATCACGCGGTTCAGCGGCAGAATGTCCATGTGCTTGGTCAGGGCTTTAAGAATGCCAGGGCACCACGTGGAGCCGCCGCCAACGATCACAATATTGAGCTTATCCTTCATGTTCCGTCCCTCCAGGGTTGGCTGATCGGTGTTCTCGAAGACCTTGGGCTCCGCGGTTGTCCTCGGCTTGCTTCGTTTCGATTGATATTTTGCGACTTGAGATCATTTGCAAGCCCCTGCGCAGGTCAATGCGAAACGGGGACACATGATTTCGTTCACGACACAGATATGTGTAGGCCGACACGTACGTTTGCCCAGTTCATGGGTAATAGGCAATCTTGACCGATTACCGATTTCTCACCTGGCTACACAAAGCGGTACCATATGTACGGCGAGGTGCGAGGGGCTGAAACATCTTATGAAAGATCAAGAATCTTTTTATGATCATGTGCGAGCTGGCGAGAGCAAGCTCAACGATCTCGAAAGCGAGATCATGCGCTACATCATCGAGCTGCGTGACGATATTGACGATGTCACGCTTAAGGGCGTTGCTGAACGGTTCTTTGTCGCTCCCAACACGATCGTAAGGCTTGCCCATAAGCTTGGCTTCTCGGGGTTTACGGAGCTCAAACAATCGTATTCCGCCTCGCTCGACCGCAATCGATTCACTATCGAGACACTTCCGCTCGACACCCAGCTCGTACAAACCAAAGACCTGCTTAACGACCGGGTCATCGACTCGGTCGTGAGTCTTATCCAGGACGCCTCGCATATCGTGTTCTTCTGCTCGGGCTTTTCGAAATACCCGTGCCTCGAGATGGCTGAAAAGCTCAAAATAATGGGCAAGAATACCGATACGCTCAGCGAACGCCATGTCATGAGGCATTACGCAGAACTGCTTGGCAAAAACGACCTGGTCTTCAGCGTTTCCGTAAGCGGCGAGACGCAGGTGTCTATTGACGCCACATCGATAGCCAAAACGCGCGGATGCAAGGTCGTCACACTCACCGGCTTTTCTCGAAATTCTCTCTCGAAACTAGCCGACTACCCTATCTACACCGTGCAAAAAGAAATCCGCTTGGGCAGCATGGACCTCGACAGTCGATTAATGTTCTATTACGTTTTCGAATTGATATTTGAGCGCTATTTCAAACTGGCCAGGAAATAAAACTCTGTATGTGCCCGGCTTCGACTCTTTAGCAGCCTCCTATATGAAAGGTATCGTTCTATGCAACGCGTACTGTTTATCTGTCATGGGAATATCTGCAGATTCAGAAAAATGCCTAGCTAGTTAGGATCCCGGCGAACCATATCGCGTACCTTACGACGTTTTTACGACTTTGAGCCCCAATGCGATATTGCCGTGATGGAGAAAAGCAACTCCTTTCGCCTTTCCCCAGTAGCTGAAGAACGGAGAATCGAGCATAAGCATTCCTTTCCGGTCGTCTCAAACCTCTGCAATTTGGAGGGTAAATCGCGAAAGCTAATATTGTTAGCGCCGGGCGATTTTAGCCGCTAATAGTCAAACGATTTTGACCAATCCC
>UQMD01000025.1 GCA_900542155.1 uncultured Collinsella sp.
TCGGGACGCGCTGGGCGGCACCGATGAGCTTACCGTTGAGCTCGGGGAGAACCAGGCCGATAGCCTTGGCAGCACCGGTGGTGTTGGGGACGATGTTGACGGCGCAGGCGCGGCTACGACGCTTGTTGCCCTTGCGCTGCGGGCCGTCGAGCGGCATCTGGTCGCCGGTCCAGGCGTGAATGGTGGTCATGATGCCGGACACGATGGGAGCGAAGTCGTTCAGACCCTTGGCCATCGGGGCGAGGCAGTTGGTGGTGCAGGAAGCAGCGGAGATGATGTTGTCCTCAGCGGTCAGCGTCTCGTGGTTGACGTTGTACACGATGGTGGGCAGATCGCTGCCGGCCGGAGCGGAGATGACGACCTTCTTGGCGCCAGCGTTGATGTGGGCCTGAGCCTTAGCCTTGCTGGTGTAGAAGCCGGTGCACTCGAGAACGACGTCGACGTCGAGGTCGCCCCAAGGCAGGTTGTTGGCGTCGGCCTCCTTGTAGATCTTGATCTCCTTGCCGTCAACGGTGATGGAATCCTCGCCAGCAACGACCTCGTGATCGCGAGCGTAGTTGCCCTGCGTGGAGTCGTACTTCAGCAGGTAAGCGAGCATATCGGGAGAGGTGAGGTCGTTGATAGCGACGATCTCGGAGCCCTCATGACCGAACATCTGACGGAAAGCCAGACGACCGATGCGACCGAAGCCGTTAATAGCAACCTTTACTGCCATTGTGTCTCCTTTCGTAAGGCCCCCGCAAGCTACAGCGCCCGCCGTTGAGGCCCACAAACTAACCACTCGCCTAATATACCTTTTTTTTGACTTGAATTTCACGAGAATGCTCGAAATTGAAAATCAAATTTACGTTAAAACGTTTTAAAGAATAAAATAGCAGCTAAATCCGTATATACGCCGATGCTTTAAACTACCTGTTTGCTTCAATGAGCTTTTCAAGCCTCAAAACTCGATGGTAGAGGGCTGACTTCGACAAGGGAGGGTCAGCCATCTCCCCCAAATCACGCAGCGACAGATCGGGATAGCGCTCGCGCAGGTCGCAAAAGACCGCCAAGGCATCCGGAAGCGCATCGCGAAGGTCACGCTGCTCGAGCTCATCGATAAGCGCAAGCTGATGTTGGGCAGCACCGGCGCTTCTGGTCTGGTTGGCGAGCTCGGCGTTCACGCGACGGTTCACATCGTTCTTAACCAACTTGACCGCGCGCGCCTCCTCAATCTCGGCAACGCTGCGCTTGGCACCAATCAGCTTTAATAAATGCTCGATTTCCTCGGCGCTCTTAATGTATACGGCATATGACCCCCGCCGTGCATTAACACGAGCATGGACCCCAATCTGCCCCAACAGGTCGCAAAGCCCCTTAGCATATTGCTCGCCCTGCACCGCGATCTCCAAATGAAAATCGCCGCGTGGATCGGCCACGAAGCCGCCCGCGATGAGCGCGCCGCGGATGTAGGCAAGCCTGCAGCAGGGACGGGCAACGATGTGTCGGGGAACACCAGCGACGAGCCCTCCCCTGCGGTCTAGAATGCCCAGCAGCACCAGAGCCTTGTCCAGGTCGGGTTGATCGGGCAGGGTAATGAGATAGTTACGGACCTTATGCAAGACCGATTTACGAACGGTGAATTCCGTTTTGAGCTTAAGGATGCGATGCGTCAGCGTGATCATCGTGCGCGCGACGGCTCCCGTCTCGGTCGCGACCGTCAAACGATACCGCCCGGAGCCGGCCAACGAAAGCGTACCGCTCACACGCGTCAGGGCGGCAAGCGTCGACAAATCGCAGTATTCACATTCGGGTTCGCAGCGCGCAAGCTCGTCGCGCACCTCAGCGGTAAACGACATGCAGGCCTATGCCTTCGTGTTGGCGCGCGACAGGTCGCGGTGGGAGATGCTCACGTGATACTGGGTGCCTTCCAGGTAACGGGCCGTGGCCTCGGCAATGGCGACGCTACGGTGCTGTCCGCCCGTGCAGCCGATGGCGATAGAAAGCTGCGGTTTACCCTCCGCGATATAGCCCGGCATCACCGTATCGAGCAGCTGTGTCCAAGCCTTCCAAAACTCCTGCGTCTTGGGATGGTCCAGAACAAAATCGGAGACCTTTTTATCGAGACCGGTCATCGTGCGCATCTCGGGATCGTAGAACGGATTGGGCAGGAAGCGGACGTCGATCATAATGTCCGCCTCGACGGGCATGCCGTGCTTAAAGCCAAACGAGAACACATGGACGTCCATGAGCTGTTGGTCGGACAGTTCGGAAAATGCCATACGTAGCTTGTTGCGCAGCGCAGAGGTGCGCAGACGGCTCGTGTCGATAATCATATCGGCTCGATCGCGCACGCCCTGCAGCTGAAGGCGCTCGCGCTGAATGGCATCGGCCGTAGTCTCCCCCGGCTTGGCAATGGGATGACGGCGGCGATTTTCGCTGTAGCGACGAATCAGCACCTCGTCAGAAGCCTCCAGGAACACGATGTCGCAGCTCATCTCGCGCTCTTCGAGCGCGGCGACCGCATCGAGCAACTCGTCAAACAGTCCCTGGCTACGCAAATCGCAGGTGACGGCGAGATGCCTGCCCACGCCCGTATTGATGCCGACGAGCTCGGCAAGCTGGGCGATGAGACGCGGAGGCAGGTTATCAATGCAAAAATAGCCCATGTCCTCGAACACGTGCATGGCCTGTGTGCGGCCCGATCCGGACATTCCGGTGATGATGACGATATCGGGGATGCGCTCCGAGCGCTCCGCCGCATCCATGGCATCTCCCTTTTGCATGTGCTGCCTCCCAAAAACAAGCGCGGGACCCAGCAACCCGGATCCCGCGCGGTCAATTGCCTATATTGAGTATACCGCCCCGAGCGGATACGAGGCCTGTCTTACGCCTCAAGCGCAGCCTTGAACCAACTTGTAATACTCGTGGGGTGCGTGATGGCGGTGCCGACGACAACGGCCCAGGCGCCAGCATCGATCGCGGCGCGAGCCTCCTCGGGCGTATGCACGCGACCCTCGCAGATGATGGGAAGGCCGGGGAATTCCTCGGTCGCCTGACGCAGGAGCGGCAGGTCGGGGCCATCGGCCATGGTGCAGTCGATAGCGGCGACACCGTGAGAGAGCGTGGTAGATACCAGGTCGAAGCCCATATCAACCGCACGGCGAATGTCCTCGATGGTGGCACAATCCGCCATCAGGAGCACACCCTCCTCGTGCAGCGGACGGAAGGAATCCTCGACCGTCTTGCCATCGGGGCGCGGACGATCGGTGGCGTCGATCGCCACGATATCGGCACCGGCAGCAACGCAGGCGCGGGCGTGACGCAGCGTCGGCGTGATGTAAACGCCCTCGTGTCCATCCTTCCACAGGCCGATGACGGGAACCTCACAGCGACCCTTAATGGCGGCAATGTCGGCAAGGCCCTGGCAGCGAATGGCGGCGGCGCCGCCGAGTTCGCAAGCGCGAGACATTTGAGCCATGGTCTCGGGCGTACGAAGCGGCTCGCCCATATACGCCTGAACGCTCACGACGAGCTTACCCTTCAGGGATTGAATCAAAGGATCGACGGTCATAAGGCTGCAACCTTTCTCAGAACAGCCTCCCGAGGCGTGTTGTCTCGGGAGGCTCCTACAGCAGATACGTTTACTTTAACGAAGCGAGAAGATGCTCGGCGGCACCGATGAGCGGAGCATCGCCCTCCAGAGACCCGATGAGAATCGGCGTGTCCTGGAGCGGATCGAGCGCCTGGCTGGCATAGCCCTCGTGCACCGAATCCTTCCACGTCTGCGAACGCCAATCGGGACCCTGATGAATTACGCCGCCCGAAAGCACGATGACCTCTGGATCCAGAATATTGGCAAGCGAGCCCAAGCTGGCGCCCAGCGCAAAGCCGGCGTCATGGATGACCTCGGTCGCCTTTGCGTCGCCAGCACGACACAGGTCGTTCACATCGCGACCGACCGAAGGACGGCTGGGGTCGACGCGGCCAAAACGCTCATCGTACATTCGACCAATGGAAGTGCCCGAAGCAACCGACTCCAGATGGCCGGAACGCCCGCAGGCGCAGGGAATGCCGGCGGCAGCCGAGCACTCGATGTGGCCCATATGGCCGGCAGCACCATGGAAGCCCTGCATCACGCGGCCGTTCTCGACATATGCGCCGCCGATGCCCGTGCCGATGCCAAGACACAAGACGGAGAACTTGCCCTTGCCGACGCCCCAGTGGGCCTCGCCCAGAGCATGAGCCTGCACGTCGCCTACGACGGCAACGGGAAGACCGAGGTCCTCGCGCAGACGCGGCCCCAACTGAACGCCGGACCAGCCGGGCATGATCTCATTGGCATACGCGATGGCGCCCGTCTTGGGATCGACGACGCCGGCGGCACCGATACCGACGCCAAGGACCTCGACATCGGGATTCGACTCGAGAGCAGCCTTGATGGACGCCTCGATACGCTGGAATACGGCCTCGCCGCCCTCCTGGGCCTCGGTAGGAACCTCGGCCTCAAAAACGGGATGGGGCACGCTGCCGTCAGCCGTGTACTCCATGATGGCAGTCGCGATCTTAGTTCCGCCGATATCGACAGAGCAGACGTACTTGTTCTCCATGTCGCTCTCCTTAGGAGATAAATAACAACTACAGGAAATGAAGGCGGTGTTATCGCCGCAACTTGGTAAAGGTTTCCCAGGTGCCCGAGGTTGGGGTGAAAGTGGTCGGGCGTTGACCTAATGGGTCACGCCCGACCACTTGAGCCCCAAGATCGGGTGCCTGGGGAAGCTTTACAGGAGACCGTTGTCCTGAAGGACCTTCTTAATCGCCTCGACGTTCTCGCCGGTCATGGCCTTCACCGGGCGCGGCATGGTCGGGCTGTCGAAGATGCCCATGAGGTTCATAGCAGTCTTGAAGGCGCCAACGCCACCGGCATAGCCCTGGACGCCAGAGGTGACATCCCAGATGTGCGAAATCTCATTGAGGCGATCCTGCTCGGCCTTGACGGTAGCCCAGTCACCAGCCTGGGCGGCCTTCCACTGACGCACGTAGCCCTCGGGCTCAACGTTGGCGAGACCCGGGACGGAACCGTCGGCGCCACCGAGGTAGGCGCCGTCGACAACAACCTCATGACCGGTGAGGATGCTCATCGGATGTCCGTTCTTCTCGTTCTCCTGAACGAGGTAGCGGAACGAGATGTCATCACCCGAGGAATCCTTGACGCCGGCCAGAACGCCCTCGGCGCCGAGCTTGGCAAGGAGCTTCCAGGGGAGCTTGGTGTGGACGCACACGGGGATGTCGTAGGCGAAGATGGGCAGGTCGAGTTCCTCATGCAGGATGCGGAAGTGCTCCTCGACCTCGGTCATGCCCTGCAGAGCATAGAACGGGCAGGTGGCGACAAGCGCATCGGCGCCCAGCTCCTGAGCGACCTTGCCGTGCTCGATCATGCGCTCGGTCTCGGTGTCGATGATGCCGACCAGAACGGGAACGCGGTGGTCGACGATACGGACGGCCTCGGCGATGATCTGACGGCGACGCTCGTCGGTGGAGAAGACAACCTCGCCCGAGGAGCCCAGGAAGAACAAGCCATCGACGCCGGCATCGATCATGCGGTTGATGCTGCGCTCAAAGGAGGCAACATCGAGCTGGTGGTCTTCGGTATCGGGAACAACGACGGGAGGGATAACGCCGGTGAATTTCTGAGTTGCCACAAGAATCTCCTTAGCTGTCTGGCGGGCAGCCCTATGCCGCCCACTCTTGTTGGCAGTGTCCAGGCCGTCTAGGCCAAAGAACACGGGTAGAACGTTTGGTTAAAGAAGTCGACGACTTTGTTTTCGAACGCATTGATGCGCTCGTGAGCGTATTTTGCATAGATGATATGCCTCCGGTCACACTCAAGACCGTTGAATACGGCAAACTGATCCTTGGGATCGCTCACGGTATCCATAAGCGATGTGCCCATGAGCACCGATCCGCGCACCCGAGACGACAGCGCCTCGAGGCCGCCAGGAAGCGGATTGGCAACCGCCGTGCAGGCGAGGCCCCGCTCGTCCAGAGCAGAAACCGCCAGCGCGACTCCGCCGCCAAGGCCCTCGCCCCATGCAAAGATGCGGTCGGGGTCCACGCCATCAAGATTGCGCGCCACCTTCGCCATCGCGCAACCCCAACGGACGCGCTTGACAAAAGCAGGAGAGGCAATCCCCTGCTGCAGCTCGCTGGATCCAATCGCCTCATCGTCCAGCGCAAGCACGGCATATCCCATGGCCGCAAACCTCGTCATGTGATGCCATCCCCGCACGGGTCGGTCGATGTCGTGAAACATCAGACATAGCGGCACAAGCTCGGATGCTCGGGCGCGACCGGCAGGCTCAATCAAGCGTGCGTGGACCACATCGCCACCAAGCTCAAAGGAAACCTCGGAGTAGCGGGCATACGGATTGGCGAAATCGATCACCGTAATACTCGGCCCGCAAACCTCAAGGTCCGAAGCGGCTATCTCTAATTCGGAAACATCCGCAGAAGCATCACCGCGCCAATCCCGGAAATCAGCGAGCCTTGACGAGACCGTTCCGGGAATCCCCACAAGGTCGGAGACAATCAGCTCATTGACATTGCTCTCGCACTTAGACATAAGCCTCCCCTCCCTTGCAGAAAAACGGAATGATCAGATCGTCAAAATCCTGAATCTCCTCGTGGCCAAAGCCTTCAAAGAACTCATGACGCTTTTCACAGGTCAGGTTGTTATAGACCGCAAACTGCGTCGCTGGCGGACAGACGGTATCGGCTGTGCCGGTGCCAAACAGCACGGGGCATTTGACCATAGGGGCAAAGTTCTTGGAATCGAAGTACGCCAGCTTGGCATAGGCTACGTCGATACGAGTCGAGTCCTCGTCAAACCAGCGAGACCAATAGCGCAGGCCCTCGTAGGCAATGTCGTCGGCATCCAAATCCCAGACCAGGCGGAAATCCGACAGGAAGGGATAGAGGATGGCGGCGCGATTGATAAGCTCGCTGTTAAGTGCACAGGTCGCAATGCCCAAACCGCCGCCCTGCGACGCGCCGTTCACAAACACACGGGCAAGATCGATGCCCTCGAGCTCGCGAACGATGCGGCACAGGATGCGAATATCTTGGTGCAAGCGGACATAGTAGAGGTTGGCCGGGTCGCCGTCGATACCGGCGACGATATGGCCCGCGACCGTTGTGCCCTCAAATCCACCAATGTCCTCGGAGGGACCTCCTTGGCCGGGGCAGTCGAGGGCGATGAGTGCCATGCCCATGCCCGCAAACGACGCCTGCTCAAACCAGCTGCGGCTTGCACCCGGATACCCATGGAACTGAAGTACCAATGGCACGGGCTCGTCCGAGACGGGTTTAAGGTACTTGGCATGCAGGCGAGCGCCACACATGCCGGTATACCAGAGGTCGAAAAGCTGGCAGGTCACGGCATCGGTGACCGATGCCGTCTCGATCGCATAGTCAAGCCCGACGGCGTCGGCCTCGGCCATGCGATCCTTCCAAAAGAGATCGAAATCTGATGGACGGGGCATGGCGCCTCGATATTCACCAAATTGCTGTTGCAGCTCCTGAGCACTTGGCATGGCTCGTGAACCCAACCTTTCGAAATCGCAACGGAGGTGCGCCCGGCAAGGGAACCGGGCGCACGGGAGGGAAAGCGAGACTACTCGCCGAGCTTGGGATGCAGCAGCGACGGCGCAGCGCCGAGCAGCATCTTGGTGTAGGGGTCCTGGGGGTGCTGGAAGACCTGCTTGGCCTCGCCCTGCTCGACGATCTTGCCGCCATTCATAACGATGATGTCGTCAGAGATATAGCGGACCGTCTGGATGTCATGGCTGATGAACACCATGGCCAGGCCGAGCTCCTTCTTAAGGTCGGTCAGCAGGTTCAGAATCTGCGCGCGGACCGAAACGTCCAGAGCCGAGGTGGGCTCGTCGGCGATGATGGCATCGGGGTTCAGCGACAGGGCACGGGCAATTGCGACGCGCTGGCGCTGGCCGCCCGAAAGCTGACCGGGAAGAACCTCGGCGGCGGAGCTGGGCAGACCGGTGAGCTCCAGGAGTTCCTTGACGCGCTTCTCCTGTTCGGCCTCGGTGCCCAGATTGTGGACGCGCATGGGATCGAGCAGCTGCTCGCGAACGACCATGCGGGGGTTGAGCGCCGTGGCCGGGTTCTGGAACACGACCGAGATGACGCGACCCATGTGGCGACGGTCCTCGGCGGTACGCTTGGTTACGTCCTTGCCCTTAAAGTAGACCTTGCCGCTCGTGGGGGCCTGCAGGCCGCACATGACGTTGGCGGTGGTGGACTTACCGCAACCGGACTCGCCGACGATGCCGATCGTCTGACCGGGCATGAGCCTAATCGTTACACCCTGGACGGCGTGAACCAGGTTGGGGTGCAGAATCGAGCCGGTACGGGTCCTAAAGGTGACGTGGACGTCATCAAGGAAGATGATCGGCTCGACGCCGTTGACTGCGGTCTCGCTCATCTACATCACCTCCGCGTGAGGGGTCAAACCATTTGCCTTGAGCACCTCGTCGGGGAGCTCGGAATAGAAGTGCTCGGTGCCGGGCACGCGCTTGAAGACCGGACGGGTGTCCAGGCCAATGCGCGGATGGCTCGAGCGGGGCGCGAAGCGATCGCCCTTGGGGAAATCGCGCGGGCTCGGAACGGCGCCGGGCACCTGGTGCAGACGGCCCGAACCGCTCTCGATGGACAGAACGGAGCCCAGAAGACCGCGGGTATACTCGTGGATCGGGTTAGTGAGCAGCTCCTTGGTGGGCGCCTGCTCGATAACCTGACCGGCGTACATAACCGTGATGTTATGGGCGACCTCGGCGACCAGCGCCAGGTCATGCGAGACGAAGATCATGGCAAAGCCGAGCTTGGCCTGAAGGTCGTTGAGCAGCTTGATGACCTGCTTCTGGACGGTAACGTCCAGAGCGGTCGTGGGCTCGTCGCAGATGACCAGCTTGGGGTCGCGGGTAAGGGCCATAGCGATCAGGACACGCTGACGCTGGCCACCGGAAAGCTCATGCGGGTAGCTCTCGAGCGTACGCTTGGGGTCGAGGCCCACGAGCTCCAGGAGTTCCTCGGCGCTGCGGGTGCCGCCGCGCTTGGTGAGCTGCTTCATCTGGGCAGAGATGAGCATGGAGGGGTTGAGCGAGGACAGGGCGTCCTGATAGACCATAGCGATATCGGTACCGCGCAGGCCGAACCACTCCTTCTTGCTCATCTTGAGCAGGTCGCGGCCCTCCCAGAGGACCTCGCCGGAAAGGTGCTCGTCATCGTCGGTCAGGCCCATGATGGCCAGCGTGGTGATGGACTTACCGCAACCGGACTCGCCCACCAGGCCCATGGTCTGACCAGGACGGACGTCAAAGTTGACATGGTCGACGACGTTGATATCGCCGTGATGCTCAAACTGGATGCAGAAATCGCGGACCGAAAGGATCGGTTCGACAGACTCGTCGGGCACATGGCGATCGTCACGCTTGAGCTCGACATCGCGCAGGGCGCCAAGGCGAGCGGAGAGGGACTGGGCCTGCTCCTTGTAGGCGCGAACGGGGTCAGAGACCAGCAGGTCGGCCTCGCGACGCTTGGAGGAATCGGTCGGATCCAGGGCGGCGGAGGGAGCAGCGGCCATGGCGTCGGTAATGCCCTCGGAGAGGATGTTGAGTGCCAGGCAGGTGATCATGATGGCCAGGCCCGGGAACAGCGCCTGCCACCAACGGCCGGCGAGCACGCCGCCGCGGGCGTCGGCGAGGATGTTGCCCCAGGTAGCGGTGGGCTCCTGAATACCAGCGCCGATGAAGGTCAGCGAGGCCTCGAAGATGATGGCGTCGGCGACCAGGGTAACGGTGAAGACCATGATCGGGGCGATGCAGTTACGCAGAACATGCTTGATCAAAATCCACGGAGCCTTGGCGCCGGAAACGATGACCGCGCGGACATAGTCCTCGCCGTACTCGGACACGATGTTGGCGCGCACGATACGGGCAATCTGCGGAGTGTACATAAAGCCGATGGCGAAGATGATCGACGGCACGGAGTTGCCCAGGATGGAGACGAAGACGGCCGCGAGGGCGATGCCCGGGATGGACATGATGATGTCCAAGATACGCATGATCGTCTCGGAGACGGCCTTGCGCGAAACCGCTGCAAGGGCGCCCACGACCGAGCCGCAGACCAGAGCCATAGCAGTGGCGCCAAAGCCGATAATCAGCGAGTAACGACCACCGTAGAGCATACGCGACAGAATGTCGCGACCCTTATCGTCGGTACCGAAGATAAATCCGTTGCCGGGAGCCTGGCGAGCCGTAAAGATCTCGACCGGGCTATAGGGGGCAAGAAGGGGCGCCAGAATCGCAGTCAGGGCGACCAGCACCAGCACGACGGCGGCAATCTTAGAAGACAGCGTCATCTTCTTCCAGCCACCGAGCTTGAGCCCCTTGGAGGCAGCCTTCTCGAGCTGCTCGGTTTGCTTCTCTCGAATCTTTACCATAATCTACACCGTCCTGATGCGCGGGTTGATGAGCAGGTAGAGCATGTCAACCACGATGTTGATGATGATGAAGGCAAGAGCAACGACGATAACGACGCCCTGAACCAGGTTCGCCTCGTTGCCCTGAACGCCCTGCAGAATCGCGGTGCCCATGCCGGGGAGGTTGAAGATAACCTCGATGACGACGGCGCCGCCCATGAGATAACCGATCTTAAGACCGAGGGTGGTGACCGGGGTGATCAGCGCATTGCGAAGAACGTTGATGCCGACGACGACCTTCTCGGGAACGCCGGCACCGCGAGCCATACGGACATAGTCCTTGTCGAGTTCCTCGACCATGGCGGTGCGCACGATACGAGTCATCTGGCCCGTCAGCGGAAATGCCAAGGCGATGGCGGGCATAATCATGCGGCCCAGATAACCAGCCGGATTCGTGGTGAAGTGAGGCAGGGCACCCGATGCCGGGAGGACCTTGAGATAAGAAGAGAACAGCAGGATCAACAGAACGGCAAGCCAGAACGACGGGGTTGCCAGGCCGGCGATGGAAAAGACGCGGATCACTTGGTCCGGCCATTTGTCGCGATACAGTGCCGCGATGACGCCGAGCAAAAACGAAACGACCGCACCGATGGCAAGGCCGATGAAGGTCAGCTGCATCGTGACGGGCAGGGCCGTGGAGATGCGCTTGGCAACGGAGTTGCGAGCAGCACCATAGGTGCCCATGTCGCCATGGATCAAATCGCCCATATAGCGCACGTAGCGCACGGGCCAGGGGTCGTCCAGACCATACTTCTCATGGTACTCGGCAACCGCCTCGGGCGAGGCACCGTCACCCAACGCCGTGTAGGCGGGGTCGGTCTTGGAGAACGACATAAGGAAGAACACCAGGACGGTGACGCCCAATGCCATGATCGGCAGCGCCACAAGACGCCTTCCAATCAAACGTAGCAAGTTGTTCACGTTCTCTCCCCTTTCTTTTGTCGGTAGGACCAACTGGTATATGAGTACGGATACTCATTACAAGACCCGAGCGACATCGAGGTCGCCCGGGTCTTTGTTTCAACTATGAGGACGTTGCCTTACGACCGACGCCCTACATATGACTCAAGCGAGTCTTAGGCCTTGACGGTCGCGACGCCCCTGAAGGACATGCTCGTCGTGCCGATGCCCTTGAAGCCATCGAGGGCCTCGCCGTTGGGCGCGGTGGACGGATCGTCCCAGGAAGCGGAGACGGTCTTAACGTGGACAACGGGGTACAGAACGGCGTTGTCGGCGATGATGTCGAAGCACTCGTTCCACTTCTTCTGCTGCTCGTCGCCCTCGGCGGCAAGAGCCTCGTCCATGAGACCGTGGAGCTTCTCCCACTCAGCGGACTCCTTCCACGGGCAACGGGTCTGCATCCAGACGTTGTCACCGTACCACCAGTTAAGCAGCAGGTCGGGATCAGCGCCGAAGCAGGACGGATCGCCAGGGGCAAGGAGGATATCGTAGGCCTCGCCGCCGTCGATGGCAGCGTAGGTGGCCGGCGAGGTATCGGTCTGGATGGTCACGTCGAAGCCGAGAGCGTCGAGGTCGTTCTTGACCTGGGCGGCCATGCCCTTGATCTGCTCGTTGTCGGTGGTGCGCAGGGTGATGGCACCCGGGGTGATGCCAGACTCCTCAATGAGCTTCTTAGCCTTCTTGGCGTCGGTCTTGTACACCGTGGAAGCCTCATGATAGTTGGTGAAGCTCTTGGGCAGGTAGCAGCTGGCAGCGGTGGCAAGGCCGGCGAAGGTGTTGCTGACCATCTTCTCGGTGTCGAGCGCATACATGACAGCCTGACGGACCTTGACGTTGTTCCAAGGCTCCTTGGCGACGTTGAACATGATGAAGCGGGTGCCGAAACCCTGAACGTTATCGATCTTGCAGCCGGCGCTCTCGAGCTGGTCGACGGCGTCAGCGGTAACAAGCTCCATAACGAGCGTGGAGCCCTCCTGCTGAGCGGTAACGCGAGCGGTGGGGTCGGTCAGGATGCTGTACTGGATCTTCTTATCCTCGGCAGCATACTCACCGTTGTACTCGGGGTTGGGAACCAGGGTGATCTCGGTATCGGAGATAGAGTCGTACATCCAGGGGCCGGATCCGATCGGCTGCTTGGCGCGATCCTCCTCGGTCTGGGTGGCCGGGGTAACGCGGACGATGGCCAGACGATCCTTGAGCAGGGAGAAGTTGGGGACCTTGGTCTTGACCGTCACGGTGCTGGCGTCCTTGGCCTCGATGGACTCGAAGGGCTGGAAGAACGGAGCATAGGTAGCGGAAGCGGCGCAAGCAGTGTAGGAAGCGACGACGTCGTCAGCGGTGACCTCGGTGCCATCGGAGAACTTGGCGCCCTTGCGGATGGTGACCTCGAAAGTGGTGTCGTCCACAGACTTGGGATCGTCGGTGGCGAGCTCGTTGAAGGTGCTGTAGTCGTGGTAATCGATGCCGTAGAGGCCCTCGACGACGTGCCAGTTAGCACCCAGGCCCACAGCGGAGCCGGTGCTGGCGGGGTCGAAGCTGGACGGAGCGTAAGCGGAACCAGCGGTGATCACGCCGCCGCCACGGTTGGCGGAATCGGCGGAACCGGAAGCGGAACCCTCGTCGCTAGAGCTGCCACCGCAGCCGGTGAGACCAAGCCCTGCGACAGCAGCGACGCTGCCGGTGAGGCCGAGGAACGAACGCCTGGACATACCCTTGTTGATGATGGCCATGTCTTCTCCTATCAATAGAGAATCTTACCCGGGAGCACCTAGACTTGCCCCCGCGCAACTTGCGGACGATATATACCTTACCTACCGACAAACCCAACTGAGGTGCCGCACTCGGCGACCGATACATACATCCGCTTGAACGGTATTTACTACCGTTCACCGAATTCATTGACAAATGATTCGACAGACAGTATGTATCGACGAGGTGAGATATCAGTCTTCGTCAACCCGCAGGATAGCAGTGTTATTCACCATGTCGAGTCAAACGTTTTAGCGTTAATAAAACCCGAAATCGGCAGGTAATCGCCGCGAAACAAATGATTGAAAATCGGCCAATCATGTATATCAGTTGTTTAGAAGCGCGTTTAGCTTTCGGAACGGTTGGCCGATGCCTGGGCGCGCTCGGCATTCCATGCAACAAGTGCCTCGTGGACCGCTTTGGCGACATCGGCCGGAACGCCTCGAACTTCTGCAATCTCCTGCTCGCTGGCCGCGCGCAAACGCTTCATCGAGCCAAAATGGCGCATAATTGCACGTTTTCTGGTGGGCCCCACGCCTGGAACGTCGTCAAGCACCGAAACCGTCATAGCCTTATCGCGCAACTCGCGGTGGAACGTAATCGCAAATCGGTGGGATTCATCGCGAACCTGCTTGATCAGATAAAGCGAAGCGGAGCCGGTCGGCAGCACGACGGGAGTCTCGTCCCACGGCACGAAAACCTCCTCATCGGCCTTTGCCAAGCCACAAACTGGTATATCGAGGCCGAGTGCCTCAAGTTGCTTAATTGCAGCGGTCAATTGCGGCTTGCCGCCATCAACAACGAGCAAATCGGGGCGCGAGCCAAAGCGCTCGTCCGCCATGCGCTCGGGAGCATAGCGACGCCCCAGAACCTCGGACATCGATACGAAGTCGTTCGCCTCGTCCAATTCGGCCTGAATTTTAAAGCGACGATACTGGCCCTTGTCGGCACGGCCGTTGGTAAATACCACCATCGAAGCGACGGTAAAAGTGCCGTGCAGCGTCGAGATATCGAAGCACTCGATGCGCAACGGCGGCGCAGGCAGTGCCAGCGCACTTTCGAGCTCCAGAAGCGCCTGATTGGTGCGATCGTCAGCATACCCCGTGCGCATCATGTAGCGCATGAGGGCATGACGCGCATTTTTGGAAGCCATATCGAGCAGGCGGTGCTTTTCGCCGCGCTGCGGCCTATGGAGATGGCAAGAGCGCTCGCGCTTGCCCGCAAGCCACTCCCCCAACGCTTCGGCATCCTCAAGCTCGACAGAGAGATTGATCTCGGCTGGAATATCAGCCGTCTCGTCGTAATAGCGCTTAAGAAAGCCCGATTGAAGCTCTTCCTCGTCGACGTCCAGGCCTTTATCGAGGATGAACTCACAAGTTCGAACCGTTCGGCCCTCGCGAACGACAAAGACACAGGCGGCAGAGATAGTCTCTTCGCGATAGAAGCCGATAACATCGATATCGACGCTTGATGGAAAAACGACCTGTTGGCGATCGTCCAGACCCCTAATGACTTCCAGGCGACGCTTGACGCGCGCCGCACGCTCAAAATCGAGTGTCTCGGCTGCCTCCGTCATCTCGGACGTAAGCTCGTCGACGACATCCTTGCGATGACCCGACAAGAAACGTTCGACACGCTTGACGTTCTTGGCATAGTCGGCAGGGGAAATCGCGCCGACGCATGCGCCCGGCCCGCGCCCGACATGGTAGTCAAAGCAGGGACGCCCGTTTTGCGCGCAAATCATATTGACGATGTCTTCTTCGCCCTTATGAGATTCGACGATACGACGACAACGACGCCACTCCGCACAGGAAGCGGAGCAGATGGGGATAACCTTGCGTAGCGTATCGATGGTCTCACGCGCCGCACGGCTATCGGTATAGGGGCCAAAATAGCGCGTTCCCGGTTTATGACGCTCTCGCGTGTATTTGATTGCCGGAAACAAATCGCCCTTGGTGATGGCGATAAAGGGATAGCTTTTATCGTCTTTGAGATCGACGTTAAAGTACGGATGGTACTGGCCAATCAGATTGCGCTCGAGCACCAATGCCTCGTGCTCGGTCTCCACCACGATATAGTCAAAGCTCGCCACCAGCTGCATCATGAGCGGGATCTTTTGGCGCTCGTCCTGCAGCGTCACGTATTGACGCATACGAGCACGCAAGTTTTTTGCCTTGCCCACATAGATGACATCGCCCTTGGCATCTTTCCAAAGGTAGCAGCCAGGTTGCGTGGGAACGCGCGAAACCTGTTCGGCAAGTGTTGGAATGTTGTCGTGACCTGCCACGCGCACCTACTTGCGACGAAGCAGCGCCGAGACCTCGGGCATCTTAAAGACGAAGGCAAGACCAAAAGTTACAGCAAGCGAGACGACGCCTGCAACACAAACGTAGCCCAGGGTAATTAGGATCGAGCTGCCAAGCACTCCGACAAAGTGCTCGAGTGCCCACATGACGCCGGCGCCCGCGGCAGCGCCCAAGCCACCGAACAGTAGGCCGAAGAAACCGCCGTGCAGGATAGACTTGACCTGAAGGCCATGCAGACGACGGCGCAGCCACCACAGTGAGCATCCGACCAAGACCACGTAGTCAACGACGTACGAAAGCGCAATTGCCGGCATACCGTAGCCCAGCACCACGCCAAACAACAGCACCGAACCGGCCTGACCGATAGCGGAGTACAGGCAATAGCGGCTATAAGGTTTCATATCGAGCAGGGCCGAGAAGCTCTTCTGCATCAGCACGACCACGCCGTAGAGCGGCAGGGAAAGTGCCAGATAGATAAGGAACTCCGACACCAGCGCCACACCGGATTCATCGAACTTGCCGGCGCAGTAGATCATGTTGAGCGGACGAGCGAAGACGATCAGGTACA
Source organism: uncultured Collinsella sp. (assembly GCA_900542155.1). Taxonomy (GTDB): domain Bacteria; phylum Actinomycetota; class Coriobacteriia; order Coriobacteriales; family Coriobacteriaceae; genus Collinsella. Next base: position 16,118 of record UQMD01000025.1, read on the forward strand.
GCGCAAACGGAATCAGGAAAAAGAGCATCTGAGCGACACCGCGCGAAATGCCCGTGCGAACGCTGTCGTAATCCTTCTCCTGTGCATCGTGAGAGAGTTCGGTATAGAGTGCCGTCGAAAGCGAGGCGGCGATCAGCGCATAGGGCAGCGTGTACCACAGGCGCGCATATGCGATGACGGAAGGGCCGGTCTCGGGCTGCACCACCAGCGCGGCGGCATTGGTAATGGAGGTCGAGACAAACATGCATACCGTGGCGAGCAGCGTCGGGATACCAAGCGCAATCGTCTGTCGCAGCGCGGGGTCCTTAAAGTCGATATGGATATGAGGATGCACGCCATGCTTGCCAAGCGCGGGAATCTGGCAGGCCATCTGGACAAAGACGCCGAGGGTCGTGCCAGCTGCGATCAAGATAATACCGGCCTGCTCGCCAAATTGTGCAGACACGGGAGCAAAGCCCATAAAGCTGGCGATGACGATGACATTGTTGAGAACCGGGGCAAACGTCGACCAGAAGTAGTCGCGGTGTGCGTTGAGAACGCCCGAAAACACCGAGCCCAAGCCATAAAACAGAATTTGGATAGCAAAGAAGCGGAACATGAACGCAGCGGTATCCATGCTGCCGCCATCGCCCGAAAGGAACGACTGCGTCCAAATAAAGCCGGGAGCAAACACGGTGCCCAGCAGCGAGATGCCGCCCAGCAGCAGAAGCAGAATACCGAGCAGGTTGCCGACATACTCGTTCGATGCCTCGCGGCCCTGCTCGCGCCTCACACCCATATACACCGGCAAAAACGCGGTAACGAGCATGCCGCCCATCACGAGCTCGTAGAGCATGTTGGGCAGGTTGTTGGCAACCTGATAGGAGGACGAGAGCAGCGACATGCCGATGGCGGCCGCCATGGCCCACGTGCGGATAAACCCGGTGACGCGCGACACGATGGTCAGCACGGTCATGAGGCCAGCAGAACGACCAACCGTGGAGTAGTCCGACGAACCCATATCGTCTACGTCGTCCTGAGAGTCCTCATGAACCTCATCTTGTGGCAGCAAATCGTCCACGAGGGCAAAGGAGCCGGTCATCGCAAAGGGATCGTCAACCAAAACGGCGTCATCAGCAGGTGCGGCGTCATCGCTGTTCGGCATGTTGTTACCGGATACGGCATCACCATCGAATATGGCGTGGTCGCCAAACACCGTGTCAACTTCTTTGGCGGCGACGGTTCGGGCAGAAAACGACAGAGGATCCCAGTCGTCATCACCGTCGATGGCCACGCCCTCGATGGGATCGGTCGAACCAAGCGGCGACCATTCGTCATCCGAAAGAAGCGGTTCGCCATCATCATGAGCCGCGGGTTTGGCGGAACGAGCGGCAGGAGCGCTCTGCGGCGTGCTCTTTCCCTGGGCCGCCATCAAAAACACCGCCGTCTCATCGGGACGCGGCGCACGAGGAGCCTCAGAGGCGGTCGGCATCACGCTGGCGCTCGATTGAGCGGCGGCCAAAAAGACGGCCGTCTCATCGGGACGAGCCGAAGAAAGAACCGTACGGGGAAGCGCCGTGCCGGCACCGGCGGCACGCAAGTACACGGCCGTCTCGCCCGGGTCAGCGGCAGCAGACCAGGCGTTTCGAATCTCGTTATCGATCGAAGCGGCCTCGGGCGCGGGCGCCTGAGGAGCCGACCCTTTTGCAAAGTGAGCGCCGGACTTTGGTTCTTCCTGCGGCATCGCTCAGTCCTCTCTCGTGATCGGGGCAACCGTCGCCCCGCAAAATGCAACTAAGTCATCGGGAGCAAGCTCAAGCTGATAGCCGCGCTTGCCACCCGAGATAAAAATGGTATCCCAAAGGACGCATGTCTCATCGATCAGCGTCCGGAAGCGTTTTTTCATACCGACCGGGCTGCAACCGCCGCGGACATACCCCGTCGCGGCAAGCAAATCTTTGACATGCATCATGGTCAGCGACTTTTCGCCTGCGGCGCGCGCGGCGGCCTTGAGGTCGAGCTCGTCGGCAACAGGAATGCAGCACACGACATGGTCGTTGGACGGCGTCGTGCAGACCAGGGTCTTAAATCCCTGACCGGGCTCCTCGCCAAGCTGCTCGGAAATCGCGACGCCCAGACCTGACGATTCATCGCCACCGTCTTCGTACGTATGGAGAACATAGGAGATGCCGGCGCTTTCCAGCTCGCGCATCGCATTGGTTTTTGGCGTCTTAACAGCCTTTGCCATGGCACATCCTTTCCCTCGCAGAGCGACACAAAAATTAAGTATAGGGCCAATTCCGCCGCATATGCCATCTCGACACACAGAAGCGCCACCGAATCAGAAGGAATCGGTGGCGCGTCGGTACTACAACGTCTCTTTACTGCGCGTCGAGCTGCACCTGACGCTCACGGTCACGCTTAAGCAGCGGCGCCAAGAACTTGCCCGTGTAGCTCTGCGAACATGCCGCGACTTGCTCCGGCGTGCCTGAAACCACGACGGTTCCGCCTCCATTGCCGCCCTCGGGGCCCATATCGATCAGGCGGTCGGCAACCTTGATGACATCAAGGTTGTGCTCGATCACCAGAACCGTGTTGCCCGCATCGACCAGGCGCTGCAACACGTCGAGCAGCTGGCGAACATCCTCAAAATGAAGGCCGGTTGTGGGCTCGTCCAAAATGTAGAACGTCTTGCCTGTCTGACGACGATGGAGCTCCTTGGCGAGCTTCACGCGCTGCGCCTCGCCGCCCGAAAGCGTCGTAGCGGGCTGGCCCAAGCTCACGTAGCCCAGACCCACGTCATATAGGGTCTGCAGTTTGCGCTTAATCTGCGGGATATTCCCAAAGAAAGCCAGCGCTTCGGTGACACTCATGTCGAGCACGTCCGAGATTGTCTTGCCGCGGTAGGTAACCTCGAGTGTCTCGCGGTTATAACGCTTGCCGCCACATACCTCACAGGGGACATAGATATCGGGAAGAAAGTGCATCTCGATCTTGATCTGGCCATCGCCCTTGCACGCCTCACAGCGACCGCCGCTTACGTTAAAGGAGAAACGTCCCGGCGAGTAGCCGCGCGCCTTCGACTCCGGCGTGCTTGCAAATAGCGCACGCAGATCATCCCACAGGCCAATATAGGTCGCAGGGTTCGAACGCGGCGTACGACCGATCGGTGACTGGTCGATATCGATTACCTTATCGATGCACTCGATGCCCTCAATCTTCTTGTACGGCCCCACGGGACGCGTCGAACGATGGATGGCATTCGTGAGCGCGGGCGCAATCGTATCGGTGACCAGGGAGCTCTTGCCCGATCCCGAAACACCGGTAACGACCGTGAGCGTACCGAACTCAATCTTGGCGGTAACGTTTTTGAGGTTGTTAGCGCGGGCACCCGTGATCTTAAGACAGCCGCGGCCGGGCTTGCGGCGCTCATCGGGCACGCGAATCATCCGCTTGCCGGTCAAATAGGCACCCGTCATGGAATCGGGGCACGCCATGATATCGGCAGGCGTTCCCGCGGCGACCACGTGTCCGCCGTTAACGCCCGCACCGGGACCCATATCGATTACGTAGTCGGCAGCGCGAATTGTATCTTCGTCGTGCTCGACGACGATAACGGTATTACCGATATCGCGCAAGCGCTCGAGCGTCTTGATCAGGCGCTCGTTATCGCGTTGGTGAAGGCCGATCGACGGCTCGTCCAGAATGTACAGAACGCCCATGAGGCCGGCGCCAATCTGCGTTGCCAGGCGAATACGCTGGGCCTCGCCGCCGGAAAGCGTCGCCGAGGCGCGATCGAGCGTCAGATAGTCGAGTCCGACATCGACCAGAAAACGCAGGCGCTCCAGGATCTCCTTGACGATGCGCCCGCCGATAAACTGCTGACGCTCGGTAAGCTCCAGGCCCTCAAAAAACTCGAGCGACTCGCGACACGACAGGCAGCAGACATCGTAAATGGACTTGCCGCCCACGGTGACGGCAAGCATCTCGGGACGCAGGCGAGCACCGTGACAGCTCGAGCATGGCTCTTCGCGAATATATTTCTCCAGGCGAGCCCTGGTGTTCTCGTTCGTCGTCTCGTTGTAGCGCTCATACAGGATGTTGCGCACGCCCGAGAACTTAGTGTCCCACTGGCTGCGACGCCCATCGAGCTTTTGATAGTCGACCGAAATCTTCGTGTCGCCCATGCCATCCAAAAACGCACGACGCACCCGCGGGGGCAGGTCCTCCCATGGCGTATCGGCGCTCACCTTAAAGTGTTTGCAGACCGCAGCAAAAATCTGCGGATAATAGTTGGAATTGCCGAACAGGCTGCCAAAGACTCCGTCGGCAATCGACTTTGAGGGGTCTTCAATCAGCGCCTCGGCATCGACTGTCTTTTTAAAGCCCAGGCCATCGCACTCGGGACATGCGCCATAGGGCGCGTTGAACGAGAAATCGCGCGGCTGCAGGTCGTCGATGGAATGCCCGTGCTCCGGGCACGCCAGCGCCAGCGAATACTCCAGCAGCTCGCCCTCGGTTCCCTCGGGAGCGTCGCGGTCGGGCAGCATGTACACGTTCACGTTACCGTGCGCCAGTGCCGTCGCCTGCTCAACGGACTCGGCAATGCGACCCAGGGAGTTCTCTCGAATCACGATACGGTCGACCACGACCTCAATGTCGTGTTTGAACTTCTTATCCAGGTCGATTGGGTCGTCAAGCGAGCGCACCTCGCCGTCGACGCGCACGCGGCTAAAGCCCTCCGCACGCAGGTCCTCAAACAGCTTGGCATATTCGCCCTTGCGTCCACGAACCACCGGCGCCAAAACAAAAGCGCGACGACCCTCCCCCGCCGCCAGCACCTTATCGGCGACCTGATCGGTCGTCTGACGCTCAATGACACGACCGCACTCAGGACAGTGCGGCGTTCCCACGCGAGCAAACAGCAGACGCAGATAGTCGTAAATCTCGGTTACGGTGCCCACCGTCGAGCGTGGGTTTTTGGACGTCGTCTTCTGATCGATCGACACAGCCGGCGACAGACCGTCAATCGAGTCCAGATCGGGCTTGTCCATCTGGCCCAAAAACTGACGCGCATAGCTCGAAAGGCTCTCGACATAACGGCGCTGGCCCTCGGCATAGATGGTATCGAACGCCAGCGAGCTCTTGCCCGATCCGGAAAGACCGGTTATGACCACGAGCTGGTCACGCGGAATGGAAACATCGATATCGCGCAGGTTATGCTCGCGCGCGCCGCGAATAACGATAGAAGAATCAGACATGGAAGCTCCTTGCCTCCTACAACTTCAAATCACACTGACGATGAGTTTAGCGCACTCGACGCGCACAGATGTTCGTAATACAAGATTCCCAGACCTTTTGCGTTGCCTGACGCCGCAGACTGCACGCTCGGACCGTACTTTCGAATACCGTCGATCACCTACCACGCATCATGAATGACTCCCGCTCGCAAACGAGGGTACAATGACGCTCGTGTCACATCGTGGGATCCTGGTCCCAATATCATTCATAAGGAGTCTTACATGGGTTGCGAGCACGCACAGGCAGCCGGCGGGCAAACGTCGCCGTCGCAATTTGAGGAGAATACGCTGTCCGAGGTCAAGCGCGTTATCGCCGTGCTTTCCGGCAAGGGCGGCGTCGGCAAGTCATTCGTCACCGGCGCCATCGCCACGGAGCTTTCCCGCCACGGTCACAAGGTCGGCGTCCTCGATGCCGATATTACCGGCCCCTCTATCCCTAAGATGTTCGGCATGAGCGGACGTCACGTCCATGCCCTCGGCAACCTTATGCTTCCCGAAATCTCCGAGCACGGCGTTAAGGTTATGAGCTCTAACCTGCTACTCCAAAACGAAACCGACCCCGTCCTCTGGCGCGGTCCGGTTATCGCGGGTGCCATCAGGCAGTTCTGGAGCGAAACCTCATGGGGCCCCATCGACTACCTGCTGGTCGACATGCCTCCGGGAACGGGCGACGTCGCCCTCACCGTCTTCCAGTCGCTGCCCGTCGATGGCATCGTCATCGTCACGAGCCCGCAGGATCTGGTCTCGATGATCGTCGCCAAGGCGGTCAACATGGCCGAGAAGATGAACGTCCCCATTCTGGGAATCGTCGAAAACATGAGCTATATCGAGTGCCCCGATTGCGGCAAGAAGATCGAAGTCTTTGGCAAGAGCAAGCTCCCCGAGGTCGCCGAGCGTTACAACCTCGAGATCCTAGGGCAGCTTCCCATCAATCCGGCACTCGCCGAGGCTTGCGATAAGGGCGAGGTTGAGACCGCACTGCCCGCACACATGCTGCCCCAGGCCGTCTCTGCCGTCGAGGCCATTGCCCCGCACGAGACCGCCGAGGCCTAAGTGAACACAAACGCCTCCTATGACGTCTTGGTAATCGGCGGCGGGGCCTCGGGTCTCGCCGCCGCCATTACGGCCGCACGCGCAGGCAAAAGCGTCTGCATCGTTGAGCGCGATGTTGCCTGCGGCCTTAAACTCCTTGCGACCGGCAACGGCCGCTGCAACCTTTCCAACGAATCAATTGATTTCCAGCGGTACAACCACCCCGAATTCGTCGAATCCGTCATGGGTCCCCAGCCTGATCAGAAGCTCGGCAGTTTCTTCTCCTCGCTGGGCATCATGACGACCTCCGAGGAGGGCCGGCTGTATCCGCGCTCCCTTCGTGCCGAATCGGTGCGCGATGCGCTTCTCAACGCTTGCAATCACCTGGGTATCACCTTGATCTGCGGAGCAAACGTTGCCTCGGCATTCAAAGCTCCCGAGGGCTGGGCACTCCAAATAGACCGTCCCGCGCGAGCACTCATGGCAAAAAAGCACGATGACCGAAAATCGGAACTCCGCTCGCTTCGGAAGGCGCTCGCCGACACCCCTCACAAGAACGAGACGCTGCAGGCAAAGGCCGTAATTATCGCTACGGGCGGCAGCCCTGCCGACATCGCGAAGACGTTCAATCTTCCCCTCACACCGCAGCACCCCGTCCTCTGCCCTGTGTCGGCATCGGTCTTCGGCGACCAGACTGCACTCAAGACACTGGATGGCCTGCGCGTCCGCGCCCGCTTGACGCTCGCCCGCAATCACGAGGAGCTCTGGCGCGAAGACGGCGAAGTGCTCTTCCGAACCTTTGGCATCTCGGGCGTTGCCGCCTTTAACCTCTCCCGTCGCGTCCAGCGCGGCGACACGATTCTGCTCGACGTTTTCCCCGACCTCTCCAAAGACGAGTTGCTCGATATGCTCAACCAGCGAGTTGAGCTGCTCGGCGGCTTTTCGCCCCGCGACCCCCGCTGGCTCGACGGCATGCTTGCCCCGCAGTTCTCTCACGTTGTCTGCACCGCATTCGAACAGTGCCACCCCGGGTCGCACGACGTCATCCATCTGGTCTCAATCCTCAAGCACTTTAAGCTGCTCGTCGAGGGAACGACAGAGGAGCGTTCGGCCCAAGTCACACGCGGCGGCGTGCCCATCGAGAGCGTCTCAGCTCCCAACCTCTGCGTGAGCAACGCGGCAGGCGCCCCACTTTGCATCTGTGGCGAGGCGCTCGACATCGATGCCGATTGCGGCGGTTTCAACCTTGCGTGGGCTTGGATCTCGGGTATTCGCGCTGCAAGCAGCCTATAGCCGCGCAGTCTATAATCAAAACGCATTCGGGCCGTCTGGGACACCGGGCGGCCTCTTTCTTGCATCTAAGGAGACCTCGATGATCGAAATCACCCAAGTCCACGCGTCACTCGATGAGGCCGGCGATGAAAAAACTTGCCTCATCGTTGGCAAGCGAGTCGCCAAGCGCGTCCTACGTTGCAAGGACTCCGAGATCAAGTCCATCGAGCTTCACCGCAAGTCCATCGATGCCCGCAAAAAACGAGACGTTCATTTCATCCTGAGCTTTCGTGTTGAGCTGACGAGCCCAGACATCGAGCAGACAGTGCTCGGCAGCGTGGCCGAGCGCGACCGCTCACGCGTGCGCACGATAGACGACAATGAGCCTTCATTCCCCTCCCCCGTTTCCGACGCACCCAAAGAGCGCCCTGTCGTCGTCGGTGCCGGATGCGCTGGCCTTTTCGCCGCCCTGACCCTTGCCGAAGCAGGTCTTAAGCCCTTGCTCATCGAGCGCGGCGACCCGGCACTTCGCCGCTCGCAGGCAATCGACCTCTTTCTAAAGGAGCGCATCCTCGACCCCGAGAGCAATATCCAGTTTGGCCTGGGCGGCGCGGGGACCTTCTCGGACGGCAAGCTCAATACGGGAACCAAAAATCCCGCCCATCGCCTGATTCTTGAGACCTTCGTCGAAGCGGGCTCACCTCGCGACATCCTGTGGGACGCCAAGCCGCACATTGGCTCCGACATCCTCCCCACCGTCGTCACCAACATTTCTCAGCGCATCGAGCAGCTCGGTGGAACCGTCCGCTACCGAACAAAGCTCGTCAATATTCGAACCGATGGATCTGGCGCCATCACCGGCGTCGATGTCCAACCATCCCAAGAAACCGCAGGCGAGACAATCGCCACAAAGCACCTCATTCTCGCCTGCGGCCATTCCGCCCGCGACGTATTCGAGCTTCTCAAAAAACATAACGTTGCCCTTGCGCAAAAGACCTTTGCCATGGGTGTGCGCATCGAGCATCCACAGCGCGACATCGACCATGCCCAATATGGCCCTTCGGCGGGGCACCCGGCACTCGGAGCAGCCCCCTACAAGCTTGTCGCCCATCTCCCCAACGGCCGCAGCGTGTTCTCGTTTTGTATGTGCCCCGGCGGACAGGTTGTCGCGGCTTCTTCCGAGCAGGGCCATCTGTGCGTCAACGGCGCCAGCCTCAATGCCCGCGACGGGCGCAACGCAAATGCCGCCCTACTCGTTAACGTCACACCTGACGACCTTCCCGGCGATGATCCGCTCGCGGGCATTGAGCTCCAGCGCGCCTGCGAGCGAGCCGCCTATCGCCTGGGTGGCTCCAACTGGAAAGCGCCGGCACAGCTCGTCGGAGATTTCCTTGCGGGGCGCGCCAGCACGGCGCCCGGAAAGGTAAAACCAACCTATCCACTTGGCGTGACCTGGACGGCGATAGACGATGCCCTCCCGCAGCATATCGTCGAATCGCTTCGTTTGGGAATCCCTCTGCTCGGCAAAAAACTGCGTGGCTATGACCGTCCCGATGCGGTTCTCACTGGCGTGGAGACGCGTTCGAGCTCCCCGGTCACCGTCACCCGCGATCGAACATGCCACGCCGCGTCGACCCCGGGTCTTTACCCTTGCGGCGAGGGAGCAGGATATGCCGGCGGCATCATGAGTGCCGCCACTGACGGCATCCGTTGCGCTGAGGCGCTGATAGCAGACCTCTAGTGCACGAACTCCCGCGTCCGAATGACACAGGCCCCGAGCTCCACAGGGAACTCGGGGCCTGTTCGCTACTTCCTGAATCGTGAACCCTGGCGTTTTCTGCCCGAAGCAAAGGTAGAGCCCTTGCGAGCCTGCGAACGCAAACGCTCGATCGTTTCGTCCTCAGATGCGCCCTCAAGCATCGCCCGAATCTGAACGACGGCATCGCGCAGACGTGCCGCCTCCTCAAAGTCCATGGCGGCGGAAGCGTTACGCATGTCTTCCTCCATGGTCTCGACGATCCGCACAAGCTCGTCATGCGGCAGCCCTTCCAGCTGCTCGGCAAGCGTCTGTTCTGGCGTCACCGTCTCTGGCACCTCGCCCTCGCCGTTTTCATCGGGTGTATAGAACGCACCATGGCCCAGAGAGTCGCCCTTCGAGCGTCCCTTGGACCCCACGGTCTTTTCGGCCTCGGCAATAAAGCTCGAAATGTCGTTGATGGCCTTGCGCACCGTCTTGGGCACAATGCCGTGTTCTTCGTTGTAGGCCATCTGGATCTCACGACGGCGCTGCGTCTCCTCGATGGCTTCTTTCATCGAATCGGTCACGACGTCGGCGTACATGATGACCTCGCCGTCGGCATTACGAGCCGCACGGCCAATCGTCTGAATCAGCGAACGGCGGTTACGCAAGAAACCTTCCTTATCGGCATCGAGAATTGCCACCAGCGAGACCTCGGGAAGATCCAGACCCTCGCGGAGCAGGTTGATGCCAACCAAAACATCGATCTTGCCCTCGCGCAACGTTCGCAGAATCTCGACACGGTCCATCGTCGCCGTATCGGAGTGCATGTAGTTGACCTTAATGCCGGCATCGAGCAGGTGATCGGTCAGATCCTCGGCCATGCGCTTGGTCAGCGTGGTCACCAGCACGCGCTCCTTGCGGGCCACGCGCTCGCGAATCTCGTCCTCAAGATCGTCAATCTGGCCTCGGACCGGACGAACGTCGATTTTGGGATCGAGCAGGCCGGTCGGTCGAATAATCTGTTCAACATCGTTTTGACTCACGCGCAACTCATAGTCACCCGGCGTGGCCGAAACGTAGATGAACTGCGGGATCCTCGCCTCAAACTCATCGAAGCGAAGCGGACGGTTGTCGAGCGCCGAGGGCAGGCGAAAACCATGCTCCACCAGGGTCACCTTACGCGAACGGTCACCTTCGTGCATGCCGCGAATCTGCGGCACCGTCACATGGCTCTCGTCGATGATGCAGAGCATGTCCTTGGGAAAGTAATCGATCAGGGTAAACGGCGGCTCGCCCGGTTTTCGACCGTCCAGATGACGCGAGTAGTTCTCGATACCGTTACAAAAACCCATGGTCTCGAGCATCTCGAGATCATAGTCCGTACGCTGCTGCAAACGCTGTGCCTCGAGCAGCTTATCAGTCGCCTTGAGCTCGGCCACACGCTTCTCGCACTCTTCGCTGATTGATTTCAGAGCCGCTTTGACCTTAGGCTTCTCAGTCACGTAGTGCGAGGCCGGCCACACGGGAATGGCCTCATACTCACGCAGCATCTCGCCGGTGACCTCGTCAATCTCGGCAATCAGCTCGACCTCGTCGCCAAAGAACTCAAACCGCAACGGGTGCTCGGCATAGGGCGGATACACGTCGACGACATCGCCGCGCACGCGGAAGGTGCCACGTGCCAAATCATAGTCATTGCGATCGTACTGGATATCGATAAGCGCATGGATAAAGTCATCGCGCTCGAGCGGTACCTTCTTGTCGACGTTCGGAGCTAGGCCCGCATAGTCCTCGGGAGAACCGATGCCATAGATACACGAGACCGATGCGACGACGATCACATCGCGTCGAGACAGCAGCGATGCGGTCGCCTGATGTCGCAGCATCTCGACCTCTTCGTTAATCGAGGAATCCTTCTCAATATACGTATCACTCTGCGGTACATATGCCTCGGGCTGATAATAGTCGTAGTACGAGACGAAGTAGACCACGGCGTTGTTGGGAAAGAATTCCTTGAGCTCGCTCGCAAGCTGGGCGGCGAGGGTTTTGTTGGGGGCCATGACCAGCGTTGGCTTACCGAGAGCTTCGATGGTCTTGGCCATGGTAAAGGTCTTACCCGAACCAGTCACGCCCAGCAAAACCTGATAGCGATCTCCGTCCCTCACGCCCTGCACAAGCGACTCAATGGCCTTAGGCTGGGAACCAGCGGGCTCGTATGGAGACACGACCTCAAACGGCACCTCAGAGCCCTCAACGCCAAAACGTTTGAGCTCTCCTCCAACACGCTCAACTTCAAATTCCGCCATGGATACTCCTAACTCATATATCTGCAGTATACGCAGGCGGCAGGCATAGTCCTATACGAACCGATCGGGATAGAGGGTCTTGTAGCGAACCCAGGCATTATTGACACGAATCAGATACGCCTGCGTCTCGGGAAAGGTGATTGCATTATGAAGCGAGGTGCTCTGCTGCGCCCATCCGTCGACATTGCCCATGCCGGCGTTATAGGCGGCAATGGCACTGTCAGTCGACCCGTTAAAATACGTTAAAAGATACGAAAGATACGCACAGCCAAACTCGATGTTCGTAGCCGGATCGTTAAGGTTGTCGGCCGAATACTCGCCACCATCGACAAGACCCTTGGCAATCATATCCTGGGCAGTCTCGGGCATCAGCTGCATCAACCCCCGAGCGCCTTGATTCGACTCAGCCTCGGGATCCCAATTCGATTCCGACTTTATGACAGCACACACCAGATATGGATCAAGATTGTGCGAAATGCTCGATTGCTTTACATACGCCTCGTAGTCAATTGGATACAAAGGCTTAAAGAAGGCGGCAGGAGCATACGAGTAGACGAGCGAAATAAGGCCGAAGACGAACACAACGGCAAGTGGCGCCACGCGATACCACGTAAAGAAACGTGTCTTAGGCATCGGCCTCCTCCTTATCCGTTACATCCACGAAGCCATGGCGCGCAAGCCATGCATCCAGTTGTTCAAAGAGCGAATTATCGCCTGCCGCATTATCGATTACCGCCGTAGCGAGATGGCAAAGCGAAGCCTCATCAGGTTGGCATGCAGAGCGAGCATCAAAATCAGAGGACTCCATACCACGATGAATGGCACGCACGCGACGAACTGCCAAAGGGGCACTGATAACCAGAATTTCATCAGCCATGCCAAAAGCATCCTCAAACCCAGTCGGGGCAGAAACCTCGACAACCGCAAAGGGATAACGGGGGGACGAAACCGTGCAGCAAACCGGATCAAGAATCCTCAGTGACAGCTGTTCGATGAGAACCGGATGAACGATGCCGTTGAGCCGCGCAACTGTATCAGGAGAGGCGAAAGCTCGAGCAGCGAGGACATCGCGGCGAATGCCGCCCTCCCCGTCTAGAATGTCCCAACCGAATTCTTCGGCGAGGGCATTGACGATATCGGAGTCTGGCACATACAGCGATTTGGCAAGCTCGTCCAGATCGATAAGCATGGCGCCATGAGATTCGAGATAGCGGCAGGCAGTAGACTTACCCGAAGCAATATTGCCCAAGACAAATACGGTAAACATCAAGCCCTCCCTAACGCCAATGGGAGTTATTATCGCGCAAATACAAAAGAAGGACTCAAAATACAGCCAAACAGTAAGACAAGCTAAACGAAGGCGAGTTTGTTAGATCAGGCTTTAAACGCAAAAGAAGGGGGAGGCCGCGAGGCCTCCCCCTTCTTCAAGTCTTGCGACGGCTCGGTGCCGTCCACCGGTCAGCGGCGCCCTGGCCTCCCACGGGCTGGCC
>UQMD01000026.1 GCA_900542155.1 uncultured Collinsella sp.
GCAATCGCAAGAAGATGACGGGGCGGAATGTCAATCCTGGTCTAACAGAGCCTTAAAAAATCATTCCCGGGCGACGCAAAGTAGTCTTTTTGGGACGGGGATCATTAAATGATTTTTTAATCCCCGTCCCAGAATAATCATTTAGGTGGAAGGAAAGACGGATGTCTAAGCCGCGTCGTCGTAAGCAGAAAAAGCAGGTCAAGGCCGAGCTCAAGCTCAGGCAGTTTGCCGCCACCGAGCTTTCCGACCAGCTTGCCGCCCTTCCTTGCGCCGCCGACCTGCCGCGCTTTATGGTCGACACGGTCGCCGGCGCCTATGCGCCCGCCGATGCCGAGCTCATGATCGAGGGCTTCGGCGCCGCGGCCACACGCCCGGTCACGCTGCGCGCCAACACGCTCAAGGCAACCGCCGAGGACATCGCTGCGGCGCTCGATGCCGCCGGCATCGCCCACAACCCCGTCGCCTGGTACCCAGACGCCTTCATCCTGCCCGACGCCCAGGTTTCCGACCTGTGGGACCTCGACATCTACCGCGACGGCAAGATCTACTTGCAAAGTCTGTCGTCCATGATGCCGCCGTTGGTCCTGGGCGCTCAGGCAGGCGAGGACATCCTGGACATGTGCGCGGCCCCCGGTGGCAAGACGACGCAGATTGCCGCCCTCACCCAGGGCCAGGCACACCTCACGGCCTGCGAGATGAGCATCCCCCGCGCCGAAAAGCTTGAGTCCAACCTCCACCGCCAGGGCGCCAAAAACGTGCCCGTCATGCGCATCGACGCACGCGAGCTCGACGAGTTCTTCCGCTTTGACCGCATCCTGCTCGACGCTCCCTGCACCGGCACGGGCACCGTCATCAGCGGCAACGAGAAAAGCCTGCGCGGCCTGACCGAGCAGCTGCTCGTCAAATGCGCCCGCTCGCAGCGAGCACTTCTGGACCGCGCCATGGGAGCCCTCAAACCGGGCGGCACGCTCGTCTATTCGACTTGTTCGATCTTGCCGCAGGAAAACGAGGACGCCCTGCAAGAGGCCCTCGACAAGCACATGGATTGCGAGCTTATCCCCCTCGACGGCACGCCAAGCGAAAGTGAGGCACGCCGCGCCCAGGAAGCTGATGAGGAGCCGCGCATCGAGTCCAACGCCCTCACCGAGGCCATCGCCGCCGGCCACGTCTCGTCCGTCACCAACGGTATGCCCGGCACGCTGACCATTCCGCCTAGCCGCGACTTTGAGGGTTTCTACATTGCCCTGATCCGAAAACGCAGCTAGCGCACGGATCCAAAACTCAACAAGCTATCTCCGTGCGCGTTTGCTCTGCTGGTCGCGATGCTGTTTAAGCGTCGCGCGCTCCTTGCGTTCGGCCCTTTTGCCCTTAATGGCCGTGACCACAAAGTAGATGACCGCGGCGGCAACAATTGCGCCCACACACAGGCCAATCGAGCCAAACATTGCTGTCAATTCCATACCGCGTCACCTCTCTTTTAAACGGGACTTTCAAGATAGCACCTCGATCCCCGCCACCACAGCTCCTTCACGTTCGCCGGCCCTTCGGTCTAACGGATGGCGTGGCGGGGAAAAATCAACTCGTCAAACGATTTAGCATTCGCAATTCCGGCTGCATCGCGCCGGCCGCCATCACATAGAATCGAGCTTCCATGGATACCCTCAACGATCTAAATGAGCGCGTCGACGCCTTCGTCGGCACCAGCTCCTTCGACACGCCTGCCGCGGCAAACGGCCAAGCCCCCATCGATGTGCCCGCCGAGGTTCACGAGGACATCGTCGCCTCGGTCGATTTCTCCGAGGTCGAGCTCGCAGACGAGTTCACCGAGCCCCAGGTAGCCGTGACCCCCAACGGACTGCTCCCCATGGAGCCGCTGCCCATCGACGGGCGTTTGCGAAAGGCGGCCCTCCGTATGCCCGACGAGATTGAAGAGGCTAGCGGCTTTACGCTCTTCGGTCGTCGTATCAAATCGCTTATCTACACCACCGACGTCGCGGTCATCCGCAACTCCAACGCCGATGCCGTCTTTGCCGTTTACCCCTTCACGCCGCAGCCGGCCATTACGCAGGCACTGTTGACCGTCGCCGAGTGCCCGGTCTTTGTAGGCGTGGGCGGCGGAACTACGACCGGTAAGCGCTCCGTGCAGATGGCAGCCGTCTCCGAGATGCAGGGCGCGGCGGGCTGCGTGGTCAACTCCCCCGCTACTGCCGAGATGGTCGAGCACATCACCAACATCGCCGACATCCCCGTCATCGCTACGGTCGTTCGCTGCGACGACGATGCCCACGCCAAGGTGCGCGCTGGAGCCAAGATTCTCAACATCGCCGCCGGCAAGAACACGCCCCAGGTCCTACGCGAGCTGCGCAAGCACTATCCCAACCTGCCGCTCATCGCGCCGGGCGGCAAGACGCCAGAGAGCATCCGTGAAACCATCGCCGCCGGCGCCAACGCCATCATCTGGACGCCGCCTTCGGCCCAGCAGCTACAGACCGACATGATGCAGCGTTATCGCAAGATGAAGGAAGACGCCACACCTGTCATCTCGCACGACGATGTGCCCATTATCGACCAGGTCTCCGCCGCCGAGGTCAGCCAGGTCGAGAACATGAATCCCGACGTGCCGATTCCCGACGAAGTCATCGAGCGCGTCGCTTCGATCCACGAGCGCGTCGAGGAGCATCGCGCCAACCGCGGCCTCAAGCCGTCACTGCACGGCTTTTTCTTCCGAGGAAAGAAACGCTAGCAAAACATCTTGGCCCGCCCCACAAACGTGAGGCGGGCCGTTTTCGTTTGAGCAATCATGCAGCGATGTGATGGGGCAAATTAATCCACGCGCTTGTCGCCCATAAAGAAGAGCGCCACCGTACCAGGTCCGGTATGCGAGCCAATCAGAGTACCGATGTTATTGATCTCAATCTTGCCTTTAAGCTGCGGAACCTGTTCCTCAATCAGCGCCGCAACTGCCTCGGCATCCTCGCGGCACGCCGAGTGCGACATGATGCACTTACCCGAATAATCCGCACCGTCCTGCACGTGTGCCATCATGGTCTTAGCCATCTCGGAAATCGCGCGCTTCTTAGTGCGAATCTTCTCACGTGGCGACAGCTTACCTTCGCAATCGACCGTCATAAGCGGGCAAATCTTAAGCGCCGTGCCGATGATCGCGCTCGCAGCCGAAATGCGACCGCCGCGCAGGTAGCTCGACAGATCGGTCGAGAAGAACCAGTGGTGCAGGTTGAGCTTGTGCTCCTCGATCCAGGCAGCCGTCTCGTCGAGTGAAGCCCCGCTATCGCGCACGTCGGCGGCACATTCCGCCAGCAGGCCAAAGCCCGAAGACGCCGCCAGCGAATCGATGACGCGCACCTTGCCGCCCTGGGGATAGCGATCCGCGAGCATCTGCGCCGCAACGCAAGCCGAGCCATACGTACCCGAAATACCCGACGACAACGTCAGGTGCAGCACGTCTTTACCCTCGGCAACAAGCGGCTCCCAAAACTCCTCGTACTCACCCACGCTCACCTGAGACGTCTTGGGCATGGCGCCCGCGGATATCTGGGCAAAAAACTCGTCCGGCGTAATCGACTGATACAGATCGTCCGTATAGACAACATCGTCGATCTCGTAATGAAAACACACGACAGGGATATTGCGCGATTCAAAGAACTCCCGAGTTCGATCGGCGGCGGATTCACAGGTCAGGACAAAATCACTCATATGAGGCTCCTTACGTATAGTTATAAAAATTATCGCACAGCAAGCATAAATACGGTACAAATGTCCACTATTTACCAAATAGAGCCAAAGGTGGTGAACATCTTTACCGTCATCATCTCTATCGATCCCGGAGGCATACGTCTGTAAAAACGACCCCACGTCTCCACTCAACCGCCATATCTACCTCCACTAAATCGATTTAGCAAACCGTTCGGCTAACAATTCGGCCGCCCATCCCCAATCGAAACAAAGGCGGCGCATACTGATAAACGTTTGACGCTGTTTATCAGTTTTACCAGCCCTATCGGAAGGTGTTTCATGGTCGCATTCGATCGCAATCCGCAAGACTTCAAGTATCTGCGCCTGCTGTCGAGACAGTTTCCCACCGAGCAATCCGCGTTTACCGAGATCATCAACCTCTCGGCCATCCTCAACCTGCCCAAAGGCACTGAGCATTTTATGAGCGACGTGCATGGCGAGTACGAAGCCTTTATGCACATCCTCAACAACTGCTCGGGCGTCGTGCGCGAGCATGTCGACGAAATCTTTGGCGAAACGCTCTCCTTTGACGAGAAGGGCGAGCTGTGCACGCTCATCTACTACCCGCGCGAGAAGATCGAGCTGGTCCGCAGCCAGCGCGAGGACTCGCCCACCTGGTACAAGACGATACTTGACCAGCTCATCATGGTTGCCCGGTCGCTTTCGAGCCGCTATACGCGCTCCAAGGTGCGTAAGGCCATCCCACGCGATTACGCCTACATCATCGACGAGTTGTTGCACACGCACCCGGACGAGAACAACTATCGCGTGCGCTATCACGAGCGCATCGTGGAGTCCATCCTGGAGACCGCAAGCGCCGACGACTTTATCGAGTCGCTTGCCTCGCTCATCAAGCGCCTGGCCGTCGACCACCTGCACCTGGTGGGCGACATCTTCGACCGCGGTGGCGGCGCGGCCAAGATTATGGACCGCCTGCTCACCTACCATTCACTCGACATCCAGTGGGGCAACCACGACCTGCTGTGGATGGGCGCTGCGGCCGGTGAGCCCGCCTGCATCGCCACGGTGCTGCGCAACAACCTACGCTACGACAACTACGAGATCCTGGAGAACGACTACGGCATCTCGCTGCGTGAGCTTGTCGCCTTTGCCGATGCCACCTACACCGCCGGTGAGTCCATCACCCCGCTGATCAAGGCCATCAACGTGCTGCTCTTTAAGCTCGAGGGTCAGATTATCCAGCGCCATCCCGAGTTCGACATGACCGACCGCCTGTTACTCGACAAGATCGACCACGACACCGGCACGGTCACGCTCGCCGACGGCAGCGTGTGGCCGCTCACGACCAACGACTTCCCCACCGTCGACCCGACGGACCCCTATACGCTCACGTCTCAGGAGCAGCACATCATCGACAAGCTCGTGTCCGAGTTTGTCACCGCCGATCACCTGCATCGCCATATCGATTTCCTCTATTCCCACGGCTCGATGTACAAGGTCGCCAACGGCAACCTGCTGTTCCATGGCTGCGTGCCGCTCAACGAAGACGGCACCTTTAGCAGCATGAACTGCCTGGGCACCTGGCACGCTGGCCGCGATTATCTCGATTTTTGCGACCACATCGCCCGCCGCGCCTGGCGCGTGGGCGACCGCGACGCTCTCGACTGGATGTGGTACCTGTGGATTGGCTTTAACTCACCCGCCAGCGGACGCCTGGTGCGTACCTTTGAGCGCGCCTATATCGCCGATAAGAGCACCTGGGTCGAACCGATGGACCCGTACTTTACGCTAACCAAGTCGCCCTCGGTCTGCGACGACATCATGCGCGAGTTCGGCGTTGCCCCCATGGCATGTTCGCCGACCGGCCACATCATCAACGGCCACACACCCGTTAAAACCACCAAGGGCGAGCAGCCCATCCGCGCCGAGGGCAAGCTGCTGGTCATCGATGGCGGCTTCTGCCGCGCCTACCATCCCAAGACGGGCATCGCCGGCTACACGCTTATCTCCAGCTCGCGCGGATGTCGCCTTAAGTCGCACCAGGCCTTTACCACCGTTGCCGAGGCGCTCACCCGCAACATCGATATCGAAAGCGAGACCAACCGCTTTGACGAGGCCGACCGCCGCCGCATGGTGAGCGACACCGATACCGGCGCCAAGATTCGCAGCCAGATCCAGGATCTGCGCCAGCTGCTCGATGCATATAGAAACGGTGCTATCGAGGAGCGCGTCTAGCCCCACCCGCGGGGATTGGCTAAACTTGCTGAGTTTGTCATCCCCACGGCGCCCCGGCGCCACCATAAGGCAGGTACCATGCAAAAGCTCCTTGCGCAGATCATGAAGTTTGGCGTCGTCGGTGTCATTGCCACGGTCATCGACTTTGGCATTATGAATCTGCTCCACTACGGTCTGGGCCTCAACATCCTGATCGCCAATACCAGCGGCTTTATCATCTCACTCATCTTTAACTACCTCGCCAGCATGAAGTACGTGTTTGCACACAAGGAAGGCATGAGCCGCCGCCGCGAGTTCATTATCTTTGTCGTGCTGTCCGTGATCGGCCTGGCACTCAACGACGGTATCGTGTTGACACTCAACGCCGGTCTGGGACTCGAGGCCAATATCGCCAAGATCTGCGCCACCGCGCTTGTCATGGTCTACAACTTTGTGACCCGAAAGATCTTCCTGGAAGGCGATGAGACCAAGTAACTCGCAACCTTACAGCTTTACAATGCCCACGGATGACGCGCGTCGAGCGCTGTGTTGTTCGTGGGCATTGCTCGTTTACGGGCAAATTTTCAACGTTTGCGGATTAGCTCTTGAAAATTTGGCGAGTTCGTATAGTTCTTGGCAAGGACCTTACGTTTCCCTTGCAAAAGCTCTAAAGTATCCTCTGCTCGATTCATCAACGCATTGGATGTGATTACGTGCGCAAGGCACTGGCACAACCTCATACCAAGCAGTTCCTCAAGTTCGCTGTCGTGGGTCTTGTCTCCTTTGGCATCGACTGGGGTATGCTCATTGCGCTCGTCGAGCTGTTCCACCTCGACTTTTTGATGAGTACCACAGTCTCGTTTATCACGTCCGTCGTGGTCAACTACTGGCTCAGCATGAAGTACGTGTTCGACCATCGCGAGGGCATGAGCCGCAAGCGCGAGTTCACGATCTTCACCATCCTGTCGGTGATCGGTCTGGGCCTCAACGACCTGTACATGTTTGTGGGCGTCACGTTTTTGAGCATCGGCTACCAGGCCATGAAGGCCATCGCCACGTTCTTGGTCACCTGGTACAACTACTTTAGCCGCCGCTTCTTCCTCGAGGGCGCACGGTCGTAGTCGATTCATTATTAGCTTGAATGTATAACCGGTTGGAATTCCCGTTCCAACCGGTTTTTTGTTTGCAGAGCCTGCCGAGGAAGGCGTACGAGGCGGACTACAACGCCGGAATGGGACGCAATTTCCCCAGGGACGCCATTCTGGAAACTACATCCCAGATTGCTCCCTCAGAGTGGGACACAGTTTCCGAAACGACGCCCTAGCGGAAACCGTGTCCCGGAATCAGTCGGCAGAACGGGACGTAGTTTCCCGCGAACACCGAAACGGAAGGTGCATCCCGTTATCGATGTCTAGAACGGGATGCGCTTTCCCGATGGAGGCTGATGCGGAAACCGTGTCCCGGAATTCGCCTACAGAGCGGGATGCAATTTCCGGTTGAACCTCGATTGGGAAACGACGTCCCATTCGCATAAAAACGGGCGGCTCGGATGTTTGTCCGAACCGCCCGTTTGGCTTGCTATGTCGAGGCATTTAGCCCGTTACGTAATACCAGACCACGTTGTCGCCGTTTGAGAGAACGTAGTTGCTGCAGGCCGTCATGGGCGATACGCCGTTAACGGAGTACATCCAGCCACTCTTGCTGCCGTGCTCCATCTCGGCCAAACCGCCGATCGCGGCGACATACGTGCCGTACGACGTGCCGCGCGCATTCACGGAAAGGCCTAGGGCGCACAGGGCATCATAGACCGTAGCGCCCTTGTTGAAGGTGAAGGTACCGCCAGAAGACACAGGATTGCCCACGGCGCTCGATGTGACCGAGACCGTTACCGTGACGTAGCCAGGCTGCTGCGAGCCGTCCTGATTGCCCGCAGAGGCGCCGCCACTGTTGGATGCAGACCCACCGCCGGACGCCGAGCCACCGCCCGAGGAAGAGTTCGATCCACCGGCGGATTCGGAGCCCTGTCCGGCAGACGTGTTGCTGGACTTCTTGCCGCCTTTGCCTTCGGACTTCTTCTCCTTCGAATCCTTGTCCGACTTTTTGTCCGAAGACTCGGAATCGTCCTTGGAGTCAGATTCGTCCGAATCCTTGGACCCAGAGCTCGCATCATCCGAAGATTTTGAGCCCTTGGCTCCAGTCTTACCCGAAGCGGTAGTCGAGCCGGAAACCGACGCATCCTTGGCAACGACGCTCTCCCCCGTCACGGTCTCGACAATCCAATCGATGGACCAGGCACCGCTGACGGAAGGGTGAACAAAGCCCAGCGAGACGACAATCAGCGCAATGCAGACGGCCGTCAGAGCGCCAAGCAGCGCCTTGCGCCGAGGGGCGGACACCGCCGAAGCGGCGCCCTTTTGCTTGGCATCGTCGAACTGAATGAACGACGAGTCGGGCTGCTTGGACTCGGCGTCCTGAGGCTTATTGGACACAGCCCTCACCTACCGACGCTTGGTAAACACGAACACACCGATGACGGCGAGACCGATCACGCCGGCCGCCACGCCAACAATGGCGAGCGGGTTGAAGCCAGACTCCTGTGCCGGAGCAGCAGCGGACTTCTTAGCAGCGATCGTAGCAGACGAGCCCGTATCGGACTTGTCATCCTTCTTGCCGGACTTATCGGAATCCTTCTTGGAATCCTTATCGTCCTTGGTCTCGGTCGTGGTGGTCGTGGAGACCGGCTTCTGACCCGGCGAGACAGCACCGCCGGACTGCTGCCCGTTCGTACCGTTGCCAGATCCGGAGCCGCCATTGCCGCCAGAACCGCCGTTGTTGTCAGCGGCCTTCTTGATCCACTTGGCATATAGCGTCATATCAGCCGTCACCGCAACGCTAAAGTCATACGCCTCCGTACAAGCCTCGTCGGTATACCAACCAGCGAAGGTATAGCCCTCACGCGTCGGATCGGCAGGCTTGGCGACAGTCGAGCCCGAAGCGGGGGTCTGACCATTGACCGATGAGCCGCCCTGAGCATCAAACTTGACACGATGTGCCTGAGATTTCACACAGAAGAGATGGCCCGAATCGTTGGTGTAATACAGATTGCCGAACTGATCGCAGACAACCGAAGCCATGCAATAGTTGGCATATCCAGAACCAGGAACGAACACCTCGGTTGCCTCGGCATCGCCCAGCTTGTACATGTACACGCCACCGCCGGTAGTGTAGTTAGGCCAATTGCCCTTGGCGCCGTTCAAGGTGAAATATACGTACGTCTCGCCATCATGCGTTGAGACGAGCGGCGTGCCCTTGGACTCAAAGCCAAGCTCTTCGCCATCGGCCTTCGTAATCTGCTTCACACTCATATCGGAGAGGTCAATGATCGAAAGCAGGCCCTTAGCCGTAGCCTTGGCCTTGGCCTTAGCCTTAGCCTTAGCCTTCCAATTGTTCACGGTTGTCCCGCCAATAAAAGCATACTTACCACTGAAAACGGGCGTCGAAGTCGAATAAGCGGCAAACTGAACTTTCGCGGCCTCAGTAATGGAACCATCGGAACCAATGGTCAGCTTGTGCAACGTACCATCGTCGCGCGTAACAGCATATATATAGCCGTCATGAACGGTAAGCGCCGAACGGATGTTGCCACCAGACAGCTTAATCGAACCAACAAGCTTTGACAGATCGGCAGAATATACGCGCACCTGGCCATAGTCGCCGCCAACGACATAGTAGCCATTTACCATCAGGCCGCCAGACCAGTAGTAACCTCCGTCAGCGACGGAGGCGCTACCGGCGATGGCGCCCGTGTGAATATTGATGCGCCTGACCGTACCGTTTTGCACGTCATTGCCATTGCCAGACCAATAATCAAGGGTGTTGATATAGACGTAGTCGCCGTCAACGGTCAACGAAGACAGGTTCTGCTTCGTAAACGCATCGGAATACCAAAGCGTCTCAAACGTTTTCGCCGAAACAGCCTGCAGATAGCCGCCGGAAAGCGGAATCACGATGATGCCCTGCGCAATAACGGGACGGCAGGTGCTATCCATGGAAGAGCCAAGCTCAAGGGACCGCACGACGGAGCCCGTCTCGGGGTCAACCTCGTTGAGGACCGCATTCCACGTCTTTCCACCCCATACCGAAGCGCCCGTGACTAGGTACACCTTTCCGTTCGCGACAATGGGGTCAGACGCAGAGGCGCTTGCGCCTGCCTTCTGCTGCTCTTCGGTCAGAAGGTTAAGTGCCCATGAGGGCGTATCGGTCTTTGTCGTAGGCGTCAGGGCATCCGTTGCGGATCCCGAGCCACCGTTCGCAAAGCCATTCCATGCCGTATCGACATCGGGATGCTCCGTTCCGGGATTGGTAGCAGGAGCCGTCGAGGGCTTTTGCGTGCCGTCACCCTTAACATAACGGAACTCGACGCAATCGCCGTTCTTGAGGTAGTAGCTCGGAGCACCGACGCTCGCGTAGCCGTTGTTCACAAAGAACGACCAGTAGCTGTACGGCGCGGCGCTCGTTGTGCTCAGCACGCGGCCATCGGGCATCGTCGCACTCGTAAGACCCCATGCATTTGCTTCGAGGTTCGTACAACCGGCAGCCGTCATAAGCTGCTCGAGCACCGACTCGGCCGTCGTGTCTTCGTCGGCGGGAAGCGTAAGCTCGGTCAAGGGCACCACCGATTGCTCGGTGTAGTTGCCGCCGGCGTCACTTGCGGAAACGCCCGTGACCTTGGCCGTCACCGCAATGGTCTTGCCCTCGTTCGGGTTGTCGAGCCCCGTCGTTCCCTTGACGTTTACCGTCGCAGAAACATCCAAGCCGGCAAGTACCGCGTAGTCCGAATTGTCGGGATAGCGCTCGGCATAACGGGCAAAACGCTCACTCTTCAGACGGCCGCTAATCGTGACTTTCGTGTTGTATTCGGGCTGAGTGAGGATAAGGTTCTCATGCGCGATAACACTCGGTTTGCTCGACTTGAGCAAACGATAGGTGTTCTCCGTGCCACCGGGAAGCTCACTAAACACGAAACCGTAATGGCCCGCAGCCTCTTCGTCGGAATAGCACCAGTTAACGCCGAGTCCTTGACCATACACCTTAAGCGGTGCATGCAGGCTTCCCGTTACATTGGAGGCATCCTGGCCGTCAAGAATACCCTGAGAGAATGTTGACTTTGCAAGGCTCAAGTGGAACAGCTCGGCATCGAGCTCGTCCTTATTCTGCGGGGCAATCGCAAAGTCGAGGGTCTTGCTTGCCGTGACCTCGGCGTTGGACTTATCGGTCACCGTGAGGGTGATCTTGGTCTTCGCTGCCTCGGTGCCAGGCAGCGGCTGATAGACCGTGCCCTTGTAACCGTTGAACGTGATGTCATCGGTGCTGGCGGAGTACTTGACCTCGTAATACTTGCCGTCGATTTTGAGCGTGCTCGTGCGCGGCATCTGCAGGTCGGCGGTCAAGCCGTCCTTGTTGGCGGGCGCGTCGGTGCCGGAGTACTTGATGTTGCCGTAGGTAAAGGCCGCATCGACCTTCTCCTGCAGCGCCTTCTTGTCGGCGGCGACCTTCTCGGGATCACCCTTGACCGTCACGGTGAAGTCGTGCGAGCCCTTAACGTCAGACGGGCCACCGCTCACAAACGAAACCGTCGCGGTCAGCGTTACGGTGCGATCGCTCGAAACGCGCGTCACCTTGCCGGCGTAGTCGTCCCAGCCATAACCGGACGGCCAAACAACATCGCCGTCGGAGCTCTTCCAGCTAACATCGAACTTGCTCTTGGAGCCTGCGCGGTACGGAAGCGTGAGGTTGGACGTAACGGACTCGGCCGAATCGCCCGCAGCGTAACCGATGGCAACCTGCTCGGCGGCATCGTCGAGCATCTGCTGCACACGAGCCTCGTCCCAAGCCACCTGAACCGTCTTGTTGGGCTGGTAATACTCGGTCTTCTCGCCGTCACGCGACAGCTCAAACACCACATCGGCACTACGCAGGCCGTCGATGTTGTAACCAGCGTAATCGTTGGGGTCAATGAAGAAGAACGTCACATCGCCGTTGGTCTTATCTTGGGCGTCGGAGATACCGACCGTGGCCTTGTCATCCTCAGCCTTAAAGGCAACGCCGCCCTCAGAGATCTTGACGTCGATATCGGTGAAGCCCAAATCGGCAAGCTGCGCCTTCAGGACATCGTTGACGTTGCCGCCCTTGGCGCTGTAATCAACAGCGATCTGCTTATTGGCATCGTTGAGCTTTTGGACTGCAGCCTCAAGCGAGCCCGCGGCGATAACCTTGTTGGTGGAGACGAGCTCGACCGTCGAGCCTCCGCTCGTGGCGACAGCCTTCAGATACTTGCCCGTGGCTGAAGCCGAAACCGTCGCCTCGGCGCCCGACATATCGGGCAGCAGCGTCCAGTCAGCCGCCGGAGCCTTCGCATCGTCTGCCGCATACCAGGCAACAGTCGCCTGGTCGGTGACATCGATGCCATTGGTGGCCGAACCGTCGGCGCGCTTGGCCTGCGCCGTCGCCTTAACGCTATCGCCCGAGACGAGATGGGTCGATTCGCTATTGATCTGCGGCGTAGTGGTCACGCGCAACAGGTTATACTCCCCCGCCGCGGTAACGCTATCGGACGAAACCCATTCAACCGTGTTGTCGAGAGCGCTCGCCGTAACTTTGATGCGCTTGCCAACAAGCGCGTCCGAAATGGTCAGGCTGCCATCGGTCGTATCGATGCCGTCGGAGAGCTCGGTCCATTCGGCATCGCCCTCGCCCTTGGCATACCACGCCATGGTGAGCTCGGCATCGTCGGGCACGTCCTTGGTCGAGCCCGACCAGCTACCCGGAACCTGCACGCTCGGTGTGATCTTTGAGCCCACGCTGAGCGTAACGTTCTTATCGGCAAGCTCAATGCCCGCCAGCTTGTACTGGCCCTTAAGCGTCACGGGGCCGAGCGGGGCAACGGACTGCGTGCCGCCGTAGGAGCTCTTCTTCTGCGTGCTGGAGACAGTATTTTCGCTCGTCACCTTCACGCGCAGGTACTTGCCGGCATAGGCGGCGTCAACGGTATAGGCGGTCTCGGTAGCACCGGGGATATCGGTATAGGCGGAGTCGTAGCTCGAGCTGCTGTTTGCATACTGCCACTGGTAGGTCACGTTATCGGTGCGGTCGATATAGTGATAGTTGGAGCCGTCCTTTTTGCGCACCTTAGTCTTGAGCGTATCGCCTACGCGCACGCCATTGGTAGCGGGAGAACCCTCGAACTGCACGTCGTAAAGCTCAACTTGGCCAGCGACGGAAACGGGACCCACCGCATAGTACGGCTTCTGCTCGCCATAGCCGCCGTTGGCCTTGGCCACGACGTAGTAGCCCTTAAGGGCGGCGGTCACCGTCAGGGTGTTACCGGTCTCACCCTTGATAGGCGTGTCGCACTTGCTTGCGGTGTTCGAGGTGCCCTTATACCACTGCCACGTGACATGCGAATCGGCGGTAACGTCGGTGGAACCCGCCTTGGCGGTCGCCGTAATCGTAGAACCAACCTCGACTTTGCCCGAAGTCGGGCTCATAGTCACGCTCGTAACATTAATTGAACCGGTAGCCGCAACGAGAGCGCCCGTGTTGTTGGCCATGCTCGAAGAGCCGATCTTCGAGGACACCTTGCACTTGAGGTACTTGCCACCTAAAGCGTCGGTAAGCTCGAGGGTCTCACCCGTGGCACCCGCAATGTCGGTATACGTGCCACTCTTGGTGTCAGAGCTCTGCCACTGATAGTTGAGCTTGCTCGCGTCGACGAACGCGCCGTACGCGCCGCCCTTCTCCTTAGCGCGGGCCTTAGCGGTATCCCCCACCGCAAAGACGCTCGTATCGTCCTTGGTATTGATGATGGACACGGCCGAAATCTCGACCGCACCGGCCTGTTTGACCTTGCTGGAAGTGGTCTTGTTCACCGTGTTGACGCCAGCGTTGGCCTCGACCCTGATGTACTTGCCCTCAAGGTCGTCGCCCACCACGAGCGAAGCACCCGTCTTGCCCTCGATCTTGGTAAAGCCCGAGTACTGCGAGGTGGATGCGGACCACGTGTAGGTAACCTTGGCGTCGGCGGGGGCTTGCTGATAATAGCTTATGTACGGAGTCGCCGTCAGGGTGTCGCCTATGCTCGGCGTGTCGCTACTCAGCTTGACGTTGTTAAGCTCCATCTGCCCGGCACCCAGCACGGGACCGGGGATGTTGTTGGCATTGATACCCGAGCCGGAAGAAACGGACGGACCATAGTAGTCCTTGCCATCAACCGTTACCCTGCAGATGAAGTATTTGCCTTCCATCGCGGCGGTGACGGTGAGCGACTGCTCGTGGCCTACGACCTCGGTGTAGTCGGCGACATTGCTGCTGGCCCTGGTCGTGCCGGCGAGCCAGGTGTAAGTCCAGGTGCCGGGATTGGCAACGGACTCAGTCGAAGTGCCGTACCAGTCGTCCTCGACCTCATCGTACATATTTGCCCAAAGCGTCTCACCGGCCTTGAGCGCGCCCGACTTCGTGGAATAGGAGCTGTCCTTATCCTTGGTATCCTGGATGAAGACCTTGGCCTCGCTCGAAAGCGTTGTGGCAGACGCGGCGGCAACGGCGTTCTTCTGCTCCGAAGCAGCAGGCGTCGCAGCAGAGTTCTCGGACTCAGTCGCGTTGCCTGCGGCGGTGTCGGCACCATTCGCGGCACTCGCAGTTGCGCCCTGATCTGCGCCGGCGTCATCGGCAGCAGCGCTCGCCGCCGCACTGTTCGCGCCGGTGTCGGCAGCGGTGCCATCGTCGGCCGCCGCGCCCTCGCCGCCCGTCGCAGCCTGCGCCACGGCCTCGGCAATGCCCTCGGCGCCCTCGGCCCAAAGTTGCGCCGGCGTGGTGCCAAAAGCCATGGCAAAAGCCAGGAACGCCACCAGACCGCGCTTGGCTACGCCACGGGCAATCGCTCCATACGGACGCCACGAGGCGCGCTGGCACTCGTCCTCAAACATATCCATTTGTCTCCTACTGTCTGCACTTGGAGCATTGCCCAGCGGCTGCCCCACGTCATCGCGCACATTGCGCTCGAGTACCCCCATCGGGGTCCCCCTTCCCTCCAGAGCCCAACGCGTACCGGCGGCTTGCGCCGCGGCCGCGTACAAGATGGGAGGCGATCCGACTTAACCTTACCGACCCGGGCGCGCCGTCCGATCTGCAACGCGACCATCCCGGGCCAAGAGGAATTACGGTTACTGGTACAGCCGGGGACTTGCACCCCGATTCTCCCAAACGCACAGGAAAACCGCGCATTCGTGCGTCTCCGCACCACCATCTAGGCCATCGATTATTACTGTCGATATGGTAGCACGCAAAAGGGGCCCGCACACAGGCGAAGCCCAAGGTAAAAGCTATGGTTTGCGATAGGAAGGACTGTCGTCGGACCTTGTAAGAACAGCCCGTTTCAAAACTATGCCGGATTACGGGGCTGATTCAGCTCTTCGCAACCATACCTGCCATTTTCGAAAACCAACGACTCATCTACCTGCGGTTTTAAAAGCACGGATTCCGACATGGTCGAAGTTCGGCAGTCTAGCCCCGTAAACCGGCATAGTTTTGTTCGGACCAGCCCACGCCGGCGCGACGCGAGGCAAAATAACCCGTTTCCCCCGACCCCGGGAAATCGTTACCGCTTGCCGCCATGGCTGTTGCGCCAAATCTCGCGGCCCAGCATCAGCGCCAGCACCAGCGCACTCACGTAGCCCATAAAGCCAATGACCGGGATACCAAACACAACCGGCTCGATGCGCGCGTAGTACACCACCGACGAACCGATAAACAGGCCGGCGATCACAATTGCCATCGACATGCGGTCGATAATTCCACCCAGCTGTCGCAGCGCCTTATCGCTGCTCATGATCTGCGTATTCACCTTAAGCTGACCGCGCGTGAGCATGCGCGAAGCCAGGCCCAGGTACTCGGCCGCCTCGAGCGAGCCTTTTGCCGCGCGATAGCTGCTCGCGGCAAGATCGCGCCCCATTTCGCGGACGCGTGCGTAGGTGCTCTTTTCGTTTTTGATGTGCGTCTGGATGATCTGGATCATGTTGACGTTAGGCATGTACTCGGTCAGCAGGCCCTCGAGCGTCACCATGCCGCGGGCGAACATCGTCACCACGCTCGGCAGCTCAACGTCGTTTTTGCGCGCCAGATTAAGCAGCGAGGTCAAAAACTCGCCGATATCAAGATCCTTAAGGTCGAGGCCCGCAAAGTCGGCAACGATAAAGTCCAGGTCGGACAAAAAGGCCGAATGGTCGAGCTCGGCAGAATCGCCGCGCGTCACGGCAAAGCGCATAAGCGAATCCTTGAGCTTGGGCACGTCGCCCTCGGCCACGGCGAAAATCATGTCCTTAACGATACCGCGGTCGTGGCTCGACATGCGCCCGACCATGCCCAGGTCAATAAAGTAGACGACGCCGTCCTTGAGAATGATGTTTCCCGCATGCGGGTCGGCATGGAAAAAGCCATCATCGAGCACCTGCGTCGAATAGTCCTCGACAATCGCCGAGCCGATTTTTTCCAGGTCATAGCCCTCGGCCACCAAGCGCTCGGGATCGGCAATCGAGATGCCGTCGACGTAATCCATGACCACGACATGCTCGGTGCAAAGGTCCAGGTAAGATTTGGGGCACGACACGCCGCGCACGCTCTTATGGAACTCATAGAAATCGTTGAGGTTTTTGGCCTCGGCCAAAAAGTTGGTCTCCTCGCGAAACGAGGTCCACAGCTCCTCGACCACGCCATGCAAGTCCACAAACTGATCGGTGTTGACAAACTTGGAAACGATGCGCACCACCGAGCGAATGATGTCGATGTCCTGCGCCATGACCTGCTGCGCGCCGGGGCGTTGCACCTTAACGGCCACGTCCTCGCCGGTCACCAGGCGGGCACGGTGTACCTGCGCGAGCGACGCGCTTCCGAGCGGGTTGGGGTCGATCGCGTCGAACATCTGCCCCAGGCGCTGGCCGTACTCCTCTTCCAGACAGCGGAGCACCACCTCATACGGCACCGGCTCTACATCGGAGCGCAGGCGGCGCAGCTCATCGCAAAACCGCTGCGGCAAAATCTCGGAGCGGTTAGCCAGGATCTGCCCCATCTTGACGAACATGGGGCCGAGCTCTTCGAGCAGACGACGCAGACGCACCGGCGTGAGGTTATCCCATACGCGGTACTTTTTGACCAGGCGAACGATCTGACCGATGCGTTCGCGGCGGCCCGCCGGCGTGAGCTGGTATTCCTCGTCCGGTGCCATCGCGTCGGGCTCCTCGGGGACCATATCGACAGCGCGCGGCTTCTTGCGAGCGCCCGAGACGGCGGCATCGACCTCGTCGACAACCGCCGCCTCGTCACCCAAGGGATCTAGATTGTTGTAATCGGTGGTGGAATCTGCCATCTGCGCTGCTACTCGGCCTCTTCGGTGTCCTCTGCATCGTCGGGCTCAACGGACTCGACGGGCACCGAAGTCACGTTGTCCTCGACCGAATCGACGATGTCGCGCACATGGGCCAGGAAGGCCGTGCGCTCGGGGGCGGTCATAACGCGGACGCGAGCCAGGATGAGCTCGTCGAGCACACGCTGCGCCGCAGTTTCGCCCTGCATGCCCAGGCGCTCGGTCAGGTCGGAGATGGTGCCACCCGCCTGCTCGAACATGTCGGACACGCTGCGAGCGATATCGGGGGTGCCGGCATCCTTGCGGACCTGCTCACCCTTGGTACCGAGGTCGTCGAGAACCTTCTTGCCGCCCTCGACGGCAACGGCGGCGGCGCCGAAGCCCACGTTGATGGCACCGTTAACAAGCTGATCGAGTTTCATAACCATGGTTGGCTCCAATCATGAACAACTGCATTGGACTTCTTGTACCCAAGATTGAGTGAACGACACAAAATCGTTTTACCGCCAAGATAGAAATCGAGCGGGCCAAAGCCTTTGACGGCGTTTGCCCCGCTCGTTCGCTGCAAGGTTGCCTTTACCTTACGTTGTCGTTCATCGCGAAGGAGTTCTTCATGGCACAGCTCGTGGTGTAGAGCACCTTGCCCAACAGAGCATCGGTCTCCACCCGCACGCGCTCGGCAAACTCCTCGTTGGCGCGGGCGAGCTCGGCGGGCGCCTCGGCTTCGGGCAGCGCGGCCACGGCGGCATCGACGTCGTGAATCTGCTTGTGGCCCATGCCGCCGACCTTCTCCTGATAATCCTCGACCGCGCGACCGCACTCATGGAAGCGAACATCGGCCAAGGCACCGATCAGGCGGTTGGCCCAATAGAAATTCTCGGACGTCACGCGAGCCTGCGTGCCGGCATAGTACTCGGGCATGGTCTCGACATTGGCGTACAGCGGTACGAGCGCGTTAAACGAGTTGGAGCCAAACGCCATCCACTGTACGGCGCGATATGCCGGCTGCGCATAGGGACGCAGCTGCAGCACGGCGAGCTGGCTGTTGCGGTTGATGCCGATGGGACGATAGGCGCCGCGCGTGGCGGGCGTACCCTTGCCGCCGTAGCAGTCGTACTCCGTGCCCTGGTAGTGGCTCGAAAGCACGTACTTGATGTCCTCGATGGTCACCTTGCGCTCAGGCACGCGGCTCCAGGGGATGTTGTCGCTCTCGGGCGTGTAGTCGGCGTCGGGACCGTCCCACACATCGCTGGGGTTGAGGCAGCGCTGCATGTACCAGGCGCGCGGCGTGTTGTAGACGTGGTCGCTGTCGCTGTGCGAGCCAAAGGCCTCGCGCGGGTTAAAGACCGCGGCGGGACCGTCGCCCTCGACGCCCAGCGTCAGGTCCAGGTGCCACTCGGCCATCCAGGAGCGCAGGTCGGCGGAACACATGTGATCGGCCTGTGCGCCCTCGGCATCGTCCAGGTCAAAGCTGTCGATACCCAGTTGGTTGGGCATGGTCACATAGGCGTCATCGGGCACGCGCTTGGCGATCCAGTGGTGGCCGCCGATGGTCTCGAGCCACCAGATCTCGTCCACGTCACTCAAGGCGATGCCGTTGTTCTCGTAGGTGCCGTAGCGCTCGAGCAGGTCGCCCAAGATGCGCACGCCGTCACGGGCGGACTTGGCGTACGGCAGCACCAGGGTCACCATGTCCTCCTCGCCCAGACCACCGGGCTGCGCCGGAACATAGCCGTCCTCGCCCTCGTTGCCCTTGGCGGGCACATAGTCTACGAGCGGATCGGCGCCGCGGACGCGCTCGTTGGTGGTGAGTGTCTCGGTTGCGGACATGCCAACGTTAAGCTCGTTGAAGCCGGCCTCAGCCCAAATGCCGTGACCCGGGATAACGTCTGGAACGCTTGTGTAGCGCATGGGGTTATCGGGCAGCTCGATGGTCAGGTGGCTCAGGACGCTCGTGTAGACGCGCGGCTGCTCGTCGGGGTGCACCACGCGCATGCGCTTGGGCTCAAACACCCCGTTGGACGAGTCCTCGTTACGGGCAACCAGCGTCGACCCGTCGTAGCTCGCGTTCTTACCAACCAAAATCGTTGTACACGGCATGCGCATCCTCCTTGAGCGAAGAAATCAAACGGCAACAGTGTATCGCTTCGGCGCAAAAAGGGCGAAACCACGGCCACAGCAACCCCTGTGTGCAAAAAATGCCAAATATGAGTACTGACACCAATTTAGTAGCAGCTATTTTGCCGGGCGTGGGCGTCGAAAGTCTGCATTTGTACAAAAGTTAGACTATGTAATTCCTCAAAGGCCCAATAAAATAGGCTCCCTATCGATACTAAATATCGTTAGAGAGCCAAAATGACCTAAATTATATGTGACTAGCTTGGCAACAGTACTCATATTTGGCATTTTTTGCACACGGCGTGTCACGGGAGTATATATCTAACCCCCTAATCAGCCAAAAATGCCTAGTTCAATGCGCGCTCCGCCGCCTCGATCACGTGTTTGGCGAGAATCGCCGTCGTCACTGCGCCCACGCCGCCCGGCACGGGCGTGATGGCGCCAACAATCGGCTCCGCAGCATCAAAATCGACGTCGCCGACCAGCTTGCCGGCGGCCTCGTCCCAGTTAATACCCACGTCGATGATCGTCTGGCCCTCGCGAACCGCATCCGCGCCAATCGTACGCGCACGCCCAACCGCGGCAACAACAATGTCGGCAGAACGGCACTCGGCAGCCAAGTCGCGCGTATGCGTATGGCACGTCGTCACCGTGGCATTGCGAGCCGTAAGCATGGCGGCAACGGGACGGCCAATCACCAGCGACCGACCAACGACCGCGACCTTGGCCCCATCCAGCTCAACGCCGTAATGGTCCAGCAACGCCAGCACGGCCTCGGCCGTGCAAGGAGCAAAGCCCTCGCCTCGCCCCGAAAGCGTGGTAAGCAGCGAGGCCGGCGTCATGGAGTCAACATCCTTGGCAGGATCGAGTGCCGCGGCAACTGCATCCTCGTCAAGCCCAGCAGGCAACGGGCGAAACATCAGGCATCCGTGAACAGCGGGATCGGCATTGATGTCCTTAATAGCCGCCAGCAACTCGTCCTGCGAAACATCGGCAGGAAGCAAAACACGGCGGGCCTCAATACCAACCTTCTCGCAGCGCTTGAGTGCACCACGCTCGTAGGACAGGTCGTCCTCGCGCTCGCCCACGCGAACGATGGCCAGCGTCGGCACAACGCCGCGCTCGCGCAGGGCGGCGCAGCGAGCGACGAGCTCCTCGGTCAAAGCACGGGCAACGGGGGCCCCTTTAAGCAGCTCGGCCATGGCTATCCCCTCTTCCTGGCGGCATCTGCGGCACGGCGCGCCAGAGCATCGGCGCGCGGAAGCCACGTATCCAGCAGCTCATCGCACGCCGCCTCGAGCTCCTCGGCGCGGGCACGATCCTTCATAGACGTGGTGTTGGCGAAGAGTGTCAGGCTTGCGCCCTGCATGGCGGCGCGGCAGAATACGGCGCCGCATGCCACGTCGGACAGCAGCTGTCGGGAGCCCTTGTCCGCCATGTCCTCGAGAAGCGCCAGCGCACGACCGCACGCATCCATAATGCGGTACGGCGGCATGGCCGCCACGTGCAGCGCATCCTGAATCGCGGCCGGTCGAGCCGGATCCTCGCGCGAAATACCGTATGCCGCAGACACCTGGCCGTACGCACGAACGTCCTCGGCGACCAGACCCACAAGTTCCTGTGCCAACTCGTCTGCCTGGGCGAATGCGCGCGTCAGATCGTCCGCGCGATCGGCAAGCGCGGGGTTCGTCGCGCCATAGCGAGCAACCATCCCGCACAGCGAGGCGCCCAGTGCTCCCACAAACGCACTGGCGCTACCGCCGCCGGGAACGGGCTCGCGTGCAGCCAACGCCTCGGCAAACCCTCGGCAGGTTTTGTCCATCATCTCTTGGCTCATCGAAACACCTCTGCCCACCGCGCCGGCCACCATGGGCCGCACGCATAATAAAAAATGGGACAACGACGCCAGGAAGCGGTTGTCCCATTCATCGATCTTGTCCAAGCCAGTCTAGCCCATAAGACAAAGACTGTCAGGAGCTCTGGCTATCGGCGTTTCCGATTGCCGGCTATAGGCACGGATGCCTAGTCCACCTGAAACGTCGGCAACAGCGTGTCGATAATCTTCGACCCCATGTCGCGGTTCGCGGTCGAGTACTCCAAATGCGCCGTGGCAATTGTCGAATCCGTGACGATCGTCTTTTCGTAAATGATCGTATCGCCCTCGCGCCACGAAACCACGTACCAGTTGTCGCCCTCCGCGGTATAGAGGTCGGCCTTACCCGAGGTGTCCTCATCGACAAACATCTCGTGTGCAGTTTCGTCGTTAACGTTGACGTAGCCAGACAGGCCGATCACAAAACCCGTCTCCGGATCCTCGTACCTTGTGCCACTGCCGCTGGGAGTATCTTCCATCTCAAAACGATTGGGAATCGACATGCTATAAGGATGCATGTCGTTCGTGTACGTATGCACGTCGGTTAGGTAATCGTCCGAATCGCCCGAACCGTAGTATGCCGACTCGTCCTCGGGAACGGCCTCGTCATCGGACGACGAGGATTCCTTGGACTTGGACTTGTCGCTCTTCTTCTTGGCAGAAGAATCTTTCTCGTCCGAAGACCCGGTATCGACCACCGAAATCTGAGTGCCGGAACTCTTTGACCCGTTGAGCACCGTAAGCGCAAACACCGTGCCGCCACCGATGAGGACCACAGCAGCACATGCCACAGCGATAATGACCGGCGCCTTGCTCTTGGGCTTTTGAGGCGCAGGCGCGACCGGCGGCATCGACTGGGTTAGGCCCGGGGCAGAGGAAGGACCAGCGCCCGTAGGCGTCGGTATGGAACCGCCAGCCAGCGAAGCCCCACAGTGCGTACAAAACGTCGATCCATCGGGAACTTGCTGTCCGTATTTTTGACAGAACATCGTTCGACCTTTCGTGGTTTAGCTTTTGTCACAGCCAAGTCTATACGCCCCCACCCAAGGCGCTG
Source organism: uncultured Collinsella sp. (assembly GCA_900542155.1). Taxonomy (GTDB): domain Bacteria; phylum Actinomycetota; class Coriobacteriia; order Coriobacteriales; family Coriobacteriaceae; genus Collinsella. The sequence goes on from UQMD01000026.1 coordinate 22,390, forward strand.
TTGCGCAACATGGAAAAGTCGATGCTGAGCCGTGCCGTCCCATGCGCCCAGTGCCCCAAACATGGGACACATGGCCCACCTTTCGAGACTCCCGGGCAGCACAAGCTGGGGCATATCTATAAGTAAGGAACCCGTTGGGGCACGGCCGAGCGACGGCCGCAAACAACGAACGGAGGTATCGCCGCACAGTACACAGAGACATCCGCCGCCAGCGCAATCAGTACCCCAACAGCATGCGGCGCCGTGATGTCATCAGCAGACAAGGAGGACGCCACCATGAAGAAAAAGACCCTATCAATCCTTTCCCTTTGCATCGCCCTCTTTGCCGCGTTTGCCCTTGTCGGCTGCGGCGGGAGCGCATCGGGCGGCGGCAGCGCCTCCAAGAGCGAGAGCAAGGAAAAGGCCCCCGTCGCCAAGAAGACCGACTTCATCTGGTTTAAGGTCGAGATGCCCGAGGGCGTCGGCGTAAGCGACTCCGCCGGCAAGAACGCCGACAGGGTCCAGCTCACCTTCCCCGAAGACGAGTACGCCTCGGCAGATCGCTTTATCCCTGTTTGGAAAAAAGCGCTGACGGCCGAGGAATCCCACACCGACCAGACGGAAAAGAAGGGGGATACGTTCCAGTGGAAGGATGGCGGGTCCGTCGAGTATAACGGCAGGACGTGGCTCGTCGGAACATACGAGGACAACAGCGGCATCTCAACCATGCTTTTTACCGACGTTGAGCCGGGAAGCGTCTACGTCCTCATCTCGAACTTCGACCAGCACAAGAAAGAAGCCGAGGCGCTCCTCAACTCCATCGAGTTCCCCGATGACATGGAAGAGGCAGTTTCCGAGGCACGCGAAGTCGAGATTTCGAGCATCGAGATCAAGTAACGGGGCACCCGCACGTGCCTACGCGCACGCCCGCACGAACGTCCCATTAAATGAACGGGCGCCCAACCCGGGGAGGGCCGACGGCACCGGCCCTCCCCTCTTTTGCGCCCGAACATATTGCCACTTATCGGCGCAAATCCAGCCCCCAGAATGGGACACATGGCCCGCCCGAACGAGCCGCTCGCGCGTACAGTAAAGGCAGGTAATCCATGGGCGGTTACAGATCGAGGAGGACACGACCATGAAAAAGAAGGCCTTAGCGATTCTCACCCTCTGCATCAGTCTCTTTGCCACAGTTGCCCTGGTGGGCTGCGGTGGCAGCGGCGGCGCTACCGGCAGTGGCGGTGGCGGCGGAGCAGAAAAGCCAGCCGTGGATATGAGGACCGACTTTATTTGGTTTAAAGTCGAGGTTCCCGAGGGCGTCGAGATCACCGACGTTGCCGGCGACACGGCCGACAGGGCCCAGTTTAAGTTCACCGAGAGCGAGCACGCCAGCGACCGCTTCATCCCCGTCTTCGACCCTGACAAGAACGCCGACGAGCTGTTTGACTACGAGGCCAAGTGGAAGACCGACTTTGAGTGGACCGAGAATGATCCCGTTAAGTACAACGGCAAGACCTGGCGCAACGCTTCCTACACGCACACGGGTGGCGTGACGACCGAGTACTTCACCGACGTTGACGGTGGCAGCGTGTATGTGCGCATCGACAACGTCGAGGAGCACAAGGACGCCGTCGAGACCATGATGAAGTCCCTGGAATTTGCCGATGATATCGCCAAAGCCAAGACCGAGGCCATGGACGTCAAGCTCGACGATATCGAGATCAAGCGCTAAACGACTGGCGAGCGCAGCGGGAAACACGGGCACAGTGCAAACAAGCGACGATACCCCAGCGCTTTGCACCAAGGGAGGATCGGCTCGCCGGCCCTCCCTTTCTTATGCCGATAGCCGGCGAACGCGAGGGTGCCGGGCGGCAAAACCACCCCCAACGCGGTAGCAGCACAAATAGACAAGCGCCCCAACGCGTCCGCCCACCGATTTATTGCGCCGCGCAGACAATTAAACCAGCATCTTTAAACATCTGGGCAGTATAGTGACCAAAACTATCGCATAACCGCACTCTGCGAATGGAGGAGTCATGACCGAACATCATGCCATCAGTCGCCGAGCGTTTACGCTGGGCCTTGGACTTGCAGCGTTGTCGCCGCTGACAAGCCTGCCCGAAACCGTCACGCTGGGCATTAGCCCGCGGACAGCCTTTGCGGACGGCACGGCCGAGCCAGCGGCCACCCTCGACAAGTTCGTCATTCGCCTTCGTCCCGCGGGCTATTTTCGCACCGCGAGCGTCAACGAAGACGGCAACGTCATCGGCAACGTCTGCCACCTGTTTAATGACGGCACGTCCAGCAAGCTCATCCTTGAGCACGTAGGGACCGATGCGGACGGCACAAACTGGTATGCCATCCGCACCCTGCTCAATTTCGAAGAGCACAAGAAGACGGGCTACAGCATTTGGTCGGTCGATGGCGACTCGGACAAAGATGGAAAGGTCATCCACGTATGGAGTGGCGAGTACGACCATAAGGACAGCCGCGCCTATACGTTCGACCACCAGTTCGACGGAACTTATATTATTCGAGACCGCATATACACGAAAAACGGTATTAACTACCTGGCCATAGAATCGAAAGGCAAAGACCAAGACAACAACAAGATTTGCCAAAAGAAATATTCCATTCCGTGGGAGCTCGAGCTTGTCGGCTACAGCATGGACAAGACCAATGCCACAGTTAGCAGCATCGACTGGACCACGTATAGCAGCTACGTCGACGGACCATGTTGGATGAGCCACGTCGAAGGCAACAAGTACCTCGACGAGCTGAGCATCCCGGGCACGCACGATTCGGGAACTTGCAGCGTGGACAACGACACCGAACCCCAATCCTCGCAAGCAAAGTGCCAGCAGGACTACATCCCCACGCAGTTGCTCGAAGGCATTCGCTATTTTGATATCCGACTCGGAAAAGGCAACGACCCCGGCATCGACCATGGAAGTTGCTACCTGCTCAAAAAAGACGGGCACTTCATGCATCTCTCCGATGTCGTTGGCTACTTCAAAAAGTTTTTGAACGAAAATCCGTCAGAAGCGCTCATCATGCTTGTATCCCGAGGCAACAACGAGGCTACTGACGAGAGCCTTACGACGGCTTTCGCCAAGGTTTTAGACGACAACCCCAAACTGTTCTATACGTCGAGCCGCGTTCCCACACTGAACGAGGTGCGCGGAAAGATCGTCCTGCTGCGCCGATTTGGACTCGCCGGCGACAGCGTAAGCGGCCACACGTGGGGCCTCGACCTAACCGAATGGGACAACAAAATCGCAGCACACCCCAGCAGCTCCTCTATGTGTCTCGTCCAAAACGCGCAAGGCTTTGAAGCCGCAGGGGAAACAGGCGACAAAAAAGCCTATTGCACCAAGGTATATGCCCAGGACCATTACGAATGCACCGGAACCGACAAGATCAGCTGGGTCGATATGGCCCTGCAGGAGACGGCTAAGCTCACCCGCAACGAGGTAGATGTCGAGGACGATAACGGGGCCAAGGAGCAAGTCCTGGAGCGCTGCTGGTCTATCAACTACACCAGCTGCACGAATCACAAGCAAGGAAGCAACCCATTTACCGCAGCGCGAGTAGTCAACGAGCATCTGTACAAGAGCCCGTACATCAACCCCAGCGACAACGAGGAAACAAAGTCAGATTACCTCAAGCACATTGGCATCATCGCATCCGACTTTGTTGATGCGGCGCTGGCCCGGAGCATCTACCAGCGCAATTACGATTACGATACACAGCACAAGCAGACAGCTTCGTACTACCTCCCGACCCGCATGCGCATGACGTACGGCGACTCGCTGAGCGATGCCTCGCTCCAGGATGGCAAGACCGTTGGCGAGGGCCATTTCCGCCTTGTCGACAGCAGCAACGTACTCAACGTGGCGGCTTCGGGCCATGCGTTTACCATCGAATATGTGGATGTCGACGCCTTGGGCAACGAGACCGTTACGGAGCTGCGGGGTCATGTGCCCATCGATATCGATCCGCGCGCGTTGACGCCCCATTTTGAGGGGCTCGAAGGCCTTAAGGCCGGCGAAGACGTGCGCGCCAAGATTGCGGCATCACTCGAGGGCAAGCTCGAAACCGATGCCTGCACGGCCCAGCTCGAGTTTGTGCACGACGCGAACGGCGCTCCGGGCACGGCAATGGCCGAGGGCGAAACATTTGCCGCAGGGACGTACTGGGTGCGCGCGAAAGGCCTTTTGGGCGACGCGGCACAGAACTACACGCTCGCCAGCGATGGAGCCGCAAGCTTTACCGTAGCGGCCTCGGGCAGTGCAGGCGGCACCGGCAGCGGCACGGGTTCCAACGCAGGCGGCGCCGACAAGAACGGCAAGGGCAAAAGCTCGGCCGGAAAACTCGCCGACACGGGCGACGGCTCTGGTATCGCCGCCGGGCTCGCCGCTGCCGCCGTGGCGACGACGGTCGCCGGCGCAGCAATGCTTGCCAATGACCGCGAAAACGCTGGGGACGACAGCGAATAGGCAAGCCCGCTTTTTAGACACATCGGCTCAATCGGGGGCGCAGGACACCGTTCTGTGCCCCTGGCTTTTGCAGATGAGTGAGCAGCGTGTCCAGCACGCTCGCAGGTCGAGCAACTAGCCAGCGCGTCGCCCAATGCACAGCCGCAAATTTAGCCCGAACGTCGCTATCGGCTACATCACCGAGTTCAGCACGTTCACGAATTCCTGAGCCTGGGAATGACTGCTCAGCCTGTAGGAACAGGCGGTCAGCAACCTATTACGGAGGAGCACGCGCTTACCCTTGACCCTGTTGACACCCGTAATGTCCTTGAGGTAGACGATCTTGGTATGGGTGCCGAAGAAGTTGTTCTTCACGACCGCCTCGATACGATTGGGATAGATGCTTATTCCCTTGAAAACGCCGGCACCCTTATCGTGAAACAGCAACGTGTTGTTATCCACGTGCGCTACCCCCATGGAGTTCGATAAAACCATCTCTATGACCACATTTTAGCCACTTTAGAAATTCTGAGTGATGGCGACAGACGGCATCGGATAAGGCCGAGCGCTCGCCTAGCGCAAGAAGTAGCGCTTTCGCAAACAGGGAGCAACTTGAGGCAGACACCCCTTCAAAACAGGCCAGACATCTTCCGCAGAGGGCCGTGAGGTAGAATTATGACTGTCGCGGAATCCGCCTGCGGGCAACGCTCCGATCTCCGATTGGGGTGAAGCCTATGAACTTGTTTCTTGAAATCCTGCGCCTCTCGATGTATGTGACCGGCATTGCCCGGAACCTCTACTCGATCTGGCGGGAATATAAGCAGTAACGGATAGCGAAGGGAGTCATGAAAAGGGCCGGTTGCAGCCGGCCCTTTAGACGATAATACCTGCGTTGCCCGCGCTTCCGAAGTGTGACTAGCTGAGGAGCGGGTTCCGCGGCACAACCTGATTTTACCCAGTGAGGCGGCTCTTTTGCAGCCGCTCCACTGTTTATTTACATCTGGCACCATCGGTATACAAGACCTTGATTCTCATTTTCATTGCAACAGCCTCAGGACTCAGCGCAACGCGTTGCGC
>UQMD01000027.1 GCA_900542155.1 uncultured Collinsella sp.
GCACACGATACTGCATGACGTGACGGTGTTTGGAGCCGTTATAGATCTGGTCGATGTCGTTGGTATAGGCTTCAAGGTCATCGGGATGGACACGCGTTTTCCAATAATCGTGACAGTTGTCTATATGCTCCGAAGGAAGACCAAGATCGCGCAAGGCGCCTTGTGACCAAAGGGTTCGATGTTTGTCCAAGTTCTCGATAAAGAAATAGCGGCCTTCGTTGAGCATCGAAAGAGCGTCGAAAATGCGATCGCTTATTTCGAAGTCGTCGGTGTGGGCTTGTGCGATATTGCGTCGATCAAGGTGCACGGCATGACGTAGCTTGTAGTCGTACATGCGATGGTCGGCATCGTTCGTCAAGCGATTGGGGGCTTCGCCCAGGGCGGGGTCGGCGTGTGCCACTCCGTAGCTAAACGAGTGGGGCATCTTGGAATCGTTGTTTTCGAGCAGGACCGTTCGGCAGTGCTCCAGACGCTCGGCCAGGTCATCCTCGGTCGCAATCGTAGACAGGATGGCAAACTCGTCGCCTCCCAGGCGAAATGCCGCCTCGTCCACCTTCATATACAGCTTGAGGTAGAAGCTAACCTGCAAGATATAGCGGTTGCCCTCGTCATGCCCAAAGACGTCGTTGCAGTGCTTGAGATTGTCGATATCGATGAACGCCATGGTAACGGGGGCGTCCTGCTCCCAGAGCTCCTCGAGGGAACGGGCAAAGCCGCCACGGTTGCCAAGCCCAGTAAGCTGGTCGGTAAAGGCAGTCCTGATCAGATCGTCCTAACGCTCGAGAAGGTCGCGGATGGTCTTTTCGAGCGTCTCGGTGTAATTGCTGGCGATATCCATGCTGTAAGCGGCTTTCTGAGGTCGGGGTGTATTGCGTCGGGCGAGCTCGTTGTACACACGCGTTGCTGCTCAATGCTTTGCGTGTATCCAGGCCCCCGCCTTGCCGCGTCGCTGGTTTAATATGTCGGTCCGTGTTCGCTGCTGATAACTATTGAGTGGTATAAACAACAATAGAGGATTGTATATGGGTGCCCCTGCCGCGGGCGGCTATTATTCGCCAATCGGTAGCGTGGCGATGCGATGCTCGATATAAATGCGACTGAGTCGGTATATGTTGACGGGTATACTTGTTCCGGTTTAAAACGCAGAAACGGAGATGGTTGCATGGCACAGCCAGATACGACGCGCACGGTGGGGCTTGCGCTCGAGGGAGGCGGCTACCGCGGTATGTATACGGCGGGCGTGCTCGACGTATGGATGGAGCATGGCTTAACCTGCGACCATATGGTGGGAGTCTCGGCGGGCGCGGCGTTTGGCTACAACTTTAAATCGCGCCAGATTGGCCGCGCCATTCGCTACAACAAGGCCTATTGTGCCGACAAGCGCTATGCGAGCGTGACGAGCTGGCTACGAACCGGCGATATGTTCAATGCCGAGTTTGCCTATCACGAGGTGCCTATCGAGCGCGATCCCATCGATCTGGAGGCATATCGCGCCTGCCCCATGCGGTTTACGTGCGTATGTACCGATCTTAAGACGGGGCAGGCCGTCTACCATGACCTGCCCTATGGCGACGAGCGCGATATTGAGTGGATCCGGGCGTCGTCGGCGATTCCCGTGGCGACGCGTCCTGTTGCCATCGAGGGTCGTAAGTACTTGGATGGCGGTGTTGCCGATTCCATTCCCAGCACTTGGCTGTTTGCGCAGGGTTATGACCGCAACGTGGTGGTGCTGACGCAGCCGGCGGGCTTTGTAAAGCAACCCAATAGCGTGATGCCCATGCTGCGTCGCGTGTATCGTCACTATCCGGAGTTTGTTGCGGCGCTTGAGCATCGGCACGAGGTCTACAATGCCACGCTCGATGACCTGGCGCGCCGCGAAGCCGCTGGCGAGATCTTTGTGGTGCGGCCGAGCGAATCGGTGAAGGTGCCGTCGCTGTGCCGCGAGCCCGATGAGCTCGAGCGCATCTATCAGATCGGCCGTCGCGATGCGGAGGCGACGCTGCCGGCGCTGGAAGCGTATCTGGCGGGGTAGGGGCCACGGCGGAAAGCGCATCCCAAAATGGACGTCCAAACTGGGATGCGCTTTCCGCTATTGAAGATATGGGGCTGCGGAGCAGCTGCTTGGCACGGGCCTATGCCTGCTGCCAGGTATCGACGAGCTCCTTGGCTGCGGCGTAGGGGTCGTCGGCACTGCAGACGGCGCTCACCACAAAGAAGCCGTCGACGCCGGTGGTCTTGAGCTGCGGAAGATCGGCCGTTTTGACACCGCCGCCCACCACGATGGGCACGGGGCTTGCCGCATGGAGGGCAGCCAGGTCCTCAAAGCTCTTGGTGATGATGGAGCCGTCGGCCGCACGTCCGCAGTCGCGCTTGGTCTCGGTCTCGTGGAGCGGGCCTACGCCCAGGTAATCGACCAGGCTCATGTCGGCGGTCTTGACGTACTCGAGCATCTCCTCGCAGCGGGCCGAAAGGCCCACGATGGCATCTGGGCCCAAAAGTTTGCGGCAGACCTCGACGGGGATGTCGCTCTGGCCAACATGCACGCCGTCGACAGCGATGCCCTGCTCGCGTGCGGCGAGTACGCAGTCAAGACGGTCATCGATCAGCAGAGCGACCTGTCCGGTTTTGCCGGCCTGAGCGATGGCCTGCGCGGCATCGCCCGTCAGTGCGATGATCTCGCGGGCACTTGCCACCTTGGAGCGCACCTGGATGCAGGTAAAGCCGGCATCGAGCGCCTGGGTCACCACATCGCTCACGGGGCGTCCGAGGGTGTTTTCGGGGCCGAGTACCAGGTAGGCCGAGATATCAAGGTTGTCGCGGATGCTCATCGTGCTTCCTCCTGCTTTTTGATCTGCGCTTCCATGCGCTCGAGTTTGCCGGTCATGGTGTCGGTAAATCCGGGTCGAATATCGGCTTTGAGCACGACTTCGGTGCGGATGCCCTTGCTCGCCAACACGAAGGTCGCGTCGCGCACGACCTGCATGACCTCGTCCCAGTCGCCCTCGATCTCGGTGAACATCGAGCTGGTGCGGTTGGGAAGGCCGCTCTCGCGAATGACGTGTACGACCTCGGCGACTTCGGCAGATAGCTCGTCGCCGGTGCCGCACGGGGCGATGGCCACAGCGACGAGTGTGTTCATGCCGGCATTGGTTGCGGGCTTGGACATGGCTTATGCCTCCTCGAGCTCGAGTTGGTTATCGGCAATGTCCTGGGCGGTTGCGCGGTAGAGCTCGTCGATAAAGGCGACCTTAAAGCTTGCCGGGGCATCGGCAACGGCGGCGGCACGCGTGCCGGCAACGTTGTAGACGGCGGTGCCGCAGATGGCCGCCGTAAACGGGTCGGTGGCGCAGGCGTACACGGCCAGCACGCCGCCCTGCGAACAGCCGCAGCCGGTGATCTTGGACATGAGTGGGCTGCCGCCGTGGGACTTGGCAACGGTCGTGCCGTCGGTAATCAGGTCGACTTCGCCCGAGACCACTACGGCGCCGCCGGTGTAGCGGGCGAGCGCCACGGCGGCATCACGGGCGGCGTCTACCGTGTCGGTGGTATCGACGCCACGCACGCGGCTCAGATCGGCCGCTTCGCCCTCAAGGCCCCACAGTCCGGCGAGCGCGATAATCTCGGAGGCATTGCCGCGCACGATGGCGGGCTTGTACTGCTTGAGTTCGTTTACCAGTTGGGTGCGCAGGCTGCCGATGCCCAGGCCCACCGGATCGAGCACCCAGGGCTTGCCGGCGTCATGTGCCGCCTTGGCCGCGCGGGGAATCGTCTGCTCGTAGATGGGGAAGAGCGTGCCCATGTTCAGATAGATGGCGCCGCCGCCGGCAACGAGTGCCTCGCCCTCGTCGGGCAGATAGACCATGGCGGCCGAACCGCCCACGGCGAGCTGCGCGTTGGCGACAAAGTCAATCGTTACCGTGTTGGTGATGGAGCCGGCCATGGGATTGGTGGCACGAATCTCCTCCACGGCCTTGACCACGTTTTGCTTAAGCTGTTCCGAATCGATCACTGCACATGCCTCCTTGGCATAGAAGGGCGCTGTGCATAGACAGCGCCCCTAAAAAGGCGGCATGCTCCCTACGCCAGCATTAACTGACAGGTTCAAAGGATTGGGCCCCATGCCCTCTCAGCCTTGTGGTTTGCACCGCCGGCACTCCCGCATCGAATCTGTTGTTCCCTATACTAGCGCATCGGTACAATGGTTAGGATGAAAACGACTGGGGGACCTTATGATCAAACTCGTGCTGACCGATATGGACGATACGCTGATTCCGGCCGGGCATGACGGCGCCAGCGACTATGCCATCGAGGGCATTCATGCCATGCAGGCGGCGGGTCTGCACTTTGGTCCGGTTTCGGGTCGCCAACCGTCTGCGATGGGCTGGATGTTTAAAAATCATTCCGAGTGTTTTTCGACCGGCGCATTCTGCAACGGCCAGGTCATGTTTGTCGATGGCGAAGTGGTCGCCTCGCGTGCGACCGATAACGATGCGCTTATGCGCTTGGCCGCCTATCTGGAAGAAGAAACCGACGATACCTATCTGAAGGTATACAGCTTGGGTGATGGCTTTTGGGATAACGATGCCTATTGCGTGACACGTGATGCCGAGCGTGTGCGCCGCGCTATGGAATCGGGCGGCAATGCGTGGCTCAAGGGCGAAGAGGCCCCGTGCCGCCCTGTCGTCGATGATGCGCCGGTGTTCAAGGCGAATATCTGGAGCGCCCGTTCGCGTGAGGAACTCGCGGAGCTACGCGAGCGCGTTGCCGCCGAGGTGCCGGAGCTCTCGCTTGTGTTTCCCAACAACCGTGTGCGCCTGTTCGACATCCTTCCGGCTGGTTGGGACAAGGGCTGCGCTGCGCTGGAGCTGGCGCGCGCTTTGGGCCTAACGCCCGACGAGGTGGCCGTATTTGGCGATTCCGATAACGACCTGCCCATGATCGATGCCGTTCCCAACTCCGTTGCGGTCGCCAATGCCAACGAGGCCGTCACGGCTGCCGCACGCTGGCATATCGGCGCTGCGGCAGATGATGCGGTTGCCGCAGCGCTGCATCAGATTGCCGCCTGCACCGCGACGGGTGAGATGCCGTCATTTATGCGTCAGATGAACGCGGCAGACTTCGGCATCGCGAACGTCTAGGGAGAAAGCCATGAAGCTTCAGCAGCTCAGGTACGTTGTAAAGGTTGCCGAATGTGGCAGCATCACCGAGGCCTCGCGTCGCCTCTATGTGTCGCAGCCTTCGATTACCGCGTCGATTCGCGATCTCGAAAACGAGATGGGCGTGCATATCTTTGAGCGCACCAACAAGGGCGTCATTGTGTCCGAGGAGGGCGAGACCTTCTTGGGCTATGCGCGCCAGGTGCTCGATCAGGCTGATCTGCTCGAGGGTAAGTACAAAGGAGCATCCGAGCAGGTGCCGCATTTTAGCGTGAGCTGCCAGCATTACTCCTTTGCCGTCAACGCGTTTGTCGATGTGATCCGTGAGTTCGATGCCGCGCGCTACGACTTTACCCTGCGCGAGGAGCAGACTCACGAGATTATCGAGGACGTCGCGCACATGAAAAGCGAGTTGGGCATCCTATATCTGTCCGAGCACAACCGCGAGGTCATCGAGCGCATGCTGGCGGCCAACGAGCTCGTGTTCGAAGGGCTCTTCTGTGCCACGCCTCATATCTTCGTCTGTGCCGACCATCCGCTGGCGGACCGCTCCAGCGTGACGCTCGAGGATCTGGAAGACTACCCGTTCCTGTCCTACGAGCAGGGCAGCTACAACTCGTTTTACTATTCCGAGGAGCTGACCTCGACGTTTGAGCGTCGCAAGAATATCCGCGTGCGCGACCGCGCGACGTTGTTCAACCTGGTCATGGGCCTCAACGGCTACACGGTGTGTTCGGGCGTGATTAGCCACGAGCTCAACGGCCCCGGCATTATCTCGATTCCGCTCGACGTGGACGAGTACATGGAGATTGGCATCATCACGCGCAAGAACACGACGCTCACGCGCTACGGTCGGGCCTATATCGACGCGATTCGTCAGCATATCTAGGCTGCTGTGTTCCCCACGGTTCAAGTCCCTTTATGGCAGTCCAGAGTGACATAGGAAGCATCTATATCAAACTGTTATAAACGTATATTTTACGATGGCCATATGAACGCTCATACTCTGTCCCGGTAAAGCAACCAATGCAAAAGGGAGATATCTATGAGCACTTCGATTCAACCGAACGCACCGTTTCGCGCCGATATCGTCGGCAGCTTTCTTCGTCCGCAGGCCGTAAAGGACGCTCGTGCTGCCTATACGGCAGGCACGCTTGATGCCGAGGGACTTAAGGCCGTCGAGGACGATGCCATCCGCGATTTGGTGGCAAAGCAAAAGGCCGCCGGCCTGCAGGTCATCACCGATGGCGAGTTTCGCCGCAGCTACTGGCACCTCGATTTTATGTGGGGGCTGAACGGCGTCGAGCGTCGCACCTCGCGTACAGGCTATATGTTCCACGATGAGGAGACTACCGCCGACACCGCCGTGGTAACCGGTCCCATTAGCGGCGAGAATCATCCGTTCGTCGAGCACTTCAAATTTGTCAAGGCGCTCGAGGGGGAGGGTCAGGTCGCGCGACAGACCATTCCGGCGCCGATTCAGACGTTCTCCGAAGTCACGCTCGACCGCTGCGATGGCCAGCAGGAGAGCCTGCGCGCCGTCTACAAGACCGACGAAGATCTCGCCGATGCCATCGCCGCAGCATACCGCACCGTTATTGCCGACCTGTATGCCGCAGGCTGCCGCAACATTCAATTTGATGACTGCACCTGGGGCATCTATTGCGATGCCGACTTTGTGTCCAAGACCGGTATGAGCCCGGTTGACCTGCAAAAGGTGAGCGAGCTGGGCGTGGCGCTCAACAACGCCGCAATCGAGGGCAAGCCCGATGACCTTGTCATTAACACGCACGTGTGCCGCGGCAACTACCACTCCACCTATGCTTTTGAGGGCGGCTACGACCCCATCGCGCCGTACCTGTTCGCACACGAGAACGTCGATGCGTTCTATCTTGAGTTCGATACGCCGCGTGCCGGTGGCTTTGAGCCGCTCAAGTACGTTGCTCCCGGCAAGAAGGTCGTGTTGGGCCTGGTGACCACCAAGGCGGCAGAGCTCGAGAGCGAAGACGCCATCGTCGAGCGCATCCGCGAGGCGGTAAAGTACGTGCCGCTCGAGAACTTGTATCTGTCTCCGCAGTGTGGCTTTGCCAGCTGCGAGATTGGCAACAAGCTGACCGAGGACGAGCAGTGGGCAAAGATTGCGCTGGTCAAGCGTATTGTGGAGCGTGTCTGGAAATAACGATGCCGTTCGCAGGCGGCGGCGCGTTCGAGGCGCTGCGTATCGCGTACAATGGTTCGGATCGTATCGTTCGGGCAGGTTATCCGATATGCCCGATCGCCCTTCCATTCGAAAGGACATCAATGTCCCAGTTCTCGACGCCCGCCGTTAGCGATGCCATCTACGACGCATCGTCGCTCGGCCGCCCGCGCATGTTCCTGCTCGGTCTGCAGCACCTGTTTGCCATGTTTGGCGCCACGGTGCTGGTGCCCGTGCTCACCGGTCTCTCGGTGTCGGCAACGCTTTTGTTTGCCGGCTTGGGCACGCTGCTGTTCCACTTCCTATCGCGCGGTAAGGTGCCGGCATTTTTGGGCTCATCGTTTGCCTTTATTGCCGGTTATGCCGCAATTGCGCCCAACGGCGAGGCCGAGCTTTTGCCCTACGCCTGCCTGGGCGTTGCCTGCGCCGGTCTGCTCTATCCGGTGCTGGCAGCGCTGTTCCGCGCATTTGGCGCCAAGCGTGTCATGCGCTTCTTTCCGCCGGTGGTGACCGGCCCCATCGTCATTTCCATCGGCCTGATCTTGGCAAGCTCTGCTATCGCCAACTGCCAGACTAATTGGCTTGTTGCCGTTGTCGCTGTGGCCGTCATCGTCATCTGCAATATTTGGGGCCGCGGCATGGTCAAGATCGTGCCGATCCTGTTGGGCGTCGTGGTGAGCTATACCGTTGCGGCTGCGTTGGGTGAGGTCGATTTTTCGGGCGTTGCCGCCGCTCCGTGGGTCGGTCTGCCCATCGTGTGGGACAACACCGTGTTTGCGCTCTTTGGCCCGCAGTTCGATAGCGGCCTTGCCACGACGGCCATCATTACCATTATGCCGCTGGCCTTTGCGACCATGATCGAGCATATCGGTGACATCTCGGCTATCGGCTCCACTTGCGAGCGTAACTACATCGCCGATCCTGGTCTGCATCGCACGCTGCTCGGTGACGGCCTTGCCACGATTCTGGCTTCGCTCTTTGGCGCTCCGGCCAACACCACCTATGGCGAGAACACCGGCGTGCTCGCCCTGACGCGCGTGTTCGACCCGCGCGTGATCCGCATTGCCGCGTGTTGCGCCATCGTGCTTTCGTTCTGCCCCAAGTTCGCTGCGGTCATCGCAGCCATGCCGGCATGCGTTATCGGCGGCGTGTCGCTCGTGCTCTACGGCATGATCAGCGCTGTGGGCGTCCGTAACCTCATCGAGAACCAGGTCGATTTCCAGAACAACCGCAACGTGCTGGTGGCCGCTCTGGTGCTTGTGCTTTCGCTCGGTATTGCGTACAGCACCGCCGGCGCCATCGTGCTGGAGCTGGGCGGCGTGACGATTTCGCTTTCCGGTCTTGCCGTGGGCTCGCTGGTGGGTATCGTGCTCAATGCGATTCTGCCCGGCAATGATTTTGAGTTCGATACTTCTGAGCTTGAGGAGGCTGTTAAGTAGCAGCTGCGTTCAGCTAAAACAAGATATGGTGCCCATGCGTATATGCGCGTGGGCATCATTTTTAATGCGTCAGTATCCAGTGGATTCCGCGCGCCATGCGCAGGTCAGTTTGGGCAAAGTGATTGCCGGGGTTGAGCTCCAGCGTTGTTGGAATGTCGCGCTCGATAAACAGCTCTTCCATCGCGCGTGTATCGTCGAGTACGTGCCGCATCATGCGGTTGGGCGTCTTGGTTTCCTTTTTACCGAGCGACAGATAGGTGGCGTCGGGCGTAGCTGTCATCGTGCGCTCGCGCGCGTAGTCGATAAAGCCGGGGAACCACAGCGACCCCGATGCACTCGCCGCGCGCTCAAAGACATCTGTTTGCCAAAGTGCCCACAGTGCAAAAAGACCCGCCAACGAGTAGCCGGCAACGCCGCGCCAGGCGGGCGGTTGCGGGAGCGATGATTCGGCCTGGGGGATTATCTGCTTCAACAACTCGTCAAGAAAACCAGCAGCCTGTCCGCCAAAGGGCTCGGCATCTCGTATAGCTCCGTCGCATGCCCAGGGACTCAGCTCGCGATTCCAATCGAGCCCTCCAATGGCGACAAGGGTGAACGGCGGGCAGTCGAGCTCTCGGCAGCGCTCGTAGGCTTCACTACCGTCGCCCATGACAACGGGGAGGTAGATGACGGGCGCGCCTTCCGCACACTCTGAATAAACGGTTATCTGCTTATGATGCGCTTCCAAGGCAGGCTTCTCTCGGTGTTGTGATATTGACAGCCTCAATTGTCGCACGCCGGCACGGGGACAGACGCTAAAAGAAAGGCGCGGAGCCGTTCGATGCGACTCCGCGCCTTGTTGTTTTACGTTAGCAGACTATGCCGTTACGCCACGAAGAAGTAGACGAGGAAGGCAAGGGCTGCGGTCCACATGAGCGGCTTGATCTTGGAGGCCTCGCCCTTAAAGAGCGCGACGACCACGTAGGCGATAAAGCCCAGGCCAATACCGGCAGAGATGGAGTAGGTGAAGGGCACGCCGGCGACAATCATGAACGCCGGGAAGCCCTGCGACACGTCGGACCAGTCGATCTCGGAGACCTCGCTCATCATGAGGTAGCCGACGTAGACCAGGGCGCCGCAGGTGGCGGCACTGGAAACGATGGAGACGACGGGGGAGAAGAACGCGGCGAGGATGAACAACACGCCGGTGGTGACGGAGGTGAGGCCCGTGCGGCCACCGTCGGCAGCG
The DNA here is from genome assembly GCA_900542155.1 of uncultured Collinsella sp. Taxonomy (GTDB): domain Bacteria; phylum Actinomycetota; class Coriobacteriia; order Coriobacteriales; family Coriobacteriaceae; genus Collinsella. The sequence continues at coordinate 10,021 of UQMD01000027.1, forward strand.
CCGGAGGTGGACTCGACGAAGGTGGTGATGGAGGAGACGCCCATAAAGCCACCGGCAGCGGCGGCCACGGAGTCAACGACCAGGATGGGGCGGATGTCCTCGACATTGCCGTCCTCGGTTAGGAACTCGCCCTGCTTGGCGACGGCCATCGCGGTGCCCATGGTGTCGAAGAAGTCACTCATGAGCAGCGAGAAGGCAACGACGAGCAGCATCGGGTCGGTCAGAACCTTCACGATGGCCATGTTGCCGTCGGTGGTGCTGGCAAACGGGGCGCCAAAGGTCGAGAAGTCGAGCGGGGCGATAAGGCCCTCGGGCGCATGGGTGACGCCCAGCGGGATACCGGCGATAACGGCGACGATGATGCCGATGAGCAGCGAGCCCGGCACGTTGCGGGAAGCCAGGGCAACCGTCACGACGATGGAGATGATGCCGACGATAAAGGTGGGGGAGGTGATGTCGCCCAGGCCGACAAGCGTACCGGCGCCAGCGGTGATGATGCCGGCATCGCACAGGCCGATCATGGCGATGAACATGCCCAGACCAACCGAGATGGCGTGGCGCAGGACCACGGGGATGGCGTCCATAATGGCCTCGCGCAGGCCGCAAAGGACGAGCAGCAAGATGACGACACCCTCGAGGAAGATAACGCTCATGGCCACGTGCCAGTCACCGCCGCACATGGTGGTGGTGATGCCCGCAATCATGGCGTTGATGCCCAGACCCGACGCGCAGGCGAGCGGGCGGTTGGCGAAGATGCCCATGCAGATGGTCATGATGCCGGCGCCCAGACAAGTGGCGCAGGCGAGCGCTCCCGCATCGATGCCGGCGCCCGAGAGCACCGCGGGGTTGACGGCGATGATGTAGGCCATCGCCAGGAATGTTGTCAGTCCAGCGCGAAGTTCGGTCCCGATTGTGGACTTGCGCTCACTGACGTGAAAAAGTTCGTCCATGCATACCCTTTCCTTGTTCGGCCCCGAGTTTAGGCCGATTGACACGAACTTCCTTACTATATCGCCTTTTTATAGTTAGTGTTCCTCGCATGTTGATGTTCGGCGCTTTGGGGGCAGACGTGCGGTATTTTTCGTATGAAAATGTGTAGGTACCGTATACTTAAGCGGTTACAACGAACTCTTTGGAGGAACGTATGATTAAAGAGCTCTGCCGCGACGAGGTCATCCTGTCCCAGCGCTGCGAGGTTGCGACTGTCGAGGACGAGTCGGTCGCACAGGACCTGATCGATACCATTAAGTCGCTCGAGGATGCCGGCTGCCTTGCCGCCAACCAGATTGGCGTCACCAAGAAGGTCTGCGTCTATCTGGACGATGCCGGCGAGCCCCACGTGCTCTACAACCCCCGTCTGGTGTTTGGCCTGGGCGCCAGCAAGATGGAGGAGAGCTGCCTGACGCACGACGAGATCACCAAGTCCACGCGCTACATCAAGTGCAAGGTTGCCTTTGACCAGATCGTCGACGGCAAGATGAAGGAGTGCCGCCGCGACTACGCAGGTTTTGAGGCACAGATGATCCAACACATGATTGATCACTGTCTTGGCAAGTTGGTCTAAGGGGACCAAAGCACCGCACCTTGCCGCTCAATCGTCGCTCGCGTACCTTAAGTACGCTTCGCTCCTCTTTCGTGGCAATCTGCGGCACTTTGACCCCTTAGACGACCTGCGGGGTTGACTTGGTTGGGTCTATCTTGCTTGTAAAGTCCGGGTATGACATTGTTGTCATGTCCGGACTTTTTGTTTAGCGCTTCTTTGTTTGGTGACAATGAGCCTAGTAAGAACATTGAGCTAGGAGGCGCTATGTGCACGAGCATTCGATTTACCGATAATTCTGGCCACATGTATCTAGGCCGCAACCTCGACTGGAGCTTTGACTACGGCCAACAGGTTCGTGTGATGCCGCGCGGGTTTCACATTCCGTATTCGTTTATCGACGATGCGTCGGCGGCACACGCGGTAATCGGCATGTGCATCGATTACAAGAACTATCCCATGTTTTTCGACTGTGGTAACGATGCGGGTCTGGCTGTGGCGGGGCTTAACTTCCCCGGCTATGCCGAGTATGCCGAGGGCCCGGTTGATGGAAAGACCAATATCGCGGCCTATGAGTTTCCCCTGTGGGTGGCAGCGACGTTCTCGACGGTCGATGAGGTCGAGGCCGCGCTGCGCGACACGGTGATTGTCGCCAAATCTGCCGGAGAGGGGCTGGGCGTGTCGCTGCTCCATTGGATTATCGGCGACAGCCAGCGCAGCATCGTGGTCGAGATGATGGCTGACGGCCTGCATGTATACGACGATCCGGTCGACACCCTTGCCAACCAGCCGACCTTCCCGTGGCACATGGAAAACCTGCGCACCTATATCACAGCCACAAGCGATTTTCCGCAGACGGCGACATGGCGTGGCGCCGAGCTCAAACCCTATGGCGCGGGTGCCGGCATGCGCGGCATTCCCGGTGACTGCTATTCGCCGAGCCGTTTTGTAAAGGCGGCGTACCTCAATGCCAATTACCCGCAAAAGGAGAGCGAGGCCGAAAACGTCGTCCGCATGTTCCGCTCACTCGAGGGCGTGGTGATGATTGAGGGGGCGTCCAGGATGGGCGATGGCAAGTTCGAGAAGACTATCTACACCGGATGCTTTAGCGCGCGCACGGGCAATTATTACTATGCGATGTATGAGGATCCGTCGATTCGCTACGTGAGCCTGATGGATGCCGAGGGCGCGAGCCCCGATAGGCTCGTGGTTCCCGAGCCGCGTCGTTCGTAGCCGTTAGCTTTACTGCAATGCAAAGCGGCCCTGCGTCTCTCGTGAGGTGCAGGGCCGCTGTCGTTGATTTGTGACGTCGCTAGAAGTTGGCGTCGTTGAGTTGTTCGTTCTCAAGACCGTCGAGCTGTTGCTGTTCGGGCGTATCGGCGACGCTCTCGAGCAGCTCGGTGGGATCGACGTTCATGTCCCTACCGGCCTCGTTGCCGTTGACCAAGTCGTCCGAGAAGATGTCGACTTCCATTTCCTCGGCCTCTTCGATCTGAACCTCGAGCGGCACCTGGGTGCGCACGAGCTTAACGGCCGGGCGCATGCGGGCAAACAGCGGCACGTACTCGATGATGATGGCCGAGTTCTCAAGACCGTACCAGCGTGCCGGGCTTCCGCAGGCGCGGCGGACGGCGTACTTGATGGCCATCACGCGGTGGTCGTTGCGGTTGATGTCCGTTTCGGGGGCGAGCATCTTGCGCAGCATGCAAAAACGGAAGTCGCCCACGTTGCCGCGCGTCTCATAGATGGAGTAGGTGTGGTGCTGCGGCGGCAGCTCGCCCGATGCCATCAGGTCGCCAACGATCTGGCGCAGGTAGGCATTAATGCGCTGGTTGACCTTAAAGCCCAGGTCCAGGCGCACGCGGAACAAAAAGTCCGTGCCAAAGGTCTCGACGGAATACTCGTGCGTATAGGGCTCATCGGTGACATGCACGTTAATGAACCAGTATGCCTTGGCGCGCTTGGGATGTTTGTCCAGGATGGAATAGAGCACGTCGCGGTCGAGTGTGAGCGGATCGGGGCTGTTGGTGAGGAACACCAGGTTGTCGGCGAGCACGGGATAGGTCTCGTCGCTGCGCAGGCGGTTGAGCTGATCGATGTACTTGGAGACCGGCAGCAGGATCGTCTGCGTGCGCTCGATGGCGGTGCCGCGGCGCCACACATACATAAGGCCAAACAGCAGCGAGGCCAGGAAGATCATCACATAGCCGCCGTCAAAGAACATGGTAAGGCACGAGGCGAAGAAGCACAGCTCAATGGCACCGAAGAGCAGGGCGAAGACGCAGGCACCCAGCTTGTGCTTGAGAATGCCGGCGATATAGCTCGTCAAAAGCGTCGTGGTCATGAGCATGGTCACGGTGATGGCGAGGCCATAGGCGCTTTCCATGCGCTCGGAGTTCTGGAACAGCAGCACGATAAAGATGCAGCCGACCCACATGATGTTGTTGACGAGCGGAATATAGAGCTGGCCCTTGGTGTCGCTGGGGTAGTGGATGCGCAGATGCGGCATAAGGTTGAGGCGCGTTGCCTCGGATACCAGCGAGAACGAGCCGGTGATGAGCGCCTGCGAGGCGATAATGGCCGCCACGGCCGAAAGCACGATGGCAAAGGGACGCAGGGGCTCGGGAAGCATCATATAGAACGGGTTGACGATATCCATCGCGAGCATCTGGGGGTTGGAGTTATTGGCGAGTAGCCAAGCGCCTTGACCCAGATAGTTGAGGATAAGGGCCGCCTTAACAAACGGCCAGGATGCATAGATGTTTGCCTTGCCCACGTGGCCCATGTCCGAGTAGAGTGCCTCGGCACCGGTTGTCGACAGGAAGACAAAGCCGAGCACCATAATGCCCGAATGGTTGATGGGCGAGAACAGGAACATAATGCCGCGGATGGGGTTGAGCGCGCGCAAGATGGACAGGTTGCCGAGCATGTTGAACAGACCGGCGCCTGCCAGGAACAGGAACCACAGCGTCATGAGCGGGCCGAACAGCTTGCCGATTGACGAGGTACCGGCGCGCTGCATGGCAAATAGGCCGCAGATAATGATGATGGTGATGATGATGACGTTGGTCTGACCGTCGCCCAGCAGCGCATGGCCCCATTCGATGGTGCGCAGACCCTCGATGGCTGTGGTGACCGTGACGGCGGGGGTGAGGATGCCGTCGGCAAGCAGTGCCGCGCCGCCGATCATGGCGGGCAGAATCAGCCATGGTGCCACCTTGCGTACGAGGCTGAACAGGGCGAAGATGCCGCCCTCGTTGTGGTTGTCGGCCTTCATGGCGATTACCACGTACTTGACCGTGGTCACGAGCGTCATGGTCCAGATGACGAGCGAAAGCGCGCCCAGGATCATGTCCTCGCTGACGGTACCGATGCCGCCGTTGTTGGCGACGATTGATTTCATGGTGTACATGGGGCTCGTGCCGATGTCGCCATAGACGACGCCGAGCGTTACGAGCAGCATGCCAGCGGAGAGGGGGATGGCTCCGTGCCCGCCTTGCCCGCGCTGGTCTTGGAGGCTTGCCTCCAACTTGTTGTGTGCCACGTGGACTCCCTTAGACATCCGGTTATCTGTCCTGAGCAGATAACTTTTATGCCGTCTTTATACATACAAGAGCAGTTTGGCACATCGGGTATTTTTAGACAATAATCCCCAGCTGGGGATTATTTATGTACGCAGGTAGCATTTCAAAACAGGGGCTTTTAAGCGCGTACTGTCTGGGCGATACCGGCCTTGGCGCTTGCGCGCTTGCCAGCGAGTTCGCAAAAAATCGCGCCGCCGATGGTAAGTGCGGCGCCCATCAGGCGGACTGGCGTTATAACTTCACCCAAAAGGACGGCGGAGAACACGACGGCCGAGAGCGGCTCGAGGTAGCCGACAACCGCGACGGTCTGCACGGGCAGCTTGGCGACGGCGCTAAAGTAGAGCAGGCAACCGATGCCGGTGTTGACGACGCCGAGCATAGCGACGGCGCGCCAATCGATGCCTGCGGCGATGCCGGGGGAGAAAAACGAGGGAGCGCCTTGGGTGACGAGCGTAAGGACCAGCGCGGTCACAAAGGCGGCGCTCAACTGGAGCGCGGAGTTCTCGAGACCCTCGATGTGTGGCGCACCCTTGCTAGCGATGACCATCAGCGCATAGCAAAATGCCGAGGCGATGCCGCAGACGATGCCCGCAATGGGCATGTTGCCGCCGAGACCTTGCGCTGCAATGAGAAAAGCGCCGCAGGCGACGGCGATAAAGCCGGCGATTTTGCTGCCGGTCAGTTTTTCGCCAAAGATAAACGGCGAGAGGGCCATGACGATGATGGGGCCGCAGTAGTACAGCAGCGAGGATACGCCGACGCCGATCGTCTGGTAGGCGCGGAACAGAAAAATCCAGCTGGCGCCCAGCGCGGCTCCCGAGAGAAGGAGTGCTGCGGCTTCGCGGGGACGAGATGGCGCCTGCAGCTTATGGCGTTGGGTGATAACGAGGATGGTGACAAGCGAGAGGGCTCCCAGAAAGGTGCGCAGCAGCACGATATCGGAGCTCGGCAGCGCGATGGCAGCGGCGATGATGCCGTTGGAGCCAAACAATAGCAATGCTGCTAAGTACGTAAACAGTCCGTTGTTCATGTGCTTCCGTCCCCTTTATATCCGAACATGTTCACTATGGGTGAGGTGGCTATAGAAGAAAAGCGAATATAATGCATGGATAACATGACAAAAACTCATGTAAAGGTGGAGGGGTGCCGTGGAAACGAATATTCAAAAGATGCAGGTGCTGCTCGAGACCGTGCGCGCCGGCAGTTTTACGCGCGCCGCCGAGCGGCTGAGCTATTCGCAGTCGGGCGTGAGCCGTATGGTGGCCGATCTTGAGGCAGACTGGGGCTTTAAAGTGCTCGATAGAAGCCGCGAGGGCGTAGTGCTTTCTGCCGATGGGCGGCAAGTTATGCCGGCGGTCGAGGCGTTATGCGAGGAATTTGTTCGTTTGCAGCGACGGGTGGATGAGATGCGTGGGCTCATGCGCGGCAAAATCTGCATCGGTACGTTTTCGAGTGTGGCGACCCATGTGCTGCCGCCGGTGATTGCGCGCTTTCGTGCCGATCACCCGGACGTCGATTATGAGTTGCTGATGGGCGATTACTCGGAGATTGAGCAATGGGTGGCGGAAGGGCGCTGCGACCTGGGCTTTATTCCGCGTGAGCCCCGAGGAAACGGCATGACATCGCGGGCGTTGGTGCAAGATGAGCTGATGGCGGTGGTGCCGGCAAACTCTTCACTTGCCACTGCAAAGGCCGTTTCTCTTGCTGATTTGGCCAACGAGCAGTTTATTCTGCTGGAACGTGGCAGTGACGATGAGATTACGCCACTGTTCCGTCGTGCGGGCCTGGCGGTGCGCTCGAAGCTGTCAACCTGGGATGACTATGCGATTATGGCCATGGTCGAGGACGGTCTGGGTGTGAGCATTCTTCCGGCGCTCATCTTGCGCCGCTGCCAGTTCGATGTTGCCGTGCGTCCGCTCGAGGGACATCCTCATCGGCTGATCAATGCGATATATCGCACGGCCGATGTTTCGCTTGCCGCCGCTCGTTTCCTCGAATACCTCTAAACGAGCGCACGTCGTTATCGCCTTGGGATAAATCTCGAGGTTTGGCTCATTTTATTTTTGAAATTGAACTTTTCGAAATAGCACGGCGTTATACTGCTGCCTAAATTGAACTCAGGTTCAATTCGTGTTCTACAAATTGAACTTTGCCAGCAAGGAGGTTCTAGTGGCCCAAGAGACGTTTAGCGATCGCCTGCGACAGGCTATGTCCGATCGCGACGTTCGCCAGTCGGACGTGATCCGCGCATCGGAGATGCTCGGCAAAAAACTCGGCAAGAGTCAGATGAGCCAATATGTGAGCGGCAAGACGATTCCGCGGCGCGATGTGGCAGAGCTGCTCGCCCGTATTTTGGAGGTCGATGTTACCTGGCTGCTCGCCAGTGACGCCGATCAAGGCGAGACATCATCGCCCCGCAACGTTTCCAAACCCGAACCCAACCCCTCGGCTCAAATTGCAAGGAGCGCCACCATGCGTACTTTTTCTAAATCCAGCAAGCTCGACAACGTCCTCTATGACGTGCGCGGTCCCGTCGTTGACGAGGCCGCCCGCATGGAGGACGAGGGCGAGCGCATTCTCAAGCTCAATATCGGCAACCCCGCGCCCTTTGGTTTTCGCACGCCCGACGAGGTCATTAAGGACATGCGCCAGCAGCTGCCCGACTGCGAAGGCTATTCCAACTCGCGCGGCCTGTTCTCCGCGCGCAAGGCGATCATGCAGTACTCGCAGATCAAGGGCCTGCCCAATGTTCAGATGGAGCACATCTACACGGGCAACGGTGTGTCCGAGCTCATTCAGCTTTCGATGAACGCACTGCTCGATAACGGCGACGAGATCCTGATTCCCAGCCCCGATTACCCGCTGTGGACGGCGTGCGCAACTCTTGCCGGCGGACATCCCGTGCACTATCTGTGCGACGAGCAGGCGGATTGGTATCCCGATCTGGAGGATATGGAGTCCAAGATCACGAGCGCGACCAAAGCCCTCGTGATCATCAACCCCAACAACCCCACGGGTTCCGTCTATCCGCGCGAGGTGCTCGAGGGCATCGTCGAGATTGCACGCAGGCATCAGCTGATGATCTTTGCTGATGAGATCTACGACCGTCTGTGCATGGACGGCTACGAGCACGTCTCCATTGCATCGCTTGCCCCCGACCTGCCCTGCGTTACGTTTAGCGGCCTGTCCAAGTCGCACATGATTGCGGGCTATCGCATCGGTTGGATGGTGCTTTCGGGCAACCAGCGCTGCATGAGCGACTTCATCATGGGCATCAACATGCTCTCCAACATGCGCCTGTGCTCCAACGTGCCGGCTCAATCGATCGTTCAGACGGCACTCGGTGGACATCAGTCCGTCAACGACTACATCCGTCCCGGCGGCCGTGTCTACGAGCAGCGCAACTTTGTGTATGAGGCGCTCAACAAGATTGATGGCATCTCGGTGGTCAAGCCGCGTGCGGCGTTCTACATCTTCCCCAAGATGGATGTTAAGAAGTTCAACATCACCGATGACGAGCAGTTTGCCCTTGACCTGCTGCACGAGAAAAAGATCCTGATCACGCGCGGCGGCGGCTTTAACTGGGCCGAGCCCGACCACTTCCGCATCGTGTACCTGCCGCGCATGGAAGTACTAAAGGAGTCGCTCGAGGACCTCGCCGACTTCTTCGATCACTACCGCCAGAGCTAGTGGGATAGAAGTTCCGCACTATGAAAAGCTCCCTGCAGTTGCTTGGCTGCAGGGAGCCTTCTTGAATTGGCGGAACTATATAATGATTCCTTGGCAGTGGTCGATTTCGTGTTGGATGATCTCGGCGGTGTAGCCTGAGAAGTTTTTGATGCGGTGGACAAAGCTCTCGTCCAGATATTCCACCTTAATGCGGCGATAACGAGTGCAGGGACGCTCGCCGACGAGCGAAAGACATCCTTCACTCGTCTGGTAGGCGTTGACCTTCTCAAGAATTTGAGGGTTGTACATGAGCAGCGCCCTGTTGTCGTCCTTTACGCAGATGATGCGCTTGCGTACGCCGATCATGTTGGCGGCAAGGCCCACGCACTCGTGCTCGTGTTCGTGCAGCGTGTCCAGAAGATCCTGCCCGGTCGCGGCGTCGTCGGGCCCCGCGTCTTCGGAAGGCAGGCGCAAAAAGAACTCGGATTTCATGATGGGCTTAATCATGGCGGGCTCCTTAAGGTGGATGCGTTTGGTTCGGGCCATGATACCGCGACATGTCGCATTAATGTGTGCACATAGATTCTGCAGCTAGATTGGATGGCGACACCATAAACTAATGGACGTTTTGCCGAGAGGCATGAATGTTTAAAGCGCAAAGAGTGCGCGACGGGCCCCGCGAATGGGGCGATGATGCCCGAGAGGGCCAAGAAGGAGTCTCATGTCCGAGAACGAAGAGATCATGAACGAGACCGAGAACGAGACCATGGCTGCCGAGGTTGAGGCAGTCGAGACCGTGGAGACCGAAGCTGCCGAGGTTGAGGCTGCTGACGAGGTTTCCGCCGAGGAGGAGGCCGAGGTTGTCGAGGCCGCCGCTGATTACGATGACGAAGAGCTGATGGACAAGATGCAGAAGGCCGCCCGCCTGCTGCGTAGCCGTCGCTTTGCTATTTCCAAGGAGGAGGAGGCCAAGGCCGAGCGCATGGCGAACATCGAGCGCGCCATCAAGCTTCTTGACCTCAAGCCCAAGATGGAGCAGAAGGAAATGTCCGATCTGCTGGGCATGCGCCTTCGCGAGCTCGATGGCCTGATGGCCGAGGCCGAGGCTGCCGATCTGGTCGGCCGCATCGACGACGCCGAGGGCGATATGCGCAAGATCGTTGTCTTCGCTGCCGAGGATGCCGCTGAGGGCCTGGTCGAGCTTGCCAATAAGAAGGAGAAGCTCCTGCCCGAGCTTTCTTACGAGGAGGCCACCGAGCTGATGGCCGCTCTCGATAAGGTTATCGCTCCGCTCGTCGCCATGGGCCTGGATGAGGACCGCGGTCCTCGCGGCGGCCGTGACGATCGTGGTGGCCGTGGCGGTGACCGTGGCGGTCGCGGCGGCTTTGGCGATCGCGGTGGCCGTGGCGGTGACCGCGGCGGTCGCGGCGGCGATCGCGGCGGCCGTGGCGGCTTTGGCGACCGTGGCGGCGACCGCGGCGGTCGCGGCGGCTTTGGCGGCAACCGTGGTGGCTTTGGCGACCGTGGCGGCAACCGTGGCGGCTTCGGCGGCAACCGTGGCGGCGACCGCGGCGGTCGCGGTGGTGATCGCGGCGGCCGCAACGGTGGCGGCTTCCGCGGCAACCGCTTCTAATTGGGTTGCGCGGTTTTACCAAACCGCGCAACTGCTCGACGCTGCGCGCCCACCAGAGCGACAACTTGTCATTCAAAGAGGACGGCATGACCAGAAGGTCTATGCCGTCCTCTTTTCATGCCAATTTGTTCGCTCTGGTGGGCGCTCGCTTTCGTTGCCGAAACATCGACATTGCCTTGGTCGAAACCTGCCAAAAAGGGACAGGTTTATTTTGGTCGGTTTTATCTGGGCAAACGTGGTCATCTATCGCAATGTAGTCGTTCGGGTTTTGTCAATAAGGATAGAGAAAAAAGTAAATTATTTTTATGAGGTTACAACATCGGATTGAATAAGGCGCAGTACCTTGTCGGTAAAGGTTTCCCGGCTGGTCTGGCTGAAATGGAAATAAATATCAAAGGTCGTACCGCCAACGGTCTTTACCATATCGGGTGGCGGTACGTCCGGGGCGGGTGAAGCGTTGCCGCCCGCCATCACGGGCAGGGGGATGGCCTTGCCCTCTCTGCTGGTGCTGTCGCTCCCCTCCGGGGCGGGGATGGTGCTGGTGATCGTCATGCTGGGGTCGTAGGTCATAGGCTCTCCTTTCATCATTCATCAAAGTTAATCCACGTGAGCGCCATTTTGCCGCCCACGTTGGAGTGGGGGAAGGGGAATGTATTAGTCCCCCTTTGAGGACTGTCCACAAGCCCCCTGATTGCAAGGCTTTTCAGCCTCTAAATGTCCACGCCTGCGGCGTTCCCGTTCGCTGGCAGCTTTCTTTCTCCGGCGCACATTGGCGGCGCACTCGTCACAGTATTTGCCCCGATTGGAGCGCGGCACGAACATCGCCCCGCACTCGGCACAGGGCCGCGCCTGTCCTCGGTGGAGCAAGGCGGCACACAACCCCTTGTCTGTTGGCAGGACGGCGGCGCGGAACCATTTACAGACCAGGGAATAGGTGATACTCTGGACGCAGACACAAGGCTCCCAGCCGTCATCAAGAGCAAGACAGTTGCCGCCGTCATAATTGCAGCAGTCATGCACCAGCCGCCGGACGGCTCGGTACTGCTGGTAGGTCAGTCGGGGAATGCCGTTCACCGCTCCACCTCCCGGCGTTTCTGCTGGGTCTGCTCCTGCTGGTGTATGGCAGCATCGGCGTTCCGCTTCACCTGTTGAAGCCGCCGCAAATCGTCTTGGATAGGCTTGTACTGCTCATACTCGGCTGTGTACTCCTGGTGAAGCCTCGCCTGTTCCTGTTCCCACGCATGAACGGGGATTTTACCAGCAGGGGAACCGTGCTTGTCCAGCTTCCGGCGGGCCATGTGGAACGTCCTCAACTCGTTCTCATGCTCCCTCTCGAATTTTTCCCGCTTGCCCTTCCACTTGATACCCTGCAACTCGTCATAGACGGGCTTGGTGTCTCGGTAGAGGTCAACAAGGCGAAGCAGTTCCTTCAATTCGTTCAGACGGTCACGCTTCGCTTTCATGGATGTGTTGATGGCCTCCGTTCGTTCACTCTGGGCGGCGATATGGGTCTCTAAATCTTCCAGCGTAGCGATGCCCCTCTCGGTCAGAAAATTGATGGCCTCGGCAAAACCTTTAAGATTTCCAATCCTGGCGTTGCGGCTCCATGCTCCGGCGTTCCGGCCCTCATAGTAGTCGGTCAGCAGGGCGGCAAGGGTCGGGGCCTGGGGCTTGCTCAATTCTTCTTTTATGGCCTTAATCCAATCCGTCAGGCCGGCGATTTTCTTCCGAATATCCCGCAGAATGTTGTTGGCCTTTTTTATCCAGCGGTTCAGATCGCCCTTGTCGGTGGGGATGCCCTTGGCCTCCATCTGGCGGACGGCCACGCCCTCATGGACGGTGGGCAGCAGGTCAAGGCCCTGACGCTCATAGGAGCGGTGGTCGATGCGGCAGGTCAGCCCCTTTTCCTCAAACTTGGCGTTCACCATAGCGGCCCACGCCTCCCGCCAATGTTCCAGTGTTTCCGGGCTTCCCCAGTCGGTAGTGGGAACAGCGTCAAAGAGGGGCTTGCCGTCCTCTCCCATAATGCGGTTCCCGTCCTCGTCCAGACGGTAGCGGCGGCGCTGCTTGCACCCCCATTTGCCGTCTGGCTCAATGGGCCGGATGGGGCAGAGAACATGAAAGTGCGGGTTAGGAATACCGCCGTCCTCCTTGTCCGGCTGGTGGATGGCAAAGTCGGCAATCATGCCCCGGCCCACAAGCTGCTCCGAAACAAATTGCCTTGCAAGAGCGATGTTTTCCTCCAATGAAAACTCGTTCTGCAAGGCAATGTCAAAGCTATATGCAAGCTGGGCTTTCTTGCCGCGCTCGGCCTTCTCCACGGCGTTCCAGAGGGTGGCGCGGTCTTGGTACTGGTTGGGGGCCTGGGGCGGCAGGAGAATGTCTGTGCAGACCACGCCGCCCTTGTGGGTGTAGTCGCTGACCTCGCCATAGTATTCGCTATACAATTTCTCCCCGGCTCGGTAGGCGGCGGACGTGACAACAGACTGTCCCGCGCTCCGTTTGACCTGGGTAACGTGGAGATGGAACAGGGCCAATTATCCGCTTTCCTGCTGGTCAGTGGCTTGGCTCACCAGGGCGGCAACTTCCGGCAGGGAAAAGACCTTTTCCATCAAAAGAAAAAAGGCCCTTTCGCTCATGCCGCGCACCTCCGGGGCGATACTCTCCACCGCTCCGCCACGGGTGATAAGTCGGTGGTTTCGCTTCTTCCTTTCGCCTTGGGTGTAGTAGCGGATGCGGTTCTCATACCGCTGGCCTCTGTGCTGGTACTGCTCCAACTTAGCGGTGGCCTCAGCATACTCTTTCTCTAATTCTTCGCGTGACTTGTCCATCGTGTTTGACCTCCTTCTTGGCAAAACAAAAGACCGTCTACCTGCTGTGTCGGGTAAACGGTCAAGGGTAACGGTATTCGGTTTTAGCCTCGCTGGAAAGGTGCAGACGCAGAGCGGATGTACCTTTCCAGCGAGGGTGCAGGGATAGCCGCAAAGCGGCGCAAGGGGCGCAGCCCCTTGTACGGAGCGGAGCGACGCAAACGGCCCGGACTTTCGGAAGTCCGGGCCGTAGCCTCGCAGAGCGCACGATACATGGTCGCAGACCATGTATAGAAGTGCGCCCTTTGTTCCAAAGGGATTTTATAAGTCCATCATTGATGGGAGAATTTTGTTGAACATATGGCGCACCTTATCAATCCGGGTGTTTGGGCGGCGTGGCTGAAAAACTGGTTCGCCGCTGGCGATTTGATACCCCTTCAATTCTGTTAAACAAACGCTTCTCCCGTTTGTATAAAAGGTGAGGTCATTGCGGTACTCTTGCACACGGCGGGCAGGGATTTCGCCAGTAATAATCACCTCGCTGTTTTTGGTTGATTTTCAATCTCAACGCAACAGCCTGAACGGGCCCCGCGTTTCCGCAGCT
>UQMD01000028.1 GCA_900542155.1 uncultured Collinsella sp.
CGATATGGCACCGTGGGGACACATGTATGTCAATCCTGGTCTAACAGAGCCTTTTTTAATCCCCGTCCCAGAATAATCATTCCCGGGCGCCTTGCCGGTTGCCTAGTACTGGCTCTCGTGCTTGCTGAAGAAGTCGAAGCGCGGGGGCAGCGGCTTCACGCGGTGCTCGCCGGGCTTCTCGCCCAGGCTCTCCACAAACTCGTCCGTGGAGGCAAAGATGTTATCCCAGCTAAAGAAGGCGACCGGATCGACGTCGAAGTACTCGCAGATGAGCTCGCAGCCGGCAGGGACGATGCCGTGCATGAGCACGGTCGCCACGCGCAGCTCGGTGAAGGCATCGACCAAGGCCTGCGTCATCGCCGCATTGGCCGGCTCGCCCTCGAGCTTGTTGGCGGCCTTGGAGGCATCGCTCCAGCGCTTGTTTGCGGCGCGCAGGTAGTCGTCGCACACGGCGAGCGCGCGGTGCGTCTCGAACTTGTACATGGCCTGCTCAAACGCGAGGGCGGCCTGCTCGGCGGCTTCGACCACGGTGGCGGAGGCGGCACCGGCGGGGATGCAGCCGTTGCGGTAGGGGCTCTCGTCGCCCTCCTTGATGGCGACGCCGTAGAAGCAGCTGCGGGCCAGACGGTTGAAGACGCCGGTCAAAAGGGCGCTCTCCTTAAGGGCCGGATCGATGACGCGCTTGTCGTCGCAGGCACGCACCTCGTTGCCGTCCTTGTCCTTGCCGGTCACGCGGGTGTCGTATGCCTTGGGGCTAAAGCTTACCGGCTTCTCGGACAGGCCGAGCGACAGCCAGTGCGCGCGCATCTGCTCGCAGGTGTAGTGGTTGAGCAGGTCGTCTGCCGGCGGGGGAGGCGTCTGCGAGGACGAGCTGGCCTTTTTACCCATGTAGAGCAGGTGATAGCAGGCGCTGACGGTGCTCTGCGTGAGGTCCCAACCCAGGGCCTCCCACATGGCGGTCTGCGCGATGCAGTAGAAGTAGATGTTGTCCTGGCCGATGAACTGGTAGATCTGTGCGTCGTCCGAGCACCACCAGTCGCGCCAGTCGAGCGAGCTGTGCTGGTAGGTGGGCGCGGGGACCTGCGTGGAATCGGCGGCGGGCTCGCCCATGAGGGCGGCATCCTGGGCGGCGACACCCTCGGTTACGCCGGCGGCCTTGGCATCACGTGCGAGTACGGTGCGGGTGTAGCTGATGGGCGCCCACAGGCTCTCGGGCCAGCACCAGCAGGTGACGTCGGAAACGCCGTCGACCTCGGGCACCGGAACGCCCCAGTCGATGTTGCCGGTGATGCGGAAGGGCACGAGCGCCTTGCCGCTGCGGAAGCGCACGCCGCCGTTGGCGAGCACCGCGTGGGCGTCGTCGCGCTCTTTCCAGCTGGGGAAGGTGACGGTAAAGCTGCTCTTGTTGCCCTCGGGCTCCAGCACGGTGTGCTCGGGGAGCTGGTCCTCGACGGCATCGAAGGCCTCGCGGAACTTGTTCTGGATGTAGAGCTGAGCCGGCAGCAGCCACTCCTCCATGGTCTTGGAGACCACGGAGCGAACCTGCGGGTTCTGGGCGAGCTTGGCGGTGTAGGTCTTCATAAAGTCGAGGTAGGCCGGCAGGTCGAAGTAGAGGTTGTCGACCGGGCGCAGCTCGGGCACCTCGCCGGTGAGCTGGCTCTTGGGTGCGATAAGCTCCTCGGGCTCAAACTGGTGACCCAAGTCGCACTCGTCGGCGTACGCCTTCTCGGACTTGCAGCCCTGGATGGGGCAGCGGCCGATGACCTGGCGGCCGTTGAGGAATGTGCCGGCCTTGGCGTCGTAGAACTGCAGCGTGGAGCGCTTGGAGATGGTGCCCTGCTCGTGCAGGCGCTCGATAATCTCGGCGGTAACCTCGTTGTGGATCTGGGCCGCCGGCTCAAGGCCCGAGCCGCCGTAGATATCGCAGCTGATGTTGTAGTTGTTGAGGGTCGCGGCCTGGCGGGAGTGATTGGACTCGACATATTCGCCGATGGACTTGTCGTAGCCTTCGTTCTCCTTGAGCTTGCGGTAGCTCTCCATGATGGGCGAACCGTAGCAGTCGGTGCCCGAGGTGAAGATGACGTTTTCGCGGCCCAGGCGGTCGCGCAGGAAGCGGGCGAAGAAGTCGGCCGGGACAAAGACGCCGCCGACGTGGCCAAAGTGCAGACCCTTGTTGCCGTAGGGCTCGCCGGCGGTAACGATGGCGCGGCGCGGCCAGCTGGGACGGTCGTTCATGGAGTATTTGGATGCCATGGGACTCCTTCGCATATAGGTAAGAGCGCGGCCGGGCACGGGGTTCGGCGGCGCGGTGGTCAATTCGTGCATATCGTTCGACATTATCGCACATGCGGGCGGGTGCGTGGCAGGGGCGCTATCCTAAGATGCTATGAATGAGATTTCCAACATACATGCGTTTGAGGACGAGGATTTTCTACACGCTTGCTTCGTGTGGGGGATGGCCGTGATCGCGGTGTTTGCCGTGTGCCTGGTGCCGGTGTTTATGCTGTTGGGCGGGCCTGCGGACTTGGACGCGGCTGAGGCGGGCGGCTGGATGGCTGTCGTGGGCTGGATAGTCGGCTTGGCTGCGGTCTCAATGGCATCGTTTGCCGTGCACGAGCTGGTGCATGCGGTGTTTTTTAAGCTGCTGGCGCCTGCGGGCGCGCAGGTGACCTTTGGGGCGAATCGCGAGACGGCGATGATCTATGCCTGCGCCGAGGGCGTTGTGTATTCGCGCCGGCGGTACATGGCGGTTTGCCTGGCGCCGACGGTTGTTGTGACGACAGCATTTGCCCTGGGGTTTGCGTTCTCGGACTATCCGCTGCTGTGCTACCTGGCGGCTGGTCTGCACTTGTCGGGCTGTGTGGGTGATTGGTATTACGTGCGGACCATTCTGCGCGACCGCCGTATCGTCGCCTGCGAGGATACGTCCTTTGGCGTGCGCTTTTTCGCAAAGTAGTCTTTTTGGGGCGGGGCTATTTTAGCTGCCATGATGTCGGGGTGAGTTTTCTGGGACGGGGATGTCGATGAAGTCGTTGTTGCTGCATGCGTGCTGTGCACCATGCTCGCTTGAGCCGGTTCGCCTGCTGCGCGAGGAGGGGTTTGAGCCCACGATTTGCTGGACCAATCCCAATATTCAACCGCGCGATGAATGGCGGCGGCGTCTGGACGAGCTGCGCCGGTGGTGTGCCGATGGCGACATCGAGCTCATCGAGGCGGGGGAGGACCGCGAGCGCTGGGAGGCCGGCGTGGCCCCGCTGGGTGCCGATCGGCCCCGTCGCTGTCGCTCGTGCTATGCCCTGCGCTTGGCCGAGGCGTGCCGCGTGGCCCAGGAGCGCGGGTTTGAGTTTGTGGGCACGACGCTCGCCGTCTCGCCGTATCAGCTGTTCGATACCTGCAATGATGTTTTGGAGCGTCTGGCTGCCGCCCGCGGTCTCACCCCGGTGATTCGCGATTTTCGCCCGTATTATCCCGAGGCTACGCGCCGTTCGCGTGAGCTGGGCATGTATCGGCAGAATTACTGCGGCTGCCGTTTCTCGGCGGTCGAGGCGGCCATGGATCGCGCCCGCATCCGCGACGAGCGCAAAGCCGCCAAAAAGTAGTTCATTTGGGCTGGGACTTTGAGCTGTCTGCGCGGTACGGTCGTTTTTGGGAAAGTCGATTTAATTAAGCGTGTGATCGTGGCTCGCTTGATACCAAACGACGACTCCTATGATTCTAATCCTCCGTTTGTTAAACATCAGATCCGGACTTGCTGTTGCATATGAATGGGACGACAGCACAATCATGTCGTTTCCTTCTGCAAATCGCCTAATTACCGGTGTTTTGCCGTCTGTGAGCGCCAATACAGCACAGCCGTTCCAAGGCTTTGCGGTGGTATCGACAAGTAGTAAGCTGCCGGGAGGGTAAATGCGGGACATTTCGTCGCCTTTGATTTTAACGAAAACGCTATGTGGGTGACGTTTGGCTACGTCTACAGGCGCGCAAGCATTTTGTTGGCCGTGCGTGATGCGGCGCTTTTGCAATTCGATATCGATGACGGGAAATGTGCCCTCCATTTCGTGGATAGCAGGGTCTTCGTCGGTGACGATTCTTTTATTTGCGAGCTTTACAGCCAAACCGTTTTCCTCGCCAACAAGTTCATCGCGGGTGCAACCGAAGAGCGCTTGTAACTTTTCAATATAGCGCTCACGGGGGGCATACCGACTTTTTTCCCAACGACAAACGGTCTCTTTAGATACCCCCAACATCTCTGCAAGTTGCGCCTGACCAAGATGCTCCATGGTGCGGAGTTTACGAATATTTGCCCCGAAGCCCATGGCTATAGATCCTCTCGCCACAGAGGGAGGCATAGACAGTTTGTGCCACCATAGCCTTTGGTGAGCTCGTCAATGGATAGCGGGAATAATTCCATTCCTGCTTTCTCAAGCGCTTCGTTGGTCCAAACGTTTTCTTCATATACGCATAGTTTTCCTGGCGAGAGCGCAAGGATAGACGTTGCGTTGTTCCGGCGTTCTCTTTCGTAGGCGGTTTGATTCCCGCCTCCGCAGTCAATCACTTTTATTGGTTCGCAACAGGCTGCAGAGAGTATTTCCGGAATCGTGCGATCGATAGGAGTGATCGTAAGGCCCCTTCCGGATCGTTTTAGTTGAATGCTGTATGCATCAACGGCATTGCATATCTCACGATCGATGAGGAACGCGTCGTGATCAATTCTACTTATGAACGTATCGAGGTGGATACGCAGCCCGTCAGAGGGGACTCGAATCGCAATTAGCTCGGTGGTCTGGAATTTATTTGAGGTCAGGAGCTCTTTGGCAAGTGACTCGACGGCGGCGGGTTCAGTTCGGTCAGAGATTCCAACTAATATTGTCTTAGCACTGATAACAATAATGTCTCCGCCTTCTATATGGTAGCTACTCCTGTTCAAATCACATATTGGAGTTTCTCCCATGATCTTGTGGTGGGTGAATATCTGCCGGTATAAGGCGACCTCACGATCACGCTCAGGCCAATACATATGATTTAGGATGATGCCGTCTCCGACTACCACAGCAGGATCACGAGTGAAAAAAAGCGTGTTGAGGGGATTGACCAAGAGCGAGGCGGGATCAAATTGCTCGTGCACGAGCGCCCGTAGTGTTTCCGACTGGTTTGAACATAGCTCAGTGTCTCCAAAGCGAATGCCGTTAAGTACTATATTCACCAATTCCTGGGTGTTCTTAGCGTTCTCAAACAGCTGGGTTATTGCCTCGAGGAACTCTCTGCCTGTTGCCCCGCTGCAACGGAGGTAGTCATCAATAAAATATTTAAGTGATTGGGGCTCAGTTTCAAGTGAGTCTTCGAGAAGGTCCCTAATTTCAATGGTTTCTACGCCATGCTTCTCAAGCAATTGAACCATGGAATCGTGCTCATACATTGCTTTGTCGAGGTCAAAACGACCGCTCCATTTTCGCAGGGAGAAAACTTGGCTGAAGTCGGCATCAGGGTAGTTTTGTGTTTCAGCTCCTGGTCGATGGACAAGTACGGCTTTTAAATGACCGATTTCATTTGTTATGTGTATGCCTTGCATGTCTGTCTCCTGTCCTGCTGGTTTTTATATAAGGCTAAGGCAGGTTCCTTGTTGTGTTGCGGAAAAGTTAAAAGACGTATGTAATTGACAAATAACATCAATTTTAAATATCAGATTGATTAATAACGTCACTTTAGCTGCCGTTCATAGGTGAAAAGCGACACGATAGCGATGGTTGGCCGACCACCGCTGAGCAACCTCATACATTTATGGTGCCAGCTGGATAGATGGGAAAAGGAATGAAGGAGGAGATATGGCAGCGGAAAGTTCGAAAGGCATCAAGCAGTTCAAGGTCCCGCACGTATATGCGATCATCTTTGCACTTATGGTCATCTTCGCTGTTCTCACGTGGATTGTTCCCTCTGGGTCCTATCAGCGTCAGGAGGTGAACGGTCGTGAAGTCACTGTCGCAGGTACGTATGAGCAGAGTGAAAAGACATATATTGACGAGGAAACCGGGGATGAAGTAGATCTCAGACAAGGTGTCTTCGATGTTCTTCAGGCTCCAACGCGCGGTATACAAGAGGCAATTGAGGTCGTTGCATTCATCTTGATTGTGGGCGGTTCGTTTCAGGTTATTACTAAAACGGGCGCTATCACGAGCGGAATGGGTCGTGTCGTTCGCCGCTTTAAGAACAAAGACATTCTAATTATTCCTATTGCGATGGTTCTCTTTGCATTGGGCGGAACGAGCTTTGGCATGGCGGAAGAAACTCTCCCGTTCTTTGCGATCTTCATGCCAATTATGATGGCTATGGGCTTCGACTCGATGACGGCGTTCATGGTCGTGTTCGTTGGAGCGCGCACGGGTTACATCGCCTCAACGATTAATCCGTTTAATGTTCTCATTGCGCAAGGTATTCTTGGTATTCAGGGCAACCCCCAGCTGTGGCTGCGTATGATTGCCTGGGTTGTTTTGACCTCCGTTGCAATTACTTGGGTTGTCCTCTATGCACGAAGGGTAAAGAAGAATCCTGAGTCATCGATCACATTTGAGGATGATATCGCCAAGAAAGT
The DNA here is from genome assembly GCA_900542155.1 of uncultured Collinsella sp. Taxonomy (GTDB): domain Bacteria; phylum Actinomycetota; class Coriobacteriia; order Coriobacteriales; family Coriobacteriaceae; genus Collinsella. The sequence continues at coordinate 6,587 of UQMD01000028.1, forward strand.
CGAGTTCGCTGCCGATGAATCTGCCCTTGATGCGGAATTTACGGGTCGTCAAAAAGGCGTGCTTGCGGTATTTATCGCTGGAATGTGCCTTATCATCTGGGGACTTGTGACCCAGGGCTGGTATATGAACGAGATTTCTGCGGTCTTTTTGGCCATGGGCTTGTTGGCTGGTGTTATTGCGGGCTTTAGTCAGGACGTCATCGCTCAGGAATTTGTTGCGGGTATCGCTGACTTTGCTTTCTCGGCAATTGTCGTTGGACTTGCGCGTGGCATCCTTGTCATTGCCTCTGACGGCATGATCATCGATACCATCCTCAATGCGCTCGCCACTGGTCTGGGCGGCATCCCGGCGGTTCTCTTTACTACGCTTCTTTATGCGGTTGAGAACCTCCTGGCGATCCTGGTTCCCAGCTCATCTGGCCTTGCAGCACTGACCGCTCCCATTTTTGGACCTTTGACCGAACTCATGGGCCTTAATCCCGAGGCTGCCGTGTGGGCTCTCTCCATGGGTAGCGCGACGATGTCTTTGATCTGTCCTACTAGCGCCATTCTTGTAGCGGGTTTGGGCGTGTGCAAGATCAAGCTTGGCCAGTGGTGGAAGACCGTTTGGAAATTCTTCTTGGTCGTGTCGCTCATCAATATCGTATTCGTAGCAATCTCGGGACTTATTGCCCTGTAGGTTTCATGGCTGAAATGGAGTAACAGGAATGCCTAAAGGACTGAATGTACACAGCGAGATTGGTAAGCTCAAGAAAGTTGTGCTTCACCGCCCCGGTCGTGACCTTGTGAACGTAAAGGCAGAAGAGTTCGAGGATGTCTGGATTCACGACTGTTTCTATCTTGATGTGGCTCAAAAGGAGCATGATGCCTTTGCGGATCTTCTGAGGAGCGAAGGTGTTGAAGTTCTCTATATGGAGAAACTCGTTGCTGAAGCGCTGGATGCATGCCCCTCGGCTCGCGCTGAGTTTACCGATACATTTATGGCTGAGAGCGGAATTGTCAATCCTATGCTTGAGCAGGCTGTTCGTGAAAAGCTCGACGCTATTTCAGATTCGTATCAGTTTGTACTTGAGGCTATGGGGGGGTATCGTTATCGTGACCTTGAGCTGCCTCGCGTCTCGACTACGCTTAGCATGATGGATAATGAGGATGCGAAGCCCGATGATTTGGTGTTGAAGCCTCTTCCGAGTTCATATTTCTCTCGCGATCCTCTTGCTTCTGTGGGCAAAGGCGTTCTGCTTCACCATATGTATTGGAAACAGCGAGATCGTGAAGTGCCCTTCTATGAAGCGATTTTCAAATACCATCCCGATTATGCAGGGACTCCGATTTGGTACGACCATAAGAATCCCTGGCATATCGAGGGCGGTGATGTGCTTAACATTAACGCTCATACCTTGGCTATTGGAATTAGCCAGCGAACTGAGGCGGCTGCGATTGAGGAGCTTGCAAAGAATTTGTTCTGGGGATCTGGGAATTCTGAGATCGATACCGTTTACGCTATTAAAATCCCCAACGGCTATGCTTACATGCATCTTGACACCGTTTGCACCATGGTGGATTTCGATAAGTTTACAGTTTATCCCGGTATTTTTGAGACCCTTCGTGTTTATCGTCTGACTCGTGGTGACTCTGAGGGAATGGTCGCTGTTCAAGAGATTGATGACACGCTTGAGCATATTCTTGAAATGGCTACTGGCGTGGAGAAGGTGCAGCTTATTGAGTGCGGTGCCGGCGATATGGTTGAGGCGTCTCGCGAGCAGTGGAACGACGGGTCGAACACTCTTGCCGTTGCTCCTGGTAAAGTCTGTGTTTACGAGCGCAATGTTGTCACAAATGATGAGCTCTACAAGAACGGTTTGGAACTTTTGGTCGTTCCCTCCGAGGAACTGTCCCGCGGTCGTGGCGGCCCGCGCTGCATGAGCATGCCCTTCTGGCGCGAAGATATTTAGTTGCAAATCCACTGTGATAGGAGATGGCGAATATGGGTGTTAATATCGCTGGTCGCAGTTTTCTGAAGCTGCTTGATTACACGACGGAAGAGATTGAGTATCTGCTTGAGCTTTCTGCTAACTTCAAAAGCATGAAGCGTGCCGGTGTTCCGCATAAATACCTTGAAGGCAAGAATATTGTTTTGCTATTTGAGAAGACTTCCACGCGTACTCGCTGCGCCTTCGAAGTTGGTGCACTTGACCTTGGCATGGGTGTAACTTATTTGGATCCGGGCTCGTCCCAGATGGGCAAAAAGGAGTCGATTGAGGACACGGCTCGCGTCCTTGGCCGCATGTATGACGGAATTGAATACCGCGGCTTTGAACAGGCGAAGGTTGAGGAGCTTGCTGCAAAAGCTGGGGTTCCCGTTTGGAATGGGCTGACTACTGAATTCCACCCGACTCAAGTGCTTGCCGATATTCTGACCATGCGTGAAGAGTTTGGAGAGATTAAGGGCAGGAAACTTACATTTTTTGGTAAGGCGGCCGGAAACGTCGCCGATTCGCTCATGGTCATTTGCGCTAAGCTCGGCATTAACTACTGTTCTTGCGGCCCAATCGGGGGAAATTCGGAGGGGGCTACATCCTATGATCCTGAACTCCTTGCAGAATGTAGTCGTATTGCGGCCGAGCATGGATCAACGATTACCATTACAGAGGATATTGAGGAAGGCGCTCGTGATGCCGATGTAATTTACACGGATGTTTGGGTTGGCATGGGTCAGCCCGCAGAGCTGTGGGAAAGCCGCATTAAGCTCATGTCGCCGTATCGTGTGACCGCTGAGGTGATGTCTATGGCAAAGCCCGAGGCAATTTTCCTCCACTGCCTTCCGAGCTTTCACGATACTAATACTACTGTTGGTGCCGAAATTGCTGAGAAGTTTGGAGTCACCGAAATGGAAGTCACGGACGAGGTTTTTGAGTCCGATAAGTCTCGTGTTTTCCAAGAAGCGGAGAATCGCATGCATACGATTAAGGCGGTGATGTACGCAACGCTTAAGTAGCGGGGCGTTGAGAAAACAGTCGCAAATCTGTTTGCCATACTATATTTCTCTCAACAAGCTGATAGGATACAGGGGAGAATGATGCGCGCGTCAGTCGATTTTTTCGACTGACGCGCTTTGTGAAAGAGGCAAAGATGCGTACCGATGATTTTGACTACAACCTTCCTGAGGAACTGATTGCCCAGGCTCCTGCCGAGCCGCGCGACTCCTGCCGCCTGCTGGTGGTGGATCGCAAAGGCTCCCAGGCGGGGAAGCCGCTGGAGCACGGCGGTACCGTTGAGCACCGCATCTTCCGCGACATCATCGACTATATCGAGCCGGGCGATGTGCTCGTCATCAACAAGACGCGTGTGATGCCGGCCCGCCTGATCGGTCGCAAAGCCGGCTCGGGTGGCGTGGTCGAGACGCTGCTGCTCAAGCGCCGTGAGGATGTTGACCCGCTGGGCCACGTTTGGGAGTGCCTGGTCAAGCCGGGTAAGCGCCTGAAGCCCGGTGCTCAGATTGAGTATCGCGCCGGTGGCGCCCATGCGCCCGAGGGGGCTCCCGTGGTGCTGACGGCCGAGGTCATCGACTTTGTCACCGATAGCCGCGGAGGCCGTCTGGTGCGCTTTGAGCCGGCCGGCTGCAATGCCGCCGGCGAGCCGCGCACGCTCGACGAGGCCATTCATGCTGCCGGTCACGTGCCGCTGCCGCCCTACATTACCGATTACGAGGGCGATCCCGAGAAGTACCAGACCGTCTACGCCATGAAGGAGGAGCACTCGGCTGCCGCTCCCACGGCGGGTCTGCACTTTACGCCCGAGCTTATGGCTGCCATCGAGGCCAAGGGTGCCAAGTTTGCCGCCGTCGAACTCGAGGTGGGCATCGATACCTTCCGTCTGGTGGAGGAGGACGACCCCACGCAGCACGTGATGCACACCGAGCGCTACCACGTGTCGCAGGAGGTTGTCGACGCCGTGCATAAGGCTAAGGCCGAGGGACACCGCGTGATTGCTGTCGGTACCACCGCAGTACGCTCGCTCGAGAGCGCCTTTGACGCCGATGCTCCGGTGTCCAATCCGGCCGTGACAGCGCGCTATTTTGAAGGCCGCGAGGACGGCGCTGACACGCTCGGCCGCGGTGACATCGTGGTGCGCGAGAACGCCACGACGCAGCTCTACCTCATGCCCGGCTCGACCTATCACGTGGTCGACGCGCTGATCACGAACTTCCACGTGCCGCGCTCCACGCTCATGATGCTCGTAAGCGCGCTTGCCACCCGCGACCAGATCATGGATGCCTATGCCGCCGCCATCGAGGAGCGCTACCGCTTCTTCAGCTTCGGCGACGCAATGCTCATTCAGTAGGTTACGGCGTTTTACAAACGACGTAACCGGCCGACGCTGCAAACCCGCCAGAGCGGCAATCTGACGTTCAATCGTCGGGCATGACCAGAAGGTCAATGCCCTCCTCTTTCACGTCACCTTGCTCGCTTAGGGGTGTTTTCGCTGACTTTGCCAAAGCATCGGCAGGTACTCATTGGGGACGTGCTTAAATGAGTGCCTGCAGAATGAGAGTGGATAATCTCCCGTTTTTGGCCTGCTTGGGGGCTCAAAGTGGGAGATTATTCACTCTCGTCATTGGGCTAGTCGTTGGGGACGTTCTTGTTTGACTAGTCGTTTAAGAACGTCCCCAATGACTACTTGCTCGCGAACAGCCAGACTAGGATGATCACCAGGATTGCGGCGACGATGCAGACGATGGCGCCGGTGAATTTGATGCGTGAGTCGCGGGTACGCTCGCGCACCGCGTCCTCGGTGGCCTCGAGCTGGGCGACTTCTCGCTCGGTCTCGGTGTGTTCGGCTTTGTCTCGGGCCAAGGATCCTGCAAGCGACTCAGTGATCTCTGGGTGGTCGTGCACCTCGGTCGCCTGTTCGATGATCGACTGCGCATGTGCGGCATCTGTTTGGGCGTTGGCGATGGTCTGCTCCTGGTCGCGGCGTGCCTTGTCCTCGGCAGCGATCTTCTCGCGCAGTTCGCGCTGACGAGTCGCGGCGGCGGTCTTCGCCGTCTGCAGCTCGTCGCGCGCGGCATCGGCTTCGGTCGTCACGGCTTGGTGCGCGCGTTTTGCGTCGGCGATAGGGGCTTGAGCCTGCTCGACGGCCTGCTCGGCTGCGGCAAGCGAGTGCTCAAGGTCGGCGGTGATGCGCGGGACATCTTCTTCGGCTTTACGCAGGGCATCTGCCGTGTCGGAAATCTGCATCGAGAGCTCGCTGGTGCGCACCGTATAGTTGGCGGGATTTGCCGAGGGATTGCGTTGCAGCTCGGCATACTCATGACGCAGCGTCTCGAGCTGGGCGCGCGTGGCGTCGACGGTTTGTTGTGCGGCGGCAATGCCGGCGTCTCGCTCTGCCTTCACCTTGTCGCGGATGCGCTTGGAATCCTCAAGACGTCGAACGAGGCGGTTGCCGGTCTCGCGTGAGCTCGCCTCGCGGGCCTCCACGGCGTCGAGCGCGGCCTTCAGACGGAGCTCAGTCGCGTCATCCTCTGTCTTCATTTGTTCGAGCTGACCCTTGAGCTCTGTCGCTTTGGAGGCGTGGGCATCACGATCAATCTCGGCGGCCGCTGCAGTCTTTTGGGCCGTGGCAATCGCCTGGCGCTGGTCGGCGACGATCTGGTCGTAGCGGCCTGCGATATCCTGGCGCGTCTCGAGTTCCTCGGCCTGATCGGCAATGCGCTGCTCAAGTTCGGCCAGGTGGGCGCGGGCATCGGCAAGTGCCTTTTTCGCGGCGTTCATCTCGCGCATGGCCGAGGCACCCTGGGCGATAAAGGTGCCCACGGCGTTCGCAGTGTTCGAGACAGCGGTCCCCAGATCGCGGCTCGCGGCGGAGGAGTGCGGGGCGGTCGGGCGAGCGGTGTCGGCAGCGTCCGCATCGGCAGTCTGCGGCACGGCGATATTGCCGGTACCGCCTTCGATCACAGAAAAGCCTGCTGCGTGCGGGTCGACCGCATCGGTGCCAATCGTGGGATGCTCGAGCTGCAGAAACGAGGGCATGGTGCTGCCCTGGTCGGCAACCGGAGTCTCGCCGGGTACGAAGGTCGAGGCTGCCTCGGCGGCCTCCTCTTCCTCGGCGTCAACGTCAGCGTCGGCCACGGCGTCTTTCATCGCTTTGACGGCATCCATCATGGAGTCCATGACGGCGTCGAGCTCTTCTTCCGAAGAAACCTCGATAGGGCCCGCAGCTTGCGGAGCAGCATCCTGTACGGGGCGGTCGTCCTGAGCGGGCGCATCGTCGTTTTGCTCGTCTGCATCTTCGGCGCCAGGGGTTTCCGCCGTAGCGCTTTCGTCCAAGAATGGGCCGTCGAGGTCAATATCATCGCAGGTCACAGCGTCGGCATCTGCAGTGACGTCTGCGGAATCATCAATATGCTGTTGAGTCTGGGGGTCCAGCTCGTCTGTCATAGGCATGTGCTCCTCATCGTTGTTTGTCACCCTATGATAAAGTCTCGCGCCGACATCCCGCGCGCTGCAGCAAAGTTTCAAAACGTGTTCGATGGCTCGCGTCGATAGCAAAAACTCGGCCACTTTATCCAGTTTGTACTTGACATTCCCTTCGCCGAAAGACGTTGCGCCGTTCGCCTGCCATGGGCTTTATTTTTCACTTGAACCCGCTAAAGTTGCATTTCAGCTTTTGGCGCGTGAAGTTGGATGCGCGCAGTCGACGGGCAGGCCCGTCGCGATTTGAAAGGACTTTATATGGGACTTTTCACTGGTAAGACCGTGATCGTCACCGGCGGCGGCAAGGCCACGCTCAAGGACGGCTCCGCTGGCTCCATCGGCTACGGTATCGATATCGCTTTTGCCAAGGAGGGCGCAAACCTCGTCATTACCGGCCGCAACGTTGCCAAGCTCGAGGCTGCCAAGGAATCCCTCGAGGCCGAGTACGGCGTCAAGGTTCTGCCTGTTCAGGCCGATGTCTCGGCTGGTCAGGACAACGAGGCCGTCGTCCAGAACGTCATCGACAAGGCCATTGAGGAGTTCGGCCGCATCGACGCCGTCGTCAACAATGCTCAGGCCAGCGCTTCGGGCGTGACGATCGCCGATCACACCATGGACCAGTTCAACCTCGCCATTTACTCCGGTCTGTATGCCACCTACCTGTACATGCAGAAGGCCTACCCGCACCTGAAGGAGACCAAGGGCTCCGTGGTCAACTTTGCTTCGGGCGCCGGCCTGTTTGGCAACTATGGTCAGTGCAGCTATGCCGCCGCCAAGGAGGGCATCCGTGGTCTGACTCGCGTTGCCGCCAACGAGTGGGGCAAGGACGGCATCAACGTCAATATCGTTTGCCCGCTTGCTTGGACCGCTGCGCTCGAGAACTTCCAGGATGCCTATCCCGAGGCGTTCAAGGCCAACGTCCACATGCCGCCGGCTGGCCACTACGGCGACGTCGAGAAGGAAATCGGCCGCGTTGTCGTTCAGCTCTGCGGTCCCGACTTTAAGTATATGAACGGCGAGACCGTCACCCTCGAGGGTGGCATGGGCCAGCGTCCGTAGGGTTACGCGGTTTTACCAAACCGCGTAACGGGTCGACGCTGCGCGGTCACCAGGGCGACAACTTGTCATTCAAAGAGGGCGGCATGACCAGAAGGTCAATGCCGCCCTCTTTTCATGCCAATTTGTTCGCCCTGGTGACCGCTCGCTGACGTTGTCAAAACATCGGCGTTGCCAAAATATCGGCGTTGCCGTGGCTGGTAAATAGCTCCACTCATCGGGGACGTACTTAAATGAGTGCCCGCAGAATGAAAGTGGATAATCTCCCGTTTTTGGGCTGTGCTTTGGGCAAAAGTGGGAGATTATCCACGCTCATCCGGTAAGCGTCCAAAAATCCACGCTCATTTGCCGTGTCCCTGCCGTATCCTCCTCGCGCCAGTTTCTGTCGAGTCGGTGCTTCTTGCGGGTTGCCCGTATAATGGTTTGCGTATGAACCGCAACCAAGGAGTTCCAGTTTATGGACCAAAGCCTCTTTAAATTCGACCTGATCGCCGAGGACCCGACCACGCACGCGCGTGCCGGCGTGCTGCACACCCCGCACGGCGACATCGAGACGCCGATCTTTATGCCCGTAGGCACCAAGGCAAACGTCAAGGGTATCCCTACCGAGACCGTCAAGCAGCTCGGCGCCCAGATCGTGCTCGCCAACACCTATCACCTGTCCATGCGTCCCGGCGAGGACACCATCGCCGAGCTGGGCGGGCTGCACAAGTTTATGAACTGGCACGGCCCCATCCTCACCGACTCGGGCGGTTTCCAGGTCTTTAGTCACAACGACGCCGTCAAGCTCACCGACGAGGGCGTGCGCTTTATCGTCAACGATTACGACGGCCGCCACGTGTTCTGGACGCCCGAGGACAACATGGAAATCGCCATGAAGCTTGGCTCCGACATCTGCATGCAGCTCGACCAGTGCCCGGGTTATCCCGCCACGCGCGCCTACGTTGAGCGCGCCGTTGAGCTGTCGAGCATGTGGGCCGAGCGCTGCTATAAGGCTCACACCCGCGATGACCAGGCGCTCTTTGGCATCGTTCAGGGCGGTATGCACCTGGACCTGCGCCTTCGCTCGCTGCGCCATCTGGAGGAGTGCGGCGATTTTCCGGGTTATGGCATCGGCGGCTACTCGGTGGGCGAGGACCACGAGACCATGTTCGAGACGCTGGCGCCGCTGGCTTCCGAGTACATGCCTAAGCACAAGCCGCGCTACCTGATGGGCGTCGGCAACCCCACCACCCTCGTGCGCGGCGTGGGCGTGGGCATCGACATGTTCGACTGCGTGCTGCCGACGCGTACCGGCCGCATGGGCACGGCGTTTTCGAGCGAGGGTCGCCTCAACTTCCGCAATGCCCGCTTTGCGCACGACGACGGCCCCATCGATCCCACCTGCACCTGCCCGGTATGCACGGGCGGCTACAGCCGTGCGCTCATCCGCCACATGGTCACGCAAAAGGAGATGCTCGGCGGCATTTTGCTCTCGATGCACAACATCTACTACTTGCTCAACCTTATGCAGCAGGCTCGTCAGGCCATTATCGAGGGCCGTTACGGTGCGTTTGTGAGCGACTGGATGAACAGCCCTGCGGCGGTGGATTACTAAGAGCTCCGGGCTCGCTTACGAGCTGTTCGCGGCCGGCGCCGGGCATTGCATTCGCTGGCATCGGCTGCGCGACCGCTGACCGATGGCTTGCAAGCACTTGATGCATCGTGGGTACCATACCGAATGGTTGATGTTCGGGCGGGTGTTTGGCGCATGGCGTCGACCCCGCCCGTTTTCTTTTTCTCGATAGGAGTACCCATGATTAAAAATGAGAACGTCGAGGGCGAGCCTGCCTACGACGAGACGTACCGCCGCGGTCCCGTGGTCATGCGCGGCCCCATGATTCCTAAGGACAACACCTACGCCAACCTGCTGGCACCCGAGGAGTCGACCGACTGGCTGCATGCCGATCCGTGGCGTGTACTGCGCATTCAGGCCGAGTTTGTCGACGGCTTTGGCGCGCTTGCCGAGCTCGGACCTGCGGTGACCATCTTCGGTAGCGCCCGCACGCCCAAGACCGATCCGCTCTACAAAGCGGCACGTACCGTCGGGCGCAAGATCGCGCAACGTGGCGTGGCGGTCATCACAGGTGGCGGCCCCGGCATCATGGAGGCAGCCAATAGGGGAGCGGCGAGCGCCAACGGCAAATCGGTCGGCTTGGGGATCGAGCTCCCGCACGAGCACGGGCTCAACAAATACGTGAACTTGGGCATGGACTTCCGTTACTTCTTTGTGCGCAAGACCATGTTCGTCAAATACAGCTCGGGCGCCATCGTGTTCCCCGGCGGTTTTGGTACGCTCGACGAGATGTTCGAGGTCCTTACGCTGGTGCAGACGCACAAGGTCAAGCGCATGCCGCTCGTTTTGGTGGGCACCGAGTACTGGCGGGGCCTGTTCGACTGGCTTAATGGCCCGGTGATGGACACCGGTATGATCAGCCCGCTCGATCCGGAGCTGGTGCACATTACCGACGACCTCAACGAGGCCGTCGATATCGCCCTGAGCGGGCTGATGTAGGGCGAGCGTGCCTGTCGTTGTAGTGATGAGAAGGCAGGCTGATGCTATTTAACATCAGTCTGCCTTCTAAATTGGGTATACTGATGCAAAAGACGAGAGCGAGGAGGTCGCGTATGTCTACTGCAACGGTTAAGCCTACGACGGTTCGCATCGAAGAGGGGCTCAAGGAACAGGCGACTGAGTTCTTGGATTCGGTTGGCCTGAGTCTCAATTCGTATCTCAACCTTGCTGTTCGTCAGCTTGTAAATCAGCGAAAGATTCCTTTTGAGATTGTTGGTCGATCCGAAGTTCCCAATGAGGCAACGAGGCGTTCCATGGTGATTGCCGAGGCTCATGAGTTGGGGATTTTGCTGGACGATAGTCCGTCATTCAACAACGCTGATGAGCTTATGTCATTCCTCGATGAGGACTAGCGATGTTCGAGATTAAAGTCGAGGCTCAATTTAAGGCGGACTACAAACGAACGATGCGCATGCATCCGCAGTTAAAAACCGAGTTTAGGGCGGCGGTCGCAGAGCTTGCAGCTCGCGGCTCGCTTCCCGCGGAATATGGCGCCCATGAGCTTTCAAACCCGGGCGGAAACTACAACGGCCACATCGATTTCCATCTATCCGATGGCTTGGTCGATGTGGTCGTGCTCTACTTGCCGTATAAGACTAATCCTGTGATCCGACTGGTCAGAATGGGCTCGCATGAGGAGCTGTTTCAGGGCCCGCAGGGCTGATTGCTCGCTTATGATTCGCAGGGGATAGGGATTGATTCGCGGCCGATTGGCCAAAAACGGCCCCTATTCCACCGTAACTGTTGGAGACGTCCCGTTCGTGGCTGCGACCTCCGGTTCTCCTCTTCGCTGGATTTCGCTTAAAAGCTCGGCTGCAACTTCGCTGCTTTTGAAACGGATGCTGCAGTCCTCTTTCTTAGGAAAGGCCAGTAATGGAATGGTTCCGTACCAGACGGTTTCCTCGTCAATTACTGACGCGCACAGGCGCCCTTCGTCTTTGATGGAATAGTCGACGTTTATCTCGGTAAAAATCGCTTTCACGTCATTGTGCGGAGTCGAGGCAATTAAAATCTCAAGGGCAATCCCACGGGCGGCGGCGCCTGTGAGTACGGCAGCGAGCTTTGCGAGGCATGCAGCGGATGCGTAGGGCGCGGCAATAAAAATGCTTTTCGTTGCGCGCGCGATGTCATCCGCTAAGGCCTCCACGGCCCTTGCCGGCCTAACGAGGATGTTTTGATCGGCCCGTTTGTTGTCATTTGCTGCAAAGACTTCATACCCTAGCTTTGCGTAGGTCTTGAGTCTCTTCTGGTACATACGCGCGAGCATGGGTATCGACAAATCAACATAGTCGAATATCTCAACCCGCTGCTTGCCCTCGTGACTTCTATGTAGTCTGCCTGCCTGCTGCGTTATGCTGCCGTCCCAAGATATCGGTGTGGCAATGAGCAGAGTGTCAAGGTAAGACAGGTCGAAACCCTCGCTCAGAAGGCTTTCGGTTGCGATGATAATTCGATGCTCATGCTCGAAGCCGGGAAGGCTGTTCAGTATTGCCTTTCTTTCTTTGGCGTCGATTTCTCCGGTTAAGAGTATAGGTTCGTGTCCGCGGCTTTGAAGCAGCCTACATAGCTCTTCGGCATGTTTTTTCCTTTTGGATAGCACAAGCGGATGTCGACCGTTTGACGCGGTCTCGAGGGCATCGTCGACAATCGCTTCGTTTCTCGCTGTGTGCGCACACAGGAGATCGAGAACTTGATTAAAGGACGCCCCTGGTTCGTAGGCGGGTAGTCGAACTCCGGTAAAACGCGGCCTAACAACGCGCTGAATTCCCTGTTGGATTGCTTGCGTTTTTGGATCAATGACATGGCGAAGCGGGCCGCAGAGCATTGAGAGTGCTCGCGTGAGTCCGTCCGAGCGTTCGGGCGTCGCGGAAAGGCCGTATACATATTTGGCTGGAGCGGACTTGAGGACGAGCTCAAGCTGTGGTGCGGCTGCATGGTGACATTCATCACAGATGATGAGGCCGTAATCACGAACGAACTCCTTGGCTATTGGTTCTCCGGTCTGGGGGTCCTTGCTGGACAAAGACTGGAATGAAGCAATGTCGATGAGATGGCTTATGGCGGTTTTGCCTCCTCCGATTTGGCCAATGAGCGGAGGCTGCCTTTTACTGATTCGTCCTTTTGGGGTTCGAACTGGCTTTCTGTTATCCGTAATGTCGATAAACCGTTCGAGCTGGGATTTCCATTGGGCAATGAGCGCAGTCTTGGGAACGATGACAAGCGTTGGAAGACCGATGGCAGCAATAAGATAGGCTCCAATGACGGTTTTCCCGAAACCCGTCGGCGCGGACATGATCCCGTCTTCACAGTTGAGCATCTGTTCGGCGGCAATTTGCTGTTCAGGGCGAAGAGCCCCTTTAAATGTCATCACAATTGGATTGCCCGACATGCGCTTGTCTGAATAGTGAGCAGAAGCGCCGGCTTCTTGAAGCAGCCGCTCGAGTTGTGCTTTACAGCCTCTGGGAATCGCAACGCAGCCATCTCTAAGTTCGCTGAGGTCTATGTACCGCGGTTTGCCGAATACCGATTGGTGCATTGATTGGGCACGGAAGAATTCCGGGTTGGCAAATGTTGCAAGCCTGCGAACCTCCATCTGGGCGGCCGGGCTCAGAGATTTTTCGGTTATGTAGAGCATATCGGCTTGCGTGACGGGTAGCGATGACGGGAAGTCCTGCGGCGCGAGCGGAAGCCGCTTTCGCGGCCTCTGAGAATGTGGCGCGGCGGTGTTTCCCGCCACTGCAGCTGATATTCCATGCGGTTTATTGTCGATGCTTTCGATCAGATTTTGCACCGTTGCATGTGGAATCAGCTGAATTTGCGAAAGGTAAAGCCATTGATCGGGAAAGGGCTCAAATTGCTCGTCAACAAATACACTGTTCCCTTTTCGCTGCGCTTTTCCTTGAAAAGGCAGTGCTATGAGATTTCCGAAGCCGCCCTCAGGAATGGTGGACTGCGCGGGCAGCATCCGGTCAAAAGCTTCAAAGGTGATTGTCTTGTTGAGCGCCGCCGCTTCGGTGATAAGGCTGCTTCCAAATTCTCGTGCGATCTTTGCGCTGGTGAGCTCTAGGAAGAAAAACCAGACATGTGTGCCGTTACCTGATCTCGATCGCTCGACTGCAGCATCGATTCCATGGTTTTTTGCGACAAGCCGAATGGCGTTTGTCGCTTCTTTCCAATCGGCTCCGTCAAAGTCGATGACCAGGACTTTTGTGTTGCTGTCATTATCGAGAACATATTGACCTATGACGTCTCGGAGTCTGTCGTCACTGCCCTTGAAATGGGAGATGATCGCGGTATCGCTCAACTCGGGGAAGACGCGGTTGCCGCATTCAGCGCATTTGGTTTTCTGACGATTTGCTTTGGGACAAATGCCTGACTTCCACTCGTTTGCGCAGGCGGGCGTATAGCCGATTCCCCCGTCTTTTCTGCGGTACCCATGGGCGTAAACATCTTTGCGGCCAGTAAAGAGATTGCGAAAGAGCTCGAGTTTGTCGCGCGCTGGGCTCGCACTGGTGACGACACCCTCGACCTGCGCCCGTCTATCGAAAGATTCGCCAGCTTTCTCCCATTCTTCCAGTGTTGCGTAACGGATGTCTGGACCGTTGCCGCAGATGACGATTTGGCTGTGCGGCTCCGATACATGGGCGACGATTTTCTTGAATTGGAATAGCGTGCCCCCGATGAGGGCGTATTGATGCGTGACGGTGCTCATGTAAATGCCGTTCTTGTCGGAGTTCATTGAAATGAGGGTACGTTATTTTGATTTTTAAGGGACTCGGCTCTGATTTTGGTTCGGCGATAGCGGAGTACACCTCCGTGAGTGGTGTTTGGCTGGTGTCAAAATGTGCGGTAGCTGTTGCTGAATGGGTTTTGGCGGCCATGAGGTGGGCTGGAGGCGCAGGAAACTATCCTCGAATAGACCCTGTGGGCAAAAAATGGTAAATATGAGTACTGTGGTTTGAGCAGTAACATATCATCTGGAAAGTATTTAAGACCAATCGATTCGGATTGGATAGAATCAACCCTCTAAATTTGACGATTCGGGACTTTATGACGCTCGGAATTGACAGAAGATGGCAAATTCAGCCAGATTGCGCTGTTACTAAACTGGTAACAGTACTCATATTTGCCATTTTTTGCCCAGAGGGTATCGCAAGGGGGTTGGACAAAGCATCGATCGCCGCCAATTTCTCGATTGGCTGGTTGGGCGGGGTGGCGCGCGCAGACGTGGTGTAAGAGCGTCCCGAGGTCCGTCGCTGCAAGT
>UQMD01000029.1 GCA_900542155.1 uncultured Collinsella sp.
TGAAGCCGGCCCTGCCGGGGCGCGAGGCGTAGGGGCTACCCACACGAACTCACGAAGGCTCTAAAATAGCCCCGTCCCAAATTAACTACCCCGGAAGCCTGGTTTGTGTGAGCTAGAGCTCCAGGCGCTCCTCGCTGCCGTCGATATCGCAGAAGCGCGCGGCAATGTTGCGGACCGAAAAGAAAGCAAGGCGGCCGTCGTTGGCACTCTCGTGTTCCTCGCCGATGCCCACCATGTGCTTAAAACCCGCTTGACGCACCTTGTCGCTCGCAACTGCGTCGTCCTCAAGTGCGGCCTCGCCGGTCAATACGATCCAACATTCCCCCGGCTTCCAGCCCGAGAGCTCGAACTTGGGATTCGCACTCAGCTCCGCCCACACATCCTTGTCGCGCGACGTGCAAAACCACAGTTTGCCGTCATCGACCATGGCAAACGAAAACGGCCTCACGCGGGGCTGATGTCCGTCGGCCACATCGGTCGTGGCCAGATACCACGCCGGAATGCGCCTGAGATACAAACAGGCGCGCTCAAGCTGAGCCGTGCGGTCGTTGTCGGTCATAGGGACCCCTTTCTTGCGCTCAAATCGCGCCTAAACAAGTTGAAGATTGATGACGATGACGCAGATGAGCAGCAACGCCGTCACCACCGCCGCCAACGCATCGCCGCGGCCAAATGCAAGCGCATGCAGACGTGTGCGGCCCTGCTCGCCATGATAGCAACGGGCATCCATGGCGGCAGACAACGTCTCGGCATGACGGAACACGCCGGTGAACAGCGGAATCGCCATACTGCCGAGCATGCGCACACCGCCGAGCGGACCGCCCGTCACGCGCGCGCCGCGGCTGGCCTGCGCATCGGCCGTCTGTTTCATTTCGGTGGCAAATTGCGGCATAAACCGCAGCGCGATGCCCATAATCATGCCGAGCTCGTGCGCAGGAAGTCCCACACGCGCAAACGGCGCGAGCAGGCGCTCGAAGCCCGCGGTGAGGTCGAGCGTCGGTGTGGTGAGCGTAATGGCGCTCATACCGGCCATCATCAAGGTCAGGCGGCACGTCATAAAGACGGCGGAATGCAGCGAACCCTCGCTTATCTGCAGAAAGCCGAGCTGCCACAGGATGCGCCCGCTCTGATCGGTAAACAAGTTGAGCACCGCGACCACCGCGACGATCGCCAGCAGCGGCGCCATCGACGACAGAGCGCGACGAGCCGGCACCCGAGACACGGCATAGATCAGCACAACGAAAATTGCGACCGGGGCCAGTCCGCGGAAGCCACTGACCGTGAGCGTCGTGATCAGAAACACAAAGCCCAAGAGCAACTTGGTTCGCGGGTCCAGGCGGTGGATTGCACTATCGCCGGGATAGTAGCTGCCAAACGAAAACGCCTCCATCAGCAACCCTCCTCTCGCGTGACCGTTTCGGATTTGGCCTTGTCCGAGACGTTAGAAGAACCGTCCGAGCGACCGATCAGCAAATCTGCCAACTCGTCGGCCAACGACTCAACCGTATAGAGCCCGCCGCGACGCAGCGGCACGCCCGCTTCCGCGAGCGCCAACGCCATGCGCTGAGCAGCAGGTACGCCCAAGCCGATCGACTTGAGCTCATCGGCATGCGCAAACACCTGCTCGGGGGTTCCCTCGGCAAACACCGCGCCTTCGTTCATTACGACGATACGGTCGCAGCAATTGGCCAGGTCATCCATGCTGTGCGAAACCATGACAACGGTCAGGCCATCACGGTGAAGTCGATCGATAAGCTCAAGGAAATCCCTGCGCGCAGCCGGATCGAGCCCCGCCATGGGTTCATCGAGCACCAGGACCTCGGGTTCCATGGCAAGCACGCCGGCAAACACCACGCGGCGCTGCTGGCCGCCCGAAAGCTCAAAGGGGCTCTTGTCGCCGACCGTGGAAAGGTCGAGGCCCACGCGCGAGAGCGATGACTCGACACGACGGTCGACTTCATCTTGCGGCAAGCCAAGGTTGTGCGGACCAAACGCCACGTCCTGCGCCACGGTTTCGGCAAACAGCTGACGCTCGGGATATTGAAACACCACGCCGACCTTTGCCTTAACCGCGGCGGCGTCTTTCTTGTTTGACAGATCGAGCCCCAGCGCGCGAACGGATCCCTCCTGGGGGCGAATCAAACCGTTGAGATGCTGGACCAGCGTCGACTTACCCGAACCGGTATGACCCGCAAGGCCCAGGAACTCGCCGCGGCGCACCGTCAGCGATACATCGCGCAGCGCCCACGGGCTGCTGGGGTCGTTTCCCCAAAGGGCTTGTTTGCTCGATGCGTCCGCAGTGGTCGAGCGCTTATGCCAGCGGCGGCGCTCGCGCGGACTGAGCGAATAACTGTACGAAACATGGGATAGCTCGATGACGGGCTCTGGTACGTCATCTTCGTTGCTTGCCGAAACCGTACCGCCAACGATTTCCGATTGGGGTGCGGAAGACTGCCCCACGGTGCATGCCCCACTTCGCTCGGCATAAGTCTGCGCAATCTCGGCGACCATATCCACCTCGCGCACCTGCGCATGAACGGGCACGCCCTTCGCACGAAGCTCCATGCCCAAGCAGCACGACGCCGGCATATCCAAGTTGAGCTGCGCAAGTTCGTCCGCCCGCGTCAAGATTTCCTCGGGCGTACCCAGCATGGCAACACGCCCCGCCTGAAACACCGCGACTCGATCGGCCTCAGCGGCCTCTTCCATAAAGTGCGTAATCATCACAATGGTCATGCCGCGTTCGTGCAGCGCGTGACAGGCCTTCATAAGGCCCTTGCGCCCGCGCGGATCTAGCATCGAGGACGCCTCGTCCAAAATGAGCACGCGCGGCTCCATGGCGAGCACGCCGGCAAGCGCCACGCGCTGCTTTTGGCCGCCCGAAAGCGCATGGGTCTCGTGGCGCTCAAAGCCCACCAGGCCCACGCCCTTCAGCGCCTCGCGTACGCGCTGCGCGATCTGGGCGGATTCCACCCCTAAGTTCTCGGGACCAAAAGCAACATCGTCCTCGACAAGCGTTGCCACCAGCTGGTCATCAGGATTTTGGAACACCATGCCCGCGGTCGAACGAATGTCGTAGACCGTCTCGGGGTCGGACGCATCCATGCCGTTGATACGTACCGTGCCCGCATCGGGCTGCAGCAGCGCATTCAGGTGCTTGGCAAAGGTCGACTTGCCCGACCCGTTGCCGCCGAGGATGCAGAAAAACTCGCCGTCCTTAATGCTCAAATCGATGCCATCGAGCGCCGGCACGGCACCGTCATAGCTAAAGGAAACGCCCCGACACTCAATCATGCGCGGCCTTTGACCTGGTCCTTTTTAGGCGTGATGAGGTTGGAGACTGCTTTATACACCGCCAGCGTCAACACCGAGTTGAGCACGGTCTTGATGAGGTTGAACGGCAGCACGGCGGGAATCATGAGCGGGGCGATCACATCGACCGAGCCATACCAGAACCATACGCCAATGGTAAGGTTTGCAACCATAGACAGCGCCGTAGCGGCAATGACGCCGAGCACCAGGCCAATCACGGCACCCTTATAGGTATGCATCTTCTGGTAGACGATAGCCGCGGGGAGAATATAGCCCAGCGTAGCAACCAAGTTCATAAGCGCACCGACCCAATCGCCCGTGGTAAGCGCATGGATAACGATCGCCATGGCGGCAACAGCTGTGCCGGCACCAGGGCCATACGCAAACCCACACACCATCGCCGGCACCAGCGACGGGTCATACGTCAAAAACGGCGCCGAAGGAAGGATGGGTAGCTGCACATACATAAACAATGCGCTCAAGGCACACATCAGCGCCATGGTAACGAGCTGTTTGGTGCTCCACCTATTCGTGTTCTCAAAATGGATATGCTGCGACTGTTCAGACATAAGATCACCTGCCTCTTTCATCCGGACTCTAACCGTTGGTACTGGGATCTCACCAGTTCAGCCGGCATGCGAACCAACGCACACACGGGTCGCGGACTCATCGGCTCGGTCGCAGGCATCTCGCCTGCGCCACGGCGCCCCTTTGACACCGCCCGATTTACCGCCAGTGGGGAATTTCACCCCGCCCTGAAACAGCAATTGCAAGTGTAGCACGAGCGAGTATTCGCGCAAGTATGCCAAGGGTAATTTGTGGCGGGGACCAGTTGTCGCAACAACCACGTCTCCCACTCACCCCAAAGTGGTGCGCTTTTCGCGGCTTTGCCGCGAAACAGCAACCGGGACGCGTATCCCCCACAACCACGTCCTTGCCCGCCGACCTCAAGGCCGTAAACGCAGGGAATCCGCAGGGCGTGACGGGGGCTTCTCTCCGGAACATTCCGCAGGACGCAAAGAGGCTCCGCAGCGCGAAGCGCGATGCGGAGCCTCTTTGCATGTCCGAGGACGTTCCGGAGAGAAGCCCCCGTCACGCCCTGCGGATTCCCGGTGGGAGTTCTAGACCTTGTCGGCCTTAGTACATACCGCCGCCCTGCTGACCAGCGGTAGCAGCAGCGATAGCGTCCTCAAGCTGAGTGTTCTTGGGCACATCGGAGACGGTGGCCTCGGTGATGAGGATCAGGCTGGCGACAGAAGCAGCGTTCTGCAGGGTGACGCGGCTGACCTTGACGGGGTCGAGGACGCCCATCTCGATCATGTCGCCCCACTCGCCGTTGGCAGAATTTAGACCCTGGCCAGCGGGCAGCTCGGCAACCTTGTCGACCACGACAGCGCCCTCAAAGCCAGCGTTCTTGGCGATGGTGGCGACCGGAGCGGTCAGAGCCTTCTTGACGATGTCGACGCCGATCTTCTCCTCGGGGTCGTCAATCTCGACAGCATCGAGCGCGGGCACAGCGTCCATGAAGGCGACGCCGCCGCCGGCGACGATGCCCTCCTCGACAGCAGCGCGGGTAGCCTGAAGGGCGTCCTCGACGCGATGCTTGATCTCCTTGAGCTCGGACTCGGTAGCAGCGCCGACCTTGATGACGGCAACGCCACCGGAGAGCTTGGCCAGGCGCTCCTGGAGCTTCTCGCGGTCGAAGTCAGAGGTGGTGTTCTCCATCTCACCCTTGATCTGAGCGATACGGGCTTCGATGGCCTCCTTGGAGCCAGCGCCGCCGACGATGACGGTGTTGTCCTTGGAGATGGTGACGGACTTAGCGGTACCGAGCATATCGGCGGTGATATCAGCGACCTTCACGCCCAGCTCGTCCAGAGCGGCCTGGCCACCGGTGAGGACGGCGATGTCCTCGAGGATGCGCTTGCGGCGATCGCCGTAGCCCGGGGCCTTGACGGCGCAGACGTTGAGGGCGCCACGGATCTTGTTGAGGACCAGGGTAGGCAGAGCCTCGCCGTCGATGTCCTCAGCGATGATGAGCAGGCCGCGGCCAGCGCGCTGGACAGCCTCGAGAACGGGCATGATGTCCTGGACGCTGGAGATCTTCTGGTCGGTGATGAGGATGAACGGATCCTTCATCACGGCCTCCATGCGGTCGTTGTCCGTGACGAAGTAAGCGGAGACGTAGCCCTTGTCGAACTGCATGCCCTCGACGGTGTCGATGGTGATGTCGAACGTCTGGGAATCCTCGACGGTGATGACGCCGTCCTTGCCCACGACCTCCATGGCCTCGGCGATCTTCTCGCCGACCTCGGGGTCACCGGCAGAGATGGTACCGACGGAAGCAATCTGCTCCTTGGTCTCGACCGGCTTGGCCTGCTTCTTCATCTCGGCAACGGCGGCGTTGACGGCCTTGTCGATGCCGCGACGGATGGCCAGAGGGTTGGCGCCGGCGGCGACGTTGCGCAGACCGTCGTTGACGATGGCCTGGGCGAGCAGGGTTGCGGTGGTGGTACCGTCACCCACGGTGTCGTTGGTCTTGGTGGCGACCTCCTTCACCAGCTGAGCGCCCATGTTCTCGATGTTGTCCTCGAGCTCAATCTCCTTAGCGACGGAAACGCCGTCGTTGGTGATGGTCGGGGCACCGAACGTGCGCTGCAGCGCAACGTAGCGGCCCTTGGGGCCCATGGTGACGGTAACGGCGTCGGCCAGAGTGTTGACGCCCTTGGCAAGCTTAGCGCGGGCATCGGTGTTAAACGTAATGTTCTTTGCCATGGTAGGTAATCCTCCAAAAGAAATGCGACTCGCGTCGCCGCTTCCGAGTCCTATGCGGCGGGCGCGTTCAAAGACGAATCAGAGATTCTGACGAGACTAGGCCTCGACGACGGCGTAGATGTCGTCGGCGCGCATCAGCAGATACTTCTCGCCGTCGACCTTGACCTCGTTGCCACCGAACTTGCCGTAGATGACAACGTCACCGACCTTGACGTCCATGGGGATGCGCTCACCCTTGTCGTTGACCTTGCCGGCGCCAACGGCAACGATGGTGCCGCGCTGCGGCTTCTCCTGAGCGTTGCTGGCGATATACAGACCAGAAGCGGTCTTCTGCTCGGCCTCGTCGGGCTTGACCAGAACACGATCTGCAAGCGGCTTCAAAGACGACATGCTTGTCTCCTCCTTTTTGGGCCGCGCGGTTATGCCACGCGAATTAACCCTTTTTGTTTGCGTACGCGTTGAATGGTACCCACGAATGGCGGGTTATACAACACAGAGTCAAAAAATCTTATTTTTTGGCACTTAGATTTTCTGAATGCGGGGGGATAACTTAGCGGTGGCTCCCGTGTGGCTCCGGAGGGGCGGGGCATAAGGTTTCCTGCTCGGGCAGTCCTGCTCGCTCGAAGGCCACATTAAGTGGCCTTCGGCTCGTGCGGAACTCGCGATAAACCTTATGCCCCGCCCCTCCGGCGCCACACGGGAGCTGAGTCAACGTTATCGGGCCCGGCATTCAGAAAAGTCAGTGCAGCAAAATGGCGATGCGGATGGGGTTAGCGCTCGTAAATCAAGTTGCCTGCCAGGTAGGTGGCCTGAACCTTGGTGGCTTGGAGTTCTTGGGGGTCGATGGTAAGCGGGTTTTGGTCCAGGACTACCAGGTCGGCATACTTGCCGGGCTCCAAGCTGCCGAGGTTTTGCTCGTCGCCCGCTGCATAGGCGCTGCCCAGGGTGTAGTTGCGCAGAGCCGTGGCCGCATCGATGCGCTCGCTCGGCAGCCAGCCACCCTCGGGCCAGTGGCTTTTGGGGTCCTGGCGCGTGATAGCCGTGTAGAGCACGTTCATGCTGGTAACGGGCGTGATAGGGCTGTCGGTACCGAAGGCTTGGCGAATGCCGCGCTGCTTATAGGTCGCGAACGGCCACATGATGCGGCTGCGTTCCAGGCCCAGGTCGCGCTCCGGACCACCTGGGTCGAGCGTGATGTGGCAGGGTTGGCTCGAGGCAATGATGTTGAGCTTGCGCAGGCGATCGATGTCCTGAGGCAGCAAATTCTCCAGGTGCTCGAGCGTGTTATGGCCGTGCTGGGGCAGGCCGTACAGTTCGGCCGCTTCCTCGAAGATATCGAGCGCGGCATGGATGGCACCGTCGCCGATGACGTGGATGCGCACGGTGTGGCCGCGCTCCGCGGCAGCCAGAACTAGCTTGCGCATGCGCTCGGCGGGAACCGTCAGACGGCCCTGGTCGCCCGGGAAGCGCGGATTGGTATAGGGCTCGGTGAGATATGCCGTGTGTTCGCTCGACACGCCGTCGAAGAACTGCTTAAAGCCCGGCGCCGAGAGCAGCACATTGTTCGCGTAACGTGCCTGCAGCTCTTCCAAACGCGATTGGTCATCCAGCAGTGTGGGGAACAGATGGGCTCGGATGCCCAACTTGCCGGCTGCCTGTAGTTTGTCGTAGACGTCGTCGCGGATAAAGTCGCAGCCCGGCATGGGCATGAGCGACATATCGCAGATTGAGGTGATGCCTTGCTCTGCCATACGCTTCATCTGGTCGGCGTAAGCGCTCGCGATGCGATCCTCGCCCAGCCACTCAAGGCAGCGCGGCAGCAGCTGCATGGCAGCCGCCTCGTGCGCAATGCCCGTGAGTTCGCCGTCTGCGTCCTTGTCGTAGCTGCCGCCCGCCGGCGGCTCGCTGTCGCGCGTGACGCCGAGCGCCTCGAGTGCGCGTCTGTTGAGCCAAAGCGTGTGCCCGTCGCCCGAATACATAACGCAAGGACGATCGGGGAATGCCGCATCGAGCGACGCCTTGGTTGGATGCTCGGGCGGGTCCCAACGGTAATCGCGCCAGCCCTGCGTCACAACCCAAGCGTCATCGGGCAGGTCCTGGGAAAACTCGAGCGCATGCTGTACCAGTGCTGTCTCGGACGTGCCCATATCCATGAGCATGTACGGCGAGGAGCCGACCGAGGTATGGAAGAAGTGCAAGTGCGCATCGTGGAAACCGGGGCAAACAAACTGCTCGCCGTAATCGATAACCGGCGTGACGGCGGGAGCCGCGGCGATCACATCGTCAGGCTTGCCGACCGCGACGATACGGTCGCCTGCGATGGCAATCGCCAGCTCGCGGGCGGTATCGATGCCGTCTTGCGCGGTAAAGACGTTCTTGGAGCGGATAATCCGATCGATATGTTGCATGGGCATCCCCATCTCTGGCAGGAAATTCAACACCCCCGAGTGTACTCCCCCACTCTTGTAACAAAACCCCAAGCGGCAAACGGCAACTTTACCAGCCCTAGCGGCAGGTGGCATACTGGAGAGAGCCTGTACGATTTTGCAATCAACCCAGCAAGGAGCAAATCGACCATGACGAAGACCAAGGCACAGCAGATTATGGCGGCGACCGAGGCTCGCGCGGCTGACGACGTCACCGCAGCCATCAAAGATATCGCTACCGAGTTTGAGCCCTATATCATCAAGCAGCGCCGCCACTTCCATAAGCACCCGGAGCTGAGCCTCGCCGAGGAGCGCACGACTTCTGACATCGCCAATCAGCTCGATGCCATGAATATCCCCTATGAGCGCCCCCTTAAGACGGGCCTGGTGGCAACCCTTCGCGGCACCGCGCCCGATGCCTACCGCGAGGACGGCACGCCGCGCCGCCGCATCCTGCTGCGCGCCGACATCGACGCCCTGCCCGTTACCGAGCAGACCGGCGAGGAGTTTGCTAGCGTCAACGAGGGCTGCATGCACGCCTGCGGCCACGACTGCCACATCGCCATGATGCTCGGCACGCTGCAGATTCTGCGCCATATGACCGACGACATCCACGGCGAGGTCCGCATCGTCTTCCAGCCCAGTGAGGAAAACGGCCAGGGCGCCAAGCTCATGATCGGCACAGGTGTGCTCGACGGCGTCGATGGCGCCTACGCCGCGCATATCTGGAGCGAGGTCGATGCCGGCACCGTAAGCTGCGAGCCCGGTCCACGCATGGCCAACACCGACTGGTTCCGCATCGACGTACGCGGCACCTCATGCCACGGCGCCATGCCCCAGCGCGGCCACGACGCCGTTATGGTTGCCGCCGAGATTGTCAACGCCTTGCAGACTATCGTTTCGCGCGAGATTAGCCCCTACGAGCCGGCGGTCATCACCGTCGGCGAGCTGCACGGCGGCACCGCGCGCAACGTTATTGCCGGCACGGCCTACCTCGCCGGCACGGTGCGCACCTACGGCGATTCGACCCACGAGGAAATGCCGGAGCTTATGCGCCGCATCGTGGAGCATACTGCGGCAGCCTTGGGCGCCGAGGCAGAGCTCACCGACTACACCATCGCCAACTACAAGGTCGAAAATGACGCGGCCTCGAGCGAGCGCTGCCGTCAGGCTGTAATTAAATGTCTCGGCCCCGCCGGCCAAGGCCATTATCGCGGCACGCTCTCGGGCGAGGATTTTTCGGAGTACCTGCGCCGCGTACCGGGTGTGCTCGCCTTTGTAGGTACGCGCAACCCCAAGATTGGCGCCACGTACGCCCAACATTCCTGCTTTTACAAGATTGACGAGACCGTACTGGCCAAGGGTTCCATGGTGGCCGCCCAGTATGCCATCGACTTTTTGGCCGAGCCCACGCAAGAGGAGCTCGACGGCCCCGCGATTACCGCGGTCGCCGAAACCAACCCCGATCTGGCCGCCAAGTTGCGCTCTGCCAAGGCGACGACTGCCGAGGCCCGTGACGCCATCCACGATGCCCGCACGGCTCGTCATGCCGCGATCAAGGGCATCCACGAAGCTCGCGCCGCCGCTCGCCGCGAGGAGAAGCACGACGAGTAGTCGATTCGCGACTATCTCGCAGTCATAGCCGCATCGCGATGTCAAAGCAGGGGCGAACGTTATCTCAACGTTCGCCCCCGCTCATTTGTCAAGCGCTATTTCTACCATTTCTACCCCGTCCCCAAATGGCAGGCGGCAGGGCTACTCGTCCTGCAGGTCCTCGTCGGAACTCGACTCGGGTTCGAGTTCGGGCTCAGGTTCAGGCGTCGGCTCGGGCTCGGGCGCCGGCTCTGGTGCGGGCTCGGAATCAGAGGCGGGCTCAGGCTCAGGCTCGGGCACCGGCGCAGGCTCAGGCTCGGGTGCAGGCGCCGGCTCGGGCGCGGGCGCAGCATCCGGAGCGCTATAGCCCGAAGGAGCGGCCTTCTTCTCAAACGGCAGCACAAACGTCAGGACGTCGTCCTTGTCTTCGTCGGCCCACTCGCTTGCGTAGCGCGCCACCCAGTAGCCAACGGCACGATGCTTGAGCATGCTGCCAAAGACCGTAAGAAATACGGTGACGAATGCGATCAGCACCAGAAACGGCACGAGCGTGACGCCGCCGCCGGAAACGATTGCCTCAATAACCGTGGGGCGGTAGTAGTAGCTATACATACCAACAGAGGCAATGGCGCCAAAGACGGCCGTCAAGATCCATGTGATGACGTTGGCGATCAGGCCCGTCAAAAACTCGGGAATAAACGAAGCGCAGAACAGCTTAGTCTTATTGTTCCTAAAGGCCGCCCAGACCTTATCGAGCGAAAACGCGCTCTCAACGCGACCGGTCACCGCAAAGTGCATCACGGCGATGTCGGCGAACATCTTAAAGAAGACGCCCAGGACCGCCGAAGCGATCAGAGCCAGGACAAGCAGGCCCAGCGAGCCAAACAGCGCGGCCTCGAGCGCATAGGAGCCGTAGTAAGAGTACGAACCTGCGGCGCCGAACGCAACGCCTTCAATTACCGAGAGCACTACACCAATAACGGGAATGGCAGCAATGACCTTGAGCACGCTTGAGATGACGCCCGAAAAGACTCCGAGACCAAACGACGTGGAGCGCATCAACGGACGGTCGATGCCGTCATCGACCTTGAGCGACAGGTCGCGGCCCCATTCGATGCCAAAGCCAGAACCGCACGCGCTTGCCACACAGGCTGCCAAAAAGCCGATAGCAGCCGCGATACCGCCGATAACGGGAATGAACAGCACGAGCACCGACACGACGCAGATAAGCGCCGGCAAAAAGGCGATCTGGCACACGCGCTGTAGTACGCCCGGCATCTTGGTCATATCCTCAAACGCTTGAGCCACACAGCCCTTGGGCACGTTGACCACGGGCGGCTGCGTCATGACCTGCTGAGGCTGCCCCTGAGGAGCCGCACCGGCCGCTGCATTAGGAGCACCACACGCGCCACAGAACTTGTCGTTATCGCCCATGGGAGCGCCACACTGCGAACAGAACATCGAAATCATCCCTTCGTATCTTGAGCGAATCACCTGGATCGCAAACGATGTCTTGTCATCATTATCACCCAGTGTGAGGACAAATTCTCCTAGATGACGTTTTTGCAACGCGCAGGGCGTTATTTGATTGTTAGACGAGCGCGCTCGCGTTAGTTCGTTCCGCGGAAGCCCTTGCCGACGATCTCGGAGCTGTCAACGATCGTGATAAAGGCACCAGGATCGACCTCGCGCGCGTAGCGACGCAGCTGCACGGCCTCGCGACGGCTTAGCACGCTCATGATCACCGTCACGCACTTGCCCGAGAAGGCGCCGTAGCCGCGGCTGATGGTCGCCGTACGGTTGAGATGCTTGACGATGAACTCCTCGACCTTAAGGGGTTCGGAGCAAATGATCGTGCAGACCTTACGAAGGTGAATGCTCTCGATGGCCTTGTCGACCACAAGCGTCTTGGCAAACAGGCCGAGCACGCAATACAGGCCGACGCGCGGGCCATACAAAAAGGCCGCGATAGTTACGATGCCGATATCGACCAGCAGCAACGCGCGGCCAATCTCGAGCGTGGTGCGGCGTTTGAGGATCATGGCCAGAATGTCCGTGCCACCCGTCGAGGCGCCAATATCGAAGACGATGGCGCTGCCGAGGGCCGGCAGAATCACGGCAAAGCACAGGTCGAGCCACATATCGCCCGTCATCGAGACATCGGTCGGGATAAAGAGCTCAAACAGCGAGACGTAGGCCGAAAGCGCAAAGGAGGCAAAGACGCTCCAAAGGATTGCCTTACGCTCCAAAAAGATAAAGCCCAAGATGACCAGGACCGCGTTGATAATCCACATAAAGACGCCGACGGGCAGAGTCGGGAACAGCGTAGAAAGAATGACCGACACACCCGAGGTGCCGCCGAAGGCAAAGTGATTGGGCGTTTTGAAAGCCACGATGGCAAAGGCCGTGAGGATCAGGCCCAGGTTGAGCTCGGCAAAAAAGCGCGGAAAGCCTGGTTCCTGGCTGCGCTTGCGGCCGGCGCGTTCGCCTTGCTCAATAACATCGCGATCGACAACGCGCTCCATCGGCACCACCGGAGGACGATGCACCTCCTCGGCAGCACGCGATGCCGCCTCTGCCGCAGCGGCCTCAATCGCCCATGCCTTGCTTTCTGTTTCGTGCTCGTCAGCCATTACGGCAACTCCTCGTTAACAATTTGGAAACAATGCGCCCATTAGGGTAACGCGGAACGCGGCAATTGCAACCCTTAGTTAGACGAGCGGTATGCCCGCATCGGGGGCATACAAAGAACGGCCGGCCGCGCATGTTCCTGCGCGGCCGGCCGTTTGACGTTTTCGCAGATAAAACCTGCCAAAATAAACCTGTCCCTTTTTGGCAGGTTACTCGTGCTGGTTGGTGCGGCGTTCGTACTCCTCGGGGGTGATGACATCCTCGATGCGTAGGTTGACGCCCGCCACCTCAAGGCCGGTCATCGCGGCGAGGCGCTCGGTCACACGCGCCTTAACGTCGTCGAAAATCGCGGGCGCGTAGGCGCCATACTCGATAATGACGGAAATGTTGACGACCACGCGGTTGTCATCGGTGACCTCGACCGTCACGCCCTTGGTCAGGTTCTCGGCACCAAACTGCTCCTGTACAAAGTGCATGAGGTTGCCCTTCATGCCCAAGACGTGCGGCACCTCGCGAGTGGCCATGGCGACGATCTTCTCGATCACGCCGTTAGAATAGGTCAGCGAGTCCTCGGACTCGTCAGCCTCCTCGTCGTCCTCGTCAACCTCGTCTTCGGATTCGGCCTCGACAAGCGCCTCGTCCTCGAGCGTCACGCCTTCGGCCTCGGCGACGACGGTCTCGTCCGCCTCGAACTCGGTATCGGTCACATCGACCTTCGTGTTAAAAGCCATGGTTCCTCCTTATGCCCACCGCATACGCGGCGGTCGAATACATGCTAGCGACCGCTAAACAGGCGGCCGAAGAAGTTGACGATCCCGTTTTCGCCATCGCGAATCTGGCCGATCACAGCCCCGATCAGCACGAAGAATGCGATGACCAGCGTGTCCCACAGGCCGAGCGTGAGCACCAGCACCGCGAGCACAAAACCCGCGACGGCGCCGAGCGTGGTGTTGGGATGGCGAACGGCATAGCTCCAGATAGCCGCCCCCGTGCCCTTAATGAGACCCATGGCCTCGTCAAAGTCGTCGACGACCGCGTCACGCGACTCGGTGCCCTCTACCTTGGGATCGACGACCTCGCTTGCCGGCGCGGCGCTCTGATCGATGGTCAGGCGCGGGGTGCGGACGGTCTTATCTTGATTGGTATCACTCACCGGAAACCTCCACGGTCTGGACGGTAGTCTTGGACGGCAAAAAACGGACGCGCGTAGTCGTACCCGGCGTACCGAGCATGGTGTCGCAAGCTTTCTCGATGCGCTGCTGCATCGCGGTAGCCAGAGATGCCACGTCCTTATCGTCAAGCGCGATAGCCTCGACCTTAAAACGGACGTGCGAATCGTCGGAGCCTTGGACGCGGGCCTCGACATGCTCGACCATCACGCGGTCGTCGCGCTCGGCAGCAGCCCTGGCGCACGAAGAAAGCGCCGCGAGGGTAACCTCGATATTGCGCTCCCCCGCCGGATGCACGCAGGACGGTTCGCGACGGGCGAACATCAGGCGGAAGAAGCTTACCAGCACGCCGATCGCCACGACGCCGGCGCACGCCGTGACGACGATGCGCGGCATGGGGTCGCGCATCAGCAACATAAAGCGATACGTATACGGCCCCCAAAACTGGCAGACAAGCGTACCCAGCGCCACGATGGTGGCGGCAAGGTACACGATCGCTAGGGCTCGTTTGAGTACGCGCACGCGGCGCTCCCTTCAAATCTCGGCTCTCGAAATGCAAAACGGTTCGCATCATTATAAAAGAGCCGGGTCCGGTGCTCTACGCACGCGGATCCGGCTCATCTATTCCACGAGGCTTGCATGCTCGCTTCATTATGCCCAGATATGCACGGCTTAACCCGTGCGGGCGCTACTCCTCCTCGAGGGCAGCGATGACCTCGTCGGTCATGTCCATGGTGCTGTAAACATCCTGGACGTCGTCGAGCTCCTCAAGACGGTCGATGAGGCGCTGAACCTTCTTGGCGTCGGCGCCGGAGACCTCGGTCGGGGTGGTCGGGACCATGGTGGTCTCGGAGCCCTTGACCTGGACGCCCTGCTCCTCGAGCGCCTTGGAGACAGCCATAACGTCGTTGGCAGCAGTCCAGACGATCCACTCCTCGCCGGCGTCCTCGTAGTCCTCGCCACCGGCCTCGGCGATGGCCATCATGAACTCATCCTCGTCACCGGCAGCACCGTTGGCGATCATGGTCTCCTTCTTGGCGTTCTCGTCCAGGATCTCCTTGGCGACGACGATCTGGCCCTTGCGCTCAAACTGGAAGGCGACGGAGCCGGAGGTGCCCAGGTTGCCACCAGCGTGGGAGAAGGCGGAACGGACATCAGCGGCAGTACGGTTGCGGTTGTCGGTCAGGCAGTCGACGTAGACGGCGACACCGGCGGGACCGTAGCCCTCGTACACGATGTTCTCGTAGACGGCAGCATCGGCGCCCGAACCAAAAGCCTTGTCGATAGCGGACTTGATCTTGTCCTTAGGCATGGACTGAGCCTTGGCCTTGGCAACAGCAGCGGCGAGGCTGGCGTTGTTCTCGGGCAGCGGGTCACCGCCGAGACGGGCAGCAACGGTGATGTTGCGGCTGAGCTTGGAGAAAAGGGCGGAACGCTTGGCGTCCTGCGCGCCCTTACGATGCTTGGTTGTGGCCCACTTAGAGTGTCCGGACATACGTGTCTCCTATCGGTTTCGACCTAAAGCCCAGCGCAGATGCTCGGGCAATATAAACAAACGTCGTTATGATATACCTACTGGCCTGCGAGATAAACCCCAAAATGAAGGCGTCGTGATGATGCCACCCTTTGGTGCAAAGTAACCTGACCCCAATGCACCAAGTTAGGACCAGAGGAAGTCGCTGCGGGTGACGGTGGCGCCGATGGCGAAGGGCATGCAGGCGATGGCCGGATACAGGTAGCGCATGTAGGTCGACCCGTTGCACGGGCCAATCAGGCACACGGCGAGCACACCCATCAGTGGCACCCAAATCGCCAGCGCACGCCATGAATGACGACGCAGCAGGTAGACCACCGCGGCGATCATGATCCACACATAAGTGGCCGAGCTCATGGTGAGCGAGATAAACGGGATGCGCTGCACCGCCACGCGATACAGGTTGATCAGGTGGTCGCACCAGCGCACAACCTTGCTATCGACCGGATGGAAGTCGAAGTACTTGAGATTGTCGGGACGCGCCATAATCTCGGCACTGCGCGCCGTGCTGTAGACCCACGCATCGCGGGCACTCGGATAAAAGTAGCCGTAATAGTTATTGATGAGCGCCGAGATATAGCACTCGGGATCCTTTTTGAACATCTGGGCCCACACCTCAAAATAGGCCTTGATGTCCTCCTGCGAGGCGTATTCGTTAAAGCAATTTTTGACGGCATCCGACTTATCCGGGTTATAGCGGCGGCCCAGATTCTCGTACTTGAGCACACGGTCAATCACGGCACGCTCTTCGTCGGTCACCAAGCCGTCGCAAGGAGCCTCCACGATGGTGCCGTCCTCCTTAACCGTGGGGTTGACGCCCGAGTTGAGGCCGTCGTGCTTTTGGACGAAACGAGCGGTCTGCTGAAACGGAATCGAGAGGATTTCGCGCTTGGAACCAGGAGTGATGTCGTGCGCCGGCATAAAGACCTTGGTGAAGTACATATTAAAGGCAAGGCAGAGTGCAAGCACCGCAAGAACTCCCACCCAGCGGAAGCGCGAGATGGCGCCCGAAGGCGCAGCACCAGCCTGCCTGGCTGCACGACGAGCCACATGCGCGTCCCATGCGCAAAACGCCGACGCGATTACGCATGCCGCCAGGGGAAACACCAGGCCGCCGTTGCGCAGAAACGTGGAACCCATGGCGCCCAGAGCGAGCAGCAGCCAGTCGTGGCGCGCAAAGAGCACGGTGGCTTTCTCGCCCGCTCGCTCGACATTGGCATCACGACGGGGCAAGCCACATGCCACGAGCTTGACGGTCTGTACCAGCAGCACCAAAAACGCGTCGGCAAACAGCACATCTTTGGTAAGCAGGGCCGCGTAGTTAGAGAACATCGGCATAAACGCAAAGAACAGCAAGATCACGCCGCGGACCGGCAGGCTCACGCCCAGTTTGCGCAGCGACGAGATGGAATAGGCCATGCAGGCAGCCGTAATGACGAACTGAGCGCAGGTGTAGATGGCAAGACCTGCGTTGGCACTGTTGAACAGTGAAAGCCCCAGCTGGACGCACGAACCGATGATAGCCGTGTGCACCACGGGGTGATGTCCGTTGAGCAACACATTGGGATTGAGCAGACGCAGGTAGTCACTCGTGCCGTTGGGGTAGTTGAACCACTGGCGAATCTGCGCACCCGTATCTCCCATAAAAAGGCCGGGCAGCGAAGCGATGAGCGTGGGCGCCCAGGCGACCATAAGCACCAGGAAGGGCCCGGCAAAGGGATGGACCGAGAGTACGGCGTGAGCCACACGCCATACGCGGCCAAAGTGCGCTTCGGAAAACGGAATGCGCCGAGAGCTCAGCCAATCTAGACACTCAAAAGCCAGGTAGAAGGCAACGACCGCCAAGAGCATCCAACCCGCACCGGCTATCCAGGCGCAGATGATGCGAGCCTTGTCGCCGAGTACGATCTCGGCAGAATCGGTGAGGTCGTAGCTGCGGCCAAACACCATGCAGACGGCAAAGAACAGCGACGGAAGGATCACCGAAGGACGCCAAGCATCGCCGCGGCCAAAGAATACGTAGCGAAACGGCAGCGTGAGCAGGCAGGCAAGCGCAAGCAGCATGACCGCGTCGGTATGGCCGGCAAACGAGAGGAGCACCTCGTAGCACACGTACAGCATGCCCGAGGCTTTGGGGTCAATCGCCAAGACTGCGTTGCTCGAGACCGGCGCGGGATCGATGGAAAACGCCGTGGTCGCCAACAGCGCGAGCAGAAATGCGATGAGCGTCTGCTTGGCGGGGTAGCGCTTAAACCAGACGATGCGGGCAGCGTCGCGCGCAGCCGTTGTGGAGAGGTCGGAATCCTTCACAGTCCAAAGAGCCTTTCTAGAAACCTGCCAAAAAGGGACAGGTTTATTTTGGCAGGTTTTATCTGGGAAAACGTTACGGTTCTGTCATCGTTGCCCAGCAAACCACCACAAAGGTGCCTGTCCCCTTTGTGGTGGTTTTGGTGGTTAGGCGTCCAGGTAGATGCGCTGGGGACGGTTGCGGTGTCGGGCGAAGATGGTGAGCGCCAGGCCGGCGATCACGAGCGGCAAACTCAGCAGCTGGCCCATGGTGATAACGCCTCCCAGCAGATAGCCCAGCTGCGCATCGGGCACGCGCACGAACTCAACGAGAAAGCGGACGATGCCGTACCCCATCACGAAGACGCCCATAAACGTACCCTGGGGCAGCAGTGGCTTTTTGCGGCTGAGCACCTGCAAAAAACAGAAGAGCACAATGCCCTCTAGAAACGCCTCGTAGAGCTGGGAGGGATGGCGCGGCATATCGCCCGCGGTGCCGCCAAAGACCACACCCCAAGGCAGATCGGTCGGCTTACCCCACAGCTCGCCGTTGACGAAATTGGCACAACGGCCCAGGCACAGGGCCAGCGGGGCGCCGATCACGGCAAGGTCGGCGACGGTCCAGGCGTCGAGCTTATACATGCGGCACACGATGATACCGCCCAAGATGCCGCCCACCAGGCCGCCGTGGAAGCTCATGCCGCCCTCGTTGGTGGCAAAGATCTCGAGCGGGTGGGTCCAATAGTAGCCATCGCCGTAAAAGACGACGTAAAACAGGCGCGCGCCGATGATGAGGCCAAAGACCGCGCCGACCACGACGCTCGTCAGGTCATCAATCGTAATGTCGAAGCCCCAGCGGCGCTGCGTGCGATACATAACGACTGCCGTAAGCAGGGCGCCGACCACATAGGCCAGGCCGTACCAGTAGATGGTGATGGGGCCCGCCGAGATCGCGACGGGATCAAGCATATGGTAGAGGTCGTTGAGCATATCGATCCCCTGCTCCCTACATACAAATGCGGCCGCGGGCCTTACGCTCGCAGCCGCATATCTGGGCGTAACGTCTATGCGGAGCATGTCGTCCGCAGCTTTCGCATCTTAGAACGGCGCGTACTCGTCGTACAGGTCCTCGGCCTCGCCGGAAGCATTGACCTGCTCAACGCGGGTAACGCCGGGCACATGCTCCTTCAGGATGCGCTCGATACCCATGGAAAGGGTTAGCGAGCTCATGGGGCAGCCGGCGCAGGCGCCCTGCAGCTCCAGCTTGACAACGCCCTCGTCGTCGACGCCCACGTACTCCATATCGCCGCCATCGGCCTGCAGGTTGGGGCGAATCTCTTCAAGAACCTTCTTAAGCAGCTCTTCGTTAACAGCCACAGGGGCTCCTTTCTCACAATAACGCGGGCACGCCCGCGGACAGGGGCTATGTTACTACAGCCATGTACCCGCTTAGGCGCCAGCCATGCGTGCGGACACGACTTTCACGAGCAGTCAATTTGGGACGGGGCTCTTTTGGCTGTTTTGCCGCCAGCTGGCGTTGGCACGCGCTACTGCCGAGCCTGTCCCCCGGTACCAATCTGGACATCGACGATGACCTGGCGGTAGCTGATGCCGCAGGAGTCGAGAATGCGGCGGCTGATACGGCCGTCATCGGTGTCGGCATACTTATTGTCCAGGTAGACGACTTCGCCCACGCCCACCTGCGCCAGGATCTTGGCGCAGTCGTGGCACGGGAACAGCGTGACGTAAACCGTGGAACCCTCGAGGTCCTTGAGCGAGCCACGGTAGTTGAGCACGGCGTTGGCCTCGGCATGGACCACGTAGTTGTGCTTGTCCTGCAGCGGGTCATCGCTCGTACCCCACGGGAAAAAGTCGTCGTTGAGCGCCGAGGGCGTGCCGTTGTAACCCACCGAAAGGATGCGGTGGTTGGTGCTGGCGATGCACGCTCCCACCTGCGTGTTGGGGTCCTTGCTGCGGCGCTGCGCGGCGATGGCCACGCTCATAAAGAACTCGTCCCAGCTAATAACGTCGCGGCGCTTGCCCGACGCGGTTTGATGAAGATCGTCCGACATGGCAGACACCTCCGCAATCGCAATAGTTTGGCCCATTGTAGCAGGTGAAAGGTGGGGGCGCTTATCCCGCCAGCCCCTCGCCCTACGCGCGGCGGGGCTTTTGGTTGATGCGGTAGAGCTCGGCGAGACCCCGCAACGTCAGCGCGTCGTCTACCGTCAGGCTATGGCCGACCAGCGCCGCAAGTGCCTCGGCATCGTCGCCGGTAATGACGATGGGCACATCGCCCTCCCCCGCGGCCTTGGTCGCGCGCATCTCGGCAAGCACCATGTCGAGCATGCCGTCGATGCGGGCTACCTCGCCCAAAACCACACCCGAGCGCATGGCCTCGCGCGTGTTGCGTCCGATGACGTGCGTTGGCGCCGAGGGCTCAACCTGGGGTAGGCGCGCTGCTGCCGCCGAAAGCGAACGGGCGCCGAGGGCCAGGCCTGGCGCGATAACGCCGCCCACAAAGGTACCGTGCGCGTCGATGACCTCGATATTGGTCGTCGTGCCCAGGTCAATCACGATGCACGGCGAGCCGTAGACGGCGCGGGCCGCCACGGCATCGGCGATGCGGTCGGGGCCGATCTCGGCCGGATCGTCGTAGTGCACGGGTATGCCGGTCTTAAGTCCCGGCCCCACGGTGAGCACGCGCCCCGTGCAGGTGCGGGAAAGCGCCGTCTTCCAAGGGCGCTCGAGCGCCGGGACTACACAGCTCAGCACGGCCGCGGCGGGTGCAAGCACCCCGGGCACACCTGCATCGGCGGCGAGCGCGCCCATGACCTGCACAAGTCGCATGCGTGCCTCGTCGGCCGTAATGCTCGACGGCGTCGTGATCTCGCACGTCGCAAGCGGACATTCCTGTGCCGCGGCCGAATCCTCTGCAAACAGGCCAAAGCGAATGAACGTGTTGCCCACGTCGACCGTCAATATATATGCGCACCCATTAAGCATCGTCGGCGCTCCTTTCGTCTGCCCAGCAGTATATCCCGATGATTATTCTGGGACGGGGATTTAAAAATCATTGCGTACCTGATGATTTTTAAAGGCTCTGTTAGACCAGGATTGACATACATGTGTCCCCACGGTGCCATATCGT
>UQMD01000030.1 GCA_900542155.1 uncultured Collinsella sp.
CAATCGCAAGAAGATGACGGGGCGGAATGTCAATCCTGGTCTAACAGAGCCTTATAAAATCATTAGGAGTAGTCTTTTTGGGCGTTGACAGTTGGCGAGCCGTAGGTAAAATATCAACTTGTCCTGGGGACGTAGCTCAGTTGGGAGAGCGCTGCCGTCGCATGGCAGAGGCCGAGGGTTCGACTCCCTTCGTCTCCACCCTTGGATTTGATAAGCCGCTGACATTGTGTCGGCGGCTTTTTTTAAAAAGAAAGGGCTGAACTATGGCCGAGCTTGAGTCCCAACCACTGTCTGCCGAGGAGCGTGCCGAGTTGGAAGAGCTCCGCGCCGAGAAGGCTCGTCGCGAGGCCCAGGAAGAGGCACGCCGCGAGCGTGAGGAGCTTGCCGCCCTGCGCGCCGAGCGTGAGAAGGCCGAGGAGGCCGCTGCGAAGGTTGCGCCCAAGTCCGCGCCTGCGCCCAAACCTGCTGCTGCGAAGCCTGCGCCTGCCGCACCCAAACCTCAGCCCAAAAAAGCCGCTCACCCCAAGTCCGTCGAGCCCAAGCCGAGCCGTGACGAGATGACCTTTGCCCAGCGCATGGTTACCTCCAAGGAGCCTACGGGCGAGAACGAGATCCCTGGCATGGCGCCGGCTCAAAAAATCATCATTGTCCTTGCCCTCATCGCGTTTGTCATCTTTATGGGCTACACGATCCTGACCAGCATGGGCCTGCTCTAACCGATTTACATCGGGCGTCATGTCCGCATGCTCTGCTCTCGTCCAACCCTCAAATTCTGCACCACACATCCGAAAGGTCGCCCCATGGCTTTGACCGACATCTCGCATCCCACCGACATTGCAATGCTTACCGATCTGTACGAGCTCACTATGGCCCAGGGCCTGTGGGAGAGCGGCAAGGCCAATGAGCAGGGTTGCTTTACGGCGTTTTACCGCGACCATCCCTTCGGCAGCACGTATGCCGTCATGTGCGGCACCGCCGAGCTGCCCGAGCTTGTCGAGAATCTGCGCTTTACGCCCGAGGATATCGACTACCTCGCCTCACTTCAGGCCCCGGCCGGCGGCGCGATGTTCAAGCCTGCATTCCTCGACTACCTGCGCGATTTTCGTGCGCATGTAAACATCGACGCCGTCCCCGAGGGCGAGCTCGTCTTTCCGCGCGAACCCATGGTGCGCGTCACCGGCCCCGCGCTTGAATGCCAGCTGCTCGAAACGGCGCTGCTCAACATTGTCGGCTTCCAGACGCTTGTCGCCACCAAGACGGCGCGC
Source organism: uncultured Collinsella sp. (assembly GCA_900542155.1). Classification (GTDB taxonomy): domain Bacteria; phylum Actinomycetota; class Coriobacteriia; order Coriobacteriales; family Coriobacteriaceae; genus Collinsella. The sequence goes on from UQMD01000030.1 coordinate 1,266, forward strand.
GTGGTGCTGGCGGCGGACGGCCGTCCCGTTGCCGAGTTTGGCCTGCGCCGCGCTCAGGGTCCCGATGGCGGCTTGGCCGTCGCGCGCGCGAGCTACGTTGCCGGCTGCTCCTCTACGTCCAATGTGCTCGCCGGCCGCCGCTACGGTATTCCCGTCTTTGGCACGCATGCGCACAGCTGGGTGATGAGCTTCGATTCCGAGCTCGAGGCCTTCCGCGCCTTTGCCAAGTCGAGCCCCAAGAACTGTACGCTGCTCATCGACACCTATGACGTGCGCGAGGGCTGTGAACATGCCATTACGGTTGCCAAGGAGATGGAAGCGGTGGGCGAGCGCCTGTCGGCCATTCGCATCGACTCCGGCGACCTCGCCAAGCTCTCCAAGTATGTGCGCGGCCGTTTTGATGCCGAGGGCCTGCCCTATGTGGGGATCTCGGTTTCTAACGATTTGGATGAGTACACGATTCAGTCGCTACTCGACCAGGGCGCGCCCATCGACAGCTTTGGCGTGGGCACCAAACTCGCGACCTGCTACGATCAGCCTGCGCTGGGCGGCGTGTACAAGCTTTCGGCCCGTCGTGCGAGCGAGGCAGATCCATGGACGCCGGTGGTCAAGCTCTCTGAGCAGCCCTACAAGCGCACGATCCCCGGCGTGCAGCGCGTACGACGCTATTACGACGGCTTTGGCGGCCCGGTTTGCGACATGATTTATGACGAGGACCATCTGGCAGGGGAGGGCGCCGCGCGCGGCAATACCCTTGTGGCCGTGAACGATGCCGCCCTGGTGACCGACGTGTCCGAACTTGAGTATCGCGAGCTGCTGGTGCCGATCGTGCGCGATGGCAGTGCGGTGGCTCCGCGTGAGAGCATCCAGGACGCGCGCGAGCGCTGTGCTTGGGCGCTCGACCATCTGGACGCAGCTTTCAAGCGCTTCCTGTACCCGCAGACCTATGTGGTGGGTATGGAGCAGGGCCTGGCTCAGGTGCGCGACGAGCTCGTGCGTAAGAACATGGCCGCGGCCTCTGCCTTTCCCTGGGCTCACTAATTCCTTGGGCGGTAGGGGCGAGTCACGCTTCCCTGGCCGCCGGCTCGGCCGTTCGCTGAACAGTTGATTGGTTTGACGTATGACGACTTCTTATAAAACGATGGTGGTAAAGATCGGTTCGTCCACGGTGGTGGGTGCCGATGGCAAGGTCAACCGCGCCTTTATCGGCGGACTTGCCGATCAGGCCGCAGCGCTGCGCAAGCTCGGCTGGCGTCTGGTTGTGGTGAGCTCGGGCGCTATCGCCTGTGGCTATCCCGTGTTGGGCTTCGACCGCAAGCCGGTCGGTGACCTGCCGAGCCTGCAGGCCTGCGCCTCGGCCGGTCAGTGCATCATCTCGTCGGCCTACGACGAGGAGTTCCATGCGCGCGACCTGCTCACCTCGCTCGTTCTGCTCACGCGCCACGATACGGCCCGCCGCACGTCCTACCTGCACGCGCGCGACGCCCTGCTGCGCCTCGTGGAGCTTGGTGTGGTGCCGGTCGTCAACGAGAACGATACCGTCACCGTCGACGAGATCAAGTTTGGCGACAACGACACACTGGCGGCGCTTGTGAGCTGCCTGGTTTCTGCCGATCTGTGCGTGACGCTCTCGGACATCGATGGTCTCTACACTGCCAATCCGCATGAAGACCCCACGGCCGAGTTTGTTCCTGTCGTGCATAAGATCGATGCCAAGATTATCGCCTCGGCGGGCGATTCTTCCACATCGGTGGGTACGGGCGGCATGATCACCAAGATTCGCGCGAGCCGCATTCTCATGACGGCGGGCATTCAAAGCGTGATTTGCTCGGGCGAGGAGCCCGATGCGCTCGTGCGTCTGGCCCGCGGCGAGAGCGTGGGTACGCTGTTCGATCCGCCGGCGGAGCGCCTGGACATTGCGCCGCGCAAGTTGTGGATTGCACTGGGCGACAAGGCGCACGGCTCGGTGACGGTCGATGACGGCGCCGCGAAGGCGCTGGTCAGCCGCGGATCGTCGCTGCTCGCGGTGGGTATTCGCCAGGTCGATGGCGCGTTTTCCGAGGGCGATGTGCTCGACGTGTGTGATCCGAGCGGCATGGTCGTCGCCCGCGGTATCGCCGAGGCCGATTCGGACGTGCTGGAGCTTGCCGCCGGCCGCCGCCAGGACCAGATTGCCGGCAACCGTCTACTGGCAGACCTAGCCGAGAAGCCCGCAATCCATCGAGACAACTTGATTGTATTTGCTTAGGCCTCGACGCCGGGCGCCTTCGATCTGCAATGCACGTGGGGCGAAATTACCAGGGTAACTTTGCCCCGCCGCGCTTATGTCCGAGCTGGTCGCCACGAAAACGGCCCATCTACTACGTTTAATAGGCTATCGGTGACCATGCCAAGAATTGCAAAAAGAAAACCGCAGGTAGAACGCCTGCGGTTTTCTTTATTTATGGCATCTGGTTGGGCCATGCGGGTGAAACGTAGTAGATGGGCCGCTTTCGTGGCGAAGGACATCATCCGGCACTTGGGGACGTTTCTATTGTGCCGGCAGGTGGGGACACTCCTTTGCTAGAAGATTCGGCGCAGGTCTCCGCGGTTGAGGGCCTCGTCGAAGAGGTGCTTGAATACCATACTGCCGTGCAGGCCGTCGTGCTCGAACTCGTTGGTCACCCAGGCGCGCGAGTTGCCCACGCGGCTGAGCGTGTCGAGCTGCATGCCCGAGTCCACGTACATGTCATCGAAGTACACCGCGGCCTGCAGGGGCACCTCGTTGCACGCCAGGCGCTGCGGGTCGTAGATCTTGTCCCAGCTTGTGTCTTCCATAAGCAGATCCATGGCGGGCTTGAAGGGCTTGAGCTCGGGCATCTGCTCGAACATCCACGGGAACATGGCCTCGCCGGTAAACATGAGCGGGCGCGCGAGGGTGTCAAACTCGGCGCGGTGTGCCTTCTCTTCAGCCGCGGCCCAGCCAATGGGCATGGTGTCACCGTCGGCGTATATGAACTCCTGCAGCGTCCAGTACAGCGGATTCGTGCGCGTGTTGGTGCGCTCGAAGGCGCGCATCAAAAAGCTGTCGGATACCGAGGCGCCGCAGGTCAGCGCGCCGTCGCCGTCAACAAAAGCGTGATCGATAATCCAATGCATGCGCTCAAAGCTCGGCTTCATGCCAAAGTCGCTGCCCATGAGCTGTAGGCGCTCGACCGTCATCGGCGAGCCGTCGGGCAGCACGGGCTTCTGAGCCTCGAGCGCATCGGCCAGGGCTGCCACGCGCTCGACGTCGGCAGGGTAGCGGTCGTAATACTGCTGCGTCTTGGCGACCATGCGCGGGAAGGTGTGCGCGTAGACTTCGCTTGCGCTCGCCGGCACGTGGGGGATGCCGCCGCAGGTAAAGCTTGCCGCCACGCCCTCGGGGAAGAGCGACAGATAGCTCAGCGTCAAAAAGCCGCCGTAGCTCTGCCCGAGTGTGACCCAGGGCCTGCCGCCAAAGCCTACCAGGCGCAGGTACTCAAAATCGCGCACGATAGAGCTGGCGAGGTGACGCTTGAGGAAGTCCGCCTGCGAGCGTGCTGTATCGGCGCCGGCGGCCTCGGCGCGATCGCCCAAGGTGGCAATCGTGCGTCCGTCCACGCAGCTACTGCGTCCGGTGCCGCGCTGGTCGGGCAGGACCACGCGGAAGTGCTTGACGGCCTCTTCGATCCAGCCATCGCTTGTGGGCGACAGCGGACGCGGGCTCTCGCCGCCGGGGCCGCCCTGCAAAAACAGGAGCAGCGGCAGATCGTCGTTGATGCGGTCGGGCGCGCAAACCACGCGGTAGAAGAGCTTGATGCTCTCGGGCGCGCCGGCGATGGGCGCCGGCATAGCGCCGCGGCGCATGGTGCTGCCGACGGCCAGGAGCATCGGCTCCAGGCCGCGCCAGTCGAGGGGGACGTCGATGCTGTGGTCCTCGACGTAAAGGCCGGGGACGTGGTACGAAGTGATGAGGGCCATGTGAGTCTTCCGTTCGTTGCGGTGTTTCGGGTTGACCAATTCTACCGCCGTGGGCGAGGCCATGCGCAAATCGGCTACCATGGTTGCAAACTTCTAGGAGAAAGGGCCGCCCATGTCGGTCGATATAGCCACGTATGTCCACGATCTTGCCGTTGCCGCCAAGGCAGCGTCGGCCTCGCTTGCCACGGCGAGCGATGAACAGCGCCAGGAGGCCGTGCGCGCCATGGCCGCAGCGCTGCGCAACGGTATCGACTCCATCGTTGCCGCCAACGAGCTCGATATGTCCGCCGCGCGCGATGCGGGTACCTCGGCCGGACTGCTCGATCGTCTGCTGCTGACGCCCGAGCGCGTCGAGGGCATGGCCGCCGGCCTGGAAAAGCTCGCCGAGCTGCCCGATCCTGTGGGCCGCGTGCTCGACCACCGCGTGCTCGCAAGCGGCGTGGACCTCACCCGCGTGAGCGTGCCGTTGGGCCTGGTCGCCATGGTCTACGAGGCACGCCCCAACGTGACGGCCGACGCCGCGGGCATCTGCATCCGCACCGGCAACGCCTGTATTCTGCGCGGCGGCTCGCTGGCCTATCACTCGTGTGCCATGATTGCCGAGCTACTGGCCGATGCCCTCGAGGCCAAGGGCTTCCCGCGTGAGGCCGTCTCGATGATTGAGTCTACCGACCGCGAGGCAACCGGCGAGCTCATGAAGCTTCGCGGCATCGTCGATGTGCTCATTCCGCGTGGCGGTGCAGGCCTGATCCAGCGCTGCGTGCGTGAATCGCTTGTGCCGGTGATCGAGACGGGCACGGGCAATTGCCATATCTACGTGCATGAATCCGCCGACATTGATAAGGCACTCAACATTATCGTTAATGCCAAGACCCAGCGCGTAGGCGTGTGCAATGCCGCCGAGTCGCTGCTGGTCGACCGTGCTGTGGCCGATGCGTTTTTGCCTGCGGTCGTGGCCGTGCTGCATGATCACGGCGTGTTCATTCACGGCGACGAGGCAACCTGCGCCGCATGCGCCGATGCCGGGCTTGCCGAGGGTGATGACTACGTCGCCGCGACTGAGGAGGACTGGGGCCGCGAGTATCTGGCGCTCGAGATGAGCGTGAAGGTCGTGGCAAACGAGGACGAGGCCATCGCGCACATCAACCGCTACGGCACGATGCACTCCGAGGCCATCGTTGCCGAGGACACGGATGCTTGCGAGCGCTTCCTGGACGCGGTCGATGCCTCGGCCGTGTACGCCAACGCCAGCACGCGCTTTACCGACGGCGGCGAGTTTGGCCTGGGCGCCGAGATTGGCATCTCGACCCAAAAGCTCCACGCCCGCGGCCCCTTCGCCGCCGAGGCCCTCACCACCTACAAATACAAGCTCCGAGGCACCGGCCAGGTCCGCCCCTAAACCTACCAAAAAGGGACAGGTTTATTTTGGCAGGTTTTATCTGCGGTTTTGCCGGGCGACACGTTCGCCCGGCTTTTTTCTCCGCATAACTTTTTTGCCTTTCGGCTTGAGCCGCGGCGATATACGATAGTGACACCGTGTCCTAACATCGACTCACCTGGAGGTATTGCCATGTCCCAGACGCTCACCGCCGGAATCACCCGCGACCGCGCATTCGAACTGCTCAACGAGCACAACAAGGACCCGTTTCACATTACCCATGGCGAGACGGTTGAGGGCACCATGCGCTACTTTGCGCGCGAGTTCGACCCCGAGAACGAGGAGTTCTGGGGCATCGTCGGTCTGCTCCACGACCTGGATTGGGAGGAGCATGAGGACGACCCCATGAACCACACCATCTACGCTGCCGAGATTCTTAAGGGCGAAGGTGCGTCTCCCGAGCTCATTCGCGCCATCCAGACGCACACGTCGGACTTCAACACCTCGCTGCCCAAACCCGAGCTGCAGATGGAAAAGATCCTGTTTGCCTGCGATGAGCTCACCGGGCTGATCGGAGCCGCCGTCATCATGCGCCCGAGCAAGAGCGTCATGGACTTTACGACCAAGTCACTCAAGAAGAAGTTCAAGGACAAGCGCTTTGCCGCCGGCTGCTCGCGCGACGTGATTTCGCAGGGCGCCGAGATGCTCGGCTGGGAGCTCCCCGAGCTCTTTGACCGCACCATCGCGGCCATGCAGTCCTTCGCGCCCGACCGCGACACCTTCCAGGCCTAACCTGCCAAAAAGGGACAGGTTTATTTTGGTAGGTTTTATCTGGGAAAACGCTTCCGTTGGATGTTATTCAGCGGAAGCGTTTTCTGTTTGACATGGTGAAGCTGGCGAATGGCGGCGCCTCGCGGCAGACAGCTGCGCTTCGCCGTATCCGTAACTCGGCAAACGCGACGCTACGACGCGTTCTTGATAATCCATGTTCCCAGTCCGGTCAGCAGCTGAACCTGCTTAATCGTTAGCCCTTGTTTTCGAAGCGCGAGAATCGCCTCATTGCGAAGTGGCTTGGAGGCGGATTTGAGTTCCGTCGGAGCACATCCTGCGACACTCTGCACGATTGCCGTGCCAAATTCGCATAGATCTTCCTCGCGAACCTTGGCTGTTGCGCTGGGGCGATAGGGAAGCGACGGCGTACTTTCCATGAGCCGAAGGTATGAGCGAGGTGTTGGGAATATAACACCGACAACGCTGCCGGTAACATGCGGCCGTGACCTGGCACTCATGAGATACTCGCGATGGCTGCTCCAGGGATATTCGTCGTATGCTGCCAGTCCCGCTTTTTGTGGATTCAAATGAATGTATCGAATTGCCTCGAGTAAATATACTTCTGACTTAATGGGCGAATCCCAAAACCGCTCCTGAAACACGTGGCCGATATGCCCCGTCCGCGCATTGTACCTGCCCGCATACGATACGGCTATCGCATGCATCGCGTCGCTCTTGCGGTCGTCCGGATCGTCGATGAGCAGATGAATGTGGTTTCCCATAAGGCACCAAGCGATAAGCTCGATATTGTGTTTGGGGAGGATCGCATCGAGGATCTGAAGCATGGCGATTCGGTCCTCGGCATCGTCAAACAGCAATTGCCCTCCGTTTCCACGCAACGTGATGTGGAAATAACCGGTTGGTGACTTTGAACGAGGTTTTCTCGGCATGGCCCCTCCTTTAGCTTGGATGGGCTGAAGATACCTCATTCGGGGGCTTCGGTTGTCGAGATTCAGTTCACCGACTATAGCTGCTACCTGCCGAAATATAATTGCGTTTTCAAATTGATGCTTTTTAATGGTAATTGAGTAAGACGGGCGCGCTTGTTGTGGATGCGGGCGTTGGTTACGTCGATCTGGACGGCCCTCGCGTGATGTCATCGCAAATGGGCTTCACGCATTTTTGCGGCGATAGAAAAATGGTCGGGCGCTCTTAAACAAAACGGAGCACCCGACCATTTACTGATTGTTTGTTGATGTTTGGCCAGATAGAACCTGCCAAAATAAACCTGTCCCTTTTTGGCAGGTTAGTTGAGGGCGGCTTGGGCTAGGCGGGCTTCGGCGGCCTCCTCGGTGACGCCCAATGCCACGGCGAACTCCTCGATGGAGCGGCGCTTGGCTTCCTTGAGTACACGCATATAGTAAGAGCTGGGCTTTTTATCGGCTTCCTCGGCCTGGCGAATGCGGTGCATCATGGTCTTTGCCACGCGGACCGTCTCGGGCGCGCCCAGCTTGAGCTGCTGCTTAAAGTGTGTCTCTTCAAGCGAGCTGTTGCGCTCGGTAAAGGTGTCGCACTCCAGCTCGTCATAGTGGCTCAGCAGATGCTCGGCATCTTGCTGAGAGATGGCGGCATGCAGACGGTCGGCCTGCGCCACGGGGTACATAAGGATCGTCTGCGCATGCCCCTGCTTGGCCTCGAGCAACAACATGGGCTGCGGCGTGTCGTCCCTAAAACCGACGACGGTGCAGACTCCCTGACCCGGATGAATGACGTGTTGACCGATTGAGAACATGCTACCTCCAACTTATACGAATTTACGTATGTCTAGAATAACACGCTGACGTGCGCAAATCCTCGCTTTATGCAGGAAAAGCACACAACTCTGATAGGTAAGAGTATTCGATAAAAGACACAGCTCATTCACACCTTTATGCATTTTCAACGCGTGCATAATCTGCAGGCAGACCGGCATCTTTGAGTGACTCCATACAAGCTGTAGTCAATTTTGTGCATATGCAATTTCGATTGGCTTTACCCTGCGACAGTGCCCCTCGCTTGTGATAGAGTGCTACAAACTCTGGCTTTTGCCCTACGAGTGACCAAGAGCTCGGGGGCTTTAACACAAGGAGGATCTATGCCCGAGAAGATTGAAGAGCTGGTACGCGCTGCGCTTGCTGCGGCCCAGGAGGCCGGCGACCTTTCCGCATTTGAACTTGACGATTGCGCTATCGAGCGACCGGCTGACACTTCTCATGGCGAGTGGACCTCTACCATGGCCCTGAAGTCCGCCAAGCTGGCCCACTGCGCCCCGCGCAAGATCGCCGAGGCCATCGTTGCCCATATGCCCGAGGATCCCGCGATCGAGAAGGTTGAGATCGCAGGCCCCGGTTTCATCAACTTCTACCTCTCCGTTGCCGTCAAGAATGCCATCTTTGGCGAGGCTCGCGAGAAGGGCATGGACTTCGCTAAGTCCAACGTCGGTGGTGGCCTGAAGACCCAGGTCGAGTTCGTTTCCGCCAACCCCGTCGGCCCCATGCACATCGGCCACGGCCGCTGGGCCGCGCTGGGCGATTCGCTCTGCCGCGTTATGGACCACGCCGGCTATGAGATCCAGCGTGAGTTCTACATCAATGACCACGGCTCTCAGATGAACACCTTCGGCAACTCCATCAGCACGCGCTATATGCAGCTTGCCGACATCATCGCCAAGCAGGGCGTTGATATCGACGAGGCTCACAAGCTGCTGATCGCCGACCGTGACGCCTTTGTTGCCGACGAGAACGACGAGCACCCCGAGACCCATCCGTATCAGGACAACTTTGCCGAGACCTTGGGCAAGGACTCTTACGGCGGCGACTACATCATCGACGAGGCCGCCGAGTTCTGGCGCACCGACGGCGATAAGTGGGTCAACGCCGATCCTCAGGAGCGCATGGAGAGCTTCCGCGAGCGCGGCTATGTAAAGATGGTCGATAACATGCGCGACCTCTGCCACGCCGTCAACTGCGACTTCGATCGTTGGTACTCCGAGCGCTCGCTGTACGTGAAGGACACCGAGGGCGAGACCGCCGGTACCTCCGCCGTCGACCGCGCTTTTGAGAAGCTCGACAAGATGGGCTACCTCTACACCAAGGACGGCGCCCTGTGGTTCCGCTCCACCGATCTGGGCGACGACAAGGACCGCGTCCTGATCAAGTCCGACGGCGAGTACACCTACTTCGCCTCCGACGTCGCCTATCACTGGGATAAGTTCCAGCGCGTCGATCACGTCATCGACATCTGGGGCGCCGACCACCACGGTTACATCGAGCGCGTACGCTGCGTCTGCGACGCTCTGGGTTACCCCGGCAAGTTTGAGGTTCTGCTGGGCCAGCTCGTCAACCTGCTGCGTAACGGCAAGCCCGTCCGTATGTCCAAGCGCAAGGGCACCATGGTGACCCTGCAGGAGCTCGTCGACGAGGTCGGCTCCGATGCCGCTCGCTACACGCTCATCTCCAAGAGCTCCAACCAGATGGTCGACTTCGACATCGAGGCCGTTAAGAAGCGCGACAACTCCAACCCGGTCTATTACGTGCAGTATGCTCACGCCCGCGTGTGCTCCATCCTGCGCCGTGCCGCCGACGTTACCGCCGAGCAGGCCGACGAGATGGGCATGAAGGCCGTTGCCGCCAAGGCCATCGGTGAGAACGTCGATTACTCGCTGCTGACCGACCCGACCGAGCTCGCCCTTTCGCGCAAGCTCAACGAGCTCACCGACCTGATCGCCAGCTGTGCTCGCGATCGCGCTCCGTTCCGTCTGACCCACTTTGCCGAGGAGCTCGCCGGCGACTTCCACAGCTTCTACGCTGCCTGCCAGGTTCTGCCGAGCGAGGGCCGTCCCGTCGACCCCGAGCTTTCGCGCGCCCGTCTGGCAGCTTGCGACGCTGTCCGCGTGACGCTCGCCCTGGTGCTTACCCTCGTTGGCGTTTCCGCGCCCGAGCAGATGTAATCTGCGGGTCATTTGACCGTGTAAGTTCGGCTTTGCTGAACCCTATAAGCCCGATCTCCATGCGGAGGTCGGGCTTTTTTCGTTTGGCGGGGCTTTTAGGCGTGTTGGAAAATGCTACCAAATCGCAACTATACTGGTTTACGGGGCTGAATCGCCAACTGGCGACCATGGTGCCAATAGCAAAATTAAACCCGCAGGTAGATGGCTTATTGTTTCTTGAAAATGCAGGGTATGGTTGGCTTGCAGCATTCTGGCCCCGTAATCCGGCATAGTTGTGAAAATTGTCCCTTGGGGACGGGGGGGGGGGAACGGATCATTTTTGTCTTGTGGAAGGGTGGCGGGATACCGTCCGCCGCGAATCGTGCCCATCTCCTACGTTTTGCCGCATACCCCGAACCATGCCGTAAAGTTCGATATTAAAACCGCAGGTAGCGGACTCGCTGTTTTTGATAAAACAAAGGTATGGTCAGGGGTCCGGGGGCAAGCGTAGTAGATAGGCGCGTTTCGTGGCGCGGCGAATCCCGACGCCACGGATTTGCCCCCTAGTCGCTTCATTTCAAGGCGCCTTAGGGGAAGAGTGTCCCTTTTGACTAGTCGTTTAAGAACGCCCCCAATGACTAAGTTGCAGGTGGCGGCGGTTGTGTTACACTAACGCTGCGTAGTTGACGCAATCATCTCGATACAGATCAATGATGTCCGTCGTTTTGAACGGAACTAGACTGTTTAGCCGCCCTGAAGGTTTATGCAGGGAGCATGTGATCACAGGGCTTGAAAAGAAAGTTGAGCAAACACTGTGTCTGATCAACAGCAAGAAAACGAAATAACGACGACGCAAGCCGCTCCCGCTGCACCGGTTGCGTCGGACCAGGTCGCGGCGCCCGCGCAAGCCTCGGCTCCCGAGACGCCTAAGGCTGCTTCGACGCCTGCGCCTGCAACTGGTGAGGAGGCTGCTCCGGCAAAGCCCAAGCTCGCGCGCCGCACGGCCAAGCCTGCCGCTGACGGCGAGGAGGTCACCAAGCCCAAGCGCCGTACCACGCGCACGACGCGCGCCAAGCGCACCGTTGCAGCTGACTCCTCGGCGCCGATTTCCGATGAGGTCGCGCAGGCACGTGCGTTGGCGCAGATTAGCGAGGCTCAGGTGGTGCGCGCCCGCCGTCGTGCTGCCGAGCGCGAGGCCGCGGCTCTGACCGAGCTTGCAGCTCCGTCTGTGCCCGAGACGCCTGCCGCCGACCTGCCGACCGAGAAGCCGGCACCGCGCACACGCCGCCGCACGGCTGCTAAGGCCGAGCAAGTTGCGGAACAGGTAGCCCCCGAGCTCACTGAGGCTTCGGTCCGTTCCGCGGCAGGGGAGGGCACATTGCCTGTTGAGCCCGCTGCGCCTGTCGAGGCCAACGAAGTTCCCGTTGTCGATCCGGCTTTGCGCCCGCACCGTCGCGGTCGCAAGCCCAAGGCCTTTGTCGAGGCAGAGAAGGCCGCAGCAGCAGCCGCCGCCGCTCGGGATGCTGCGGCGACCGCCGAGTCTGCAACCGCTGCCGATGCACCCGTCCAGGATGCTACGACTTCCGAGGCCGCTCCCGCCGATGCCGAGCCCGCCGACGTCCGTCCCGGTCGCAGCCGTCGTACTGCTGCTAAGCGCACGTCCAAGGCCAAGGCTGCCAAGAAGGGTGCGTCCGAGGATTCTGCCGAGACGACCGCCGATGCGTCGACTGATGTCGCCAAGGCCCAGGACGTCGAACAGCCTGCGTCCGAGAAGCCCAAGCGCGGTCGTAAGAAGTCCGTTAAGGCCAAGGCGTCCGAGCAGCAGGATGTCGAAGCGCAGGTTGATTCTGGCGCCGAGGCCAATGACGCCGCCGCGGCCAATGTTGGCACCGCCGCAACCGATGGTGCCGCCCCCGCTGAGGGCGAAGACGGCACTCGTCCCAACCGTCGCCAGCACAAGCGCAACGACGAGCGCAACGAGCGTAAGGACGACCGCAACAACGACCGTCGCAACCGCCAGCGCGATCGCAAACAGCGCAACAAGGAGCGTAATGCCGCTCCCACCGAGCCCACGCTTTCGCGCGAGGAACTCGCGGCCATGAAGGTCGCTGAGCTGCGCGAGAAGGCTAAGGAGTTCGAGATCGAGACGACCGGCAAGAAGAAGGCCGAGCTCGTCGAGGAAATCTACGTCACCGCTGCGAAGGCCGAGGGCTTCCGCGACATCAAGGGCATTCTGCAGATTCGCCCGGACAGCTCCGGCATCATCCACGCCCATGGCTACATGAAGTCCAACGACGACGCCTTCGTGCCCGCCTACCTCATCCGCTCCGCGCGCCTGCGCACGGGCGACGTCATCGAGGGCTCGCTGCGTCCTTCGCGCGGCGGCGACAAGCGCGCCGGCCTCGCCAAAATCACGACCGTCAACGGTCTGGACCCCGAGCAGATTCGCAACCGTCCCAAGTTCGGCGACCTCACCCCGGTCTATCCCAACGAGCCGCTGCGCATGGAGCACGGCAAGGACTCTATTACCGGCCGCGCCATCGACATCGTGTCACCGATCGGCAAGGGCCAGCGCGGCCTGATCGTGTCCCCGCCCAAGGCCGGCAAGACCACGATCCTCAAGAAGATCTGCCAGTCTATCTCGATTAACAACCCCGAGGTGCACCTCATCTGCCTGCTCGTCGACGAGCGCCCCGAAGAGGTCACCGATATGCAGCGTTCCATCAAGGGCGAGGTTGTGGCGTCGACCTTCGATATGCCTGCCGACAACCACACCCGCGTGGCAGAGCTCGTCATCGAGCGCGCCAAGCGCATCGTAGAGCTGGGTGGCGACGTCGTGGTGGTGCTCGACTCCATCACGCGCCTCGCCCGCGCCTACAACTTGGCGGCGCCCGCCTCGGGCCGCATCCTTTCGGGCGGCGTCGATTCGGCGGCCCTATATCCGCCCAAGCGCTTCCTGGGTGCAGCCCGCAATATCGAGAACGGTGGCTCGCTTACCATCCTGGCCTCTGCCCTCATCGACACCGGTTCCAAGATGGACGAAGTCATCTTTGAGGAGTTCAAGGGCACCGGCAACATGGAGCTTAAGCTCGACCGCGACCTGGCCGACCGCCGCATCTTCCCGGCTATCGACCCCGTTGCCTCCGGTACGCGTAACGAGGACCTGTTGGTCGACGAGCAGATGCGTCCGTTTGTCTTTGGTCTGCGTCGCATTCTTGCCGGCATGAACAACACCGAGCGCGCAGCCGCATCGTTTATCAAGGGTCTTAAGGGCACCAACACCAACCAGGAGTTCCTGGTGCGTTCGGCCAAAAAACACAGCGACTACGAGCAGACGTTCTAGGTTGTCATCCACGCGCAGCGATAGTCATCAATGCGATAAAGGGTCGGGGCTTTGAGCCTCGGCCCTTTTCTATAGCGCCGCTCCGCGCTTATTTTTGACCGTAAGACCGACGAGCAGCAGGTTTCCCGTTTCAATCCGACATCGTCACTTGCAATCGACAGGACGGTTTCGCATAATAACTTTTAAGCTTCGCGACGGAAAACGCAGATGAAACGAACCATATACCGTTGCTTTGGGGCATAGCCCCGCTTCATCTTCTCTCGCGCAGCCAACTGAATGATGCGATTTGGGTGCTGGAAGATGGGGAGAGCTCATGGCTTCTTCTGATGCAACACAACGAGCAGTCCTTGCCGGACTTTCGTGCGGGATCGGCCTTGCCGCTCCCGTGGTTATGTATGCCGCGACGCTGCCGTTTTCGTCGGTGAACGAGACGGTCGTGGCGGGTGCAGTTCCCTTCGCCGTGGGCGCGGTGGCGGGCGTGGGTATCTATGCCGCCTCGCTGGGTATCTCCGAGTATCGTGCGCAGCGTGAAGAGCGTCTGTTCCAGCCCGATGCCATGGGCGGTGCCGCCAATCTCAATCAGCATCAAAGCGAGTTCAAGACCGCCTCGATTCCAGCTCAGCAGCAGGATGCGATTCCGTACGCTGCGGCTTCTGCTTCTCAGGCTCAGTCGGAGCAGTCTACCTCGGCATTCCTTTCCGGCCTGACTGGTGCGTTCCAGCGCCGTCATGCCGATGATGGTGTCCCTACCATCGCTCGAGCCGCAGATGCTATGGACGAGGCCGAGGCTTGGTCCATGATCGACAGCATGCTCGACGACGATTCGCCGGTGAGCTGCGACCCTGCACGCTCGCGCGACGTCTATCAAGTCGCCATCGACGAGCTCACCAACGGCGGGCAGACCGGCTCCTTCAATCGCGATGATATCGCCGCCGCGGCACGCGCCGTGTCGGGCTCCCAGGCCGCCCCTGCGGGCAGCACGGCGGCTTTCGTGGCACTCGTTGCCAATGCGGCGGTCAATAACGCCTACAGCGCTACCTCGGCGGACGCGAACGCTTCTGCCGATAATTCGTACGTTGATGAAGCCATGACCGCGGACGAGGAGGCTGTTGCCGCCCGCCGTGCCGCCGAAAGCTCGCTTTGGGGCGCTCCTGCCCAGCAGCAGGCGGCTGAGGCTGCGCCGTACAATGCAAACCTCGCCAGCATGCCTATCATCTCCGGTGCCGCGGGCATCGATCTCGATGACCTCGATGAGCCTGCAGCCATCACCGCATCGATTGATGCCCAAGATCGCATCGACACCGGCGACCTTCCGGACGCCTCGCTCGAGGTTGATGTCCCCATGGCCGATTACTCGGGCCACGAGGGTATGTGGGCCGCCGCCACCGCGATTCTGGATGAGATTGACGAGCCTGCTCCTGTTTCAGCCCCCGCTCCCGTCGCTGCCCCTCAGCCTGCTGCCCCCGCCTATGTCGGCCGTCACAGCGCTGTGTTCCCCGAGGATACTGCCCGTATCTCGCGCGAGAGCATCGAGCGAGCCGAGGCTATTGCCGCCGGCATTATGGAAAATCGTCGTCACGAGCGCGTCAATCAGATCCTCGAGGAAGAGATCGAGCGCCTGCAGTCCTCTACCGCCAAGCGTACGGGCCGTGCCTATCTGAGCGTTATCGAGGGCGGTACCGCCAGCTTTGCGCCGCTCCGCGCGGAGGCATAACTTCTGCATGGTTAAGATCAATCGAAAATGGGCGGTCGTGACCTGCCTGATGGCGCTCTTGATCTGGGGCAATTCGCTGGTTCCTGGCTCGGGGTCGGGCTCGCTGAGCCTAACGGTCATGGAAGCTATCCGCGGTTTCCTGCACGGCGTGGGACTTCCATATGAATGGGTGACCAACTTTGTTGTTCGCAAGTGCGCGCATTTTTCCGAGTATATGGTGCTCGGCATCCTGGCTACGCACGCCTTTGATTTTGAGGGCCGGCGCACCTTTAACGTGTTGCTGCCCACGGCGGTGTTCCTGCTGCTGATTCCCTCGATCGACGAGACGATTCAGCTCTTTGTGCCGGGACGCGCCGGTATGATCACCGATGTGATGATCGACTGCTGTGGAGCGGCAACGGGCGTTGTGCTCCGATATCTCTTACGGTCGCTGATATGTGCCAAAAAAGCCGCCTAGGACGTATTGTTTGGTCCTAGGCGGCCTTTTTTATTTGAGGGCTTATATGAGGCGTGGTGGCGTTGTTCCGTAGGTCGGATTTGCCGGGCGCGCCACGCCCTGTGGGTGAGTCTGCTACTGAAGCGCCTGTGCGCCCAGGGCCAGGCAGCCCATAATGCCCTGCTTGCCCTCGAGGCTGTTGTTGACGATGTAGGTATTGATGTCGTTGACCTCGGGCGTGACGATATAGCCGTTGAGCATCTCGGCACACTTTTTGCGTGCAAGCGGCACGATGGGGGTGTGGTCGGCCACGCCGCCACCGATGACGATCTTTTGCGGTGCGTAGCACAGGATGTAGGTCATGAGCGCCTGCGCCAGATAGCCGGCGAGCAGGTCCATGGCCTCCGGGTCATCGGCCATCTCTCCGGCGCTCTTGCCACCCCAGCGCTTTTTGACGCCGGGACCGGCGATGAGGCCCTCGAGGCAGTTGTCGTGGAAGGGGCAGCCGCTGTGCTCGCCGATGGTGTCGCGCGGGTCGCGCGTGACCAGGATGTGGCCGGCCTCGGGATGCATCATGCCGTGCACGAGCTTACCGCCCGAGAGCACGCCAGCGCCCACGCCGGTACCGATGGTCAGATACACCACGTCCGTGAGGCCCTGGGCGCAACCAAAGGTGACCTCGCCCAGGCAGGCGACGTTGACGTCGGTGTCGTAGCCGCAGGGAATATTGAGCTCGTTTTGGATGGTGCCCAGCAGGTCAAAGTAGCGCCATGCCGTTTTGGGCGTCTCCAGGATCTTGCCGTATTGGGGCGAGGCGGGGTTGACTGCGGTGGGGCCAAAGGCGCCGATGCCTAGCGCGGCGATGCCCTTGTTCGCAAACCATGCGTTGACGGCCTCGACGGTCTCCTGCGGGGTCGTGGTCGCGATCTGCTCGCACTCCAGGACCATACCGTCTGCATAGCCCGTGGCGCAGACCATCTTGGTGCCGCCGGCCTCGAGCGCTCCGATAAGCTGCTCTGCCATAGTATTCCTCTCTGGGACGAGTTGCTCCGTGACTAAAGTATAGCGCTCAATAAAATAAATGAGGTCGCTATAAAAAGAAACCTCGTGGCCCAACGGGTTCACGAGGTTTCTATAGTGCCTTTAGTTACTGACCGTCCTTACCCGCGCGGTTCGATTTTATCACGCAGAGACTTGAGGTTCTCCAGTGCCGCGTTAAGCGTCTCGTCTCGTTTGGCAAAGTGGAAACGAATCAGATGGTTGACGGGCTCGCGGAAGAAGCTCGAGCCGGGCACGGCGCCCACGCCCACCTTGGAGGCCAAATCCTCGCAGAAGTCGAGGTCGCTGTTATAGCCAAACTCCGAGATATCCATCATCACGTAGTAGGCGCCCTGCGGCACGTTGTGCGTGAGTCCGATGCTGTCGAGTCCCTGACAGAATAGGTCGCGCTTGGCGGTGTAGAGGTCGAGGACCTCCTGGTAATAGCTGTCGTCGAAGTTGAGGGCGGTGACGACGGCCTCTTGCAGGGGAGCGGCGGCGCCCACGGTGAGGAAGTCGTGAACCTTTTTGATGCGCTCGGTGATTTCGGCAGGAGCGATGGTGTAGCCCAGGCGCCAGCCGGTGATGGAGTAGGTCTTGGATAGCGAGCTGCAGCTGATGGTGCGCTCAAACATGCCGGGCAGCGTGGCCATGTACACGTGCTCGTGGGGCGCGTAGACGATGTGCTCGTAGACCTCGTCGGTGATGCAGTAGGCGTCATACTTTTTGCACAGGTCGGCGATAAGGGTGAGCTCCTCGCGGGTAAAGACCTTGCCGCAGGGGTTGGACGGGTTGCATAGAACGATCGCCTTGGGATCGTTGTCGCGGAAGGCCGCCTCCAGGACCTCACGGTCAAAGTCAAAGGTGGGCGGGTTGAGCGGCACGTAGATAGGCTCCGCACCCGAAAGGATCGTGTCGGCGCCGTAGTTCTCGTAGAATGGCGAGAAGATGACGACCTTGTCGCCGGGGTTCGTGACCGTCATCATGGCGGCCATCATGGCCTCGGTGGAGCCGCAGGTGACCACGATGTTCTCGTTGGGGTTGATCGGCATGCCCATAAAGTGCTCCTGCTTGGCGGCAAGCGCCTCGCGCATGGCCTGGGAGCCCCAGGTGATGGAGTACTGGTGGTAAAGCGGCTTGGGGTCGGTGGCAATGGTGCTGAGGCTATCGAGCAGCTGCGCCGGGGGATCGAAATCGGGGAAGCCCTGCGACAGGTTGACGGCACCATACTTGTTGGAGATGCGCGTCATGCGGCGGATGACCGAATCGGTAAACGCCGCCGTGCGGTTGGAGAGTTCTTTCATGCCTATCCTTTCGAGCATTGGGTGGAGCAAGTTTACTCCTATGGAACCGGTGGGATTTGCTCGAAACGGGCTCGAAAAACTCTTTTCAAAATTCTTGAAAATTGGGGCTTGCATCGCGTGGCGTTCCTTGCAATAATAGTCGAGCGCGAAGCGCACAGGACACGGTGGGTGTAGCTCAGTTGGCTAGAGCGACGGGTTGTGGTCCCGTAGGTCGAGGGTTCGAGTCCCTTTACCCACCCCAGTTCTTGCTTCGTGTCGATATCGGGTCGTTAGCTCAGTTGGTAGAGCAGGGGACTCTTAATCCCAAGGTCCAGGGTTCGACCCCCTGACGGCCCACCACACGATATCTCCTCTAAAGTCCGCCACCACGGACTTTAGCTTTGGGTCGTTAGCTCAGTTGGTAGAGCAGGGGACTCTTAATCCCAAGGTCCAGGGTTCGACCCCCTGACGGCCCACCACACGATATCTCCTCTAAAGTCCGCCACCACGGACTTTAGCTTTGGGTCGTTAGCTCAGTTGGTAGAGCAGGGGACTCTTAATCCCAAGGTCCAGGGTT
>UQMD01000031.1 GCA_900542155.1 uncultured Collinsella sp.
CCACCCCCAATATGTTGTAAAACACCCCCGAGCATATGTTCGAAAACACAATATGTTGTGTTTGCAGCAAAGGCGGGATGCCACCTGTAGAACCACGCCCGCGAACCTCAACCTTCAAGTTGACCTTGAGGCGATTTTTACGTCCCTTTACACGCCGTTCACATCGCCCCCAAACTCCCCCACCCACGGTACACACGGCCCACCGCCGCGTCGGTGTCTAGCGAAAAATGGGACGAGCCCCAGATTGCCCATGCGCGCAAAAGTGCGTCTCGGCAATCTGGGGCCCGTCCCCTTTAGTATTTATAAATATGCAGGTCAGCGATGTGCTAGCGATGTGCTAGCGGATGCGCCGCCAGATAGACCTCGGTCAGTTGCGTTCGGTCGACATGCGTGTAGACCTGCGTGGTCGAAATATCGGCATGGCCCAAAATCTCCTGCAGCACACGCAGGTCGGCACCGCCCGCGAGCATGTGGGTGGCAAAGGAGTGGCGCAAGGTATGGGGATGGAGCCCCACCAGCCCCACCTGACGCCCATACCGCTCGCATATCGCATGCACGGCCTGGCGCGACAGGCGACGTCCGTTCTTATTTAAAAAGACCGCCGAGGTCTCGGTTCCGCGGGCATGGGCCGCCAAGCGAGAACGTCCCTCAGTTACATAGAGCGTCAGAGCTCGCGCCGCGCTTCCCACCAGCGGGGACAGGCGTTCCTTTGAGCCCTTACCGCGAACGAGTACAAAGCCATCGTCAATATGGATATCGCCCACATCGAGCCCCACCAACTCGCTCACACGCAAACCGCATCCGTAGAGCACTTCCAAGATGGCATGGTCGCGCAGTCCCATCTCGCCCTCGGGAAAATCTTGATCGAGCAGTGCCGAAACATCCTCCACCGATAGATACTCCGGCAAACGCTCAGCCTTTTTAGGCAGGCGCAACACCGCCGTCGGGTTTTGGGCCACGGCCCCATCGCGCACCAAAAAGGCATGCAGGCCCTTCACGGCAGCAAGCGCACGCTCCACCGAGGCGTCGGAATAGCCCCCATCGCGGCGATCGGCGACAAAGCCCTCCACGATCTGACGGGTCACCTCTTCAAAAGACACAATACCCGCCCGCTCCAGATAGGCGCAGTACGTCGTCAGGTCACGACGATAGGCCGCAATCGTGTTGCGCGCCAAGCCCCGCTCGACCGCGAGGTAATCGAGATACTCCCCCGCCGCCACGGCGAGCGACGAGGGAGTAGCTTCGGTATGTTCCTTATTCGCCGGCACCCTTAGTCCGTAGCGAGGTTCATGGGCGTCACCTGCAGGCGCTCGACACCCTCGTGCTGACCGATCGAGGCACGCACGAACTCTCGGAACAGCGGCTGCGGATTAGTCGGACGGCTCTTGAACTCGGGGTGAGCCTGGGTTGCCACATACCACGGATGCACGTCGCGCGGCAGCTCGACCATCTCGACCAGGCGCTCGTCGGGCGACAGACCCGAGATAACCAAACCGGCGTCCTCGAGCTGGTCGCGGAAGGCGTTGTTGAACTCAAAGCGGTGACGGTGACGCTCGTAGACGAGTTCCTCGCCATATGCCTCACGAGCAAGAGTATCGGCGGCGAGCTTGCACGGATAGGCGCCCAGGCGCATGGTGCCGCCCTTCTCGGTCACGTCCTCCTGCGAGCTCATCAGATCGATGACGCTATACGGACCGTCCGGATCAAACTCGGAGGAGCTGGCACCAGCAAGGCCAACGACATTGCGGGCGAACTCGCACACGGCCACCTGCATACCCAGGCAAATGCCCAGATACGGAATCTTGTGCTCACGGGCAAACTCGGCCGCGAGGATCTTGCCCTCCAGGGCGCGCTTGCCAAAGCCGCCGGGGACCAGGATGCCCGAGGCGTCGCCCAGAACCTCGGAGACATTCTGCTCGTCGAGGCTCTCGCCGTCGACCAGCTGGACGTCCACATGGCGATCGTAGAAGACGCCCGCATGGTGCAGGGCCTCGATAACCGACAGGTACGCATCGGGTAGCTGCGTGTACTTACCCACGACGGCGATCTTCACCTTGTCGGCGTGATGGTTGGCGTGATTCTGTTTGCGCAGGAACTCATTCCACTCGCTCATGTCGCGCTCACGCGGGTCCAGGCCCAGGCGCTCGCAAATACGCAGGTCAAAGTCCTGCTCGGCAAGCAGCTGCGGCACGTCGTAGATGCTCGCGCAGTCCTCATTGGTAAAGACGCAATCGGTGTCGACGTCGCAGAAGCTTGCGATCTTTCCGCGGATAGCGTCATCGATATGGTGGTCGGAGCGCAGCACGATGATATCGGGCTGGATGCCAAAGCTGCGGAGCTCCTTGACGGAATGCTGCGTGGGCTTGGTCTTGACCTCGTGGGCGGCGGCGATATAGGGAACGAGCGACACGTGGATGTAGCAGACGTTCTCGGGGCCGGCCTCCTTGCGGTACTGACGAATGGCCTCGACAAACGGTTGGGACTCGATGTCGCCGATCGTGCCGCCCAGCTCGGTGATGACTACATCGGAGCCGGTCTGCTCCTCGATGCGGCGGAACTTATCCTTAATGGCATTGGTGACGTGAGGAATCACCTGCACGGTACCGCCCAAAAAGTCGCCGCGACGCTCGCGGGCGATGAGGCTTTTGTAGATGGCACCGGTCGTAAAGTTGGAATCGCGGGTCAGGTTCTCATCAATAAAGCGCTCGTAATGACCCAGGTCCAGGTCGGACTCGTAACCATCCTCGGTTACAAAGACCTCACCATGCTGGAACGGGCTCATGGTACCGGGGTCGACGTTCAGATACGGGTCGGCCTTCTGCATCGTTACTTTGTAGCCACGCGACTTGAGCAGACGGCCCAGCGAGGCCGCGGTGATACCCTTGCCCAGGGACGAAACCACGCCACCGGTTACGAACACATGCTTGGTCATATTGAGTTACCTGCGCTTCCCGTAGAAGTTGTTTATCCACATCTTACGGGTCTTCATTGTAATACTCGCGCCGCGGACCGTCCGCAATTTTTCTCGCGTGCGATTGCATTTCTCGATCTTGAAACAAAACGCCGCCCGGTTTCCCAGGCGGCGTCGCTATGGCAAGGGTTACATGCTGCTATCGATCAGCAACCTCGTCCTCAAGCATTTCTTGAACGAGCATGCCGGTACGGACGCCCTCAAGATACCACTCACCACGTTCGGTGAGGCAAATGCCATTTGCAAGCTGACCGCCGTCGTCGCTATAACGCGAGACGACATCAATCATACCTTCGGAATCCAAGCGATCGATTGCGGCGCGGGCACGATACGGCGAAACCCCCACGCGCTCGGCAAGCGTTTTGCGCGAGAAACCATACGGCCCGCCATTGTCTTCGGTTTGCTGGTCGATCTCCATCAACACCAGCACCTCGACACGCTTCATATCGTTGACACTCGCACGACCCTTGCCCGCCATAGCAGCCTCCTCAAACCGAGCACGAGCATCTAACGCGCCGTGCGCGACCGACACACCTCACGATGGCAGGTAATATCCATCATGCGGCATCCCGCTAAGGATGAAACAGTTACGGTTATTGTATACCGCTCAAATTGTTTCTAGGCAGGTAAACAGCTATTTTTCGCCGAAATAGACGCTTTATTGATCAAAAAGCCGTACCGGGCGCTAACCCGATACGGCCAAAATGCAATGCAATTACCGCGGTGCTTCAAACTTAGCGATGGAAGAAACCGCGGCGCTCAAACTTGGGCTCGCAGCACACGTTGATGCCCAGCTTGCGCAGCACCGTCTCATCAGTCGGCGAGATGATAACGCTAAAGAAGGCGTCGCAGCCACGGAGCTGCTCCAGGCCCGAAAGGACACGGGCGGCAGTCTCGCTCGTAGCCGAGGTGATCGACAGCGCCATAAGCGTCTCGTCGGTATGGAGGCGAGGGTTTTTGCTACCCAGGAAATGCGTCTTGAGCTTGCTGATGGGCTCGATCGCCTCGTCGCTGATGACTTCGAGCTCTAGGTCCACGCCCGAGACATGCTTGAGGGCGTTCATGATCAGCGAGCTCGCGGCACCCAGGCGCGTTGAGGTCTTACCGGTCACAACAGAACCGTCCGGCATGACCATGGCGCCCACGGGACCGCCCGTCAGTTGCTCTCTGGTGAGGGCAGCCGAGCGCGCCGGCGAATAGTTCTTATCGATGCCGGCCTTTTTCATGATGAGTTTGAGACGATCGACCTGTTCGTCGCCCACGCCGGTACGGCGCACGCTTTCAACCGCGGCAAAATAGCGGCGCACGATCTCCATCTTGGAGGCATCACGGCAGGCATCGTCGTCGGTAATGGCAAAGCCAACCATGTTGACGCCCATGTCCGTAGGGCTCTGATAGGGGCTCTCGCCC
This sequence comes from uncultured Collinsella sp., assembly GCA_900542155.1. Classification (GTDB taxonomy): domain Bacteria; phylum Actinomycetota; class Coriobacteriia; order Coriobacteriales; family Coriobacteriaceae; genus Collinsella. The sequence continues at coordinate 4,382 of UQMD01000031.1, forward strand.
AGAATCTTTTCCATAAGGGCGCGAACAACCGGGAATGCCTCAACATCACGGTTGTAATTGACCGTGGTCTTGTTGTAAGCCTCAAGATGGAACGAATCGATGATGTTGGCATCGTCAAGGTCTGCCGTGGCGGCCTCGTAGGCGATATTGACCGGATGCGTCAGAGGAAGATTCCAGACCGGGAAGGTCTCGAACTTGGCATAGCCAGCGGCGGTACCGTGCTTATGCTCGTGATACAGCTGCGACAGGCAGGTGGCAAGCTTGCCCGAGCCAGGGCCGGGTGCCGTCACGACAACGAGCGGACGCGTGGTCTCGACAAACTCGTTCTTGCCGTAGCCTTCGTCAGAAACAATCAGATCGACATCGTGCGGATAGCCCTCGATGGGATAATGCAGCTTGGCGGGAATACCGAGCGCGTTCAGACGATTGCGGAAGACATCGGCAGCGGGCTGGCCGGCATACTGCGTGATGACCACGGCGGCAACGGCAAATCCATTCCCTCGGAACAGATCGACCAGGCGCAGGACGTCTTCATCATAGGTAATACCCAAGTCGCCACGGGCCTTGTTCTTCTCGATATGGTTCGCATTGATTGCAATGATGACCTCGACGTCATCGGCGATGCTCTTGAGCATGCGAAACTTGCTGTCCGGCTCAAAGCCCGGCAGCACGCGGCTGGCATGATAGTCATCGAACAGCTTGCCGCCAAACTCCAAATACAGCTTGCCGCCAAACTGCGAGATGCGCTCCTTAATATGAGCAGCCTGCAGCTCGATATACTTCGCATTGTCGAAACCCTGGCGCATGTATGGCTCCCGTCCCGTTTCCCAATTAAGTTCCTACGCGATTATAGCTAAGCCTGCCCTTCCCAAAGGCCAGGCCAACAACGGGCACCAACCAAACACGCCACCACGCAACCGTAAGGAACCCGGGTAGTCTATTTGGGACGGCACCACCTTGCACCAATAATAGAAACGTCGCAGGAAGATGCAACGTCAGCGAGCGCCGCCTAGAACGAACAAGTTGGCATGAAAAAGGCAAGGCATAGACCTTTTGGTCATGCCTTGCCTTTTGAATGACAAATTGTCGTTCTGGACGGCGCGCAGCGTCGACTGGTTGCGCGGTTCGTAGAGCCGCGCAACATAAGTGCGCCTCCCCCCGCGCACGGAACGGGAGGAGGCTAAAGGTAGGAGTCTACCGGTGGGGCTACCCCACCGGACAGACGATGACCAGGTGATCCTTTACAGGATCGTCATGGTTTCCGTGGGGTACCCAAGGGGTACTTAGAGCATCACGCAAGCGATGGTCAGGATGACGGCGCAGACGACGGAGAGAGCGACGATGAGCTTAAGAGCAAACTTGAGCCAGGTCGTCCACTCGATCTTGGCCAGGGCAAGACCGCCCATGATGGCGCCGGAGGTCGGGGTGAACAGGTTCACGACGCCGATGGCAGCGGAGAAGATCATGACCATGACCTCGGGCGAGAAGCCGAGCTTAACAGCCAGCGGTCCCATGATGGGCATGGAGACAGTAGCCATACCGGAGGTCGAGGGGATCAGGAAGGACAGGCCAAAGTAGACCAGGAAGCTCATGGGAGCGAAGATCACGCCGGACAGGCCAGCCAGAGCATTGGCGGCAGCGTCGAGGACGTAGACGTCGAGGCCGGTGCTAGCCATGAGGACGGAGATACCACGGGCGAGAGCGATGACGAGGACAACGGACATCATGTCGGCAGCGCCGGTGATGAAGGTGTTGACGATCTGCTTCTCGGACAGGCCACCGATGATACCGATCAGGATAGCCATGAGGAAGAACCAGGTGGAAGCCTCGTCGAAGTACCACTGGCCAATGGGCAGGCCGGTGATCAGGGCAGACCAGCCCTGAACGATGGCGTTACCGTCGGCGTCATAGACAGCGCCAGCATCGAAGAAGTTGGCGACGCCCTCGTTGAGGTCGGCCAGCGGGATGAAGCCGACGATCATGACGACGAAGGTGAAGGCAAAGGCGATCAGAACACCCTTCTGACGACCGGTGAGCTTGACTTCCTTGTTAACCTCGGAAGCAGCCTTGCCGTGAGCCTCTTCGGCGTCCTTGAGCTCCTGCATCGAAAGGATGGTGGAGCCCTTGTCGGCCTTGACCTTCTTGGCATAGCTCATAACGAAGACGATGGACATGGCGGTGGTAACGATCCACAGGACGGCACCGAGGCCGATGATGATGGACTGGTTGACCTCAATGCCAACGCCGGTCAGAGCGTCGACGGCAGCGCCGACGGCGAACGGGTTAACCGTGGAGCCGAGGCAGCCGCAGCCAGCGCCGAGCAGGACGGTAGCGGCGCCGACCATGGGGTCGAAGCCAGCAGCCATCATGGTGGCGGCGAGCAGGGCGTAGAAGGGAACGGTCTCCTCGCACATACCATAGGTGGTACCACCGAGGGAGAAGATGAGCATCAGCACGGGAATGAGCATGATCTCATTGCCCTTAAGCTTCTGCACCAGAACGGCAATGCCGTTGTCCAGGGCGCCGGTCTCGGTCATCATGCCGAGGAAGCCGCCGAGGATCATAACGAAAAGGCAGACGGGCAGAGCGTCAGCGAAGCCCTTGACCGGGGCGGTGCAGAAATCGCTCAGGCGGGCAGCGGTAACCGCGCCGCCGGACGTACCGGAAACGATAACGGTAACAACCGCGACAATTGCCAGCAGAGCAAGAAGAATGGTGAACGATGAAGGCATACCGCGCTTTTTCTTAGCGGTCTCAGTCATAGTTCTCATCCCCCCTTCATAAATCATTTACTGATCTCGCCCAAAGCGGCTCTTCCGTGCCGTGCATGTCGCTCGGTGCGAGATTTTTACCAGACAAAAGCGCTCGGGGTGCGCAGCAATGCACCCCGAGCGAGATGCTAGATGCTCTTACTTGAGCGTAGCGTACATGACAGCCTTGATGGTGTGCATGCGGTTCTCGGCCTCGTCGAAGACCTTGGAAGCGGGGCTCTCGAAGACCTCGTCGGTGACCTCCTGCTCGGTGATGCCGAACTGCTCGCACTTCTCGGCGCCAATCGTAGTGTTGGTGTCGTGGAAGCTGGGCAGGCAGTGCAGGAAGATGGCACCCGGGTTGGCCATAGCCATGACCTCGGAGGTGACACGATACGGGGTGAGCTGAGCGATGCGCTCGGCCCAGACCTCGTCGGGCTCGCCCATGGAGACCCACACGTCGGTGTAGATGACGTCGGCACCGGTGACGCCGTCCTTGACGTCGGTGGTCAGCTTGATGGTGCAGCCGTTGGCCTCGGCGATGGGCTTGCAGGCCTCGATGACGTCGTCAGCGGGCATGCACTCCTCGGGGCCGCAGGCCACGAAGTTCATGCCGAGCTTGGAGCAGACAACCATGAGGGAGCGAGCGACGTTGTTCTTGCAGTCGCCCATGAAGACGAGGGTCTTGCCCTTGATGTCGTAGTTGAAGTTCTCCTGGACGGTCAGGATATCGGCGAGCATCTGGGTGGGGTGCCACTCAGTGGTCAGGCCGTTCCACACGGGCACGCCGGACTTAGCAGCGAGCTCCTCGACGTCGTCTTGGGCAAAGCCACGGAACTCGATACCGTCATACATGCGGCCGAGAACGCGGGCAGTGTCCTCGATGGACTCCTTCTTGCCCATCTGCGACGAACCCGGATCGAGGTAGGTGACGCCCATGCCCAGATCCATGCCGCCGACCTCGAAGGCGCAGCGGGTACGAGTGGAGGTCTTCTGGAAGAGCAGAACGATATTCTTGCCCTCGAGATAGCGGTGCGGAACGCCAGCGCGCTTCATGTCCTTGAAGTTCTTGGAGAGCTTGAGCAGGTACTCGATCTCCTCGGTGGTGAGGTCGAGAAGCTTGAGGAAGCTACGGCCGGAGAGGTTAACACCCATGGTTCGTTTCCTTTCGAAGAAATGAATTCCTTAATTACTTACGTAATGCTACCCGTTTGACGGGCGAAACCGGTGCGGTTGTAGGGAGACCGCACCGGAAACTGAAAACCTTAGAGGTCCTCGCGCCAGAAGGGCATGCTCATGCAGCGCGGGCCGCCGCGGCCGCGGGAGAGCTCGGCGGAGGGCACGACGAGAAGGTCCAGGCCCTCCTTGTACAGCACGTCGTTGGTGACGGTGTTGCGGGCGTAGACGCAGATCTTGCCGGGCTCGACGCACAGGGTGTTGGAGCCGTCGTTCCACTGCTCGCGGGAGGCCGCGATCGGGTCGCCGCCGCCGCAGGGGATCAGCTTGACCTGGTCGACGCCGGTGGCGTCCTCCAGGACGTGCTCGAGGGTGTCCTCGATCAGGCGGATGTTGACCTCGCCCGGGTTCTTGCCGGCGGTCAGCTCGTAGACGCGCAGGGTGCCCATGATGGCGGGGTGGATCGTGAACTTATCGACGTCGATCTGGGTGAAGACCGTGTCGAGGTGCATGAAGGCGCGGGAAACGGGGATGTCGAAGGCCAGGATGCGCTCGACCTTGGAGTCGGAGTTCCAGAAGATGTTCTGGGCCATGACGTCGATGGCGGCTGCCTGGGTGCGCTGGGAGATGCCGACGGCGAGGGTCTTCTCGTTGATGTTCAGCACGTCGCCGCCCTCGGTGTGGAACTGGCAGTCGCGGCGGAAGTACAGGGAGACGTCCTTGTAGTCGGGGTGGTACTTGAAGACGTACTTGCCGTACAGGGTCTCGCGGTTGCGGGTGACCGAGTACATGCGGTTGAGGTTGACGCCCTCGCCGACGACCGCGAACGGGTCGCGGGTGAAGTAGAGGTTGGGCATCGGGTCGATGATCAGGTCGGACTCGGACTCGGAGTTGACCAGGGAGTCGAGGGTCGTGGACGCCGTGAGGGGCATGTCGATCTCGGCCTTGGTCATGCCGGCCATGGTCTTCTTGACGAACTCGAGGTTGTCCTCGATGGAGTCCAGCTTCTCGCGGACGATCTGCGGCATGCGCTGGCCGCGGATGCCTGCCTCGGCGATGTACTGGTCGGTGAACTCGGCGCGGGCGCCGGGGACCTGGTCGAACACCTCTGCGACGAGGTTCTCGAGGTAGAGCACCTCGACGCCCTGGTCCCTCAGGATCTGGGCGAAGGTGTCGTGCTCCTGCTGCGCGACCTCAAGGAACGGGACGTCGTCGAACAGGAGTCGCTCGAGCTCGTCGGGCGGCAGGTTGAGGAGCTCGTCGCCGGGACGGTGCAGGCAGACCTTCCTGAGCTTGCCGATCTCGGAAGGCACGTGCAGACCTTTCGTCATGGCCTCCTACCTTTCTTTCGGGCCCTTGTCAGGGCCGATTCGTTAGCGCCCCTCCGTGTGAGGCGTTATTGCTGACGACATATTTATATCCAAAATCAGCCCATACTTCCACCTTGCCCCCGAACGGTTTTTTATAGGGGGTGAACGGCATACACATATACTTCACGCATGGCAAACTTTGATTTAATAAAGTTTATTTACGTGCTTAAACGCGTTTTCAATCCAAATAGCAAATGGAACTAAACTTTGTTAAACCTCCCTCAAATTGCATATTTCTAATAAAGCTATGAATAGAATTAGCGATTCATACCGCGTCTCAACCATTTTCATTTTTATTCAAAAAAAAGTTTGTCCTATTCATTTTCTGATTACAAGTTACCGTTTACCAGATGCTTGGTACCGTTCACCGGAAGCTCAGTATAAGGCCCAGCTGATATCGGCTCGCCGTACTGCCTCATTTGTAACATCTTGACTTCTCGGTATAGAAAAACGGACCCGATCCCCTAGGGAAACAGGTCCGTTTTCAATTATCGTCGGCCAATTTGAATACGGCCTACAAAGGGCGTCGTGATCCTAGCGATCGAACTCCGCCAGGGCCTCGCCCAAAAGCCTTAAGCCCTCGCAAAGAACGTCCTCGCTCGCGCAGTAACCCAGGCGCGCGCCGCAGGGAAGTTCAAAGCGGCTACCGGGAACCAACAGCACTCCCCTCTCGGCCAGCAGGCGCTTGCAGAACTCCTCGTCATCCTCGGGAATGTCCAGCTGGATAAACGAGGTGGACACGCCCTGTGGGGCCGTCCAGGAGACACGATGCTGCGTGTCGATCCAAGCCTGCGCGATATCGCGGTTGCCAAACACGATCTTGCGGTTGCGCTCGAGAATCTTGTCTTTGTGCTCGAGCACATAGGTCGCTAGGGCGTCGTTGAACACGCCACCGCAAATCATGGTGTAGTCACGATAGGTGCGGATGCGGTTGGAGACCTCTTCGTCGGCCACGACCCAGCCCACGCGAGCCGCAGGCGTCGAATAGGTCTTGGACACCGAGTTGGTGACAATGGCCTTCTCGTACACGTCGGCCATCGATATAAAGGACTCAGTGTTCTCGAGCGGCAGATACACCTCGTCGCACAGCACGTAGGCGCCCACCGAGCGGGCGATCTCGGCAATCTGGCCGAGCGTATCGGCATCGAGCACCGTACCGATGGGGTTCGAGGCGTTATTGATGCAGATGAGCTTGGTGTTGGGGCGAACGAGGTGCTTGAGCTGTTCGATATCGGGCTTCCAGCCGAGCTCCTCGCGAAGCTCCCAATACTCGACCTCGGCACCGAGCGTACGCGGAATCTCATAGAGCGGCGCATAGGTAGGCCACTCGGCAATCACGTGATCGCCGGGCTCGACAACAGCCATGATGGCATTGAGGTTAGCACCCGTACAGCCATTAGTCTGCAAAATGTGATCGAGATTGACCTCGCGACGATACAGCTTGGCGACTTCGGCCTTAAACTCCGGCGAACCCTCGATCCAGCCGTAATTCATCTTCTCGCGATCCAGGCACTCGTAGAACGTAGCACCGTCCTGCTCGTCAAGTGCGCGAAGCTCACCCATGGTCAGCGACGAGATCGTCGACTGAGCGATATCCCATGTAGCACTCTTCTCCCAAACGTTGAGCCATTCCTCAACGCCAATTGTCTTGATATCCATGGCCACCTTATCTGATCTTAATTTAGCGTCAATAAACATGAATGGGACGGTGCGAAAGAACCGCACCGTCCCATTGGGAGACATCTAATGGCAGCTAGATGTTTGTAGTAAGACCTGTACGGGTCTTTGAAAACCTTAGAGGTCCTCGCGCCAGAAGGGCATGCTCATGCAGCGCGGGCCGCCGCGGCCGCGGGAGAGCTCGGCGGAGGGCACGACGAGAAGGTCCAGGCCCTCCTTGTACAGCACGTCGTTGGTGACGGTGTTGCGGGCGTAGACGCAGATCTTGCCGGGCTCGACGCACAGGGTGTTGGAGCCGTCGTTCCACTGCTCGCGGGAGGCCGCGATCGGGTCGCCGCCGCCGCAGGGGATCAGCTTGACCTGGTCGACGCCGGTGGCGTCCTCCAGGACGTGCTCGAGGGTGTCCTCGATCAGGCGGATGTTGACCTCGCCCGGGTTCTTGCCGGCGGTCAGCTCGTAGACGCGCAGGGTGCCCATGATGGCGGGGTGGATCGTGAACTTATCGACGTCGATCTGGGTGAAGACCGTGTCGAGGTGCATGAAGGCGCGGGAAACGGGGATGTCGAAGGCCAGGATGCGCTCGACCTTGGAGTCGGAGTTCCAGAAGATGTTCTGGGCCATGACGTCGATGGCGGCTGCCTGGGTGCGCTGGGAGATGCCGACGGCGAGGGTCTTCTCGTTGATGTTCAGCACGTCGCCGCCCTCGGTGTGGAACTGGCAGTCGCGGCGGAAGTACAGGGAGACGTCCTTGTAGTCGGGGTGGTACTTGAAGACGTACTTGCCGTACAGGGTCTCGCGGTTGCGGGTGACCGAGTACATGCGGTTGAGGTTGACGCCCTCGCCGACGACCGCGAACGGGTCGCGGGTGAAGTAGAGGTTGGGCATCGGGTCGATGATCAGGTCGGACTCGGACTCGGAGTTGACCAGGGAGTCGAGGGTCGTGGACGCCGTGAGGGGCATGTCGATCTCGGCCTTGGTCATGCCGGCCATGGTCTTCTTGACGAACTCGAGGTTGTCCTCGATGGAGTCCAGCTTCTCGCGGACGATCTGCGGCATGCGCTGGCCGCGGATGCCTGCCTCGGCGATGTACTGGTCGGTGAACTCGGCGCGGGCGCCGGGGACCTGGTCGAACACCTCTGCGACGAGGTTCTCGAGGTAGAGCACCTCGACGCCCTGGTCCCTCAGGATCTGGGCGAAGGTGTCGTGCTCCTGCTGCGCGACCTCAAGGAACGGGACGTCGTCGAACAGGAGTCGCTCGAGCTCGTCGGGCGGCAGGTTGAGGAGCTCGTCGCCGGGACGGTGCAGGCAGACCTTCCTGAGCTTGCCGATCTCGGAAGGCACGTGCAGACCTTTCGTCATGGCCTCCTACCTTTCTTTCGGGCCTTACTGGCCGAATGTATCAGCGCCCCTCCGTATGGGACGCTGCTTGCTGACAGCTCTAGTTATATCCAAAAACCACCCGCAATTCCACCTCGCCCCCGAACGGTCAACAAAGTACGATGAACGGTATATCGCATATGATTTCCCATGATGCACTTCAGTTTCGTAAAGCAGATTTTCCTAGGTAAACGTTATTTTTCTAGGAAATCAAGATTGAACACTCAAAGTTATCCATGATTCAAAATTGCATAGCGAAAACGGTTTTCTGCATATAAATGACGCTTGTCCTCGATTCGACCTAAATTCGATTATATTCAGCTTGCTATCATTCTTATTCATACATTCTCACCAGTTGAGTGAGGATATAGATCGCTTGTTCAAAGCACCGGACGTTAGTGCTTCGGATCGTCAGCGTAATAAGTAGGTAAAGATACCGTTCGCGCGATACGTCCGCGCCATAGGTCGACTAAATTGAGACAATAAGAAAAAGTGTTAGGCTACCGTCCCCTGTAGGGACTGAACGGACAGATGCATATGCCGAGCAAAATCGAAAAGAAGCAAGCCGCCGCAAAGCTGCGCAAACCGCCGCGCGACTTCTCGTATACGCAGAACCGAGAGCTCAGCTGGCTACGCTTTGATAACCGCGTGCTTGACGAAGCCTTCGATGAGTCTGTGCCACTGTTCGAGCGCCTTAAGTTCGTCTCGATCTTCGAGTCAAACCTCGACGAGTTTCTCATGGTGCGCGTGGGCGGCTTGTCCGATCTGGCAGAGCTCAAAAAACAGCCCGTCGACAACAAGAGCAATATGACCGCCTCCGAACAGGTCGATGCTGTCATGGCAGAGCTGCCCGGGCTCCTTACCCGCTGGGAGTCGATCTTTAAGAGCATCGAGGACAAGCTCGACACTCTGGGCGTTCACCGCGCCCGCATCGATTCGCTTACGCCCGAGGAACATACCTTTGTAACCCGCTACTTCCAGGCCTACGTATCACCGGTCATCTCGCCACTGGTCATCGACCCGCGCCATCCCTTCCCCAACCTGCGCAACGGCGCGCTCTATCTGGCTTGTGGCCTGGACGGCATCACCGACGAGGAGAGCCTGCTGGGCCTTATCGAGATTCCCGCCTCGATGAACCGCGTGGTCGAAATCCCCTCGCCCACCGGCACCTACTCCTACATTCTGCTCGAGGACGTCATCCTCGCCTGCCTGGACAGCTGCTTCGGCTCCTATAAGCCGCTCGACCGCGCGCTCATCCGCGTCACCCGCAACGCCGACATCGATCCGGACGGCGAGGGCGTCGAGGAGGAAGAGGATTACCGCCAGCACATGAAGCGCATCCTCAAGAAGCGTCTGCGCCTGCAGCCGGTGGTGCTCGCCGTATCGGGCTCGCTCGAAAAGCCAACGCTCAAGACCATCCGCAAAGCGCTCGAGCTTTCGCGCCGCTCGGTTTTTACCTGCGATATCCCGCTCAACCTGGGCTATGTCTTTGGCATCGAGGGCAAAATTCCCGAGCACCTGCGCAACGAGCTCCTCTTTACGCCGTTTAAGCCGCAGCCCAACCCCACCATCGACATGTCCCGCTCCATTCGCGAGCAGGTGCTGCAGGGCGACAAGTTGCTCTTTTACCCCTACGAGGCCATGAATCCGTTCCTGGACCTGGTACACGAGGCCGCCTACGACCCCGAGTGCATCTCGCTGCGCATCACGCTCTACCGCGTGGCCAAGCAGAGTCGTCTGTGCGAGTCGTTGATTGACGCCGCCGAGAACGGCAAAGAGGTCACGGTGCTCATGGAGCTCCGCGCGCGCTTTGACGAGCAAAATAACATCGAGTGGGCAGAGCGTCTGGAAGAAGCGGGCTGCACCGTTATCTATGGCTCCGAGGGCTTTAAATGCCACTCAAAGATCTGCCAGCTCACCTATCGCGAGGGCATGGCGCTCACCCGACTCACGCTTTTGGGTACCGGTAACTTTAACGAGAAGACGGCCAAGCTCTACAGCGACTTTATGCTCATGACCGCCCATCCCGGGATCGGCGAAGACGCCAACCTGTTCTTCCGCAACCTGTCGCTGGGCAACTTGCGCGGCGACTACCGCTTTTTGGGCGTGGCGCCCGTCGGCCTTAAGCCACTCATCATGCGCGGTCTGGACCGCGAGATCCAACGCGCTCTCGCCGGCGAGCCCGCGCGCGTATTCTTTAAGCTCAACTCGTTGACTGACCGCGAGGTCATCGACAAGATCGCCGAGGCATCGTGTGCCGGTGTGCGCGTGGACATGATCATCCGCGGCATCTCGTGCCTGAAGCCCAACATTGCGGGCAAGACCGAAAACGTGCACGTACGTTCTATCGTCGGACGCTTCTTGGAGCACGCGCGCGTCTATGCCTTCGGCGTGGACTCGGACATGATCTACCTGAGCTCTGCCGACATGATGACGCGCAACACCGAGCATCGCGTAGAGATCGCCTTCCCCGTGCTCGACCCCACCTGCCGCGCGCTGGTGCACGAGTACATGGGCGTGCAGCTGCGCGACAACGTGAAGGCACGCAGCCTGACGAGCGACGGCACCTGGGTTCCCGTAGAGCGAAAAGAGGGTGAGAAGCCCTTTAACTCGCAGGAGTTCCTGTTGGAGCGCGCTTATCGCAACGCCGAGTCCGCAGCCGTGGCTTCGGAGCCCGTCGCCAAAGCAAAACCGGAATCCGCACCTGTTCTGGGCCCCAAGCCCAAGCCCCAGGCGGACGTTCCCAAGGTCCAGAAGGTCCAGGCAACCGTCATTGAACCCGACCTGGAATCCGAACCTGAGCCTGCGCCTCAGCCCCAGCCCCAGCCTCGGCCGCAGACCGTCAAGTCCGCGCCCCATGCAAGCGCCCGCCGCGAGAAACCCGCCGGCAAGACCAAGGCCATCGAGCGCCATCGCCCCGGCCGCGTGCGTATGGGTCTGGGCCTGATCGGCTTAGGCCTTAAGACGCTCATTACCGGCAAGACGAAATAGACGTTTGTAGAAGCGCCCCGTATTTGAGGAATGCCTCAGGTACGGGGCGCTTTTCCCTGCTACCATGGTTGCGGACAACAACGCGAATGACAGGCAGGAATATGAAGCTCACCATAGAATCGATGACGTATGGCGCCGATGGTCTGGCGCACGCCGACAACGGCAAGGCCGTATTTGTGCAGGGCGCCGTGGCGGGCGATACCGTCGAGGTCGAAATCGTGCAGGACGGCAAGTCGTTTATGCGCGCCCGCGCCACCGAGATTCTTGAGCCGAGCCCCGATCGAATTCAGCCTCCCTGCCCCTTCGTGGGCGTCTGCGGTGGCTGCTCGTGGGGCAATCTCTCGCGCACCGCTCAGCTTGCCGCCAAGGAGCAAAACCTGCGCTCCACGCTCGAGCGCATCGGCAAGTTCACCCCTGAGCAAGTCGACGAGCTGGTGCAGCCCATCCGCCACACCAAGGACGATTGGGGCTACCGCAATAAAATTGAGCTCGAACCGACCGTCGTTAACGGCCGCGTTCGTCTTGGCATGCACGGCGTCGATCCCAGCAAGATCGTGACCGTCGATTCGTGCCCGCTGTTCGATAAGCGTTTTCCCAAGGCGCTCAAATCGGTCGTCGGCGCGCTTAACTATCTGAGCGGCAGCCACGACCTGGGCTTGGAGCGCGTGGGCATTCGCGCCTCGCGTCGCACCAAAGCGCTCGAGGTCGCGCTCTGGACGCCCACGGGCTCGTTCCCGCGCTCGCAAGTCTCGCGCGTGCTGGCAGACGCCGCACACCCCACGAGCATAGTGCGCGTTATGAGCAAGGGTGAGAAGAAGGCCCGCCGCGTCTCCAAGGTTGAGATGCTCGCCGGTGAGGGCTCGTGGACCGAGAACATCGCTGACGGCCAGATGCGCCTGTCCGCCCCATCGTTTTTCCAAGTCAATACCAAGGGCGCCGAGATTTTGATTGAGCTCGTTATGGACGCCCTCGACCCGCAGGAAGACGAGCTGGCCGTGGACCTGTACTGCGGTGCCGGTACCTTTACCCTGCCGCTCGCCCGCCGCTGCGACTTTGTTGCCGCCGTCGAGGCCTACGGTCCGGCCGTGCGCGACCTGCGCCGTAACCTCGAGATCAACAAACTCGACAACGTCGACGTCATCGGCGGCGATGCCGTGCGCGAGTTCCCCGATCAGGACGCCGATGTCCTGGTGGTCGACCCGCCGCGTGCAGGCCTCGCCCCCGAGGCGATCGACCTTATCGCCAGCACGAGTGCTCGCGATGTCGCCTACGTGAGCTGCGACCCGGCCACCCTGGCGCGCGATCTCAAACGCTTTGTCGAAGAAGGCACCTTCTCCCCCGTAAAGATCACGCCAGTCGACCTGTTCCCGCAAACCTTCCACTGCGAAACCGTCGTCCACCTCAAGCGCAACTAACCCAACTGCTCGAACCCACCGCCCAAATGATTTTTCTGGGACGGGGATTTAATAATCATTCGGTACACAATGATTATTAAAGGCTCTGTTAGACCAGGATTGACATTCCGCCCCGTCATCTTCTTGCGATTGC
>UQMD01000032.1 GCA_900542155.1 uncultured Collinsella sp.
AAGGGCGGAGGCGGGGCATGCCCCGCCTCTTACACCACATCTCTGCGCGCTACCGTTTCAAGTCGAGTTTTGCCGATTTCGACCAAGAATCGCTGCTACTAAAAAGGTAACAGTACTCATATTTGCCCTTTTTTGGCCACAAGCCCTAAAACAAGCCTCGCCAAGGTCGGGAAGCGGGCCAAATCGCCGGCCTCGAGGCTTATTCCACCGTTCCGTAGACGGCGCCCCAGCCGTGGGCGGCCAAGGCGGAGTTGAGCTGGTCGCAAAGTGACTGGCGGTCGTAGTAGCCGGGCGGCAAAAGGTTCACGATCTCCATGAGGTCGGGCGCCAGGTCCAAGATTTCGGCCTGTACGATCAGATCCAGGCGGTCGATGGCGTGGCGGTCGTAAAACAGTCCGTCGACCAGGCGCTGCAAGTCGCCGAATTCCTCGGCCTGAAACGATCCGTACTCCATAGTGCCTCCTTGGGCGCCCCACGCCGGCATGCGCGGCGATTCGTAATTGATTGCGATGAACTTAATCTATCACGGCTTCATAACGTTGCGACGATGGCGGTCTATACTTAGACGAACTGCAACGTACCGCTTCGCGAAAGGTCGCACCCATGCAGACGATCTACCAGAAGATGGAAACCACCGAACTCGATGCCGCCATCGAGGCGCTCAAAGCCGAGGTCGCCGAGGTCAAGGCCAAGGGCCTGGCGCTCGACATGGCCCGCGGTAAGCCGTCGCCCTCCCAGGTGGACATCTCGCGCCCCATGCTCGATATCCTCAATGCCGAGGCCGATCTGCACGACGGCAACGTCGACTGCTCCAACTACGGCTGCTTCGAGGGCATTCCCTCGGCACGCAAGTTGGCAGGGGAGTTCCTGGGCTGCCCCGCCGAGCAGACGCTCGTGCTGGGTTCGTCGAGCCTTTTGATCGAGCACGACATCGCCGGCATGTTCTGGCGCTGTGGTTCGTGCGGCAGCGAGCCCTGGGATGCCTACGAGGCCGCGCACGACGGCAAGAAGGTCAAGTTCCTGTGCCCCGTTCCCGGCTACGATCGCCACTTTGGCATCACCGCCGACTTGGGCATCGAGAACGTCCCCGTTGCGATGACCGACAACGGCCCCGACATGGACGAGATCGAGCGCCTCGTTGCCGCCGACGATTCCATCAAGGGTATTTGGTGCGTGCCCAAGTATTCCAACCCCACGGGCATCACCTTTAGCGAGGACACCGTGCGCCGCCTGGTCGAGATGCCCACGGCCGCGCCCGATTTTCGCATCTTCTGGGACAACGCCTACTGCGTGCACGACCTGTACGACGAGACCGACGAGCTTGCCAATATCTTTGACCTCGCTCGCGCGGCGGGCACTGAGGACCGCGTGGTGGCCTTTGCCTCGACGTCCAAGATCACCTTCCCGGGCGCCGGTATCGGTTTTATCGGCGCGAGCCCTGCGGTCATCGCGGAGTTCTCCAAGCGCCTCAAGGCCGGCTTGATCAGCGCCGACAAGCTCAACCAGCTGCGTCACGTGCGTTTCCTTCCCACCATTGAGGCGGTCAAGGAGCATATGAAAAGGCATGCCGAGTTTTTGCGCCCGCGCTTTGAGGCCGTTGAGCGCAAGCTCACCGAGGGTCTGGGCAACACGGGTTGCGCCACTTGGACGCATCCCCGCGGCGGCTACTTTGTGAGCTTCGATGGTCCTGAGGGCTCGGCCCAAAAGGTCGCCGCGCTTTGTGCCGATCTGGGCGTCAAGCTCACGCCGGCTGGTGCCACCTGGCCCTATGGCAAGGACCCGCGCGACACCAACATCCGCATCGCGCCGAGCTATCCCACGGTCGAGGACCTGGAGGCCGCGCTCGACGTACTGGTGCTGGCCGTCAAGCTCGTCGCTGCCGAGATCGCGCGTGCCGAGCGCGCCTAGCGCGCAGAGCTCTGCAAGTCCGCGCCGCGTACTTTTCCGCACTTTCGATACGCAAAGGAGCGTATACATGGATTTGGGTATTTCCACCAACCCCACGCCGGAGCTCTACACCATTAAGGTGACCGGCGAAATCGATATCTCTAACGCCGACAGTTTGCGTAACGCCATCGACTTGGCGCTTGAGCAGCCCACCGAGGCCGTTGAGCTCGACTTTGCCCAGGTGAGCTATATCGACTCGACGGGCATTGGCGTGCTTGTGGGCGCCGCGCACCATGCAGCCGATCATGGCAAGCGTTTTAGCTGCGCCAACGTGCAACCCCCGGTGATGCGCGTGGTTCAGCTGTTGGGTGTCGACCAGGAGATTTCGATCACCGCTGCATAATCTTTGCCCCCAAAAGGGGCGTGCCGTTTGGCATATGTTTGTGATGCGCTCGAACGTTTTGGCGTTCGGGCGCTATACTTGACCGAATGAATAGACGAGTTCCGGCCGAATGGCGCGGTGCGGGCTCGACTCACATCGAGCCTTGGAGGTATGTGTGTTTGGTATTGGAGAGGGTGAGCTGGCAATCATCGTGGTCTTCGGCTTTTTGCTGTTTGGCCCGGATAAGCTCCCGCAGATGGGCCGCACGATCGGCCGTGCCATCCGTCAGTTCCGCGAGACGCAGGAAAAGATGACGGCAGTTGTTCAGTCCGAGATTATCGATCCGGTAAGTGAGGCCGCTTCGGCGCCGGTCAAGCCCAAGAAGGCTGCTGTCGATGACGATTCCGATGCGGATGAGGATGCCATCGAGACGGCCGCGCCCGCAAAGAAGGAGACCTTTGCCGAGCGCCGTGCGCGCCTTGCCGCCGAGAAGGCTGCGAGTGAGGGTGCTGCTGAGGGCGAGGCTGCTGCCGAGGAGACGGAGGCCGAGGGCGCTGGGCCCGCCGCTGCTGTGTCCGCTGCCGATGCTGCCACTGCCGCCGTCGAGCCCGAGCCTGCCGCAGAGCCCGAGCCCGAGCCGGCAGAGCCCACGACGGCCGACCTCTACGCCCGTCGTCCCCGCAAGCGCAAGGCCGTCGTCGACCAGCTCGCTCGTGAGCTCGAGGCCGAGGACGAAGCCGCTGCCGCCGACGCCCCGAAGGGAGGCGATGAGTAATGCCTATCGGACCTGCGCGCATGCCGCTCTTCGATCACCTGGGAGAGCTCCGTCGCCGTCTGACCATCGTGGTCGTATCGGTGTTTGCCGCCGCCATCGTGCTGTATTTCGCCACGCCCGTGGTGCTCGATATCCTGGAAGACCCCATCCGCTCGTTTGTGCCGGACGGTAAGTTCTACATCACCACCACGCTCGGCGGCTTTGGCCTGCGCTTCTCGCTGGCCATCAAGATGGCCGTTGTCATGTGCACGCCCATGATCATCTGGCAGATCTTGGCGTTCTTCCTGCCGGCGCTTCGCCCCAACGAGCGCAAGTGGGTCGTGCCCACGGTGCTCGCTTCGACGGTGCTGTTCTTCCTGGGTGCCATCTTCTGCTACTTCATCATCATTCCTGCGGGCTTTGAGTGGCTCATCGGCGAGACCTCTGCCGTCGCAACTGCGCTGCCCGATCTGGAGAACTACGTCAACATGGAGCTGCTCTTTATGATTGGCTTTGGTGTGGCGTTTGAGCTGCCGCTCATCATTTTCTACCTGTCCGTTTTCCACATCGTGTCCTACGCGGCTTTCCGCAGCGCCTGGCGCTACGTGTACGTAGGCCTGCTGTGCGGCTCGGCTGTGATTACGCCCGACGGCTCGCCCGTCACGCTGGGCCTTATGTACGGTGCCCTGCTTTCGCTCTACGAGATTTCGCTCGCCATCGCTCGCGTGGTCATTACTGCGCGCGAGGGCAAGGAGGGCCTGTTCGTGAGCCGTCTGGACCTGTTCTCGGACGACGAGGACGACGAGGAGTAAATCGGTATGCACGAGGTTGGCATTGTCAACGGCATACTCGATACAGTGATTCGCGCGGCGCGTGGGGCGGGGGCCTCGCGCGCCGTTTTGGTAACGCTGCGTATCGGGGATATGACCGAGGTGGTGCGCGAGGCGCTCGACTTTGCGTGGGAGACGTTTCGCGACGAGGACCCGCTCACGCGAGGCTGCGAGCTTTCCGTGGAGGAAGTCCATCCACAAAGCGAGTGCCTGGACTGCGGCGACGTCTTCGACCACGATCGCTTCCACTGTCGCTGTCCCCAGTGTGGTGGTGCCAACGTGCGCCTACTGCACGGCCGCGAACTCGACATCGCAAGTATCGAAATCGAAACCCCCGACGATTAGCCGTCACCAAATGGCAGAAGTAAGGAGTGCCGAGTATGGCCGAGAAAACGATTGATATCGCATCGCCGATCCTGTCGCGCAACGAGCGTCTGGCAGACCAGCTGCGTCAGCGATTTAATGAGGCAGGCACCTATGTGATCAATGTGCTGTCGAGCCCCGGTTCGGGCAAGACCACCACGATCCTGGGCACCAACGAGCGCCTGCGTGACAAAGCCGGCCTGCGCTGTGCCGTCATCGAGGGCGATATCGCCTCGGACGTCGACGCCATCATCATGAAGGAAGCCGGCATGCCCGCCATCCAGATCAACACCGGTGGCCTGTGCCATCTTGAGGGCAACATGATCATGGAGGCCGTTGACGCGTTCGACCAAGCGGTGGGCCTTCAAAACATCGATGTCATCTTTATCGAAAACGTGGGCAACCTGGTCTGCCCGGTCGACTTTGACCTGGGCGAGAACCTGTCCATCATGATTCTCTCGGTGCCCGAGGGCGACGACAAGCCCATCAAGTACCCGGGCATCTTCCAGCACGCCGGCGCGCAGCTGCTCAATAAGGTCGACGTGGCCCCGGCTTTCGATTTTGACATGGATAGGTATACTAAGACACTCGATGACCTCAATCCGCAGGCGCCGCGGTTTGCCGTGAGCGCGCGCAAGGGCGAGGGCATGGATGCCTGGTGCGATTGGCTCATCGGGCAGATCGAGCAAGCAAGGGCGTAAGTCGGCCGCCATAAGCGCGGGCGCAGCCGCAGAGACATGAGATAGGAGCCTCTTTTGAAGCTCATCATCGCCGAGAAAAACGACGCCGCGCGCCAGATCGCCGAGCGTCTGTCCACGGGCAAGCCCAAAAAGGACAAGGTGTACAACACCGCCATCTACCGTTTTGAGTGGAAGGGCGAGGAGTGCGTGACGATCGGCCTTGCCGGTCACATCCTCGCGCCCGATTTTTGCGACAGCGTGCTGTTCGATAAAAAGCTGGGTTGGTATTCGGTGACCGAGGACGGTGAGATGTTGCCGGCCGATATGCCCGATGGCCTGGCCCGTCCGCCGTACGACACCAAGCGCAAGCCGTTCCTTGCCGATGGCATTTCCATCAAGGGCTGGAAGCTCGAGAGCCTGCCTTACCTCACCTGGGCGCCCGTCATTAAGCTACCGGCCGAAAAGGAACTCATTCGTTCGCTCAAGAACCTTGCTAAAAAGTCCGACAGCGTCATCATCGCCACGGACTTCGATCGCGAGGGCGAGCTGATTGGCTCGGACGCCCTCAACAAGGTGCGCGAGGTTGCGCCGGACTTGCCGGTCGCCCGTGCCCAGTATTCTTCGTTTACCAAGGCCGAGATCACGCACGCCTTCGATAATCTCGTCTCGCTCGACCAGAACCTGGCCGACGCCGGCGAGAGCCGTCAGCACATCGACCTTATTTGGGGCGCGGTGCTCACGCGCTACCTGACGCTCGCCAAGTTTGGCGGCTTTGGCAACGTGCGCTCCGCCGGCCGCGTACAGACGCCGACGCTTGCGCTGGTGGTCGAGCGCGAGCGCGAGCGTATGGCGTTTGTGCCCGAGGACTATTGGCAGATTCGCGGTATGGGTGCCGCGCAGGGTGCCGCCGAGGACGACCGCTTTAAGATCGCGCACAAGACGGCGCGCTTTACCGACAAAGATGCCGCCGAGACGGCGTACGGCCACGTTGACGGCATCAAGACGGCAACCGTCGCCGCGGTGACGAAGCGCTCGCGCAAGCAGCAGCCGCCCACGCCGTTCGCGACCACCTCGCTGCAGGCAGCCGCTGCGGCCGAGGGCATATCGCCCGCACGCACCATGCGCATCGCCGAGTCCCTCTACATGGCGGGTCTCATCAGCTATCCGCGTGTCGACAACACCGTGTACCCCGCGACGCTCGATCTGGGCGCCGTGGTAAGCGACCTGGCAAAGATCAACCCGGCGTTGGCGCCCGTGTGCAAAAAGGTGCTCGCCGGCCCCATGAAGCCCACGCGCGGCAAGGTCGAGACCACCGACCACCCGCCTATCTACCCCACGGGCGAGGGCGATCCGTCCACGCTCGACGGCGGCCAGCGCAAGCTCTACGACCTCATCGCCCGCCGCTTCCTGGCGACGCTTATGGGTCCTGCGACCATCGAGAACACCAAGCTTGAGCTCGACGTTAACGGCGAGCCCTTCGTGGCTTCGGGCGACGTACTCGTGACCCCGGGCTTCCGCGAGGCATACCCGTATGGACTCAAGCGCGACGAGCAGATGCCGCCGCTGGAGCAGGGCGACACGGTCGACGTGTTCGACATTAAGCTCGAGGCCAAGCAGACTGAGCCGCCCGCGCGCTATAGCCAGGGCAAACTCGTGCAGGAGATGGAAAAGCGCGGTCTGGGCACCAAGTCCACGCGCGCGAGCATCATCGAGCGTCTGTACGCCGTGCGCTACCTCAAAAACGATCCGGTGGAGCCGAGTCAGCTGGGCATTGCCATCATCGACGCCCTGTCGCAGTTTGCCCCGCGCATCACGAGTCCCGATATGACCAGTGAGCTCGACGGCGACATGACCCGCGTGGAGCGCGGCGAGGACACCGAAGAGCATGTCGTGACGCACTCGCGCGCGCTGCTGGCCGGCGTGCTCGACGAACTGCTCAAGCATACGCAGGAGCTGGGCGACGCCATCAGCGACGCCGTCACGGCCGATGCGCGCGTGGGCGCCTGCCCCAAGTGCGGCAAGGACCTGGTTATGAAGACGAGCGCCAAGACCCGCGGCAGCTTTATCGGCTGCATGGGCTGGCCCGACTGCGATGTGACCTATCCGGTGCCGAGCGGTGTCAAGGTGAGCCCGCTCGAGGGCGAGGCCGCCGTGTGCCCCGAGTGCGGTGCGCCGCGCATTAAGTGCCAGCCGTTCCGCCAGAAGGCCTTCGAGATTTGCGTGAACCCGACGTGTCCCACCAACTACGAGCCCGACCTTAAGGTGGGCGAGTGCAAGGTGTGCGCTGAGGCCGGACGCCATGGCGATCTGATCGCGCACAAGAGCGAGAAGAGCGGTAAGCGCTTTATCCGCTGTACCAACTACGACGATTGCGGCGTGAGTTATCCGCTGCCGGCACGCGGCAAACTCGAGGCAACGGGCGAGACCTGTCCCGAGTGCGGCGCTCCCATCGTGGTGGTCAACACGGCGCGCGGTCCGTGGCGCATCTGCGTGAACATGGACTGCCCGACCAAGGAGAAGAAGCCCGCCCGCGGCCGCAAGACCACAACCAAGGCGAGCACGGCGAAGAAGACAACGGCGGCCAAAAAGACGACGGCTAAGAAAGCTGCTGCCGTCAAGAAGTCGACCGCGAAGAAGTCGACTGCCAAAAAGACCGCTGCCGACAAGTAATCGAGCACATATAGACACGGCGGGGCCGGGCGCGCAAATGCAAATGCGCGCCCGGCCCCGCTTCTAAGTTGCGGTGAAATAGGGACTGTTTTTGCTGGCAAAAGGCCTAATTAATCCCTATTTCACCGCAAGTTTTGATCAGTTGTTGGGATTACTTCACTTCGACGGGTGCGGCGCCGGGGTAGCGTTCCTCAAAGTCCAGACGGTATTTGTTGTCGTTGGTGCCCGCTACGTTGTCGCGCGCCAGCGGCGCCACGATCTCATCCTTGTGGTTGGCGGGACTGGAGTACTCAAGGCTGATCTCCCAGGCATCGCAAATCACGTCGATGCGGTTCTCCAGATCGTTGTAGAGCGTGATGATGTCTTTCCAAGAGCTGTAGTTCTGCGAGTCGATGGGAACGTCCAGGTCCTCGACCTCGTCCTTCAGGTCGTCGATCTGATCCTCGAGCGCCTCGGCGGCATCGCTGGCAGATTGGCGCGAGCTGCGGTCATCCTTGAGATAGTACGTGTTAAACGTGGTAGCGCAGTCGCGAACCTGCTGATCAAGATCGGAGAGCCTGTTGTAGTAGGAGCTCAGCTGGTCGTAGACGTTCTGCTCGCTGATGGTGGCGGCATCGTGGGCGTCATCGTCATCATCATCGTCAAGCTTGTTGGGGTCACCCTTAACGGAGACGTCATCGTCGTCGTGGTCGATTTTGACCTTTTCGATCGTCGTGCCCTTGGTATCATCGACGCTCTTGTCGAAAGGCTTGATCATAAAGAACACGACCAGCGCGATAATCACGACGACTAGCGCGGCGATGATGCCGATGAGCAGGGCGTTGTTGTTTTTGGGGGTAGTAGGCGCACTGGCCTGCGGAGCAGCGGTCGGAATGGGTTGCTGAGCCGCGGCGTTGGCCGCCGCCCATTGCTGCGTCGTGTCGACTTCGGGCTGGGGAGCGGGCACGGGCTGATGGGCGGACTGCACGGTCACGTCCGCCTGCGCATCCTCTTGCGACTGAGAGGCCTGGCCATCATCGG
This sequence comes from uncultured Collinsella sp., assembly GCA_900542155.1. Classification (GTDB taxonomy): domain Bacteria; phylum Actinomycetota; class Coriobacteriia; order Coriobacteriales; family Coriobacteriaceae; genus Collinsella. Next base: position 8,587 of record UQMD01000032.1, read on the forward strand.
TTGCCGGCGTTCCGCAGTTGGTGCAGAAGCGCTCGTCGTCTTTCAGAAGCTTGCCGCAATGGGTGCAAAACCGGGGCATGATGGTTCCTTCCATTCGATGTGTTGGCTAGATTATAAGGTGGTTCAGGTGCGGTTGGGCCGCGCCGACCCAACTGGTAGTGCGAGGACCAGTCGCGCCGCGCAAGCCCTGTCGCATGCGTCACAATGAGTGCGGCGTGCTGGGTGTCCGGCGCAGCCGTTTATCGACGGCTCGGTAGAATGCGATGGTGGGGAGTGAGTCTGTGTACTGCGGCGAGCAAGGTCGGGGTGGCGGCGACAACGTGGAGGCGTTCCGGTTCCCGCCGGGGGATACGCCCCTCGCTGCGCGCGATTGCTCGCGTCGGGTGTTTTGTGCCGGGATGTTGACTGGAGCGCTTGCCTCGGTGATGAGCCTCGGCGGTTGTGCCGCGCGCCGCAACGAGGCTGAGGGCTCCGCTGTCCCTGCCAAACAAAAAGCGAATCATCCGTCCGCTCAAAAGACGAAAGCTGTCTCCCAGACTTCTTGGATTGCCAACCTTCAGCAAGATATCGAAGCCCTTGTCGAGCCGTATGGTGGGTCTGCCTCGGTCTATGCTGTGGCGCTTGATCCTCAAACGTTCGCGTCGCTCGATGGTGAAGTCGCTGTGGCGCCGGACGCGCGACGTGTGGCGGCAAGCATCATCAAGCTTCCCGTTCTCGCTTGTGCGCTTGAGACCGTGACGGCGGGCGAGCTATCCCTCGACGAGCAGATAACGGTAACGCAACAGGATATCGTGGGTGGCAGCGGCAACATTCAGTCGCGCGGCGCGGGTGTGTCGTACAGTATTGACGAGCTGCTGCACGCCATGATCGCCCAGAGCGATAACGTGGCAGCGAATCTCATCATCAACCGGCTTGGCATGGATGCGGTCAATGAAACATGCGCCGCGCTGGGTTTGACTCAAACGGTGTTCGCTCGTTTGATGATGGATGCCGAGGCCCAGGCACAAGGTCGCGAGAACTATACGAGCGCCCGTGATGCTGCGGCCGTGTTGCAGCGGCTGGCGTCGGGGACAATCGCGACGCCTAGGCTGTGCGAGCGAGCACGCGGATATCTGCTGGCGCAGGAAGACGCGCGCGGTATTGTCGAGGGCGTTCCCGGCGGCGTTTTGGTCGCGCGCAAAACGGGCAGCCTGGCGAATGCTCAGCACGATGCCGCAATCGTCTACGCCGAACATCCCTATGTCTTGGCCGTCCTCACCCAAGACCTCGAACGCGAACAGGCCTTGGCCTTGGAGTGCGACATCTCCTCCGCTATCTATGCCCGCGCCCACTCCTAACTTGCGGTGAAATAGGGATTGTATTTGCTGTTAGAAGGCGTATCCAGTCCCTATTTCACCGCAACTTAGAGGGTCGGCAGTTGGGACGTTCCTTTTCTGCCGGCACTTTGGGAACGTTCCTAACTGCCACCTAGCCCCTGCCCCTGGGGTATCATGGCTTGGTTGCTATAACTTGCATTTTCGCGCCTTGTAGGAAGGGGCTGCGCTCATGGCTTTTGAGCCCGCTCAACATAGCTTTATCACGCTCGAGGGCGTCGACGGCGCCGGCAAATCCACGCAGGCGCGCCTGCTGGCCCGCGCGCTCGACCTCGCTGGCTATCAGGTCGTAACTCTGCGCGAGCCGGGCGGCACCGCCATCAGCGAAAAGATTCGCGCGCTGCTGCTCGACCCCGCCAATACGGCAATGGGCGACACCTGCGAGCTGCTGCTCTACGAGGCCGCGCGCGCCCAGCTGGTGCACGAGGTCATCGCGCCCGCCCTCGCTGCCGGCAAGGTGGTCCTGTGCGACCGTTTTTACGATTCCACGACCTGCTATCAGGCGTTTGCCGATGGCCTCGACCGTCAGATGGTACGCGATGCCAACAACCTGGCTGTCGCCGGTACGCATCCGGCGCTCACGCTCGTCTATCACATCACGCCCGAGCAGGCGGCGCTGCGCATGGCGGCCCGCGGCGCGGCCGATCGCATGGAGGCCAAGGGCATGGCCTTCCAGGAGCGCGTCTACCAGGGATTTTGTGCCATTGCTGCCGAGGAGCCCGCCCGCGTAAAGCTCATCGACGCCACCGCGTCGATTGCAGACGTCTTCGCGCAGACGGTCGAGCTGGTTCGTGCGCACGGTCTCGACATCCCCCAGGATGCCGTCGCCGCCGCGCTTGCCCAGGAGGCTGAGTAACATGGCCCCCGCTCAGGCAAGCCTGCTCGCCAAGCTCGACACCCAGGAACGCGTGCGCGACTTTTTGACCAACGCCATCGCAAGCGGCCGCGCATCGCACGCCTACCTGTTTTTGGGCGCGCCCGGTGCCGGTAAGCTCGACGCCGCATGGGCGCTCGCCCAAGCCTTCCTGTGCGAGCGGGACGGCTGTGGTTCGTGCGACAGCTGCGTGCGCGTCGCGCGCCATACGCATCCCGACGTGCACTATTACACGCCCGAGAGCGCCACGGGCTACCTCATCGCGCAGACCCGCGAGCTGCTCGACGACGTGCCCCTGGCGCCCATCCGCGCCAAGGCAAAGGTCTACATCATCGACCGTGCCGAGCAACTGCGCGCCAACACCGCCAACGCGCTGCTCAAAACGCTCGAGGAACCGCCCGAGGGCGTCATGTTCATCCTGCTGGGCACCTCGGCAGACGTGATGCTGCCCACCATCGTGAGCCGTTGCCAGTGCGTGCCGTTTCGGCTGGTGTCGCCCGCTGTGGCCGCGCAGGCCGTGAGCCGTGACACCGGCCAGGACCTCGCGCGTTGTCGTATGGCCGTCGCCGTGGCGGGCAGCCCCACGCGCGGCATCGAGTTCCTCAAGAGCGCCGAGCGCCAGGACGCTCGCCGTCAGATGGTCCGTGCCATCGACTCACTCATTGCCGCCGACGAGGCCGACGTGCTCAGTCGCGCCAAGTCGCTCATCGTCGCCGTTAAGGCTCCGCTCGCCGAGGTCAAGTCCACGCAGGAAAAGGTGCTCGAGCAAAACGCCGACTACCTGTCGCGTGGAGCATTGAAGCAGCTTGAGGACCGCAACAAGCGCGAACTCAACGCGCGCGAGCGTTCGGGTATCATGGAAGCGCTGGCGAGCGCGCGGACGCTCATGCGCGACGTGCTGCTGACACTTCAGGACGAGGCGGCAGACGTGGTGAACGAGGACGTGCGCGACACGATCGGGCGGCTTGCCGCGGCGACGAATGTTGCGGGTGCCACCCAGGCGCTCGAGGCGGTTGCCACCGCTGAGCGCAACATCGCCAGAAACGTTACTCCCCAGCTGGCCATCGAGGTCATGCTGTTCGATATCAGGAAGGCACTGAAATGCCGTTAGTCGTACCCGTTAAGTTTACCTACGCCTCGCGCGACCTGTGGTTCGACCCACAGGATCTGGATATCCTCGAGGCCGATTATGCCATTTGTTCTACCGAGCGCGGAACCGAGATCGGCCTGGTCACGGCCGATCCCTTCGAGGTGCCGCAAGACGAGATCGGTCAGCCGCTCAAGCCCGTGCTGCGCGTGGCGAGCGACATCGACCTGCAGCTTGCCGACGACCTGGCTATCCAGGGTGACGAGGCCATGGTCGACTTCCGCCGCCTGGTCAAGGAGCTCGACCTCGAGATGAAGCCGGTCGGCGTCGAGTACCTGTTTGGCGGCGAGAAGGCCGTGTTCTACTTTGCGGCCGAGGAACGCGTCGATTTCCGTCAGCTCGTCAAGGACCTATCCTCGACGCTGCACATTCGCGTCGACATGCGCCAGATTGGCGTGCGTGACGAGACCCGCCTGGTGGGCGGCTATGCCCAGTGCGGCCAGGAGCTCTGCTGCACACGCTTTGGCGGACAGTTTGAGCCGGTTTCGATCCGCATGGCAAAAGAGCAGGACCTGCCGCTCAACTCGTCCAAGATTAGCGGCGTCTGCGGTCGCCTGATGTGCTGCCTGCGCTACGAGTTCGAGGCGTACAAGGACTTTAAGAGCCGCGCGCCCAAAAAGAAGACGCTGATCGATACGCCGCTTGGCAAGGCGCGCATCCAGGAATATGACACCCCGCGTGAACAGCTGGTGTTGCGCCTGGAGAACGGCAAAGTCTTTAAGGTCAACCTGGCCGACATGACCTGCTCTGAGGGCTGCAAAAAGAAGGCCGCCGAGCAGGGCTGCAGCTGCCGCCCCGACTGTGTGACGCGCGATGTGCTCGAGCGTATCGAGTCGCCCGAGATGCGCCTGGCGCTTATGGAGCTCGACCGCGAGAACGGCGTCGACGTGGGCGATGGCCTGTCGAGCGCCGACCGTCTGGCCGGTACATCGATGCCCAAGCGCCGTCGTCGCGATGCGGACGCCGATACCCGTGCCGGTCAGAGCCAGGGCGAGGGCCGTGGCCGCGGTAAGGGTCGTGGCAAGGCCGAGGCACCCGAGGCTGAGGAGGCTGCCGGTGGACGTCGCCGCCGCAAGCGCTCGGGTGCGGGCGATGCCGGCGAGGCCGCTCCCGCAGGCAAGAACTCCTCCCGCGAGCGCGAGGCTCAGCAACCCCAGCAGCAAAACCGCGGCGGTGGCATGAATCCCACGCGCCGTCGCCGCCGCCATTTGTCGAGCGAGGAGCGCGAGGACGCCTTCCGCGCCGCAGCCGCTCGCGAAGCCGGTGCCGCCCCCAAGGGTGGTTCGGGTTCCGATACGCCTGCCGACAAGGGTAGCAAGCAGCGCAACGATGACGAGCGCGCCCCGCGTCCGCGCCGCCGCCATTCCTCGGGCACGCAGCAAAAGCCCTCGGTGCCCTCCGTGGCCGATCAGGTCTCGGATGGCGAGGTCAAGGTCACACGTCGGCGCCCTGGAGATGGCGGAGGGGCGGCTGCCAAGGCCGCGCGCGGCGCTGCTCGCGACGAACGCGAGTCGCGCGAAGATCGTGGTGGCGAGGGTTCGGCCGACCAGGGCCAGAAGCGCCGTCGCCGTCGTCGTTCCCGCAAGCCGCGTCAAGATGGTGGCGAGGGTTCGACCCCGTCTTCGTCTGCGCCACAACCGCCTACCGGTGAATAACGCCCGCGAGCGGATTTAACCTGCCTGACCCCAAATGCGTCGGGGTACCATAGCGCTGAATCAACAACCCTCCCTGCGACCGAACGTAGGGAGGGTTGTGTCGTGAAGAGACATTTGAATGTGTTGGGATGCCTGCAAGGTGCCGGCATCCTGCCGTTTGCGGACGAATTGCTACCGTTTGCCGACCTGGCGGCGCACGAGGCGCTTGAGGCGTTGTCGCCTACGCGATGCGCCGGCTGCGAGCGCTCCGGAGCGCTAATTTGCCAAGACTGCTTGGCGGCGCTTGCACTCATCGACCCGCGGCATATCTGCACTCGATGCGGCGCCCCGTTTGGAGACTTGCTGTGCACCGAGTGCTCGGTCGAGGGTACGTCTTCGGCGATGGCCGAAGCGCTCGACCGGTGCCTCGCATGTGCCGTTTACACGCATCCGCTGCCGCGGATCATTAAAGCGTACAAAGACGCGGGCGAGCGACGCCTGGCGCCGTATCTGGCAGAGCTGCTCTACGACACCGCCTTACATGCCCAGGTCGCGGCGCCCGAACGCTACGGCGGCGTGTTGTCCGGCGCCGATGCCGTGGTGTTTGTGCCCGCGACGGCGGCGGCGTTTCGGCGACGCGGCTTCGATCATATGGAAGCCATCGCGCGCCCATTTTGCGAGCTGTCGGGTGTTCCGTTGCTCGATGCCCTCGTTAAGTACGGCCATGGCGACCAGCGTGAACTCGGCCGTGAAGAACGCCGTGAACGTGCCCGAGGCATGTACGAGACCGTTGAGGACGTGCGGGGCCGCCGCCTGCTGCTTATCGACGACGTTATCACCACGGGTGCGACGATGGCGGCAGCTTCGGCGGAACTCAAGCGCGCCGGTGCCGCGGCCGTTGATGGCCTCGCTCTCGCACGCGTTTGGTAGGGGTGATTCATGTGGCGGTAACAATCAGGCAATGCAACAAGCCGACAAAAGAGCAGCTAGCGGCTTCCGTGATCCTGACGGGCGCCTCGGCGTTGCGTATGATTCGAGCCGAGCGCCGGCAGATGGGCTACATCGGCTGGAAGGACCTTGAGCCCGATGAGGAGCGCCGCGTGCTGTGTACGTCATCGCCTTCGAGCGAGGATATCTATCTTCCCGACTTGGTGCGAATTGGAGCTAAAGGCGGCGAGGTGCAAGAGGATCTGTGCTTGCTGGTGGGATCTGCGGCGCAGCGCCGCCGCATGCCTGGCGTGGGCTGGTCCGTGTGTTCCGGGTTGCCTGCCGGCTCGATTCTAGAGGTAGAACCGGGGGTGTACAGCCTATCTCCCGAGGCCCTTTGTGTTGCCGTCGCCCGCGAGGTCGGCTGTATCCAGGCGTTTGCCCTGGCCCAGGAACTGTGTTCCAAGATTTCACTGAGCGATCGCGGGAAGTATCTGCCTCCCTACAGCTCACCCACCGTGAACAGGCTTGCAAAGGATAAGGATCAACCGCCAGATGTGGGCTACTTTGAAGTCGAGCCGGTGCTGACGCCCGATCGCCTGGCAGATTACCTTGCCGCATGCAAGGGGAGTGCCGCTAAACAGCTGCTGCGCCTGTGCCCCTACCTGTCAGAAAACCTGCGCTCGCCCATGGAGTGCATCATGCTCGCTCTGTTTTCGCTTCCGTTTTCCTATGGTGGGTTTGCCTGCGGTCCTTTTAAGACCGACTACAAGATCGAGTTCGATGACCGCGCGCAGGCAATCTCAGGGATGCCGCATGCAATTTGCGATGCGTATCAGGAAACAGCCCGGTTTGACCTTGAATACAACGGTGAGCTGGGCCACTCCTCCCGGAAGGGACGTATCCATGATGAAAAACGCAACACGGGCTTGATTACTATGGGAATCGAGGTCGCGACGGTCAACAACGAAATGCTCTGCGACATGGAAGCGATGGAAGCGCTCGCATGGCGCATCCACCAGCGCATGGGTAAACGATATCAGAATCGCGTAGAGGCTCGTCGAAAGAGGCAAGATGCTCTGCTGAATACGCTCCGAGCGTGCTTTGGGCTCAAGCCGGCGTAAAACTATAGCTTTATAGGGGGTCCGTTTATATGCGCTGTGCAAAAAACGGCAAATATGAGTACTGTTATTAAACTAGTGGCAGCAAAAACAAAGAAACTTGGGCCGAAAATCTGGATTCATTGAATAGATAAGGTAGCGCGCAGAGATGTGGTGTAAGAGGCGGGGCATGCCCCGCCTCCGCCCT
>UQMD01000033.1 GCA_900542155.1 uncultured Collinsella sp.
GCGAAGCCGGTGCGGATCCGCGCAGCGGATGCGCGGAATCCTATACGCCGCACCATTTGAGATTAAAGCTCCCGGCAACGGGGGCTTTTCTTTTACGTAAGCACCGCATGGATTCGAACCTCGGTCGAGGCGCGGGCGTAAAGAAAACGCGGAGCGTTTTTAGCGAGCGGGCGAGTCCGCCGGCAGGCGGGCGAAGCCGGTGCGGATCCGCGCAGCGGATGCGCGGAATCCTATACGCCGCACCAATTGAAATTGAAAGCCTCCGGCAACGGGGGCTTTTCTTTTGGGCAGGCGTCGCATGGATTCGAACCTCGGTCAACGGGGACTATTTCTCATCGACTCGTGTAAGATTTCGAGTATGCGCCTCGGTGAGTCCGTGGCGCGCTCTTTCTTTAGACGACCGATCAGGGTGATATTTCGTGGCAGAGCGTCCGACATACAAGCTCAGGTTTCTCGATCCCAAAAAGCGCTTTCCGGCCATGCCCGAGCAGCCTGCGGGACGCTCGTATGGCGTGGTTTGGAAGCTCTTTGGCGAGGACCCACATGAATCATGCTATGTCGTCGAATTCGTCGGCAAAAGCCACGTGTCGCTTTTGGGCTACGTGAGCGTTTCGGGTGAGGTCTATAAGGCAGACCGCCCCGTTAACGAGGAGTCGCTACCCGACGATCCCGACATGCAACTGATTCTTGACGAGTCCGATTCCAACATCGGTGAGATTGCGGTCAGGGGCGCCGATGGGACGATGCATTCCCGGGCGCGAGTCATCGGCTCTCCCGAAGGCACCATGCGCGAGCAATCCGATCGCGAGACGTGGAATTCGACGCGCAGCCTTCGCTACGGCGAGTTCATGGCCTCAATGTTCTTGCGTTACGTGATATTTGCCGATTCTGAAAACGCTGTCTCAGGCACGGCCGACGGTGACGGCCTCGACGAGGGCATGAAAAATGCCGTCGACAAGATCAAACTTGTAAAACTCCCCGAGCCGGTTGAGGTGCTGCTGGGTTTTGATTCCACGCCGCTGCCCGATGCAATCGAAACGTTGCTCTACCGCATTGACCATACAGATAATCCAAGTGGCATCGAACGCTATGCCGCCGCTTTGATGGGCGAAGTTAATCTGCCTCGCCTGCGCACCATTGCGGCCAAAACCGAAATGAGTCTGGCGCGCATCGATCGCTCGAGGCTCTTTTATCTCAATTTTGACCGTAGCCTGCTGGACCAGGACGAGATCGATACCCTGTTTGCCGTCGAGTGCCGCCTGAACCGCCTATCGGGCATTCTTGAGCGTATTGGGGCAGGGTTGGGCCCCGTTGCCTCGTCGCCAAGCTTTGAGGGCTGCTCGCTCTTTGATCTCTGGCATATCAGCAAGACGACCAACGACGTTCCTCGCCTGCTCGAAACGCTGTCGAATGACAATCCGTGGGCCAAGCCGGGGACGGTTGCGTGTCAGCCGGGTGGCGAGTGGGACGTTCGCACCCGCTTTGCACGTATCGTAGAAGCGCTCAACGTGGTCACGCGGCTCGACTACACCTATCGAGCGAACGTCGCCGAGGGCATCATGCTGGTGCGATTTGGCCACACGGTTGTCGATGCTATGCCGCAGCGCGAATACGATGCCCAAGATGACGCCTGGCGCGAGGTAGATGAGCCAAAGCGCGCAGCATGGGCCACTGAGCACGATGCGCGTATTGCGCTTACCCTCGCGGCGGCTTGCTTTGCTTCGGGTGCTCGCATCACGCGCTGCTACGTGCAGATTGCGGCTCCCGACGGCGAGCAGGGCGAGCGCGTTGTTAAAGCGTACTCCTTTGGCCGTGCGGCTTATCTGGCCGATTGCGTTTCTGTCGCCAAGGATCTTGAGAGCATGGACATGGACGACATGCCCTGCAAGCATTTGCTCGAGGCATATGAGGCAGATGCGCCGGACACGATTGAGCCTGCAGAGGTTCACGCCCGACCACGTGATGACCATCGTCCATTGTCGCCTGCGCTTCGCGATTTGCTGCTCGCTGATACGGCTGACGAGCTTGAGGTCATGGAGAAGGACAACGATCCGTATGTCGCCCGCGTCGTCGAGCTGCGCGAGCAATCCAAAGTTGATCGAGCTGGTGCTTTCGAGGGCTTTTCTCGCCTTGTCGAGGAGCTGGAAGCCAAGTGTACTGTTGCTGAGCTTTTGGCGACGGGCCCGGTCCAGACCCAGTTCTGCGATAACCAGCTGGTGCGAATGGTGCTGCCGGTGATGGAGGAGGACCGTTCCGTGCGTATCCTTCGCGCTCCCGATGCGCTGTATTTTGCCCAGCACGAGATCTGCAGCTTTTACGCCGAGCAAGAGGACTTTGAGCGCGCGCTGCCCGAGGTGCGTCGTCTCTACGATTTGGCGCGCTCGTCCATGCAGTCTCACTTTGCTCTGATCAACGTGCTAGCACGCCTGGAGCGCTATAACGAGATTATCGAGGTGGCGCGCCACGGCCTGCGTATTGCCAGCGACCGACCTTCGATCGGTTACCTGTTCTATCGCCTGGCTTTTGCCTACTGGAACTGCGACCAGCTCGAGCTGGCGTTGGCATGCTACCGCCTGGTGCCGCGCGGCGAGGAGTCGGGCGGCAGCGCGCAGGAGGAAATGCAGGGCCTTATGAACGAGATGGGCGTAATCAAACCGCCCACGTTTGAGGAGGCTGTCGAGACCATCCGCAAGGCAGGTCTTGAGCTGCCGCCGGTGCCCGCCGTGACCAATCAACTCGCGGATGCTGCCGTGCAACTCGTCGATAACGGCTTCTTTTTCTTGGCGCGCGGTTGCATCTATCAAATGTGGCGCACCATGGGCAACGACGAACTCGGCTCCCTCAACCGCTCGCTGGGGTAGGGGCAGTCTGCAGGTGTTACAGATTGAGACGTTGTGTCCTGAGGGATTGTTTGTCTTGATCTGTAACATTTACGGTCCGATTTGCTCGATAACTGTTACAGATTGAGACATTTGCGGATGGCGCTGACTGTTTGTCTAAATCTGTAACATCTGGACGAAGATTCGGCCTGTACCTGTTACAGATTGAGATGATTGGCTGAGACGTCTACTGGCAAATTGGAATCGCTCCAAAATTCCCCCTTGCCCATCCTCGACTGTTTGGTTACTATAGAACGGCTGTTACGGAGAGCTGACCGAGAGGCCGAAGGTGCTCGCCTGCTAAGCGAGTATGCCCCAAAAGGGCATCTGGGGTTCGAATCCCCAGCTCTCCGCCAGTATGACTTGAAAGAAGGGTCCCATTTGGGGCCCTTTTTTAGTTTGGAGAACGTGGGGATTCGAACCCGAGAGGGCGCGGGCGTTAAGCAAACGCGAATGCGTTTGTAGCCCGTGGACGAAAAGCCGCTAGGCTTTGAAGCCGGAGGGCATGCGTAGCATGCCCGGACATCCCCAGCTCTCCGCCAATAAGACTTTAAAGAGGGGTTCCGAAAGGGACCCTTTTTTAGTTGAACCACGTTAGCTGGGGATTCGAACCCTAAAAAAGAAGGCATCCGAAAGGATGCCTTCTTTCAGTGAGCGTATTGTTCTTCGGCCCTACACCTCAGGAGCCTTGGCTACGGTCTCGCTCTCGGCTGTGAGCGGTCGGTTGTCGATGCGGCGGCCCAGGCGGTCGAGCTTCACGAGCAGCCACTCGATGGGATTGGGCCCCGTTCCTTCCTCGTCGGCGACCAGGTCCATAACGGCGATCTTGGTGCCGTCCTGCTTAAGCGTAACGCTGCCCACCTTATCGCCAACATGCACCGTGCCCGAAAGGTCATCGTAGCTAACCTTTTCGGTCACTTCGCCGGCGAGTGAGAACACCGTTGCCTGTGCGGCAGGGTCGGCGAGCGTGGCGTCGATCGTCTTGTCCGTCCAATCTGTCTGGCTAATGCGTGCCATGAGCGGGTTACCGTTGGCGGTCTTCTCCTGCGTGTTGGCGATTGCGACCGTGACCTTGTGGCCGTAGTACCAGTTGGCAAGGGTGGCGGTATCGGTAAAGCGCTGGTCGGTGGTGGTGGAGTTCAAAATTACGGTGTAGATCTCGTCGCCGTCGCGGTTGTAGGCGCTCGTAAAGCAATAGCCCGCGTCGTCGGTGGTGCCGGTCTTGCCGCCAATGTTTCCGTCCTGACCGAGCAAAACGTTGTGCGTGTCCATGGAATGCGAATGGTCTGAGCCATCGGCGCCCGTGACCTCAATCCAAGAATCCTCGCTCGCGACGACTTCACGAATCGTGTCGTTTTTCATGGCTTCCCGCATCATCAGTGCCACGTCATGTGCGGTTGAGTGCATGTCGCCGGCCCACTCATCAAAGTCCAGACCGTGTGGGTTCTCAAAGACCGTGCCGGTGCAGCCGAGCTTTTTGGCGCGCTCGTTCATAGCCTTCACAAAGGTTGCCTCGGCGTCTTTGGTCTTGGGGTCGATCTTTTTGCCCACGTACTCGGCAAGCACGATGGCGGCGTCGTTGCCCGAGGGGATCATCAGGCCGCGTAGTGCCTGCTCCACGGTGAGCTTGTCGCCTTCGAGCAGGCCGGCGGTCGAGTTGCCTACGGTGGCGGCAGCGTTGCTCACCGTGACCTTCTCGTCCATCTTGCAGTTTTCGACGGTCAGGATTGCGGTCATGACCTTGGTGATCGAGGCAATCTTTACCTGCTCATCGGCGCCGCGTCCATAGTAGACGGTGCCGTCCTTGCCCATAACAAGGGCATTAGTTGCCTCGATATCGGGCAGGTTTTCTGCCGTGATGCCGCGGACGTCGGCGGTCTTGCCGCAGACGTCGTCGGTCGTGAGCACTTGGGCGCCGGCAACAAGGGCGATGGCGCAGGCAAAGCCAGCGGCAAGCTGGGTGGAGCGTTTTGCAAAAGAGGTGAGGGACTTCACGGATTTCGCTTTCGACGGGATGGTCTCTTCTGGCACTAGAGTATATCGTTTGCCGGCGACGACGATCGTTGCGAGCGCGCATGGCCCGCATTCGTGCTCGAACGGGCGCAAGGATGCTTAAGGTCGACTTAATCGCCCACGCTTGTTGTGTGTGGCGGGCGCCGCCTCGGGCATAATGGAGCGCGAGAGGAGCACGCATGAACGAGCGCATACTGGTAGTTGATGACGAGAAGGCCATCGCCGACCTGGTTGGTATCTACCTTACAAAGGAGGGCTTTGACGTCCAGATCGCATACAGCGGGGCCGATGCGGCCAAGGCAATTCTGGAACAAGAGTTTGACCTGGCGCTGCTCGATGTCATGCTGCCTGATATCGACGGCTTTGAACTGCTGCGCACGATTCGTGCCAGCCATACCTATCCCGTAATTATGTTGACGGCTCGCGATGCCCAGCAGGATAAGATCGAAGGCCTTTCGCTTGGCGCGGACGATTACGTGGTCAAGCCGTTCCGCCCGCTGGAGCTCATCGCGCGCGTTCATGCTCAGTTGCGTCGCTACACCAGCTACGGTAGCCGCGCGCAGGCGACCGAGTTGCCGACCCTCCAGCTCGACGGCCTCGAGATCAACCGTGACGCTCGCTCCGTGACGGTGGACGGTGCGCCGGTGCGCCTCACGCCCATCGAGTATTCCATCTTGCTGTATCTGGCCGAGCATCGCGGCAGCGTAGTGCCCGTGGAGGACCTGTTCCGCGCGGTGTGGAACGAGGACTTTATGCCCGGCTCCAACAATACGGTGATGGTGCACATTCGTCACCTGCGCGAAAAAATTGGTGACGACGCTCAGAAGCCGCGTTTTATCAAAAACGTCTGGGGCGTCGGCTACATCATCGAATAACGCTGTTCGCTTGTGAGGATCTTGATATGACAAAAGACGATAGACAGGCATTTGAGGTGCCCGATCGGCTCTTTGAATACGTGAGGGCGGTCGTCGATAATCGCGCGCTTGCGACGGTGCTGCTCTTTTTGCTGAGTCTGCTGCTAATCGGCATTGATAACATCGCCGGTATCTTGGCGGTGCTACTCATCGGCTTCTTGCTGATCGGTCGCTTTGAAATCGTGCGTCGTTGCGTGGTAATCGGCGGTGCCGCGTGGGTCATGACGCTGGCGATTGGCACCGTGGCACTCGGTGGCATTAAGGGACCGGTGCTGTTCGATGCCGGCTTTGTATTCAACATGCTTGGCTTTGTCCTGGCGCTTGCCGTGTGCGTCTTGTTCTTTTGCGGCCGAGCGCTGTATTACCAAGGCTACGAGCAAGGGGAACAGCATGCCGATCGCGTGCTTGCGGCCCGTATCCAGGACCGCCTGATCGATCATCCTGACGCCTGGGACAACATCGACGGAGACTTCCTGGAGGTCGAGGGCGCGCTCAACCGCGCGCGCGATCGCGAGCGTAAGGTGCAGCAAGCCCTACGCGACGAGTCGCATCGCAAGGACGACTTGGTCACATACTTGGCGCATGACTTGCGCACGCCGCTTGCCAGCGTGGTGGGCTACCTCTCGCTGTTGCAGGAGGCGCCCGACCTGCCGGTTGAGCAGCGCGCGCACTTTACGGGCGTGGCGCTCGACAAGGCGCACCGACTCGACGCGCTTATTGAGGAGTTCTTTGATATCACGCGCTTTAACTTCCACGATATTGTGCTCACGCGCGGCTACGTCGACCTGGGATTGCTGCTGGCACAGGTGGCCGATGAGTTCTATCCCATTCTCAACGAGCAGCACAAAGATGTCCAAGTTGATGTGCGCGAGGACCTGACGGTGCTCGTAGATGGCGACAAGATGGCTCGCGTGTTCAACAACATCATGAAAAACGCCATCGCCTATAGCTACGAAGGATCGACCATCACGATTGAGGCTGGGCACCAAGATGACGGTGGAGTGCGAATTCGCTTTATCAATCGGGGTGATCCGATTCCGGCGGCTAAGCTCAAGGTGATCTTTGAGAAGTTCTATCGCCTGGATGCGGCGCGCGCGACCAATCGCGGCGGCGCCGGGCTTGGCCTTGCCATCGCCAAGGAGATCGTTGCGGCGCACAGCGGCACCATTGCGTGCGAATCGACACCCGAGCACACGATATTTACCATCGAGTTGCCGGCGGCATAGTCAAGGTGCCCTTACAAACACTTGACAATGCGCTCACGTGCGTATGAGCCGCGATTTCTACTATCGATACTGCTGAATTGATATCGATATGGAGGTATGCGGTATGACGGCTGCTGCGGCGATGGAGCCTATGGAGCTTGAGGAACTCATGGAGGCGCAGACCGAGGCCGCGCACGAGCGCGAGGTCGGGGATGCGACTCGCCCCACGGCGCATGACCTTGCCGTCTCGCCGACGCGCATCGATGTTGAGGGTCTTGACCTGTTTTACGGCGACCATCATGCGCTCAAGGACGTGAACATCAAAATTCGCGACAAGCAGATCACCTCGTTCATCGGGCCTTCGGGCTGCGGAAAGTCGACGCTGCTGCGCTGCTTTAACCGTATGAACGACGATATCAAGGATTGCCGCATTGAAGGCAAGATTGCACTCGACGGTCAGGATATCCTGGGCGATTACGATATCTGCCGCTTGCGCCAGCGCGTGGGTATGGTATTCCAACGCCCCAATCCGTTTCCCATGAGCATCTACGACAACGTCGCCTACGGTCCTCGCGGCATGGGAGTGCGCGACCGCGTCGTGCTCGACGAGTTGGTCGAGGACTCCCTGCGCCGCGCTGCCCTGTGGGACGAGGTCAAGGACAAACTGAAGGAGTCGGGCCTGGGTCTTTCGGGCGGCCAGCAGCAGCGTTTGTGCATCGCTCGTGCACTGGCCGTGCAGCCCGACATTCTGCTGATGGACGAGCCGACCTCGGCGCTCGACCCCGTATCGACGCTGGTGGTGGAGCAGCTGGCCTGCGAGCTCAAGGAGACCTGCACGCTGGTGGTCGTTACGCACAACATGCAGCAGGCTGCGCGCATCTCCGACTCGGTCGCGTTCTTTTTGCTGGGCGAGCTGGTGGAGCATGCGCCCACCGCTCAGCTCTTCAAAAACCCGACCGATCCGCGCACGGCGGATTATTTGACGGGCCGTTTTGGCTGATACCATCTAGTGCAGGTGCCTTTAGGGTTAAGATGCGGTCATGCCGGCCGCAGAGGGGTTCAACATGATCTATTACGTCGAGGACGATGACAACATCAGGGATTTGACGGTCTACGCGCTGCGCAAGCAGGGGATCGAGGCCGAGGGCTTTTCGTGTGATGGCGAGTTTAAGGCTGCTGTGGCGCGACGGGTGCCCGATGCTGTCCTGCTCGACATCATGCTGCCCGATACCGATGGCCTGGCAATTATGCGTCGCCTGCGTGCCGATCGCCTGACGGCGACGGTGCCCATCATGATGCTTACCGCCAAGGACACCGAGCTCGACAAGGTGATGGCGCTCGATGGCGGTGCCGACGATTACCTGACTAAGCCGTTTTCGCTCATGGAGCTTGCGAGCCGTTGCCGTGCGTTGCTGCGCCGCGGCGGCATGGTCAAGCAGGCGAGCGATGTGCTCAGCGTGGGCGATATCGTACTTTCGCCCAGCCACCGCGAAGTGACTGTTGCCGGTGAACCGCTCAAGCTCACGCTGCGCGAATTCGACCTGCTCGAGTACCTCATGCGCAAACCTGGCGTGGTCTTTACCCGCGAGTCGCTGCTGCGGAGCGTATGGGGCTGGGACTTCGACGGCGGTTCGCGCACCGTCGACGTGCATGTGCAGACGCTCCGCCAAAAGCTTGGCGAGCATGCGAGCGCCATAGAGACCGTGCGCGGCGTGGGTTATCGCCTGGCCGAGCCTTCTGCCGCTGACGATGCCGAAGGTGCCGGCATTGCGGACGCCGTATCGGAGGAGTAATCCGTGGTCTTTGCCCCTCAGGGAAAACACACGCTCTCGCATCGCGTGTTCGCGACGATATTTATCTGCGCCATGTCGGTCATTTTGGCGTTTACGGTGCTGGGCGCGTTCTTTATGCAAAACACCTTGGCGGATGCCACGAGCGCCAACCTTTCGCAGGAAACCGAGCTCATCGCCGCCGCCCTCAACGAGCAGCAGGAGCCCATCGCGTTTTTGCGCAGCCTCGATCGCGAGGACCTTCGCATCACGCTGATCAATAAGGACGGATCGGTCGCCTACGACAACGAGGCGTCTCCTTCCATGTTGCCCAACCATGGCGATCGCCCCGAGGTGGTTGAGGCCCTTGAGAACGGCTCGGGCTCCGCGGAGCGTTCGAGTTCCACACTCGACGAGGTGATGCTCTATAGCGCCGTGGCCCTTGATAACGGTCAGGTTGTTCGTTTGGCGCAAGCCCAGCCTGGCATTGCGGCGATTTTGCTCTCGCTGGTGGCGCCGATGCTGCTTATCGCGGCAGCGGGCGCGGTGCTCTCGTTTTTCCTTGCGCGCCGCGAATCCCGTGCCATCATCGCGCCGCTGCAAGAGGTCAATTTGGACCATCCGCGCCGTAGCTATGAACATGCCTATGCCGAGATGGTTCCCATGCTCGAGCGTATTGAGTCCCAGCGCCAGGAGCTTAAACGCCAGATGGCGGTGCTTGCCGATAACGACCGCATGCGTCGCGAGTTCACGGCCAATATCACCCATGAGCTCAAGACCCCGCTTACGGCAATCTCGGGCTATGCCGAGCTCATTGCGAACGGCATGGTCGAGGGTGAGGATGATCTGCGCACCTTTGGCGGCCGCATCTACCGTGAGGCGGGCCGTTTGGCGGCGCTCGTCAACGATATCCTCACGCTTTCGAACTTGGATGAGGCCGAGCGTGCGAGTGATGGCGAGGCGGTGCCCATTGGCTCCACGGAGCCCATTGAGCTTTCGCGTGCTATCTACGCGGTCGAGCAGCGTCTTGAGCAGGTCGCTCGCCAGGCAAATGTGACGACAGGCCATGAGACCAAGCCTGTGGTCGTCGAAGGCGTAACGCGCCTGATCGATGAGCTCATCTATAACCTGGCGAGCAACGCCATTCGCTACAACCGGCCCGGCGGTACGGTGACGTTGCGGTGCGGAACCAACGACGACGGGCACCCGTATCTGTCGGTTGCCGATACGGGTATTGGTATTGCGCCCGAGGAGCAGGGTAAGGTATTTGAGCGTTTCTATCGCGTTGACAAGAGCCGTTCTAAAGCGCGCGGTGGAACGGGTCTGGGTCTGGCCATCGTCAAGCATGCCGCCCTGTATCATCACGCCTCGCTCGATATGTCAAGCGAGTTGGGGGTGGGGACCACCATCACGGTGACATTTCCCGTCCAACAGGACGAGCAGTTCGTGTAGCAGTACTGCAAACATGTGAATTTCACGCCGCATCGGGGCTGCCGGTGCGGCGTTAATGTTGCGCAACAATGGTGTAAGCGCTGTATCTTATGTATAGAGTTCGGACTTGGCAAAAAGATGCGATATCATACGAGCAGTTTTGTCGATATGAACTAGGGAAATGAAAGGCAAGCTGCATGACCCTTCTCGAACTGTTCCAGCTGCTTAAAAAGCACCTTAAGCTGGTCATCGCTCTCCCGGTGGTCTGCGCGATCGCCATGGGCGTCGTGTCCTTCACCATGATGGACAACACCTACACCGCCACGACGAGCATGTACATTCTCGCCAAGACCGATGGTAGCCAGACGAGCTACTACAACGACCTGTCGGCGAGCCAGATGCTCTCCAACGATATCGCGACGTTGCTCGATAGCGACAGCGTCAAGAGCGGTGCTGCTAAGGAGCTGGGTCTTTCCAACTTGGATGATTACAAGGTGAGCGTTACGAGCGAGACCACGACTCGTGTCATTTCGCTGTCCGTGACCGGCGCCAGCCCCGACGGTGCCGCCGCTGTCGCCAATGCCATTGCCAACTCGGTGTCTACCGTGGCTCAGGACGTTGATGCCGCCCAGGCCGTCAACGTGATCGATAAGGCAAAGATCCCCAGCCAGCCCAGCGGCCCCAACCGCAAGCTCTACATCGCGGTCGCCGCTCTGGCCGGCCTGTTCGTCGCCGTTGCGATCGTCGTGCTGCTCGACATGCTCAATACTCGCGTCCGCTCCGTTGACGATGCCGTCGAGCTGCTCGGTGTGCCCGTTATCGGTCGTTTCCCCGTTGTGAAGGGCGGTAAGTAATTCATGGCCCGTAAAAAGAAAACCAGCGATACCCTCGCCTTTAGCAACGCAGCCAAGACGCTGCTGGCAAACATTCGCTTTGCGAGTGTCGATACGCCGATCAAGTCCATTACCGTGACGTCCTCCATCCCTAACGAGGGCAAGTCCACCATTGCGGTCAACCTGGCTCAGGCCATTGCGACCAGCGGCAAGAGCGTCCTTCTCGTCGAGTGCGACATGCGTCACCGTACGCTTGCCAACCTGCTGGGCCTCCGTCATTCCGGTGGCCTGTACGCCGTCCTTTCCGACCAGATGTCGATTGACGAGGCTGTCGTCGAAACCGGTCAGCCCAACTTCTTCTTCCTCGATGCTGAGCCGCGCATTCCCAACCCGGCTGACATTATCGCCTCGCGCCGCTTTGCCAAGCTGGTTGCCGCGCTAGAGGAGAAGTACCAGTACGTCATTTTCGATACGCCGCCCGTGGGCACCTTTGTCGATGCCGCCGAGGTCGCCGCGATTACCGACGGCACCATCTACGTTATCCGTGAGGACTTCGCCAAGCGCAATGAGATCCTTGCCGCCTTCGACCAGCTCAACAAGGCCGAGGTTAACGTAATTGGCACGGTCATGAACTGCTGCGAGACCTCGAGCCATGACTACTATTACTCTTACTATGGCGAGGACAAGGGCCAGAACAACGCCGTTGCCGGAGTTAACCCTGCTGTTGGCGGTGCCGCTGCAACGGGGACCCCTGCGAAGGCGAAGCGTTTTAAGAAATAGCAACGACGCAGATAAGAGGGCGATATGAGAGACATCCACTGCCATATCCTGCCCGGTGTTGACGACGGCGCGGCGAACCTCGAGCAAAGCTTGGCGATGCTCGAGGCGGCCCGCGCCGTCGGCGTTACGCACATGGTGTGTACGCCGCACTGCCGGGACCCGTATTTTGACTTCGAAAAAATGTGGGAGGCCTATCGACTGCTTTGCGCGCATGCGGGTGATATGCATTTGCAGATGGGCTTTGAGGTCAATCATGCCAAGCTCATGGATTTGGGCATCGAATGGGCCGATCGCCTGCATTTCGATGGCTCAAACGAGTTTTTGCTCGAGCTCTCGACGCGTGCTGATTCGTATGACTTTGAGGAATACGAGAACACGATTTACGACTTGCAGTGTCGCGGTTACCAGGTGATTATTGCCCATCCCGAGCGCTATCGTGCGATTCAAGAAGATGTGAGCGTGGCTGAGCGCCTGGTCGACCTGGGCTGCAAACTGCAGGCTTCGGCGGACTTTATCGCAGGTGGACGGTTCGGTCGCGAAAAGAAGCCGGCGCAGCGCCTGTTTAAGCAGGGCCTGTACAGCTATATCGCGAGCGATGCCCACAACGTGGGCCACTACGATTGCCTGGCAAAAGCACGCGCGAAGTTTAGCGTGGGAGCTCATTTCCGCTAAAATTCTTCCCCAACGTTCGCATCGAATGAAGGGGCTGCTATGGATATCCAACTTAAGACGGGTTGCTTTGATGACGCGGCGCTGGTGCGCCGCGTCGTTTTTATGGACGAACAGGGCTACGAGAGCGAGTTCGACGCTATCGATGAGGCGCCGACTTGCATCCATGTGACGCTGTACGTGGATGGTCAACTCGCCGGCTGCTCGCGCGTGTTTCCCGAGGAACTGGAGCGCGCGGCAGATGCAGAGGCCCCGGTTTCGCCGGCGTGCGATATGGACGAAGGCGTCGCGGCGGGGGAGACCTATATTATGGGCCGCGTTGCGGTGCTATCCCCAATGCGTCGCCGCGGTCTGGCGAGCAAGATTGTCGAGGCCAGCGAAGCTGCTGCGCGCGATGCCGGCGCCAAGCTCATAAAGCTGCATGCGCAGGAGTATGTGCTGTCGCTCTACGCCAAGGCGGGCTACACGCAGATCGCGCCGGTGGACTATGAGGACGAAGGTCAGCCCCACACCTGGATGGCCAAACTGCTGGGCGACAGATAGGGACGTTCCTTTTCTGCCGGCATTTGGGGACACTCCTCGACAATTGGCGCATGGGGCATTGCAACATGCAATTTTTCGATTCCGTATGTATATATGCGCGCTAATGGGTTATAAAATCTAAGTCTGAACATAGCAGGTCTGCGATGCGGCTCGGGCAACCGGGCCGTTTTTGCGGGCAGGGGTAGCGCGAAAGGACTGCACATGCGTCAATTTAAGACCGAGAGCAAAAAACTGCTCGACCTCATGATCAACTCCATCTACACCAATAAGGAAATCTTCCTGCGCGAGCTTATCTCCAACGCGAGCGATGCCGTCGACAAGCTCAACTTTAAGAGCCTGCAGGATCCGAGTGTCAAGCTCGACCAGGGCGACTTGGCCATCCGTGTTTCCTTTGATAAAGATGCCCGTACCATCACGATTTCGGATAACGGTATCGGCATGACCGCCGAGGAGCTCGAGCGCAACCTGGGCACCATCGCGCATTCCGGCTCCGAGGAGTTTAAGACCGAGAACGCCGAGCAACAGGGTTCCGATGTCGACATCATCGGTCAGTTTGGCGTGGGTTTCTACTCCGCCTTTATGGTCGCCAGCCACGTGAAGGTCGTCAGCCGCGCTTATGGCGAGGATACCGCCCACGTTTGGGAGTCCGACGGTCTTGAGGGCTACACCATCGAGGATGGCGAGCGTGCCGAGCACGGTACCGATGTCATCCTGACGCTGCGCGAGAACGAGAAGCTCGACGCCGACGGCGAGGCCGAGACCTACGATCGCTTCCTGACCGAGTGGGGCCTCAAGAGCCTGATTCAGCAGTACAGCAACTATGTGCGCTACCCGATTCAGATGATGGTGAGCAAGAGCCGCCAGAAGCCCAAGCCCGAGGACGCCGGCGACGACTACAAGCCCGAGTACGAGGACTATCAGGAGCTCGAGACCATCAACTCCATGACGCCGATTTGGAAAAAGCGCAGCTCCGACGTTGAGCAGAAGGATTACAACGAGTTCTACAAGTCCACGTTCCACGACTTTGACGATCCCGCGCGCACTATCAGCTTCCATGCCGAGGGTACGCTTGAGTACGATGCGCTGCTGTTTGTGCCGGGCCGCGCCCCGTTCGATCTGTACAGCAAGGACTACGAGAAGGGCCTGGCGCTCTACAGCTCCAACGTGCTGATTATGGAGAAGTGCGACGACCTGCTGCCCGACTACTACAACTTTGTCCGCGGCGTCGTGGATTCTGCCGACGTGTCGCTCAACATCTCGCGTGAGACGCTGCAGCAGAACCGTCAGCTCAAGGCCATCGCCAAGCGCGTGGAGAAGAAGATTACCGCCGATCTTGAGGATATGCGCGACAACGACCGCGAGGCCTACGAGAAGTTCTTTGAGAACTTTGGCCGCGGTCTTAAGTACGGCATCTACTCGAGCTATGGCATGAAGGCCGATGAGCTCGCCGACCTGCTACTGTTCTGGTCTGCCAAGGAGCAGAAGATGATTACCCTGGCCGAGTATGCCAAGGGCATGCCCGGGGATCAGAAGGCCATCTACTACGCCGCCGGCGACTCGCGTGAGCGCTTGGCCAAGATGCCCGTGGTAAAGGGTGTGCTCGACCGCGGCTATGACGTGCTGTTGCTGACGCAGGATGTGGATGAGTTCACGTTCCAGGCTATGCGTGAGTACGTTGCCGCCGATATGCCTAAGATCTACGAGGACGACGCCGCCCGCGAGGCTGCCGAGAAGGCCGTTGCCGACGGTGCCGAGCCCGAGGTCGAGGATCGTCACCTGGAGCTCAAGAACGTCGCGACTGGCGATCTTGATCTGGCGACCGAGGACGAGAAGAAGGAGGCCGAGGACGCCACCAAGGAAAACGAGGACCTCTTTGGCGCTATGAAGGAGGCACTCGGTGACAAGGTCGAGAAAGTTGCCGTCTCCGCGCGCCTGACCGATGCCCCCGCTTGCATCACCACCGAGGGTCCGCTTTCGCTCGAGATGGAGAAGGTGCTCCAGAAGGGACCCGAGGGCGCGCCCGACGGCATGCCCAAGAGCCAGCGCGTGCTCGAGCTCAACGCCAAGCACCCGGTCTTTGACAAGCTTGTCGCTGCCCAGAAGGCAGGTGACGCCGACAAGATCAAGCAGTACTCCGGCCTGCTCTACGATCAGGCCCTGCTGGTCGAGGGTATCCTCCCCGAGGACCCCGTTGCCTTCGCGGCGGCTGTTTGCAACTTGATGTAGTTAAGTAGTTACGCCTTTGGTTCCGCCGTTCTAACGAACCTATTGGTTCTGCCGTTCTAACGAACGGCAGACCGGTCGACGCTGCAAACGCCCCTAAGCGGCAATCTGACGTTCAATCGTCGGTCGCGTAC
>UQMD01000034.1 GCA_900542155.1 uncultured Collinsella sp.
CGGCCCTGCCGGGGCGCGAGGCGTAGGGGCTACCCACACGAACTCACGAAGGCTCGAAAATAGCCATAAAAAGCTTGCTTTCCCTATGAAAGCCGCCATATCTATGGTTGTTTAGCCTATGAAAACTGGCATGTCTTGTTGCCGTATCCCTATGATAATTGCCAAAACCCATAGGGGGCGCGGCTCCCGTCGAGGTGAAGTCGGGGACCAACCTTAAGGCGAAGAGCCTGGCGGCGAGTATTAAGCGATTTGATTATGATTTGGCCATTCGTTTCTCAGCGGGTAGGTCATCTCGGGATGGCGCAATCATCGACTTGCCCCTCTATGCGGTCGAATCGCTCCCAAAGCTCCTCGAGGATCCAGAGCGATTTTTGGGCCGATAATTCACCAGCCGAATCCGCCCTTGTGCAGTTTAAAAAACGTGGCCCTGGCCAACCGGCCAGGGCCTCGCAAACTTTTATTCCGTTCTAAACGACGGGCTGATTGCGCGCAGGAGGACCCCCAGGCGGGCCGGGGTGTAACCTCCGCGCGCAGTTTCGCAGCGCAGCGAGAATGTTTGAGCACGGAGGAATTACCCCGCCCGCCCCGGGGCACCCTCCGTCAGTAGCCGGTCCTACTCGAGCTCAAACGCACCCGTATACAGCTGATAGTAATACCCGCGCTTGGCAATCAGCTCGTCGTGGTTGCCGCGCTCGATGATGCGGCCGTGGTCCAGGCAGATGATCGCGTCGGAGTTGCGCACGGTGCTCAGGCGGTGTGCGATGACAAACGTCGTGCGACCCTCCATGAGCTTGTCCATGCCTGCCTGCACGATGGCCTCGGTGCGGGTATCGATGCTCGATGTGGCCTCATCCAGAATCATTGCCGGCGGATCGGCGACGGCGGCGCGTGCAATCGAAATCAGCTGGCGCTGGCCCTGCGACAGCTGTGCGCCGTTGCCGGTGAGCATGGTGTCGTAGCCGTCGGGCAGGCGGGTGATAAAGTCGTCCGCGCCCGCGAGCTTGGCCGCCGCGATGCACTCCTCGTCGGTGGCGTCCAGGTTGCCGTAGCGGATGTTATCCATCACGGTGCCGGTGAACAGGTTCACGTCCTGCAGCACCACGCCCAGCGAGCGGCGCAGATCGGCCTTGCGGATCTTGTTGACGTTGATGCCGTCGTAGCGGATCTTGCCATCGGCGATGTCATAGAAACGGTTGATGAGGTTGGTGATGGTCGTCTTGCCGGCACCGGTGGCGCCGACAAACGCGACCTTCTGGCCCGGCTTGGCAAACACGGACACGCCGTGCAACACCTCGTGGTCGGGCGTGTAGCCAAAGTCGACGTTGTCCATGACCAGGTCGCCGCGCAGCGGTACGTACTCGATCTCGCCGGTTGCGCGGTGCGGATGTTTCCATGCCCACATGCCGGTATGGTGGTCGGCCTCCTCGAGCTGCCAGGTATCGGGGTTCACCTGCGCGTTGACGAGCGTCACGTAGCCTTCGTCGGCCTCGGGCTTCTCGTCGATAAGCTCAAAGATGCGGTCGGCGCCGGCGAGGCCCATGACCACGGCGTTGATCTGCTGCGAGATCTGACCGATCTGTCCGCAGAACTGCTTGGTCATGTTAAGGAACGGCACGACGACGGCGATGGACAGCGCCATGCCCGAGATGCTCAGGTTGGGCACGCCCAGCGCCAGGAAAATGCCGCCGGCCAGTGCGA
Organism: uncultured Collinsella sp.; assembly: GCA_900542155.1. GTDB lineage: Bacteria > Actinomycetota > Coriobacteriia > Coriobacteriales > Coriobacteriaceae > Collinsella. The sequence continues at coordinate 1,699 of UQMD01000034.1, forward strand.
CCAGCACGTAGAGCAGGTTGCCCAGGTTCATAAGGATGGGCATGAGGATGTTGGCGTACATGTTGGCCTTTTGCGAGACCTCGAAGAGCTTTTCGTTGCGCTCGTCAAAATCGGCCTCGGCGGCAGACTCGTGGCAGAATGCCTTGACGACCTTCTGGCCGTTCATGACTTCCTCGATATGGCCCTCGACCACGCCGAGCTCGGTCTGCTGCGCAATAAAGAAGCGCGCGGAGTTGGAGCCGAGCAGCTTGGTCATAAAGGTCATAAAGGCGACGCCGGCCACAATGACCAGGCACATCCACACGCTGTAGTACAGCATGATAAAGAACACCGTGATGATGACGATGGTCGTCATAAGCAGGTTGGGCAGCGACTGGCTGATCATCTGGCGCAGCGTGTCGATGTCGTTGGTGTAGTGGCTCATGATGTCGCCGCGCTGGTGCGTGTCGAAGTAGCGAATCGGCAGGTCCTGCATGCGGTTGAACATCTTCTCGCGCAGCTTCTCGAGTGAGCCCTGCGTGACGATGGCCATGGCGCGGTTCCAGAACAGTGAGGACAGGATGCCGACGCCGTAGATGCAGGCGAGGGTGGTCACGAGCTGTGCGATCTTGGGCTGTGCGGCTTCCCAATCGCCCGACTGCCACGATTCGCTAATAATCTGCAGGGCGCTCTGAAGGAAGGTCGCACCGATGGAGTTGATGATGGCGCAGAGCACCACGCCGACGACGACGAGGGGCAAAAGCACGGGGTAGAAGCCAAAGAGCGTCTTGATGAGGCGCGACATGGTGCCGCTCTTGCGGTTGAGCGCGCGCTCGGCGGTCGTTGCCTTACTCATGTGCCTCGCCTCCTTCCTGGGTCTGAGCTTGCGTTGCGGATGCCTCGGTGTCGGCCTCGACGGCCTCTTCGCCCTCGGCAGACATCTTGTTCTGCGAGGTAAAGGTCTCGCGGTAGATCTCGCTCGTCTTGAGTAGCTCGTCATGGTTGCCGATCTGCGCGATGCGGCCGCCCTCCATGACGATGATGCGGTCTGCATCCTGCACGGAGCTAATGCGCTGGGCGATGATGAGCTTGGTCGTGTTGGGCAGATAGCTTGCCAACCCTGCGCGAATCTTGGCGTCGGTCTTGGTGTCGACGGCGCTGGTGGAGTCGTCCAGGATCAAGATCTTGGGGCGACGCAGCAGGGCACGCGCAATGCACAGGCGCTGCTTCTGACCGCCCGAGACATTGGAGCCGCCCTGCTCGATCCAGGTGTCGTAGCCCTTGGGGAAGCCGTCGACAAATTCATCGGCGCAGGCCAGATGTGCTGCCTCGCGGACCTCCTCGTCGGTGGCGTTCGGGTCGCCCCAGCGCAGATTCTCGGCGATGGTGCCGCTAAACAGCACGTTTTTCTGCAGCACCATGGCGACCTGGTGGCGCAGGGCGTCCAAGTCGTAGTCGCGCACGTCCATGCCGCCCACGCGCACGGTGCCCTCGGTGGCGTCGTACAGGCGGGCGATGAGGTTTACGAGCGTGGACTTGGCCGAGCCGGTGCCGCCGATGATGCCGATGGTCTCGCCGCTCTTAATGTGCAGGTCGATATCGTCGAGCGCCTGGCGCTTCGCATGCGCAGAATACTTAAAGCTCACGTGGTCAAAGTCGATGGAGCCGTCGGCCACCTCGAGCACGGGTTCGGCGGGATCGGCGATCGTGGGCTCGGCGGCCAGCACCTCGGTAATGCGGTGCGCCGATTCGTCGGCCATGGTCACCATGACAAAGATCATCGACAGCTGCATCAGGCTCATGAGGATCTGGAAGCCATAGGTAAAGATCGAAGAGAGCTGGCCCACGTCGAACAGCGTACCCTGGCTCGTGATGATGAGCTTGGAGCCCAGGTAGATGATGACGACAAATGCGCCGTTGACGCAGATGTTCATCATGGGGTTGTTAAAGGCGAGCAGCTTCTCTGCGCGGGTGAAGTCCATCTGGACGTCGCGTGCGGCGGTCGCGAACTTCTCCTTCTCAAAGTCTTCGCGCACGTAGCTCTTAACCACGCGCATGCCGGTGACGTTTTCCTCGACGGACTCGTTAAGGGCGTCGTACTTGTGGAACACGCGCGAGAAGATGGGGCGCACCTTAAAGATGATAAAGAACAGCCCAAAGCCCAGCAGCGGAATGATGACCAGGTAGACCATGGCAACGCTGCCGCCCATGATAAACGCCATGGTAAAGGCGAAGATCAATACCAGCGGCGCGCGCACGGCGATACGGATGATCATCATAAAGGCCTGCTGCACGTTGTTGATATCGGTGGTCAGGCGCGTGACGAGCGAGGAGCTCGAGAACTCATCGATGTTGGCAAAGCTGAACGTCTGGATCTTGTAGAACAGGTCGTGACGCAGGTTCTTGGCGAACCCGCAGCTCGCATGGCTGCAGGTGACGCCGGCAGCGGCGCCAAAAGCAAGCGACGTCAGCGCGATGAGCACCAAAAAGCCTGCGGTGGGAAGCATCTCGGCTACGGTGGCACCGTCTTTGATGGCGTCGATCAGGTTGGCGGTGATAAAAGGAATCAGCATCTCGCAGAGCACCTCGCCAAGCACGAGCAGCGGCGTGGCAACGGTGACTTTCATATAGTCGCGGATGCTTCCCATGAGGGTTTTAATCATCCAGTTCCTCCCAGGTTACACGGATTTTCTCGAGCATTTCGGCGAGGTCCTCGCGCTCGTCATGGGTGAGCGCGCTAAAGGCCCGTTCTCTAAAGCGGATGCGGGCCGCCTGGTCGATGCGGGCGTTTTCCCGGCCGGTTTCGGTCAGACGAATGGTGAGTTGCCGTCGATCCTTGGGGTTACGGCTGCGTTCAATGAGGCCGTTGAGCTCGAGCTTGGACAGGATCTCGGAAAGCGACCCCGGCTTGAGGTCAAAGTGCATGCCGAGTTCCTGCTGCGACATCTCGCCGCCGGGCTGCTTGGCCAGCAGGCAGATGATGGGCGCCTTGCCGGACACGCCTCCGCCATGAAAATGCATGTAATGGCCGCAAAAACCCAGGCCGCTCAGGATGCGCTTGGCGAGCTTGTCTTCGCCGTTAACTGCTTCGGGCACGTCTGCCGGCTCCGAAGGATCGCCGCCGGGCTCATGCGGGCGAAGGTTAAGGGGTTCATCGCACATGAATTCGTATCGCTCCTTTCTTTAGTTAGGTAGTGGAATTGTTTTGTGCCTAACTAATCTAGGAGTGCCACACAAGAATGTCAAGGTACCAAACTTATTTAGTTACGGCGCCGCAAAACATCGGGGTAGTCGTTGGGGACGTTCTTAAACGACTAGTCGTTGGGGACGTTCTTGTTTGACTAGTCATTTAAGAACGTCCCCAATGACTAACTTCAAAACTATGCCGGATTACGGGGCTGAACTGCGGATTGTCGACCATACCGAAATTGGTAAAAAGAAAACCGCAGGTAGAAGGCTTGCTATGATTTGAAAATAGAGGGTGTGGTTGACTCATTCAGGTTCAGCCCCGTAATCCGGTGTAGTTTTGAAATGGCACTGAATGAGTGGCGGCGAATGGGCCGCAATGAAGCAGGCTAGCCCCTCGTTTCCGAAACCTTTCCGCAACAAACTGTCCTCCACGGCGCAAGCTTTCGTCCGTAGCGTTCCCTGCGCTACACTTAGTCGCACTGTGGCGCCGCCGCGCCGCGCCCGACCCAAGGGGGACACTCATGAAGAACACTCAGCTGCTGCTGATCAACGATATGTGCGGATACGGCAAGGTCGCGCTTTCCGCCATGCTGCCGGTGCTGTCGCACATGGGTTACCGTATCCATAACCTGCCGACGGCGCTTGTGTCCGATACGCTCAACTACCCCAAGTTCTACATCCACGACACCACGGAGTACGTGCGTCAGAGTCTCGCCATCTGGGAAGAGCTCGGCTTTGAGTTCGACGCCATCTCCACTGGCTTTATCGTGACCGAAGAAGAGACGCGCATCATCTCAGACTTTTGCCACCGCCGCGCGCAAAAGGGCACCAAGGTATTCGTCGACCCCATCATGGGCGACAACGGCAAACTTTACGCCGGTGTGCCCGAGTCCACGATCGGTCTCATGAGGCATCTGCTCGAGTGCGCCGACTATGCGGTGCCCAACTATACCGAGGCGTGCCTGCTCACCGACACGCCCATTGCCGAGCAAATCACGCCTGACGAGGCCCACGCCCTTGTGGACGCCATGCGCGCGCTGGGCGCCAAGTCGGTGGTCATTACGAGCGCTGTGGTCGACGGCACGAACGCCGTCATCGGTTACGACCACGTGGCGGGGGAGTACTTCACGATTCCCTTCGACCTGATCCCGGTCTATTTCCCGGGCACCGGTGACACGTTCTCGGCGGTGCTCGTCGGTCGCGTTATGGCTGGCTGGAGCCTGCAGCACGCAACGGCCGATGCCATGCGTGTGGTGGCCGAGCTTATCGAGCGCAACGCTGACCAGGAGGACAAGTCTGCCGGCCTGCCCATCGAGGCCTGCCTGGATGTGATCGACCATGAGTAGCGCCAGCGAAAGCGGCCCCGAGCCCGCGAGCGAGGGCAAGTTGCTCGGCGCGCCACGCGGCAAGCGCCCACGTATCCGCATTAGCTGCGTGGACCAGCTGGGCACGTGCCGCTGCCACCATGGCCACAAGCCCGGCGACGTCTTCGACTTCGACCGCGATCGCGGCAAGATGTGCTCCATGGCCTGCCATGTGGGCTTTCCCTATATCGACATCCTGCGCTACGGCGGAACCGTGCCCGGCAACGAGCCCGGTACGGCAAAGTTCTGCTGCCCCGAGGTCGATACGTTGAACGTCTGGCTCGCCGAGATCGTCGACGAGTAATCGAGCGTGGATTTTCTCCCACCAAGATAATGAGCGTGGATAATCTCCCGTTTAGAGCGCCGTTTTGCGTTCAAAGTGGGAGATTATCCACGCTCAATTTGTATGCGGGAGATTATCCACGCTCATTTTATGCCGATGGCGTGGCTCACGCATCCGCGCCGCCCGGGCGCCTACAGTTGCTCGAGCATGGCCGTGCAGCCGGCGAGCACATCGCGGTAGGTGGCATCGAAGTTGCCGGTGTACCAGGGATCGGCGACGTCGCCGGGGCGATCGGTCCAATCCAGCAGCCGCGAAATCTTGCCGTCGGCATCGTCGCCGAAGATGCGACGCAGGCCGCGCGCGTTCTCGGCATCCATATAGACGATGTGGTCCCAGTCACCATACTCCGCGCGACGAACCTGGCGCGCGCGGTGCGCAACGACGGGAATCCCGACCTCGCGCAGCTTGGCGACGGTGCCATGATGCGGAGGGTTGCCAATCTCCTCGGTCGAGGTCGCGGCAGAATCAATGACGAACTCCGCCTCGCGCCCAGCACGGCGCACCAGCTCGGCAAACACCGACTCAGCCATCGTCGAGCGACAGATGTTCCCATGACAGACAAATAGGATTTTGCGCATTGGCTAAAACCTCTCGAATATCAGAGTTTTCGCAGATAATCGCACTGCTTTTTGATCCCTCGTCAAGGACAGAATATCAAATTGATTCATAAATGAGCGGATTATTCTTCTTTCCAGCGTCGTAAGAATTGTCGTAAAGAACGAGGGTTTACGACTTGTTGTCACAATGTTGACCGTCCTTTGCATCCAATTTTCAGCATATCCTCTCTGACGTCGTCGAAATCAAGATGGGTGTATGTGTTAAAAGTCACGTTGATGTCGGAGTGGCCCATGATGCATTTTAGCTTCGCAGGGTTCATTCCCCTGCGTGCCATCTTCGAGCAGAAGGTATGTCGGCAGACATGTGGTGTGATTTTGGGAAGCTCATCCTTGTAGATGCGATTATGTTTCTCTATCGCGTGGTGGAAGTACTTCTCCCAGTGCAGGGCAACACGCGGCATCTCGTTTTTATCAAGAAACAGAAAACCGCTAACACCGTCAACGACCGGCTCACTCGAAGGCTTTAGACGTTGCGCAAGGATACTCCTGAAACACTCTGTCACGGCTTGAGTCATGGGAACATAGCGGATCCCGCTCTCCGTCTTGGGACGTTCGATGTAGTATCGCATGTTGCTGGTCCGCTGAAGTTGCTTGTTTACCCGAATGCTTCCGTTTTTGAAATCAAGGTCTTCGACGGTAAGACCGCAGAATTCAGAAATGCGCAGGCCCGTATTTAGAAGGATGTAGATGGCGTCACGATAGCGGTGAAAGTGTTCATCGCCCTCCACGAAAGCAAGAAATCTGCGTTCTTGGTTAGTGGCCAAGGCCTTGCGTGTAACCATGTCGTTTGTCAGTATCGTTGCGAGCTCGAAATAGAAGGGATTTCGGCGAATCAGGCTGTTCTCCTCTGCCAGTTGAAACGCCGGTCTCAGAACACCACGGATGCTATGGATTGTGCTATAGCGCTTGCCGTGGATTTTTTGCAGGTTGATGAGCCATTCCTTGGCATCAAGGGAGGTGACACCGCATATTCGTCGCGAGCCGAATTCATCTGTAGCAAGAAAATTGAGGATTGTCTTGTAGGCGGCTCGAGTGGATTGTTTCACGGCAGTCTTTGTTTCAGTGTAACGAGATGCGAGTTCGTAGACTGTCATATTGTTCGGCGCGACCTTATCAAGCAGATCGCGCTGGATCTCATGCTCCAACGCGCGCAAGCACGGACTGGCTTTCTTCCCCTTCGGAGTTAGATCATGAGTTGTCAAGGTCCACGAGTAGACGCTCCGCGTTTTACCTCTTGCATCCACATACTTGAAGCAGTAACGGCCGTTTTTTCTCTGGCTTTCCCCGCGTCTGAGGATTCGCCCTTTGCTGTCTTTTCTCACAGTCACTAGCAGGCTCCTTCCTGTTCAGAAAAGAGCCCTGATGCGATATTTCAAGATTATCGCACGGGGCCCGATTGGTTAAGCTGTCAAGTGCGAAACGGTGTCGAGAAGCTCTTTATAAAGAGCGTTGGCGCAGGACGAGGGGGCGAGTCCTCGCGCATAACTCGAATATGGGTTTGTACGAGAGGAACCTTCGACCGGCCAGTATCCGTCGAGATCGTGCCTAAACTCAGAGAGACAGATCTCCCTCGTCTGCATCTCCGCAACGACGGAGAGGCGCCTCTCAAGTTGACCAAATCCGTCGACATCGTTTTGCGGACGATAAGTCGCGGATCGGCGCATCTGTTCTCCATAGAATTCCAAGGGGCTGTAGGGCGTCGTGACGATTACGAGATCGGCGGCTATCGCTTTGTCGGAATATCGGGACGGTGCCATCACCTCATGCTCCATCGCATAGGGATCCGTGATGCGAAGCAGGTCGGCGTAGGGGATGGATGAGGGACGAAGTTCGTCAAGAATCACCGTGTGCTTGCCCTCATACCCCTGAAAGATGTCTCTCGTAGATCCAGAGACGAAGAACGGTTCGCCCTTCCGCTTCGCATAGAGCTTTGCGAGGGTGGACTTCCCCGTTCCAGCAGGCCCGAAGATCCAAACTGATTCCACCCTTCTTTCGCCCTTGAGCATCAACCCCCGCCATTCCCGGGCCTGAACCTGAAGGCGGCGTGCATAAACGTCTTCGATCTGACGCTATGTCCGGGCATATTCGGATCCGGAGAGCTGAGAGATCAAGGACTCCTTGTCGATACGACCTTCGAGAAGGTCATCGAGAAGGACTTTGATGCTGCTATGGGACCTCGTTCGAGCAACGCGCGACTCAATAGAAGCAAGTAGCGCTGGGTAATCGAAATTGGAGCGCACGATTTTGGGGTCGTACTGATGCTTGGATCGTGCGCCATCCGTTCTGTGGCACAGGTAGGAAAAACCGTTTTCCACACCTGCCTTCCAAGCCTCGATGCGCTCAGGTTTATCTCCAAGGAGCTTCGCGATGCTATTGAGCGAGCGCGGATTCTGGAACTCCATCATCACGTGAAGATGCGCGGCTGCCGGACGTCCCGCGTCCGTCGTGTCGCTGTCGTGCACGATGCCCGCATAGCGCTTCGGGGCGAGTGTTTCGATTCTTCGGTACATTTCGTCCACAAGACGGGGCAGGTGATCGAGCTGCTGCTCGTACATCATCGCGCGGGTCTTCATGGGCAGAGAATTGGTCATGGTTCCGAGTCCTTTCTCGTAAATGAGCTATTTCGGGACGATTTTGGAACGCGCCCGAGGGTGCGCCTTGGGATAACAAGCTCCCCAAGGCGCATAAATGAGCAGAATTTCAAGTAATGGAACAATCGACGGGGTCCGCTTTTGCTGCGCGAAGCGGACCCCGCGGTGGTTATTCTCTGAAGTACAGGTCAAGGAGCCGCCCAAGCTCGCGGTACACGGGGAAGTCCATGATCGGAAAATGCACAAAGCCGATGCGGTCGTGCGCCCCGTCCGTACTGCTGAACCAAGCGTCGCCCGGGGAGAAGGTGCGAGGTGCACCGAGGTCGAGCAGGCGTTCCGCGCCCCATATGAGCCGCGCCTCGGGAAGCGTCGGCTTGAAGAGGACGCGGGTGCTGCACGCCGAGCGCAGCATCGACGGCAAGCCCCCCTCCTCAACAGACGCCTCGGCGATCGAGATGATGGCGTAGCAGCCCGCGCTCGCCCCCATCGTTACGATGCGCTTCACCAGCCCATCAAACGTCGCGAGGCAGTAATCGGGGTCCTCCTTGCTCGCGCGCTTGGGAAACAGCGTGCGGAGTGCCACGTACTCATCCATGAAGAGAAGCGAAACGTGAAGCCCCGCATCCCACCAGTGCACGGCGTCTCCCGTCTCTGTCGACCTGTCGTTGAGGAAGCTCTGTCGCTCTTTGATGCTGTCGGCGAACCGTGATAACGCAGACAGGATTGCGCGAGCGTCCCCGTCAGCATTCAGTGAAACCACGCGAGGAAGTCGGGAGGGCTCGGCCTGCTTGGGGTCTATGATGAGGACTTGCGATCCGTGTCCGTCAGGACCAGCCAACAGGGCTTGGAGCAAGAGGGCGATCACGCCCGTGGTCTTTCCAGCGATGAGCATGGAACCGGAGGTGCGGAGGTCGATGCTCGTGCCGTTTTGAACGCGGAATTCGTAGGCGTTCGCCGGGCACAAATCCTCGACACGCGATGCCTTGATCTCTCGATGCAACGTCACATCTTCAAGGAAGAAGGTCACTTGATTGCATGCGACGTCTGCTTCGGCAAGTACGACGGCGTAGCGGGAGAACCTTCCGCGAAGTCGGGAGCTAATGCTAGGTCCCATCTTCGATATTTCTTCTGCCGTTGAGGATGAGGTTGAGATGGCGAGCTCGAACTGTCCAGGAGCCGTCTCTTTGCAAGAGATGTCGGGAAGAAGCTCGCCTTCTCGCAGGTGTAGAGGATTCCCGTAACGTGGATCAAAGAGCCCCTTCCTAATGCGTGCATGCAACCGTGTTGATTCAGATAGCATGACGTAATGTGTGATCCCTCCCGCAAACAACATGGTCCCAGCGAGGCTAAGAGTGGCCGCTGCGGAGGTAAGGTTGCCGCCAAACGCCATCACCGTACTGGGCTCTATGGCGATGGGCGCAAGAATGGTGTTCACGAATAGCCCGATGCAATAAACGCACGCGGCGACCGCAAATAAAGGAGCCCTCGTGAGTTCGTGTGGGTAGCCCCTACGCCTCGCGCCCCGGCAGGGCCGGCTTCA
>UQMD01000035.1 GCA_900542155.1 uncultured Collinsella sp.
CCAGCCCGTGGGAGGCCAGGGCGCCGCTGACCGGTGGACGGCACCGAGCCGTCATCGAGAATGGAGAAGGGGGAGGCCTCGCGGCCTCCCCCTTTTTTGCGTTTAAAGCCTGATCTAACAAACTCGCTGTGTTTTATGACCCTCGTTTGTCGCATCTTCCGTTAACGGGCTACAATAACTTAGTCTGTGCAATATGGAGGTGAACATGGCTGAAGCTGGTATCGGCGTTGATATCGTCGAGATTTCCCGCATGAAATCAATCCTTGAAAAGACGCCGTCGTTTGCTCGGCGTATGTTTACCGAAGAAGAGTGCGCATATTGCGACGCTTCATCGCGTCCTGCAGCGCACTATGCGAGCCGTTTTGCTTCTCGTGAAGCGGTTCTCAAGGCTCTTGGTACGGGCTTTAGCCAGGGCGTCGGTCGCAAAGACGTCTCGGTAACGCGTGATAAGCTCGGAAAGCCTAAAGCAGTGCTTTCGGGTCGAGCGCTCGAGATTGCTCAAGAGTTGGGTGTCGTTGAAGTTGCGCTTTCCATTACCTTGACGGGTGATTTGGCCGTAGCCAATGCCATTGCGATCACCGAGGATGCTCGACCAAAGCCTAAGGAAGAAAAGGTGAGCACCAAGGAACGCGTTGCACAAACATTTAAAGAGGCTCGCTCGGTTTTAGATGAGCTTGAGCAACTGCAAAATTCAGCTTTGACGGAGCACCAGGGCGATGCTTCGCAAGATACGCTAGGAGCATAGATGAAACCGGTTTTGAGTACCGAGGAAGTCGTTCGCCTCGAGGATATTATCGAACGCGAAGGAACTTCGAAGGCCGAGCTTATGGAACTGGCGGGTGAGTTTGCCGCTAGTGAAATTCTAAAACTCAATCCCGATCGCGTCCTTGTTCTGGTCGGTTTTGGCAACAACGGTGGTGACGGCTGGGTCGCGGCTGATATCTTGAGTCATAAAGGCGTTGACGTGGATATCGTGTCTCCGGTTGAGCCGGATGAGATTCCCGCCGCTCTGGCTCGTCATGTTGCCCGCCGTACCGCCGGTCGTGACGTGCATGTGTGCGTCGGTCCCTCGCGAGATGAACTTGAGGTTTTGATCGATAAGGCCGACGTTGTTGTTGACGCTATTTTTGGTACCGGTTTTCACGGTAACCTGCGTGCACCGTTCTCCATCTGGATTCCGACGGTTAACGACTGTGCCGACCATGTGGTGTCCATCGATGTTCCTTCGGGTCTGAATGCCGAGACCGGTGTTGTCGACGATGACTGCATCCGTGCCGAGCGTACGGCCACGATGATCACCCCCAAGATTGGCCTCTACAGCGCTGATGGCCCAGAGTACGCCGGTGATCTGGTGTGCGGTAGCCTCTATGATCGCCTTGATGAGGTCATCGATGATGTCGACCATGCCGCCGAGATAGTCGAGCCCGGTGACCTGGTGGATTTCTTTGCTCCGCTGCCCACGAATATCGATAAGTATTCTCGCGGTTCCGTCCTTATTGTTGCCGGCTCGGCGCAGTATCCTGGCGCTGCCATTATGGCCGCCAAGTCTGCTGCCCGTGCGGGTGCCGGCTATGTGGCTGTCGCGACGCCCGATGCGTGTGCCAATCTTATTCGTATGGCACTTCCCTCGATTCCGGTTTTTGCTATTCCGTCCGATTCCCGCGGCTCTTTTGGTGCTGCCGCGCGTATGACCGTGTGCGAGATTGCAAAGAAGTACAGCTGCGTACTGTGCGGTCCCGGCATGACGACGTCTGCCGGTGCCATGCAGGTGGTTTCGGGCTTGTTGGAGCTTGATGTGCCGCTGATCCTCGATGCCGATGCGCTCAACTGTCTTTCTAAGATTGCTATCGACGGTATCGATAGCAACCCTGAGATGTACCGCCGTGAGCAACCGCTCGTTATGACGCCGCACTATCGTGAGCTTTCGCGTCTGGTTGCCGGTGACGAGGTTAACGATCTGGGGACTGCAATTGCGGCCGCGCAGAAGGTTGTCTGGGCTGCTGGCTCCGACAATCTCGTGGTTATTGCCAAGGGGCCGACGACGGCTATCTGTGGCGTTGAGCGCGTGCTTTTGCCACTCTCGGGTCCGGCGTCGTTAGCGACTGCCGGTTCGGGCGATGTTCTTGCGGGCATTTTGGCTGGCACACTGGCTACCATGCGTGATGAGATGGATCGCTGGGAGCTGCTGTATTCGTATGCCGTTGCGCTTCACAGTTACGCGGGTTTTGCCGCGGCGACGGAGTACGGTGAGAAGAGTGTTATTGCGACCGATCTGATCGATTTGATCGGTCCTGCCATGGAATTGGCGGCAAAGGACGCACTCGATGATCTGGGAATCATGGACGAAGGGTCGGATGACTAATCATGAATAAAGCCGATTTAACGCGCTGGTCCTGGGTTGAGATTGACCGAGGGGCGCTTCGCCGCAACACGAGGGCTTACAAGAATCTGCTCGATCCACGTCAGCGACTGTGTTGCGTGGTCAAGGCCGATGCCTATGGCCACGGTGCCGTCGAGTGCGCCAAAATCATGTATTCGGCCGGTGCCGACATGTTTGCCGTGGCGACGGTCAGCGAGGGTGTTGAGCTACGTCGGGGCGGAATTACCAAGCCCATCCTGATCTTGAGCGAGCCGCCTATCGAGGCTATCCCCACCCTGCTTGAGTTTGACATTATGCCTTCGGTCTATACGTCCGATTTCGCCCTTGCCTATGGCGAGTGCGCTGTCGCGGCAGGCAAGGTGGGCAAGTACCATCTGGCCATTGAGACGGGCATGAACCGCATCGGTGTTCACTACACGCAGGTGCTCGACTTTGTTCGTGGTATTAGCTTCCACCGCGGTATCCAGTGTGATGGCGTCTTTACGCACTTCGCTACAGCCGATGAACCTTCGGGTTGGGACTACAAACTGCAGTGCCAACGCTTTACCGAGGCCGTTCAGGCCATTAAGGACGCGGGTTTTGAGTGCGGTATCGTGCACTGTGCCAACACGCCGTCCTCGATGCTCGATCCCTCGATGCATTTTGATATGATTCGTGCCGGCGTTGGCTTGTATGGCATGCAACCATGCGAGCTGAGTGGTCGCGTGATGCAGCTCGATCCTGTTATGAGCGTGCATGCGCGCGTGACACGCGTGGCGCATCCTGCGATGGGCGAAGGCGTGGGCTACGGATTTACCTATCGCGTGCCGCGCACACGCGTTCAGATTTGCACGCTGCCGATTGGATATGCCGACGGTCTTTCGCGTACGCTCTCCAATCGTATGGACGTGCTGTATCGCGGTGAACGCGTGCGTCAGGTGGGTAACATCTGCATGGACCAGTTTATGGTCGCCATCCAGTCCAATCCGGCGCATGAGATTCCCGAGGCCGAGTATGGCGACGAGATGATCATTGTCGGCCGCGATGGCGATGCCGAGATCACCATGGACGAGATGGCCCGACTGCGCGGCACGATTAACTACGAGGTCGCCTGCGGCTTTAGCATGCGTCTCGACAAGATCTACGTGTAGGAGCCGCCATGGGCGTCATGCACATCCCCGGACATAGTCACCAGGCGCCGCGCGAGGTTGCGCTCGAGGAGATTGAGGCTGTTTTAGGCGACTGCCATCTCTGCCAGCTCTATCAGTCGCGCCATAACATCGTGTTTGGCGTGGGAAACCCCCACGCCCGCGTCATGTTTATCGGCGAGGCGCCGGGGCGTAACGAGGATCTGCAAGGCGAACCGTTTGTGGGGGCGGCGGGCGAAGATCTCAACGGCATCCTGTCGCTGGCTGGCCTCAAGCGCGAAGACGTCTACATTGCCAACGTGCTTAAGTGTCGCCCACCGGGAAATCGCAACCCTCGGCCCGAGGAAGTGCTGGCCTGCTCACCGTTTTTGCGTGAGCAGATTCGAAGCATTTGGCCCGATATCATCGTGACGCTCGGTAATCCCGCGACGCACTTTGTGCTTAAGACCGAGATCGGTATCACCAAGCTGCGCGGCAGGTTCCATCAGATGGGGCATTTTGTGGTGATGCCTACGTTCCATCCGGCGGCGGCGCTGCGTAATCCGGCGTGGCAGGAGCTGCTGGAGGAAGACTTTAAGATGCTGGGCGACTATCTGGAGCGGCATCCCGCGCCAGAGGGTGCCTCGGAATAATAAGGAGCATATATGTCCCTGGAGCGCCTGGGGGTAGGTATTTATAAAACGGCTTGCTCTGCCGATACGGAGCATTTTGGCGAGCTGGTTGCGCCGTGCCTGGAAGATGGTGATGTGCTGATCTTGACCGGCGGCCTCGGGGTGGGCAAAACCCACTTTACCAAGGGCGTTTCGCGTGGTCTGGGCGACGGCCATATGGTCACGAGCCCCACATTCGCACTCATGGCCGTTCATGACCAGGGGCGTATTCCGCTGTTCCACTTTGACCTGTACCGTCTGGAGCATGCTTACGAGCTCGAGGATACGGGCATTTTCGATGTACTGGGCTATGAGGGAGCCTGTCTGTTGGAGTGGGGCGAACAGTTCCAGGACGAACTGACAGACGAATATCTTTCGGTAACGCTTAAGCGTGATGAGAACGATAGCGACGTACGAACGATAACGCTCGAGGCGCACGGCGAGCGCGCATCGGAGCTTTCCGATTTGATTGATAAGGCTGTACAAGATGAGCTTGCATAACGATTACGCGCTGGTGGTGGCGCTCGATACTTCGACCGATATGCTTGCCTGCGCGGCAAGCTGGATTGATGGGCAGACGGGCGAGGCGAAGCTGGTGAGTGGCGACCATATGTGCCGTCGCCATGCCAATGTGGAGCTCGTGAATACTGTCGACAGCGTGCTTGCTCGGGCTGGCATGGACCGTGCTGACGTGGGCAGTTACGTCGTCGGTCGCGGTCCTGGTTCGTTTACCGGTGTGCGTATCGGCATTTCCACCGCCAAGGGCTTGGCGCGCGGTGCCAACGTGCCGCTGTTGGGCGTGTCGACGCTCGATGCCTGCGCATGGACCGCGTGGAAGGCTGGCGTGCGTGGCAAGCTCGGCATTCTGGCCGATGCCATGCGCGGCGAGGTGTATCCGGCTTTGTATGTGCTGAGCGACGAGGGCCCCGAGCGTCAGTTTGAGCGCGAGCACGTGGTCAAGGCTGCCGTGGCGCTTGATGAGTGGCGTCAAGCCGCGGACTGGGACCAGGTTCAGCTGACTGGCGACGGTCTCGTGCGCTATGGCAAGCTGCTGGGCGAGGATGAGGCCGCTCGCTGCGTAGAGCGCGACTTGTGGTGGCCTTCGGGCGAGGGCCTCCTCCTTGCGCATGCCGCGGGTGACGGCGACCCGGCCCGCGTCCTGCCGATCTATACGCGCCTTTCTGACGCCGAGGAAAACGAGCGCAAACGCCTCGGTCTTGCCGAGAGCGCGCAGAGCGAAATTACGGGCGTCGCCGATGAGCTCGCCGGTCGCCATCTGCAATTCCGCCCCATGGGTGCGGCGGACGCCGAGGGTGCGAGTGCGCTGGAGGCCGCCTGCTTTGAAGGTGCCGGGCACGAGGCGTGGACGCCGGGCATGTTCCTGTCCGAGTTGGGCGAGGACGTTGCCGCTCCGCGCAGCTGGTGGGTGGCGCACGACGACGGCCGTCTGCTGGGTCTTGCCGGCGGCATGGTTGTTGACGGTGACGTGCAGATTTTGGATGTCGCCGTCGATCCGGCTCATCGCCGCGAGGGCATCGCCCGCAAGCTGCTGTCGCATGTGAGCTACGATGCCCAGATGCTCGGCTGTACCACGGCTTCGCTTGAGGTTGAGGACGGCAATGAGGGCGCGATTGCGCTCTATGCCGCTCTGGGCTTTACCGAGGCGGGCCGTCGTCGCGACTACTACGGTGCCGGCAAGGGCGCCATCGTCATGACGGCGCCGCTGCCCCTGGTGCTTCCTCTCGACAATGCGTCGCCCGAGCCAACGGCTGCCGAGCAGCGCGTATGGCCGCTGGCCGCGCCCGATCGCACCGTTGAGGAACGTGCCGAAATCGAGCGCCGTCGCCTGGTGCTTGCCATCGAGAGCTCCTGCGACGAGACGGCCGTGGCGATTATCGATGCGGACGGCAATATGCTGGCCAACCAGGTGTCGACGCAGATTGATTTTCATGCACGCTTTGGCGGCGTGGTGCCCGAGATCGCCTCGCGCAAGCACGTCGAGGTCATCGTGAGTGTCGTGGATGCGGCGCTTGAAGACGCCGCAGCGTCGCTGGGCCTTACGGGTGGAGCCATTGCGCCAAGCGAGCTTGCCGCTGTGGGCGTGACACAGGGTCCGGGCCTGGTGGGCGCGCTCGTGGTTGGCGTCGCCTTCGCCAAGGGCTTTGCCTACGCTGCCGGCAAGCCGCTCGTGTGCGTCAATCATCTTGAGGGCCATCTGTTTGCCAACCTGCTGGCGCAACCCGACCTCAAACCGCCGTTTATCTTCACGCTTGTCTCGGGTGGGCACACCATGCTCGTGCACGTGAAGGCGTGGGGTGACTACGAGGTGCTCGGCGAGACGCTCGACGACGCCGTGGGCGAGGCCTTTGACAAGGTGGCCAAGGCGCTGGGCCTGGGCTATCCCGGTGGCCCCATCATTTCCAAGCTGGCCGAGACGGGCAATCCCCGCGCGATTGATTTCCCCCGTGCGCTTAACAGCAGGGGAGACTATCGTTTCTCGCTTTCGGGCCTTAAAACCGCTGTGACGCTCTATATCGAGCAGGAGACCAAGGCCGGCCGAACGATTCACCTGCCCGACCTGGCGGCTTCGTTTGAGGCGGCGGTCTTTGACGTGCAGTACAAGAAGGCCAAGAACGCGCTGCATGCCACCGGATGCAAGGAGTATTGCATCGGCGGCGGCGTCTCGGCTAACCCGCATCTGCGCGAGATGATGATTAAGAAACTCGGACGGCAAGGTATTCGCGTGACGGTTCCACCGCTTTCGGCGTGCACCGATAACGCTGCCATGATCGCGGAGGTCGCCCGCCGTAAATTCGACCGAGGTGAAATCTCGTCGTTCAACGTCGACGCTGATCCAAACATGACGCTGTAGTCGTACGGGTGCGGTCCCCGGCCCTGACCGGCCCAGCGGCCTTATATGAACTTTATCGCGAGTTCCGCACGAACAGGAGGCCACTTAATGTGGCCTCCGTCGTGAG
>UQMD01000036.1 GCA_900542155.1 uncultured Collinsella sp.
CTGCTAGGCGGGCACTTTTACCGGGCGGCTAACCCACACAAACCCCCGAAGAGCCCTATTTTAGCTACCCCCATATGCCAGTTGACAATTATCCTGGCCAACTAATTCATTGGCAGTTAAGGGATAGCTAAAATAGCCCCGTCCCAAATTAACTACCCATCTCAAATTAGCTAGTGGCAGGAGGAACCGTGGACGGATTGAATACGGTGTTGGAGTATCTAACGTCGGTGCCGGCGTGGTATCTGGCGACGAGTGTGGACGGGCAGCCGCATGTGCGTCCGTTCTCGTTTGCACAGATTCAGGACGGCAAGCTGTGGTTTGTAACGGCGCGTACTAAAGATGTGTGGCAAGAGCTGCTGCAAAATCAGCGTTTTGAGGCCACGAGTTGGTGGCCGGGCCATGGTTGGTTGATCTTGCGCGGGCGTGCGGGTCTGGATGACCAGGCCGCTCCCGATATGCGCGAGGCAGGATGGAAACATCTTGAGCGCTTGAGCGAGCACTATGAGGGGCCTAACGACCCCACGCTCGTCTTCTTTAGCGTCGAGGATCCCGAGGCGTATATCTGCAACCACGATGAATGGGTGCCGGTCGAGCTGTAGTCAGGCTAGCTCATCTTAACAACTTAGTATCCGCATGGGCGGGCCCCGTATTGCCCGGCGCCGTAAGGAGTGCCGGTCAATACGGGGCCCGCTCCAATTTGTCAATTCCTTCAAGCAAATATGTCGGGCGTGTTTCAATGCATGAAGACGCAAACTATTTACGTAAATATGTATTCTCTGGTGCTAAAGTTTCAACCTACCTCATAACGACGACTGCGGAATGCGCATCGGTGCCTACATCGCAGACAAGGAGTCTGAAATGTCTTTGAAGGTTGGAATCGTCGGTGCGGCGGGATACGCCGGAGCCGAGCTTATTCGCCTCATTCTCGGCCATCCCGAGTTTGAGCTTGTTGCCATTACGTCCAACGCCGATGCTGGCCAGCCGCTGTCCGCGGTGTACCCGAGCTTTGCTGGCATAAGCGATCTGGTTTTTACCACGCATGACGCCCCCGAGCTCAAGAGCTGCGATGCGGTCTTTCTTGCCGTGCCGCACACTGCCGCCATGGCACAGGTGCCTGCGCTGCTCGCCGCGGGTGTCTCCTGCTTTGACCTTTCGGCCGATTATCGCCTGAGCGACCCGTCCGTCTTTGAGATATGGTATGCCGCCGAGCACACGAGCCCCGAGCTGCTCAAGACCCGTGCCTTTGGTCTGCCCGAGCTGTTCTGCCAGGACCTGGAGGCCGCCGCATCCGACCATGCCGACGGCAAGCCCGTGCTGGTCGCCTGCGCCGGTTGCTATCCCACCGCAACGAGCCTTGCCGCCGCGCCCGCCGTGCGCGCCGGCTGGGTTGCCCAGAGTGGCCCCGTGATCGTTGACGCTATCAGCGGTGTGACGGGTGCCGGTAAGTCCTGTAACGCCCGTACGCATTTTTGCAGCGCGGACGAAAACCTGGAGGCCTATGGCGTGGGCAAGCACCGTCACACGCCCGAAATTGAGCAGATCTTGGGCCTAACCGATCGCGTCGTCTTTACCCCGCACCTGGCACCGCTCAAGCGCGGTCTACTCTCTACGGTAACGATGCCGCTTACGCCACAGGCTATCGATACCTTGACCCTTGAGGACGTTGTCGACCATTACAAGCAGTTCTACGCCGGTCGCACCTTCGTGCGTGTACTCGATGCCGGTCAGCAGCCCAAGACGGCTTCGGTCGTCGGCACCAACACCGCCCAGATCGGCCTCGCGCTCAACAAGCGCGCCGGCATGCTGGTGGCGACGGGCGCCATCGACAATCTGTGCAAGGGTGCAGCAGGCCAGGCGGTCCAGTGCGCCAATATCGTCTTTGGTTTTGACGAGCGACGAGGCTTGCCCACAGTGGCGTGCCCGGTGTAGCACATTCGATTGTTAACGATTTGGTAGTCGGGCATCGAGTGGGGCGCCACTCTTAAGCTGGTTTCATGATCACGACTGGCATGGCGCACCAACCGATGTCCGTTTTTTGTTTGACATAAGGAGTCATAAAGACGATGAATACCGAGCTGTTTGATATCAAGATTCGCGCTGTCGAGGGTGGCGTTACGGCTGCGGCTGGTTTTAAAGCCGCAGGCATCCACGCTGGGTTCCGCAAGAATCCCGAGCGCCTGGATTACGCCCTCGTCGTGCCCGATAAACCCTGTCCCGGTGCCGGCGTGTTTACCACCAATCGCTTTTGCGCGGCGCCCGTGCAGGTGAGCCGTGCCAACCTGGGCGGTGCCGACAAGGGCTACGGCATCATCGCCGGCGTTTCGGTCAACTCTGGCAATGCCAACGCCGCCACGGGTGAGACCGGCCTTGCATGCGCGCGCGAGACGTGCAGCATCGCATCGCAGGTCATCGGCTGCGAGCCCCAGCAGATTCTAGTTGCCTCAACGGGTGTGATTGGCCAGATTCTGCCGATCGACACGTTTGAGACCGCCATTCCTGCTGCCTACGAGGCGCTCTCCGCCCACGGTGGCGCCGATGCCGCTCGCGCCATCATGACGACCGACACGCACTCTAAGGAGTACGCCGTGTCCTACGTCAGTGAGGCTGCGGGTCATGAGGACAATGTCTATACGGTAGGAGGAATGTGCAAGGGCTCGGGCATGATCATGCCCAACATGGCCACCATGATCGCGGTCATCACTACCGATGCCCCCGTTGAGCCGGCGGCACTTCATGCCCTGCTGCTCTCGACCGTCAAGCAGACCTTTAACAAGGTAACGGTCGATTCCGACACCTCGACCAACGACACCTGCATCATGCTTGCCTCCGGCGCCGCCGCAGATGCCGAGCCTATCGACGAGGGCTCCGATGCCTTTGACGAGTTGGCATTTGCCGTGCACGAGGTGTGCGAGAGCCTGGCGCGCAACATCGCCGCCGACGGCGAGGGCGCATCCAAGCTCGTGACGGTCAACGTTACCGGCGCCGTGAACGACGAGGAGGCCGATATCGCCGCCCGTGCCGTTGCCAACTCGCCGCTCGTTAAGACTTGCATCGCCGGCCACGATTGCAACTGGGGCCGCGTTGCCATGGCGCTCGGCAAGTGCGGCGTGCGGTTTGACCAGGAAGACGTTTCAATCGACATGATGGGTATGCCCGTTTGCCGCGATGGCCTGACTGTTCCCTTTGACGAGGACGAGGCCTTGCGACGTTTCGAGGCGCCCGAGATCGTGATTTCGGCCGACCTGGGCGCAGGCGACGCGGCAACGACCGTGTGGACCTGCGACCTCACGCATGAGTACATCTCCATCAACGGCGACTACCGTTCCTAGACTCCCGATGTGCCGCGCGTCCCGCTGCAATCGCGGGCAACGAGGTGCGGCGCGATTGCTACACGAAAGACGAGGCAGACTATGAAGTTCGCACGCGATTGTCGCTCGAGCGAATCCAACGAAGTTACCGCGCAGCTGCTGTTCGAGGCGCTGCCGTGGATTAAGAATCTGACCGGTAAGACGGTCGTTATCAAGTACGGTGGCGCCGCCATGGTCGACGAGCAGCTGCGTCGTGACGTGATGAGCGACATCGTCCTGCTCAAGATCATCGGCATGCGCCCTGTTATCGTGCACGGTGGCGGCAAGGCCATCAACGAGGCGCTCAGCCACTATGACATCCCCGTCGAGTTTAAGAACGGCCAGCGTGTGACCACGCCTGCCACCATGGATATCGTGCGCGAGGTGCTGGGCGGTAAGGTCAACCAGGAGCTGGTCGCGGCGCTCAACCACCATGGCAACCTGGCCGTGGGCGTGTCGGGCAGCGACGCCGGTACCCTTATCGCCGAGCCACTCGACCCAGAGCTCGGCCGCGTAGGCAAGGTCACGCACGTCAACACCGACTATATCGAGCGTTTGCTCGACAGCGAGTACATTCCCGTTATCGCCACGGTCGCGGCGGGGGAGGACGGTGGCTTCTTCAACGTCAACGCCGATACCGCCGCTGGTGCCGTTGCGGCAGCGCTCCACGCGCACAAGGCGATTTTCTTGACCGACGTCGACGGCCTGTACAAGGACTTTAGCGACAAGGATTCACTTATCTCCAACCTGACGCTCGACGAGGTCAATGAGATGCTCTACGGCGGCGAGGTCGATAAGGGCATGATCCCCAAGCTTCGTGCGGCTGTCGACGCGCTTACCGCTGGCGTGTTCCGAGCCCACATCATCAACGGTACGACGCCGCATTCGCTGCTGCTGGAGCTGCTGACCGATGCCGGCGTCGGCACCGTGATTCATTCCACCGAGACGGCTTACGAGTTCGATACGCATCCGCATCCGCTTTCGACGTTTGCTGCGCGTCTGACCGAGAACCTCGACGAGGTCGAGAAGCTTCAGACGGTCTAGCTGACCCGCAGTTGTCGCGTCCCTGCATCCATAGCCCTGCGCCGTACGGCGCCCAACGAAAGGCATCCCATGTCACTTGCAACTCAACAATCGCTCGAATCCCATTACGTTATGCATACCTTTGGTCGCTCGCCGGTCGAGTTTGTCGAAGGTCACGGTATGAAGCTCACCGGTGACGATGGTCGTGAGTACCTCGACTTTCTTGCCGGCATCGGCGTGTGCAGCCTGGGTCATGGCGACTCGGCTGTGCTCTCGGCGCTCGAGGCACAGACCAAAAAGCTTCTGCATGTGTCTAACTACTTCTACATCGAGCAGCGTGGCCAGGTCGCGGCGCTGCTGTCCAAGCTTGCTAACGACGACGTAGATGGTGCGCGCGTGCTTGCCGATGCCATTGCCGCCGGCGATGAGACCACAGCAGCTGCTCTTGGTGCCCCGGCTGCGGACGAGCAGGTGTGGGAGACCTTCTTTGCCAACTCCGGCGCCGAGGCCAACGAGGGCTCGATGAAGCTTGCGCGCCTGTACGCCAAGCGTGCCGGTAACGGCGGCAACACTATCGTGTGCATGCGCGGCGGCTTCCACGGCCGTACGCTCGAGACCATTGCCGCCACCATGCAGGATTGGCTGCAGGATAGTTTCCGCCCGCTGCCGGGTGGCTTTGTGGCCTGCACGCCCAACGATGTCGATGAACTGTGTGCAATCTTTGAGCAGCTGGGGAGCGAAATTTGTGCCGTGATGCTCGAGCCGATCCAGGGTGAGAGTGGCGTGCACCCCATGACCGAGGAGTTTATGGCGGCGGCGCGCGACCTAGCACACGACGTGGGCGCCGTGCTTATCGCCGACGAGGTCCAGTGCGGTCTGTTCCGCTCCGGCAAACCGTTCGCTTACCAGACCTATGGCGTGGAGCCCGACATCATGAGTCTTGCCAAGGGCATCGCCGACGGCGTTCCTATGGGCGCCGTGGTGGCAAAGAAAGAGATCGCCGACGTGTTTAAGCCCGGCGATCACGGTTCGACCTTTGGCGGTAGCTGCTTGGCCATCGCGGCGTGCGCCGCGACGCTCTCCGCGCTCGTGCGCGGCGATTATGCCGACCATGCTGCCAAGGTAGGCGCCTATATGGAGGCAAAGCTCGCCAAGTTACCGCACGTTACCGAGGTGCGCGGTCGCGGCTTGATGCTCGGCTGCGACTTGGATGACGCAGCAGGCGATGCGCATGATATTGTTGCCCGCGCGTTGGCCGCCGGTGCCGTGATTAACGCTACGGGTGCCCATACGCTGCGTTTCCTGCCGCCGCTCGTCTGCGAGGAAGCCGACGTGGATGGTCTGATCGAGATTCTGTCGGGTGTCTTGGGCTAACGCGGCGCAATAACTCAATTTGGACCGGGTTCCGGACTGCGGGTGTGCCATATGCGGCACGATTCAACGGTCTGGAGCCCGTTTTGCCTTAGATTTGCTAAGGCAGGGAGACCTGCTGGTCAAAAAACATCAAATATGAGTAATGTTACCGATTTGGTAGCAGCAATTTTGGACTAATAAGGCCAGATAGCAAGTCGAAATGGCGATGAATGCACGATTTTGATCCAATTGTTAGTCCCTATAATGGACATATGTTGCATAACTTAAGCAAAAACTATCTTTTTATATGTTGCAAACAAAGTAGCAGTACTCATATTTGCCGTTTTTTGACCACAGCCTTTGTGACAGACGTGCTGGCGGGTTCGAATCCCATGCGCTGGGCCTGAAAAAGGAAAGGCCTCCATCGCTGGAGGCCTAACAATTCAGTGGTGGGCGATGAGGGATGTCCGCGTGCGGCTGGCGCCGCCCGCGTCCCGCTTCGTCGCTCCGCTCCTCGCGTGCTGCGCTGGAAAACGCTTCGCGTTTCCTCAGCTCCGCACCCTGTCGGGTTCGAATCCCTCTGCGATGGGCCCAAAAAAGAAAGGCCCCCATTGCTGGGAGCCTATCAAATCAGTGGTGGGCGATGAGGGATTCGAACCCCCAGCCTTGTGCGTGTAAAGCACCTGCGCTAACCGTTGCGCCAATCGCCCGTGCGGAGAGAGTATAGCAAAACAATCGCCTCATTCACCTCATATCCATTAAAGGTAACTGGCGCGTGTCACAGCCCTTGATTCTCATTTTCATTGCAACAGCCTCAGGACTCAGCGCAACGCGTTGCGC
>UQMD01000037.1 GCA_900542155.1 uncultured Collinsella sp.
AAGGGCGGAGGCGGGGCATGCCCCGCCTCTTACACCACATCTCTGCGCGCTACCTAGACCTCGGGTTCAAAGAGGCGATTTTGACCCAAATACGCTGTTACTAAACTGGTAACAGTACTCATATTTGGCCTTTTTTGACCACGGGTCCTCTTGTTGGTGTCACACAGCTGCTTCGTGCGGGTATCCTAGTGCCAACGTGCGCCTATCAGAGGAGAGACCATGCTGTTATCCGGTATCATCGCTGCCCTTACGAGCCTACTGTTTCCCATCATCATCCTGTTGCTGCTGCTTCCCAACGCCTGCTATGTCGTTGAACAGCAGCACGCTGTGATCATCGAGCGCCTGGGCAAGTTCAACCGCATCGTCAACGCGGGCTTCCACATGAAGGTGCCCGTGATCGACCGCAAAGCCGCTACGGTGAGTCTGCGCACCATGAAAAACGGTTTTGGCATCGACGTTAAGACCCAGGACAACGTGACTATCGGTCTTGAGGTCTCTGCTCAGTACCACGTGAGCTATGACATGGGCGCCGGCCCGGCAGATTCGGGCATCTACAAGAGCTACTACATGCTGCAGGAGCCCGTCGACCAAATGCGTGACTTCATCACCGATGCCCTGCGCTCTTCCATCCCCGTCTACACGCTCGATGAGGTCTTTGCCAAAAAAGACGATATCGCCAAGGACGTTAACGCCACCGTGTCCGAGCAAATGGCCGCCTACGGCTTCACCCTCGTGTCGACACTTATCACCAAGATCGCGCTGCCGACCGAGGTCGAGAACTCCATGAACGACATCAATGCCGCCCAGCGAAAGCGCGCCGCTGCGCAGGAGCTCGCCGAGGCCGATCGCATCAAGCGCGTTACCGAGGCGACCGCCGAGGCCGAGGCAATGGAAAAGGCTGGCGAGGGCATCGCCAACCAGCGCAAGGCCATTGCGCTGGGCATCAAAGATTCGCTCGAGATCATCCAGGAGACGGGCGTCGGCAACGATGAGGCCAACCAGCTGTTCATGTTTACGCAGTGGTCCGAGATGATGACGGAGTTCGCTCGCACGGGTAAAACCTCGACGGTCGTGCTGCCGAGCGACTTTTCGCAGTCGGCCTCGATGTTCGAGCAGATGCTGGCCGCCGGCAAAGTTCAAAACGATTCGAAGGAGTAGACGCGCGTGAAATACACCGTCGTTTGCGTCGGTAAGCTCAAGGAGCGCTTTTGGAAGGACGCGTGCGCTGAGTACACCAAGCGCCTAGGTGCCTATGCCAAGGTGGATATGCGCGAGGTTGCCGATATCGATCCGGCCAAGGCGGGCGGCGTGGATGCCGCGCGCGACAAGGAGGGGGCGGCGATACTTGCAGCCCTGCCGCCTCGAGCGCATGTGATCTTGCTGGCCATTGAGGGCAAGGAGCGTTCGAGTGAGGAGCTCTCGACCCGTCTCGATGACCTCATGCTGCGAGGCAACAGCGACATCGCTTTTGTAATCGGCGGATCGGACGGCGTGAGCGATGCCGTGCGCGCCCGCGCCGACGAGATGCTCAGCTTTGGGCGCATTACCTTGCCGCACAACCTGGCGCGCGTGGTGCTGCTGGAGCAGATCTACCGCGCCTGCAAGATCAGCCGTGGCGAGCCGTATCACAAGTAGGTCGGCAATACGAAACAATAGCGTGGGACAATGGCTTTCGTTTTGAGGAACGCATCTGAGAGGACTGTGTGATATGAAGATCGGATTTGTCGGTTTTGGCAATATGGCGAGCGCTATGGCCGATGGCTGGATTGCCGCCGGCGTGGCCGCGGGCGACATGTGCGCCTGCGCAGGCCGCTACGATGCTCTGGTCGAGCGTTGCGAGGCGCGGGGCATGGCTGCCTGCCATGATGCGGCGGAGGTTGTTGCTGCGTCCGATATCGTGGTTGCGGCGGTCAAGCCGTACATGATTGAGAAGGTCTTCGCTCCACTCAAGGACGCGCTTGCCGACAAGGTCGTCCTTTCGGTCGCCTGGACCTGGGATAGTGCCAAGTGGGAACAGGTCCTGCCAGGTGTTGCTCACATCTCGACGGTGCCCAACACGCCGGTTTCGGTGGGTGAGGGCGTTATCGTCTGCGAGAAGGCTTCCACGCTTAGCGATGGGCAGCGTGTCGCGGTGCTCGGTCTGCTCGGAAAGCTTGGCACGGTGGTCGAGCTCGATTCGAGCCTGCTGTTTGTGGGCGGCACTGTGGGCGGTTGCGCTCCGGCATTTGTCGCCATGGCAATCGAGGCCCTGGGCGACGCAGCCGTCAAGCACGGTATCCCGCGCGCCGATGCCTATCGCATTGTGAGCCAGATGGTGCTGGGTACGGCAAAGCTACAGCTTGCAACCGGTCAACATCCTGCTGCCATGAAGGACGCCGTGTGCTCGCCCGGCGGTGCCACTATTAAGGGTGTCGTTGCGCTCGAGGACGCCGGTATGCGCAGCGCCCTGGTCAAGGCCATCGATGCCACTCTCCAGTAAAACCTGCCATTTAGGGACAGGTTTATTATGGCAGGTTTTTCCTGCGGTTTTGTCGTATGTACGAAAAGCGCCTCGCAACTGGCTCAATTCCAGTTGTGAGGCGCTTGCGTTTGCCCAGATAAAAACCGACAAAATAAACCTGTCCTTTTTGGCAGGTTAGTCCCAGAAGCCGTCTTCTTCGTCCTCGGACTTGGGGCCGCGGTCGACATACATCTTATGGGTGCGCTTCTCCATTACAAAGGCAAGAATCGCAAACAGCAGGATGCCGCCGGCGAAAAGGATGGCAAAACCGGTGCGGGTGCCAAACAAAAAGGAAAAAACTGCGTCCATTGGGTGCCTTCTTGCGTAGTTGGGTTGGGTCGTAAACGCTCATAAGTATATACTTGCCCATACATGTACAAGGTTGCAACCTAAGTGGAATGTATATCGCCGGAGGATCTAATGCTTGATATCAAGTTTGTTCGCGAGAACCCCGATGCCATCGATACCGCCATGGCTAATCGCCAGACGTCTTGGGATCGCGAGAAGTTCTTTGAGCTCGATGATGAGCGTCGCGCCGTCATTACCGAGGTCGAGGAGCTCCAGGCTACGCGTAATGCCGAGTCCAAGAAGATCGGCGCCCTGATGAAGGAGGGCAAGAAGGACGAGGCCGAGGCCGCCAAGGAGGCCGTGCGCGCCGTCAACGAGAAGATTGACGGTCTGGCCGAGCGCCGAGGCGCTCTCGAGCAGGAGCAGTATGACTTCATGGCTCACCTGCCCAACATCCCTTGCGAGGCAACCCCGTTTGGCAAGGATGAGGACGAGAACATCGAGCGCCGTCGCTGGGGCACCCCGCGCGAGTTCGACTTCGACTTTAAGCCGCACTGGGATCTGGGCACCGACCTCGATATCCTCGACTTTGAGCGCGGCAACAAGCTCTCCGGCAGCCGCTTCACCGTTCTCGGTGGCGCCGGCGCCCGTCTGGAGCGTGCCCTCATCAACTTCTTCCTCGACACGCACACCAGCCGTGGCTTTAAGGAGTGGTGGCCGCCCATCGTCGTCAAGCGTCAGACCATGTTTGGCACGGGCCAACTGCCCAAGTTCGAGGACGATGCCTATCACGTCTCGGGCGATAACTTCCTGATTCCCACCGCCGAGGTCGTGCTCACCAACCTGCACGCCGGTGAGGTTCTCGACGCCGACACCCTGCCGCGCCGCTACACCGCTTTCACCCCTTGTTTCCGCGAGGAGGCCGGCTCCGCTGGTCGCGACACCCGCGGCATCATCCGCCAGCACGAGTTCGACAAGGTCGAAATGGTCAAGTTTGCCAAGCCGGAGGAGTCCGACGAGGAGCTCGAGAGCATGACCGCCGAGGCCGAGTACCTGCTGCAGCAGCTGGGCCTTCCGTATCGCGTGATTAGCCTGTGCACCGGCGACCTGGGCTTCTCTGCCCGTCAGACCTATGACGTTGAGGTCTGGCTGCCGAGCTACAACGCCTACAAGGAGATCAGCTCCTGCTCCAACTGCGGCGACTTCCAGGCCCGTCGCGCCAACATCAAGTATCGCGACCCCGAGAACTTCAAGGGCTCGCGTTACCTGCACACCCTCAACGGTTCCGGTCTGCCGGCTGGCCGCACCATGGCCGCCATTCTGGAGAACTACCAGAACGCTGACGGCAGCATCACGATTCCCGAGGTACTGCGTCCTTACATGGGCGGCCTCGAGAAGATCGAGCCGGTCGCGTAGGTTGACTGCATAAACGAGTTATAAGGGCGCTCCTTTCTGGGGCGCCCTTTTTGTGTACGGCTATACCATGCCGTGCGGACAGCTCGATAGAAAACACACGAACAAATGTTCTGTATACATGTATCCACCTGCTATGCTTTTGCTAACTAAGAGCAAGAGAAAGGGGATGTGATGGAGCTGTTCGACGAGCGGGTTGTTTTGTTCCAGAGCGATGAGGGCGGGGAACACCTGCTGGTAACGTGCGAGCCGTCGGGTATGGGTGGCTTGGTGATTCGGCAGACGAGTGAGGGACCATTGACGCAATGGTGCTATGAGGAGTCGCCGCATGTGGTCGAGACGTTTGTGGCGCATGAGGGGCTTGTGGCGCTTGAGCGGTTTTATGAGGTGGGAACTTCTAACCAGGTGGCGCGCATGCTGGGTATCTCGTTTGCCGACTACGACTGTGCCCAACGGGTGCGTTCGTTTCTGGGGGAGCTTGGCGCCGGGTTCGATGTGATTGAGAAGCCAATCGATCGCACAAGAAGCGCTGATGCTTGTGGTGCAGCGTGACAAATTGCGGCCCGCGCGAAAAAAGTTTGAGATTTTGCTTGACTCTAACGAACTAAAGTGGTTTTATATGTCTTGCGCTGCGGCGTTACCTCAGCTGGATAGAGGGTCTGACTACGAATCAGAACGTCATAGGT
>UQMD01000038.1 GCA_900542155.1 uncultured Collinsella sp.
GTGAGCAGGACTGTAGAGCAGGAAACCTAAGCCGGTGTCCCCGCTCTCCCGGGGCCGGCGGAATTTAGTTGTTCAGCATGCGGTCGAAGCTTCCCGAGTCACCATCCCGATAGTCGGCGGTCATCAGAATCTCCTGCGGAATGCGCCCGCCCTCGCGCAGCACATTGCGGAACTGCACGCGCGTGACCATGGGCAGGTCCTTGATCGTAGCGGCAAGGTTCTGCGGCACGCCCTGGTTGGCAGCCGCGGGCTCGCACTCGCCGCCGGCCTTCATGCGACGCTTGTGCTCGGCAAGCATGGCGCGATACATGCCGGCATGCAGGCGAATCTCAACGACGTTGGCGTTGCGAGCCTGCTCGACGATGCGCGCACCCTCTCGATCGATATCGCCCACGTAGTAGATATAGTTAAAGCGGTAGCCGATCTCGGCCAGATAATCATCCAGCGCATGAGAGACACTCGCCTTGCACCCGCCGCCAAAGATCACGCCGCCCACCTTAGTGCCAAAAAGCTTGGCATGTTTGCGGCCACGCAGAAGCTTGACGATTTCGTCGTAGGTATCCAGGTTCTCGACCATAATGAACGGCTTGTCGGCGCCCAGCGTAAAGAAGCCCGTAAAGTGCACAGGACGGTTGGGGGCGACCTTGATCGCCTGCATACTGATGCCCTTTTCGGTCATGCGCCTGATCAGACGCTCACCATGCTTGCCGTCGAAGGCTTTTTCGTCGTTGAAGATCTGGTAGGCACGCTGGCGACGCGAGGCAACCGGCGTATCGGCACCGCGGTTCTGTTCAATCCATGCCTGGATAATCGCAATCTCCTCGGCGATTTTGCGATTGGACATTTCGTTGTGCTGAGTGCGCTGCGGCGTCTTTTTACCGTCCTTGCCTTCAACCCTTACAATCTGGGTCTGCTGCTCCTTGATCTTGGAGAGCGCCGTGGGCGTGGGGACGACCCTGAGCAGCTGCCTGCCCAGAACGCGGGCCAGGGCAAACGCCGAGACCTCGCCGTGGACGGTCGGCTCAGACCGCTGGGCAGCATTATCAGCTGCGGCAGGCTCAGCCTGTGCATGGGGCTTACGCTTGGAATCTGCCCGGGTATTGCGTTCCTGCTTGGGCGCAGACGAGTGCATTTGCGGACGATCAGACTTAGTCTCCTTCGCCGGCTGACGCTTGACCTGATCCACCGGAGTCTCGGCCTTCTCATCTCTGTTTTGTGTCGCCGCCTTCTCGGCCGCGGCCTCGGCATTTGAGCCACGACCGCCGCGGTGACGGCGGCGACGGGGCTTGCTTGAGGCGCTCTCCCCCTCCTGCTTATCAGCGGACTGTCGAGCTTTGGCCTCGATGTCAGCCGCAGGCTGCGACTCGGAAGGTCGCTGCTCGCGAGTCGCCGGCTCAACGGTTTTCTCGGCTTGTTCGATCTTCTCGGCCTGAGCGGTCGGAGCTGGCTCGCCCTTCTCCTGACGCTTTACGGGATACGCGCGTCCCGCAAACCCGCGGCCGGGACGACACGAACCCGGAGCCCTCTTGGCAGACTCCTCTACATCGTCTGCAACCTCGAAAGGCTCTTCAACCTCATGCGCGACATCCTGCTGCGCAGTCTTAAAGTGAGCACCGCGACGACGCTTGGGCTCTTGGGCCTCCACGGGCTTTTGCTCCTTCGCGGGCTTCTGCGACTCGGCAGCAACCTCGGTCTCAACAGCCTCGGTATCAAGTTCATCCTTTTGAGCAACGGCGCGACGGAAGCGCTCCTGCTGAGCGCGGCGTTGCGCATCGCGCTTGCCGCCCCCGCCAAAGCCGCCGCGACCCGCCTTGGCGGTAAAAGCGCGAACGACGTTCTCATCGAGCAGCTCATCGGTATCGATATGCTCGCGCGAAGCAGTTTCTTCCACGGTAGCCGTCTCAACGGAATCCTCAGCACCAGCCTCTTCGGTAGCCTCGACAGGCTGCTCCTGGACATCGCGAATCTCGGCATTGATGGTATAGAACGCTGGGCGCCCGTTAACGCCGCTGCCCTCGATCTTGGTGACGATCTTCGCCGCGATGAGCTCATCGCGCATCGCCTTGGTGTCACATTCCTTATCGACGGAGCGGAAAATCTGCGCCAGCGCGCTCGATTTGATCTTGAGTGCTTTGCGGCAGAGTAGGTCGTAGGCAACCAGCTTGGCACGCTCGGCAGAAAGCGACGTCTGGCTGCTCAGACGCTCAGCCAGGGCATCGACATTGTTTTGGTTATCGGAATATACCGTCTTGGCCACGGGGCCCCTTTCATATGTACACATATACGTCTATATGGTACAACGCACGCCCTTGTCCACGCAAAACATCTGCGAGAACACCCTTGCATCACCTGTTCTCACAAGAAAAAAGACCGGGTCCGCTTGATTGCGGACCCGGTCTTTCCGAGTCATATAGATGTGACGTTCGATTCGTAAGGTCGATTACGCCTTAGCGGCCTCGGCGTCGGCAGGAGCCTCAGCGGCAGCGGCGCGACCGTACTCGGCCTTGCCCATCTCGGACCACTCGGGCTCCTCGTCGGGCATGGAGCCGGCCTCTTTGCCGAAGAACTCCTTGAGGCAGTTGACGGCAACGATGAGACCCAGGACCATCAGCAGGACGGCAAAGACGAGCTGCAGACCCTTGGTGGCGGCGACGGAGACGGCAGCCGTGGTGGCGGTAGCCGGGATGGTGCCGAAGAAGCCGTAGGCCTGGACGGCGGTCATGCAGCCCATGGCGCTCTGGACCAGCGAGGTGAAGGTGCAGCAGAGCAGGAAGACAACGGGCACGTAGAGCATCCAACCCTTGCGGCCGGTGCACTTGCAGAACACGGCGAGGGTGATCATGGTCATGCCGCCGAGGAGCTGGTTGGAGGCACCAAAGAGCGGCCAGATGTTGGCATAGCCGCCAAAGGCGAGAGCGAGGCCGGGGAGCAGGGTGACAACCGTGGCGAACCAGGGGTTGCCGAGAACCTTCATGTAGCCAGTCTTGGAATCGATGGCCAGGGCGTCGTTGGTCTGGGCAAAGAACTCGGAGAACGAGGTGCGGGCGATGCGGGCGACGGCGTCGAGCGAGGTCAGGGCCAGAGCGGAGACGTTCATGGTCATGAAGACGGTAGCAAGCGTGCCATCAACACCGAAGGCCTGCATACCGCGGGAGATACCAGCGGCGAAGATCTGGAACGGGGTGGAAGCGACACCGGCGTTGAGGGCACCGGTACCGGCGGTGTTCATGTCAGAGAACATGATGCCGGCAACGATGATGGCAAGGATGCCGACGAAGGACTCGACGACCATGGCGCCATAACCAACCTTGACGGCGTCCTGCTCCTTCTCGACCTGCTTGGAGGAGGTACCAGAAGAAACGAGGCTGTGGAAACCGGAGAGAGCACCGCAGGCAACGGAGACAAACAGGACCGGGAACATCATGCCGGAAGCGCTGGAGAAGCCGGTAAAGACCGGAGCGGTGATGGTGGCCTGGCCGTTAACACCCAGGACGACGATGCCGAGGACAGCGCAGGCGATCATGACGATCATCATGATCGAGGTGAGGTAGTCGCGCGGGGTCTTGAGCATCTGGATGGGCATGGCGCCGGCAAAGACCAGGTAGACCATGACGACGGCAAACCACTGGAACTTGTCCAGATAGACCGGGAACTGCATACCGACGGCGAACATGAGAACCATGAGCACCACGCCGGTAACGAACTCGGCAGCACCGGTGAGGTTGAACTTCTTCTGGGCCCAACCAAAGGCCATGGCGACGAAGGTGAACAGGATGGAGATGGTGCCGGCGCAGCCGGCGGCATAGGACTTGGTGAAGTCGATGGCACCGGTAGCAGCACCAGAAGCGTCAACGACCGAGGTGAACATGAACGTCTTGCAGACCATGTCGGTGAAAGCGGCGATGACGATGATACAGAACAGCCAGCAGAACAGCAGGAACAGGCGACGGCCAGTCTTGCCGATGTACTTCTCGATGAGCTGAGCGAGCGACTTGCCGTTGTTCTTCATCGAAGCGTACAGGGCACCAAAGTCGTGAACGGCACCAAAGAAGATGCCGCCGACGAGGACCCAGAGCACGACGGGCAGCCAGCCAAAGGCCATGGCGACGATCGTACCCGTGACGGGGCCGGCACCGCAGATCGAGCTGAACTGGTGCGAGAACGCGGTGAAGGCGGAGACAGGCGAGAAGCTCTTGCCGTCCTTCATGCGCTTGGCCGGCGTGAGGGCTTCTTTGTCAACGCCCCACTTGTTGGCCAGCCATCGGCCATAGCCCAGATAGCCGCAGGCGAGCACCGCCGCGGCCACAACCATGAGCAAAACTCCGTTCATTACATTTCCTCCTCTAAAAAGAACTTCCCAGACATAAAAAATGAGGGCCGTCGGTTGCGCTCGACGGCCCTCATCTTCATCAGCCGCCCGTTATCGTACGGGCTAGCTGTATGTGCTAACCCGCATCAGATAATTACTACGCTGATAATGTTTAGCTGAAGCGTGAACATGTCTAAGAAATCCTCTTCAATCATGATGCGAACGATCCGTGCGGTTCACATCCCCCAGTGGATGAAACGCAGTATGAAACTTTAGTTACCTAAAGTCAACGCAAATATGTAATGAATTTTCAACTTTTTTTGAATTTCTCGGTATAAAACGCCACTAACCTCGGACTTTACCCAACGACAGTTTTTGCTTGAAAGTTGCCCCTGAGAGCCGCGGGAGCCGGGCGGCGCATATGAACTTTATCGCGAGTTCCGCACGCAAAGGAAAGCACTTAATGTGCTTTCCGTCTTGCGCAGG